>NZ_JAKNQI010000001.1:0-991690 GCF_022662295.1 Sphingomonas sp. CARO-RG-8B-R24-01 | reverse complement strand
CGCGGATCGTCGAAGCGACGGGCGTCGTTCCGGCGGTCAACCAGATCGAGCTGCATCCCGGCTTCCAGCAACGCGAAGCGCGGTCTTATCACGAGGCGCACAAGATCGTGACGCAGAGCTGGAGCCCGCTCGGTCAAGGCAAGGACTTGCTTACACGCGCGCCCATCGTCCGGGTCGCGGACAAGCATGGGCGCAGTCCTGCACAAGTGGTGATTGCCTGGCATCTCGCGCACGGTTTGGCCCTCATTCCCAAGGGGAGCGACTTGGAGCACCTGTCGGACAATTTCGCAGCGCTGGATTTGATCCTGGACGAGGAGGACATGGCAGCTATCGACGCGCTCGACTCGCCGGTTGGACGGCTGGGACCGGACCCACGCAGCTTCGGCGGCTAGCGTTTAACGAACGTAGCTGTCGAGGTTAGGCCACCAAAAGTGTAGGCCCGACGTTGGAGCGATTTTGCCACGTCAGCAGAAAGCTGACGTCGTCGTGTCCAAACCTGCACGACGAAAGGCGAAACTTCAGCGCGATGTACCTCGGATCCACGACCGGAACGCAGCTCGACGGCACGCCGCAGGCAACGATCAGCATCGTACAGCTATTCAGCAATCCACACGCCGGTTGGATCGCGCGCCGGCGCGTGGCCGCCTTGCGACGCAGGTTCATGGTTGAGGGTATAACCGTTCTCAACGGCGACCACGGGTCCAAGCCTCTTATGATCGACAGACGCGCGCAGCATATCTGTTGTGCTGGCGGGGATGGAACACTGCGTCACGTTCTTGCCGCGCTCATTGAATCTGGCCGCGAAATCTCCGTCAGCGTCTATCCGAACGGAACCGTCAACCTCGTAGCGAGAGAGATTGGATATTCGATCGCCCCGGCGGCATTCGTACAGCGTGTGCTGAAGGGTGATCACCGGGGGTATCATCATGTCGGTCTTATTGGCGACGTTCCGATGGCAAGTTGCGCATCCGTCGGTCCTGACAGCTACGCGGTCGCTGCCGTCTCCCTCGCCCTGAAGCGGCTCATCGGCAGGGCGGCATATATCGTTGCCGTCTGCGGGTTCTTGATCCGCTGGCCCCGTGTAAAGATCACGCTGAAGAATGCCGAACGGGAATTGGTGTGTGAAGCAGTCTATGTCGCAAAAGGACGCTACTTTGCCGGTTCGTGGTCGCTCGCCCCGACAGCGTGTATGCGCTCGCAGACCTTCGAAGTGATCGCCTTGCAAAATGCTTCAAGACGGACCTTTTTCCGGCTTTGTTGGTCGATGTTGCGAAGACTTCCGGTCGGAGAAATTCCCGGCGTGGAACAGTTTAATTGCACCGAATTGGAAATAACAAGCGAAGAGCCTGCCCCCCTGCAGTCGGATGGCGATATCGTTGGCTATCTGCCGCTTCGGCTAGCGCTGCGGCTCGCGCCGATTGAGTTCTCCTAGTCGAGGGCGCGACGTGATCCTGCTCAGCATTTGTTATGCGCCCGACGCCAACGGGCGGATGGCGATGAATTTCGGCCCGATCAACCAGCGCGGCGGCGAGAAGCGCCTCAACGTCATCTTCAGCCGGGCGCGGCATCACATGGCGGTGGTGTCGACCATCCGGGCGGAGGCGATCACCAACACCCACAATGATGGCGCACGCGCGCTGCGTACTTTCCTGTCCTTTGCCGAGGCGCAGTCGCGCGGCGATGCCGCGCATGGCCAGGCGGTGCTCGCGACGCTCAACCCGGAAGCCCAGCGCGTATTTGCCCGCGCGGCGCCCGCCGACGCGCTGCGCGATGCGATTGCCGGTGCACTGAGGGAACGCGGCCACCAGATCCATGCGGATGTCGGCAGTGCCAGCTTCCGTTGCGATCTCGCCATTTTGACATCGCGCGGCGACGGGTACGCGCTCGGCATCCTTCTCGATGCCCGCGACGCCGCCACTGTTGCCGACCGCTATGTCTTCCAGCCCACGATCCTGCGCGCGTTCGGCTGGAAGGTGATCGACGTGCCCGCACAGAGCTGGTTGCGTGATCCGGGCGCGGTGATCGCGCAGATCGAGGCGGCGCTCTACCGCGATCCCGCCGATGTGGACGATGATCCGTTCGCAGGGGCAACGATGCCGGCCCCGGTCGTTAGCGTGCCCAAGTCCAAGGAGCCGAAGGAGCCCAAGCCGCAAGCCAAGGCCGAGCCGCTGTCGACCTGGCCAGAGTTTAGCGAATTCCGCTTCCAGCAAGGGGCCTCCGATAAATTCTGGAAGATTGCTGTCACTGGGCTGGATGTGACCGTCGTCTTCGGCCGGATGGGTACCAAGGGAAGCACGGTGCTCAAAACCTTCGATACGCCCGAACGTGCCAAGCGCGAAGCGGCCAAGCTTATCGCCGAAAAGGTTCGGAAGGGGTATGTCGAGGTATAGTGGGGATGGCGCAAGCATCAGGCCACGTTGCAGCAATTGGCTCCAAATCGGTGTAGTGACGTCGTACATCATACCGGTGTTCTTGACGGAATGTCAGGCACCAACGGCGGGCAGCGCCGCAATGGGGACACGGCGTGGGAAAAGGGGGAACAGGACAGGGGAGGCGAAAGGCGGATTACGGGGCAGTGAAGTGCGGTGAGGCGCTTACCCCAGCGCTGCCTCGGGTCTGATCGGCAAGTCGCGGATGCGCGCGCCGGTGGCGTTGAAGACCGCGTTGGCAACCGCTGCGGCGACGCCGATGATGCCGATCTCGCCCAGCCCCTTGACGGCCTGCGGGTTCACTGCCGGGTCGTCATCGGGCACCATGATGACCGTCTGACCCGCGATATCGGCAAAGGTCGGAACCAGATATTCACCGAGGTCGCGGTTCATATAGACGCCGGTGCGCGGGTCGATCTCGGTCCGTTCGAACAGCGCCGAGCTCAGTCCCCAGGCCATGCCGCCCAGATACTGGTTCCGCGCGGTCATCGGGTTCAGCACCCGCCCGGCGGCGAAGGCGCCCACATGGCGTGGCACCCGAACCTCGCCCGTTGCGGCATGCACCCGAACCTCGACCATGTGCGCGCCGAACGTCCAGGCGAGCTTGTCGGCGGAGCCCGGCAGCAACTTGATGTGTCCCGCCCGCAAATCGTCCAGCGCGGCGGGCGTCGCGCCGGCTGGCAGGTAATCGAAACGGACGTCGCGCGCGCCCGCCGGCATGCGCAACAGCGCTTCGCATGCCTCCGCCAAGGCGTTGGCCAGGCTGGTGGTCGTAGCGGACCCGCCCGAGATACCGGCCGGCGGCAGTGCCGTGTCGCCGAGGGCCACCGTCACCCGATCGAGCGGCACGCCAAGGCGCTCGGACGCGAGCGTCGCGAGCAGCGTGTAGAGGCCGTTGCCGATTTCGTGGTGCGCGGTCTCGACGCGGACCGCCCCGGTCGCATCCTGGGCGACATGGATGACCGCTGGGCCGATCTTGACGGGGCGCGCTGCCGCCGCGCAGCCGTGGCCGACCCACCAGCCATTCCGCAAGGTCGCGCGCGGTTGCGGTCGGCGGTCGGACCAGCCGAAAGCCGGTGCCGCCGCATCGAAGCAGCGCATCAGTGCGCGCGTCGTGAACGACTTGCCGGTGACCGGATCGACCATCGTGTCGTTGCGGCGGCGCAGCTCGATCGGGTCCAGCGCGAGCGCATGCGCCAGTTCGTCCATCGCGCTTTCCAGGGCGAACAGGAACGGTACCTCGGGCGGCGCGCGCATCGGACCGGGCGTGTTGCGGTCCACCCTTCCGAGCCGCTCCTCGCCCGCGACCGTGACCGCTGCATAGAGCGCCGTGGACACGTCCGTGCCTTCCATCGCGAAAGCGTCGAACCGCGAGCTCGCCGTGGCGGCGTCGTGTCCGACTCCCAGCAAGCGACCGTCGGGTGTCGCACCCAGGCGGATGCGATGGCTGGTTTCCGTCCGATGGTTCGCGACGGTGAACTGGTCGCGGCGGCTGACCGCGAGCCGGACGGGCCGGCCCAGCCGCCGTGCGGCAAGCGCGCAGATGGCGGTATGTTGCGATAGCGCGAGCTTGCCGCCGAAGTGTCCGCCGATGAAACGGGCGATGATACGGACCTGTTCCGGCGCGATACCGAGCTGGGACGCGAGACCGTGCTGCGCCGCGCCGAGGTATCGGGTCGGCTCGTACACCGTCAGCTGGTCGCCGTCCCAGCGGCACGTCGTGCTCGGTAACTCGATCGGATTGTGGTGCTGGATGGGCGTCGTGTAGCGGCTGTCGACCCGCACCGCGGCGTTGGCCATGGCCGCGTCCAGGTCGCCCTTGCGGCGATCCTGGTGCGCAGCGCTGACGTCGGCCAGGCGCGCGGTTTCCCAGCGCGGATCGAACAGCGTGGCGACCGGCGACTGCCCCGCGTAGCCGATCCGGAGCGCCGCCGCCGCCGCCGCGGCGACCGCGGACGTTTCGGCCACGACCATCGCAACGATCTGCCCGGCATAGCGAATGTCGGGTGAAGCGAGCGGACGCCAGCTGCTGTTCGCCCATCCGCCTTCCATGAGATGATCGACCGGACCGATGGCGTCGCCGACGTCCTCGTGGGTCAGGATCATCAGTACGCCTGGCATAGCCTCCGCCACGTCCCGTCCGATCGAGGTCACGCGACCGCGCGCGATGGCGCTCACTGCCAGCGCCGCATGCGCCATGCCCGGCAGCGACACGTCGCCCGGATATTCGGCCAGCCCGCAGACCTTCAGCGGCCCGTCGATACGGGTATGGGACTGGCCGACCCGGGCAACGTTCGTATCATCCTGTTCCCGCACGCCGAACGCGGCTGGCGGCATGGCTTCCGTCGACATCGGCATTCCGGCACCCTAGCGTCGTGAAAGGGTCTAACGCACGATGACGAAAGACGGCCCGCGAACGAGGCTGGCCCATATCCTGCGAGCCAGCCCTGACGCCAGGATCCGCGACCGACCGCCCGGGTCGTTGACGCTGTCGGGCTAGCCGTCGTTGACCGGATAGGTAACGAGGCTACTGTGACGCCCAGATCGCTGGAGCCTGCTCCGCGTCGACACGTCGGTGGCGCAAGCCGTCCGGCTGCACGCCGCCGCACCCATCGTCGGCGGATATCGGATGGGGGGATGCACGACATGTTCGCTGGATCGAAAGGAATAGAATGAAGGTCTGTCTATCGGCTCTGTTGCTGGTGCTTGCCTTCCCCGCCGTGGCGCAAGGGCCGGTGGCGCCGACGCTTCCGGTTGCGACGCCGGCCCCGTCTTTGCCGCGCGTCGTGCTGGAAACGGGCGCAGGACGGATCGTGATCGAACTGGAGACGGGGAAAGCGCCGATCACTGCCGCCAATTTCCTCAAGTACGTTGACCAGAAGAAGCTCGACGGCACGGAATTTTACCGCGCGGTGAAAGCCGCCGATCACTTCGGTTTCGTGCAGTTCGGCGCCAATGGTGCGCGCCAGCGCCTGCTTCCGCCGATCGCGCACGAGGCGACCACGCAGACGGGCCTCCACCACACCGATGGAGAGATCTCGCTTGCCCGCCTGGCGCCGGGGACGGGTCGCAGCGAGTTCACCATCAGCGTTGGAGACCAGACCCGCTCGCTCGACGCCGGGCAGGGGCAGCCTGCCGACAATCTGGGCTATGCCGCGTTCGGCCACGTCGTGGAGGGCATGGACGTCGTCGTCGGCATCATGGATGCGCCAGCATCCCCGACGGCAACCCAGCGCGGGGCGTTCAGGGGCGAGGTGCCGGTGGCGCCCGTCAAAATCCTGACCGCCCGGCGGGCAGCGCCGTGAACGCGATGGGGATGGCCACCTGGGCTCACGCCGTGCCATGTGGGGCACCCCGGCGGCGCTCGGGCAGGCGGATCAAGCGTCCGTCTGGCGGGTAACGGGCGGCGATGACGATGTTGATACGTGCACCCGTCGGGGCAGCCGGCCCGGAATTGCCGTTGCTGCGGCGCGTGGCGCGGAGGATGGCAATAGGACCAGTCCGCACAGACGCGGCTGCTGGCCAGCGTGCCCAATTCAGTCTTCGTGCAGTCCTTCCGCCATTTCCATGAACCGCCGCGCCGCCGCCCGATCCGCTTCGCTCGAAAAGGCAACGTCCAGATCGGGAGCGCCCCCCAGCATGTGCAACAGGGTCCACAAGCCGAAGCGCCGGTCGCGATCCTTTTCCAATCCGAAGTCGACGCGCATGTGCTCGATGCCCGCATCGAACGCCGCAGCGTTCACCGTCGCAAGATCGGGGGTGCCGAAATAGCGGCGAAACTGGTCGTCGAGCTCCATCGGCCTATCCTCTCAGCGCACGGCGCACGCTGGGCAGTACGCGGCGGACGATGATCTCGACGCCGCGCGCGTTGGGGTGCAACCCGTCGCCCTGGAGCAGCGCGCGATCGCCTGCGACACCGTCGAGGAAGAACGGATAGCGCGGCACGCCATGCGCCTTGGCGAGCGCAGGATACATGCCGTCGAAGCGCGCGACATAATCCGGCCCCAGATTGGGTGCGGCGCGCATCCCGGCGAGCAGCACGGGGATGCCGCGATTGTGCAATTCGGTCAGGATGGCATCGAGATTGGCGCTGGCCTGCGGAACCGGAAGCCCTCGCAGCATGTCGTTCGCGCCGAGCTCCACGATGACCAGATCAGGCGTCGCCCCGAGCCCGCGCAAGCCCCACCGCAGCCGCGCACGGGCCTGGGCGACGGTATCCCCGGCGACGCCGCCGTTGCGCACCGTCGCAGCCACGCCGGCGCGGCGCAACGCCGCCTGCAGCCTGGCAGTGAACCCCAGGGCGGGCGGAAGGCCGTAGCCCGCGCTGAGGCTGTCCCCGAACGCCCAGATCACCGGAGCGTGGTTCGAAACGCGGGGAGCCGCCTCCGCGTTCGGGACAAATCCCACGGCGCACAGCATTGCGAGATGGACAATTGCTCGCCGCCATCCATATCGCTTGAGGTGTGACCACATCATCCCCTTCCGATAGCGCACTGATCGACGTACGCAACGTCTCGCTGTCGCTCGGCCGCGCGCCCGCCCGCGTGGACATCCTCCGCGGGATCGACCTGAGCGTCTTTCCGGGCGAAAGCGTCGCGCTGCTCGGGCCGTCGGGATCGGGCAAATCGTCGCTTATGGCGGTGCTCGCCGGGCTGGAACGCCCGAGCGGTGGCACCGTCGCGGTTGCCGGGCTGGACTTCGCCACGCTGGACGAGGACGCGCTCGCGATCGCGCGGCGTGGACGGATCGGGATCGTGCTGCAGGCCTTCCACCTGCTGCCGACGATGACCGCGCTGGAGAATGTCGCGGTCCCGCTGGAACTCGCGGGCGAGCGCGACGCGTTCGGTCGAGCGGCGGCGGAACTCACCGCGGTCGGCCTCGGCCACCGGACCGGACATTACCCTGCGCAACTGTCGGGCGGCGAGCAGCAGCGCGTCGCCATCGCGCGCGCGCTGGTCGCGCGGCCGGCGCTGATCTTCGCCGACGAACCGACCGGCAATCTCGATACCGCGACGGGGGCGGCGATCATGGATCTGCTGTTCGAACGGCATGCCGCCAGCGCGACGACGCTGTTCGTCATCACGCACGATCCCGCCCTGGCGGCGCGGTGTGCGCGCGTCGTCACGCTGGCGGATGGTCGCATCGCCGCGGATCGGCGCAGCGTTTGAGCATCTTCTGGCGGCTGGCGCTGCGCGATCTGCGACGCGGTGGTCGCGGGCTGGTGCTGCTGGTGGCGTGCCTGTTCCTCGGCACCGCGTCGTTGGCCGGCATCGGCAGCCTGGCCGCGAGCATGATCGCGGCGCTCGATGCGAACGGCCGGCAGATCCTGGGCGGCGATGTCGAGTTCACCGTATCGCAGCGCCGCGCGACCGTGGCCGAACTGGCGGCGTTCGCGCAGGCGGGCCGCGTATCCGAGACGGTGGCGATGCGGGGGATGATGAGCACGGGCCCCGGCACTCCCGCCATGCTGGTCGATCTGCGCGGAACAGACGCGGCGTGGCCGCTGGTCGGGCGTTTCCGGCTTGCCCCGGGCGCACTGTCCGGGCGGCCGCACGGTCGCGAGATCGCGATTGCGCCGGCGGCGGCCGAGCGGCTGCGCGTGAAGCCGGGCGATCGCGTGCGGCTGGGCACGACGTGGCTGCGGGTGATCGGGATCATCGCGGACGAGCCCGATCGGCTCGGTGCCGGGTTCACGCTCGGCCCGCCCGCGCTGGTCGACCTCGCGGGGTTGGACGCGACCGCGCTGGTGCAGCCGGGCAGCCTCTACGAAAGCCGCTATCGCATCGCGCTCGTGCAGCCTGCCACGGCGGGCGCGGTGCGGGACCGCCTGCTCGCCCGCTTGCCCGGTGCGGGGTGGTCGGCCAAGACGAGCGATCGCGCGGCGGGCGGCTTGCGGCGGAGTATCGACCAGTTCGGCCAGTTCCTGCTGCTGGTCGGGCTTGCCGCGCTCGCCATCGCCGGGGTCGGCGTCGGGAGCGGGGTCGCAGCCTATCTCGCGGGCAAGACCCGCATCATCGCGACGCTCAAGGTGCTGGGGGCGACCTCCCGGACGATCGCGGCGATCTTCCTCGCGCAACTCGGGATGGTCGCCGCGATCGGGATCGGCGGCGGCCTGCTGGTTGGCGCGGCCGTGCCCTGGCTGGTGACGGCGATCGTCGGCGCGTCGCTGCCGGTGCCGCCACGGCTCGCGCTCTATCCCGTGCCGCTCGCGACGGCCGCGCTGCTGGCGCTGCTCGTGGCATTGCTTTTCGCCTTGCCGGCGCTCGCGCGGGCGCGCGAGGTGCCGGCGGCGACCTTGCTGCGCGATGCGCTCGCGACGCGCCGCTGGCCATCGACGATCGTGCTGGCGCTGATGGCGGTGCTCGTCGCGGCGCTGGTCGCGCTCGCCGTGCTGACCGCGTCGGACAGGGTGCTGGCACTCGGGTTCGTCGGCGCGGTCGCCGCTCTGATCGCCGTGTTGTGGAGCATCGGCCTCGCCATCCGGCTCGCGGCTGCGAAGCTCCCGCGGTCGCGCATGCCGTTGCTCCGCCTCGCGGTCGCGAACCTGCATCGCCCGGGCGCGCAGACCGATCGGCTGGTGGTGGCGCTTGGCCTCGGCTTCTCGCTGTTCGTCGCCTTGGCGGTGGTCGACGCGAGCTTGTCCGCCGAATTGCGCAACGCAGCGCCGGCCAAGGCCCCGCGCTTCTTCGCCATCGACCTGCAGCCGGACGACGCCGCCACCTTCGCGCGCGCGGTCAGGCAGGCCGCGCCCGCCGCGACGATCGAGGCGCTGCCGTCGCTGCGCGGGTCGATCGTGGCGTTTCGCGGGCACCGCGTCGCCGACATGAAGACGCTGCCCGAGGGGGCGTGGGTGCTGCGCGGCGACCGCACGATTACCTGGTCGGCGAAGCTCCCGCCCCGCAACGCGGTCGTCGCGGGAAATTGGTGGCCGGCGGACTATCGCGGCCCCCCGCTCGTCTCGCTCGAGGACAAGGCCGCCGCCGCGCTCGGTCTCAAGGTCGGCGACAGCATCACCGTTTCGGTGCTCGGGGTCGACGTGCCCGCGCGGATCGCCGCCTTGCGCAAGATCGACTGGGGCGGCCTCGGTCTCAACTTCGCGATCGTCTTTTCGCCCGGTTATATCGAGGAGGCACCGCATGGCCTGCTCGCCAGCGTCTATGCTCCCCCGGCGCGCGATGGCGCCATCATGCAAAGCGTCGGTGCGGCGCTGCCGTCGGTCACGCTGATCCGCGTCGGCGACGTGATCGGCCAGATCGGCGCGGTGCTCGGCCAGGTGGCGGTGGCGATCCGCGCGGCCGCGGCGGTGACGGTGGCGGCGGGCATCGCGGTGCTGATCGGCGCGGTATCGGCATCGGGGCGGGAGCGGCGCTATGATGCAGTGATCCTCAAGCTGCTCGGCGCCAGCCGACGTCAGGTGCTCGGCGCACAGGCGCTCGAATATGCGCTGTTGGCGATGATGCTCGTCGTGGTGTCGCTGGCCGTCGGGACGGCGGCAGGCTGGTATGTGGTGACCCAGGTGTTCGAGATTGGATGGGCCCCGCGCTGGGACATCGTCGCCGCGACACTGGCGACCGCCGTCGCGATGACGCTGGGGATGGGGATCGCGGGAAGCCTTCCCGCGCTCCGCGCCAAGCCGGCCGCGGCGCTTCGGGACTTGTGACCGTGCGGTGCGATGGGGGTGCCGTCGTCGGCGCGACCCGCGGACGGAGCATCGCCGGAAGCCATGCGGCACGCCCGCAGATCGTCGGGCCAAGGGCAAGCCGTCCCGACGCCCGCTCGCGCTGAGGGCTGGGACCGGCAGGCTCGGCTACCTAGCTATGATCCAAGGCGGGATATTTCTCGAGCAAGGCACGGGTGACGCCGTTGGTCCAGCCGAACCCGTCCTGCACCGGATACTCGCCGCCACCGCCGGCTTGCCCGGTTTCGAGATTGTACTTCTCGACCATCCGACCGTTGGCATCGTAGTACCGCGAGACGGTGCGGAGCCAGCGGAGGGCAAGATCCTCGGCCTGCGCGGTCTTGCCGTAGCGGTCGAGGCCCTGGACGCCGATCCAAGTCAGCGGTGCCCAGCCATTGGGCTGGTCCCATTGCTGGCCGGTGGTGAGCGTCGTGGTCCGCAGGCCACCGGGCGCGAGCAGCTTTTCGGTGACGAGCGCGGCGGTGGCGTCGGCCTGTTCGCGCGTGGCGAGGCCGACGAATAGTGGGTAGAGGATCGCGGCGCTGACCGCGCTCGTCGGTTTGCCCGTCCTGCGGTCCCAGTCCGCGAAGCGTTTGTCGCCCGCCGACCAGAGATATTTGCCGATCGCCACGCCGCGGGCGGCGGCGCGCGTCTCGAACGCGCGGGCGCACGCCGTGTCGCCGACGGCCGTGCAGCGCCGTGCGATCGCCTTCTCCAGGTTCCACATCAGGCTGTTGAGATCGACCGGCACGATATCGGTGGTGTGGATCGTCGCCAGCGTGTTGCCGTCGGCGAGCCAGCGTGAGCTGAAATCCCAGCCGCTCTCGGCCGCGGCGCGGAGGTCGCGATTGACCTGCGGGGCGGCGCGACCCGCAGCGGCGGCGGCCGTCGCGATGTCCTCGGCATAGGATTCGTCGCGCGGCGTGTCGCGGGCGTCCCAATAGCGGTTGAGCAGGCTGCCGTCGGGCATGCGCACGACGTGCTCGCACGCACCGCTGGCGGCGAGGCACTTCGCACCCGCCATCCAAAAGGCATGCTCGGCCTTCAGCGTGGCGAGGCGTTCGCGGTCGAGCGCGGGGTCATGCGCCTCCGACAGGTCCATCATCATCGCGAGGAACGGCGGCTGCGAGCGCGACAGATAATAGCTGCGCGTGCCGTTCGGCACATGCCCGTATTGCGCGATCAACGCGCTGAAATTGGCAAGCATCGATTCGATCAGCGGCCGTTCGCCATCGGCCTTCAGGCCGAGCATGGTGAAGTAGCTGTCCCAATAATACATCTCCTGATAGCGCCCGCCCGCCACGACATAGGTCTGCGGCAGTTGCAGCGCGGACGAGCCGGGTACGACCGCCATCGGCGGCTTGGCGAGCACTGGCCACAGCGCACGGATATGCTCGCGCATCGACAGCTTGCGCGTGTCCGCGTCCCCGACCTTGCGGAAATGCCGCGCGACGAAGGCGGCGAGCGCGTCGCGGCCTTGCGGTGCCTCGGTGCGATACGCCTGGAGGATCGCGTCGGGTGCCGAAAGCGGGACCAAGTCCGCGAAGGTCTTGCTGTCGGGGAATACCCGCGCGAGCTCGACCGCGCGGTACAGCGGGCCGTAGACGTCCTCGGGCGTGCGGACCGCGCTGGCGGCGAGCGCGGGCGTCGTCTCGCGCGCGACGGCGGGCGCGCTCAGCGCGATCGACAGCGCGGTGAGCAGCAGGGCGGGGGATCGGCGCAAGGTCATGAGGAGCAACTCGCTATCGTAGTGCCCGGTCGGGGCATGAACCCCGACCGGCAGGAGGTCAGAACTTGTAGGCTGCGGTGATCGTCGCGTGCCGGCCAAAGATCGGGCGGCCCAGGAAGAACCCGGCGGAATTGGCCGAACCGACCGTCCGCACATTGCCTTCGGTCAACGCGAGCGTATCGGTCAAGTTCTCGACCGTCGCCTGTAGCGAGAAACGATCGTTCAGGTCGAGCGACGCACCGAGATCGACCGTCTCATAGCTGCCGAGCCGCTGCTGGTTCTCGATATCGGCGAACCGGTTGCCGATATGCGTGAACGTCCCGAACAGCCGCGCCTTACCCCAGGCGCTCCGGAAGGTGTAGGACGGGGTCGCGGCGATCTGGAATTTCGGCTGGCGGTTGACGCTGTTGCCGGAGTTGGTCCCGAAATCCTTGAACTTGCCGTCCTGCACCACGCCGCGCACCGCAAGCTGCACCGTTCGATGCCGCCTGGTGCTTTCGGCGGACTCCAAGGAGCGCGCTGCATCGGGGCAATTCCGACAGGCGTTGCCGATCGCTGGCTACTGCGGCATCAGGGAAAGATGATCGATCTCAACACCGCCACCGCCCAGGAACTGGACGCCGTCTCGCAACTGAAGGGCCACGGCTTCGAGATCGTTCGGTATCGCGAGGAACGCGGGCGCTTCGATGCCCTGCGACAGCTCGATGAAGTGCCTGGACTCACGGGAAAGTGGGACGGTGCCGAGACCGAGGTCGAAGTGCGTTCGGTCTGAGCGGTCTGTCGGGCGGACCATCGAGTCCGCTGGCGGCATCCGGGCCACTGAGGGCAACGCGCCCGATACGGGAACGCCCGGCCATTGCTGACCGGGCGCACCTTCGTCGGATCGAGGGAACTCAATAGTCCTCGCGGCCTTCCCAGCGGCCCCGACCTTGGTTCCAGCCATCGTGGCGGTCGTAGCCATCGCGCCAGTGCTCGCGCTGCCATTCCCGGCGACGATGTTCCTGCTCCCAGCGGCGATGGGCAATCCACCGTTGGCGCTCCTGATACCCGCCGCGATCGTCGTAACCGCGCCTGTCGTCGTCGTGACGATCGCGATAGCCATCGCCGGAATAATATTGCGCGTTCCAGCGTCCGTAACTCTGCGCGGCGGCGACGTTTGGAACGACCGCGACCAGCGCCGAAACGCCAAGCGACGCGGTCAGGATCAGCTTGCGAAACATGAACTCTCTCCTCATCGGCAAACGGCCGATGACGATGATATGCAGCCGAGCCGATGCGCACGGCCTGAATGCACTGTGCAGCCAAGGTTCACGCGTCGGCGTTGTCGGCGACGGCCGGCGGCTCAGGGGGTGCTTCCGGTGGCCGGAGGGCGGCAACGGCTTGCGATGCGCGCGGCACGAGCAGGGGGATCCTCGCGGCGGATCGGCGTGAACGGGTTTTCAAACCCTATTGCAAAACCTTGCGGTCGCCGTTGGTCGCCGCACGAAGCGTCGCATAGTCGGTGCCGGTGTTCCAGCTTGGCCACGTGGCGGCATTCGCCACCTGTACGCCGAGTTCGTACGCCACGGTCGCTTCCTGGACGGTGCCCGCGAACGACCATGACGGCTCGAACGCATCGCTCGGCTGATGGTAGCGGCTGGCATTGTAGTCGGCGACAAGGGCGGCGCCTTTCGCGGTCCCGCCTTCGACGAGGTTTCGACCTGCACGAAAGGTGATGGCGGGGACGCCACGCTTGGCGAAGGAGAACTGGTCCGACCGGAAGTACCATCCGGCCTCGATCGCCGGCTCGTCGACGATGCTCAGACGATGGGCGCCCGCGACGCGACGCAGATCGGCTTCGAGCGACACGCGGCCACCGCCGATCAGCTCGATGTCCCGTGCCGCGGGCAGCACCACATGCGGGTCCAGGTTGATCACCGCCGCAGTCGTGGCGAGCGGGTAGATCGGGTGGGCGGCGTAATATTCGGACCCGAGCAGCCCCTTTTCCTCGGCGGTCCAGGCCGCAAAGACCACGGTTCGCGCGGTCCGCCGCCCTCGGGCGATCGCGCGGCCAACCTCGATGAGTTCCGACGTACCGGTGGCATTGTCGACCGCGCCGTTGCGAATGCCGTCGCCCGCGACCGGACCGTTCTGCCCGTTTGCGTCCCAATGCGCGCCATAGAGAACGGTCTCGTCAGGCCGGCTTGCCCCGGGCAATTTGCCGAGCACGTTATGGCTGACGATCGACGTTGCGGTGGCGCTTCCGCTTGCCGTGACGCTGCCGTCGCGGAGCGGGAAGGCGCGGAACGCCGCATCGCGCGCCCGGACCTTCAGCGCGGCGAGGTCGAGCCCCGCGTGGCTGAGCATTTCGACAGCGACGTCATTCCTGAGCCAACCGGACAGCATGAAGCCGGCAGAGGGCTGAAGCGGTGCGATCACCATGGTCGGCAAGGCGTCGCCGCTGGCCAGCTGGAGGAACGGATAGCTCGCCGCCGCATCCTCGTGGATCACCAGGACGCCTGCCGCACCTGCTTTGGCCGCGGCCGCGAACTTCTCGCCGACGCGGCCTTCAAAGGCGAGCCTGCGCCCCTCGAAGCCGAGATCGCGCCCGGCCTCGAAGTCGGGATCGTTGGCCAGCACGACCGCAACCTTTCCGTGCATGTCGATGCCGGCGTAAGCATCCCATCCCAGGCGCGCGTTGACGATCCCGTACCCGGCGAACACCAGGGGCGCGCCCGAGAGCTTCGTGTCGCCCGGATTGCGGAAACCCAGGGTCGCATCGCGGCCCAGCGCCAAGGACCGGTGCCAGTCCCCGAACTGCAGGGTCAAGGTGGCGCCCGGGCGACGGTCGAGCCTGACCAGCGGCACGTCCTGGTACCAGCTGCCATGGTCGCCGGCAGGTTCGAGTCCCGCCGCCGCGAACTGCTGGGCGATGTAGACGATCGTCTTGTCCTCACCCGCTTCGCCCGGCCCCCGGCCGAGGAACGGATCGGACGACAGCGTCCTGACATCGGTTTTGATCCGATCGGCCGAGATCGGGGAGACGGCAGCGGCGAGCGCGACGAGGGATATGAGCATGCCTGCATCTTGCGAGAAGCCGTGCCGCCATGGCAACCGCCATCTGACCGCGCGACTGAATTACGGTTCCGGCACGAGGGCATGCTGCGTCCCGGCGATTTTCTTGACGGTCGGGGGAGCCGCTCGGCCGTGCGGATCGTTCCCGATACCAGACTTGCGAGGAATTCCGGTGTCAGACGCACATACGAAGGCCGAACTGCCGCCTTTGCCATCCCCCGAGCGGCTCCAGGACTTGTTGCATCAGGCTGCACGCCTCGGACGGGACGACGTCATCCCGGCACTGCTGCAGGCCGGCGCCGACGTGGATGCGCGGGATGCCAAGGGGTACACGCCGTTGATCCTGGCAAGCTATAACGGGCACCCTGCCGCCACGACGGTGCTGCTGGAGCATGGTGCGGATGCCGATGCGGGAGATGGCGCGCGCGGCAATACCGCCCTGATGGGCGTGGCGTTCAAGGGTTATGCCGCCATCGCCCGGCTTCTTCTCGATGCGGGTGCGGACGCGAATATGCGCAATCTGGCCGGCCAGACCGCGCTGATGAACGCGGTCATGTTCGGCCATGGCGCGATCGTCGAGATGTTGGTCGCGGCGGGCGCCGAAGCCGACGTGGTCGATGCCGGGGGCAATAGCCTTGCCAGCATCGCGGCCGGGCAAGGCAATGCCGCGATGGTCGAGCTGATCAACCGGGCCGCAGCCCATGCCGGCGACGCGATCCGGGCATCCTCATCCGACTGAGACGGTCCTCGACGCGCAGGCGCGCGACACGGATCGGGCAGCGGCTTTTTGCTCCACTGGCCAACCGGCCATTGGCGCGGCCGCAGACTTGATGCACATCGGCAGGCGTGCCGGGCGACGGCATGGATCATGGAGCGGCATCGATGCGCAAGCGACCGGCGATCATCCTGGCGTTGCTGTTGGCGGGCACCGTCCCGGCGCAGGCCGACACCCGCCATATCGCGCTGCCCTACCACGACGCACCCGAGCTCACGGCCCGCGCGGACATTCCGCACGGCACGATCAGGAGCTTCATCCTGCGATCGGCCGATAGCCGGATCTATCCGGGCATCCGGCAGCTCGACACCGCGACCACACGCCGCCGCGACGCCTATGGCAATCGGCTGGCCGCGCCCGCGGACCAGCAGTCGGAGCCTGGCCCTTATCGGCGAGAGGTCTTCGTCTATACGCCGGCCGGCTACCGTCCGGGAACCGCAGCGCCGTTGCTGGTCGTGCAGGACGGGCGCGACTATGTTGCGCGCGTGGCGGCGGCGCTCGACGGCCTCATCGCTGCGCACCGCGTGCCGTCGATCGTGGTGGTCCTGATCCAGTCCGGTGGCGGAGACGCGCAGGGGTCCGAGCGCGGTCTCGAATACGACACCATGTCGGGCCGCTATGCCGAGTTCGTGGAGCAGGAAGTCCTGCCGCAGGTCACGCGCCTCTACGGCGTCCGCTTTACGCGCGACCCGGAGGGCCGTGCGACCATGGGCGGCAGCTCCGGGGCGGCGGCGGCCTTCGCGATGGCGTGGTATCACTCCGAATGGTATCGCAAGGTGCTGTCCTATTCGGGCACGTTCGTGAACCAGGCCGCGCCCGTCGATCCCCGGACTCCGCATGGAGCGTGGGACTATGCGACCCACCTCATTCCGGAAACCACCCGCAAGCCGATCCGCGTCTGGATGGAGGTGGGGGCGCACGATCTCCACTGGCAGGATCCGGAAGGCACGTTTCATAACTGGCCGCTCGCGAACGACCGCATGGCAGCGGCGTTGGAGGCCCGGCGCTACGATTACCGCTACGTCGTTGCGGCCGATGCCGGGCACGTCGACGGCGACGTCATCATGCAGACGCTGCCGGACGCGCTCGCGTGGCTGTGGCGCGACTACCGGCGCTAGGCCGGGCCGATCGGATGCCCGGCGGCCGCAATCACCCGATGTGTTTTGCGCCGGGGCAGGATATGGCGCCAACCATGCGTCCGATCGAAAACCCGCTTCCTGCCGTCCTCCCGACACCCTTGGGAAAGTCCGACGCCGATTTCGTCGTCGTCGACGTCGAGACGTCCTGCTCCAGCGTCAGCAGCATTTGCCAGATCGGCATCGTCGGTTTCAAGAACGGGGTCGAGGTCTTCGAGTATGAGACGTTGATCGATCCCCTCGACCGGTTCTCTTCGTTCAATATCCGGGTGCACGGGATAACCGGCGATCATATCGCAGGCGCGCCGACCTTCGGCGCCGTTCACGCCACCATCGATGGCCATCTTTCCGGCCGTATCACCGTGGCCCACTCGTTTTTCGACAAGGGGGCGCTGGGGGCGGCCTGTCGGGTGCATGACCGCGCGGAGATTGAAACGACCTGGCTGGACAGCGTGCGCGTGGCGAAGCGTGCGTGGCCCGAACTGCCGAGCCACCGGCTCAACGTGCTGACGAAATTCCTGGGGGTTCGCCATAAGCATCACGATGCGCTGAGCGACGCGCGGGCGGCGGGCATGGTGATCGTCCGGGCGATCGAGCATACGGGCATCGATCTCGCCGGTTGGCTTGCACCGTCCCGGAGGCGCGCCGGACCCGCGCCCAAGGCGGCGGCGGGCGGCCCGCTGAAGGGGGAGCGGGTCGCGATTCTCGGCGCGCCGCGAGACGGAGCGTTGGCCAGGCTGCTCGCGGCGGCCGGTGCGCGCGTGGTGGCATCCGTTGGAACAACCACGACGCAGCTCGTCATCAGCAACCACCAGCCGTTTGGGCAATATGTGACGGCACATGCCGAATACCGGCGGGTCGACGCATTGCGGCGGGGCGGGGGTGTCATCGAGATCGTGTCGGAAGACGAGGTCCGGGCGCGTCTCGCGGGGCTCGGTGCGCGCTAACCGGAGGTCCGCGGGCCGGCCGCGCCGCGCCTGGGCCGATTGCTGCGCCTGCACGGACGGTCGCGTTGTCGGCTTTGGCGGGTTTGCCG
The DNA here is from genome assembly GCF_022662295.1 of Sphingomonas sp. CARO-RG-8B-R24-01. Taxonomy (NCBI): domain Bacteria; kingdom Pseudomonadati; phylum Pseudomonadota; class Alphaproteobacteria; order Sphingomonadales; family Sphingomonadaceae; genus Sphingomonas; species Sphingomonas sp. CARO-RG-8B-R24-01. The sequence goes on along the minus strand of NZ_JAKNQI010000001.1, from coordinate 973,853 downwards.
GATTGACCGCGGTCCCCGTTCGCCGTCATGCTCGGCGCATGACCGAGGTAGCACGATGATCCGACCGGGCCCGAAGGGCACTTACGCTGCGCCAGCGATCGAAAAGGCGTTCGAGATCCTCAACATGCTTTCCAGCCACCCTGACGGGGCGCTGGTCAGCGAAATGGCGACGTATCTCGATCGCTCGGTTGGCGAACTGTTCCGCATCGTCATCGTTCTGGAACAGCTCGGCTATCTGCAGAAGTCCGCAAAGTCGGATCGGTACACGGTCGCCTATCAGCTGCTCGATCTGGCCTATCGCGCCACGCCGGCGCAGAATCTGGTCGACGCCGCGATGCCGGAAATGCGGCGGCTGGCACTCGATACCGGCCAGTCCTGCCATCTGGTCGTGCTCAACGGCGCACAGGGGTTGGTGATCGCGCGCGAGGAAAACCCCGGTACGCGCGGGTTTTCGCTTCGGCTCGGCGCGACGATCGATATCCTGCGCAGCTGTTCGGGGCATGTCATCCTTGCGTTCCTTGCGGCGGACCGCGTGGATCCCGTCATCGCGCAGGCCGAGGCGTTGCAGGATGCCGCGATCGATCGCGCCATGCTGACGGAGCGACTGGCCACGATCCGGTCCCGCGGGTTCGACCGGCGGACGAGCCCGATCACGCATGGCGTGACCGACATCAGTTTCCCGGTTTTCGGGTTTGACGGCATGGCGATGGGCGCGTTGACGATCCCGTTTCTCGAGCTGATCGACGGGTCGCAGAAGGTCGATTTCGAGACAGGGCAAACGCTGCTGCGCGGCGCCGCCGATGCCATATCCGCAACGCTGGGGTTCAACCCCCAGCGCCTTTCGCGGCAGTCTTCCTGATATTCCGTGGCCGTAGCCGGCTCCGGCCGGCCAATCGGGCGTTGCTGCGCTTGGTCCCGCCTTCGCGCCGCCTGTGCGTCCGTCAGTCCGTGGCGGGGGGTGCCAGGGTCTGCGGCGAAATCCATTCGATCCGCTGCGGCACGGTCCCGATGTCGATCCCTTCCTTGCGAAAGCGTTCGAGCAACGTCATCAGCACCGCGCTCCGCGCCGCATAAGCGGCCCGCGGGTGCACGACGTGGCCGAAGCAGTTGAATTCGATCCGCCCGTCCATGATCGCATCGATGAACACCGCCGGGGCCGGATCGTCCAGCACGGCGCTTTCCCCGGCGAAGGCTTCGTGCACCATTGCCTTCACGGCCGGCGCGTCGCTTTCGAGCGGTACCGAAAACTTGATCTGGATCCGCCCGAGCGGATTGGACAAGGTCTTGTTGAGGACCGATTTGGTGATCAGTTCCGAGTTCGGTACGATCAGCGTCGAATGATCGGGAAGCTCGATTTCGGTCGAGCGTACGCTGATCCGTTTCACGTCACCTTCGTCGTTCCCCACCCGGACGAGGTCGCCGATCTTGATCGGACGCTCGGCGAGCAGGATCAGCCCCGAGACGAAATTCTGGGTGATCGCCTGCAGGCCAAATCCGATCCCGACCGACAGGGCCGACAACAGCAGCGCGACGCGCTCGACCCCGATCCCCAGCGAGGCGAGCGCCCAGATGAAGGCGACCGCGATGCCGACGTAGCGCGCGACGAGGCTGACGGAATTGCGACCGCTTCCATCGAGATCCGTGATCGGCAGGTAACGCGTCTCGAGCCAACCCATGAACCCGCGCACGAGTGCGAGGCCGATGAACAGCACGACGATGCCGCGCAGGATGTTGGCCGGCGCGATCGAGACGCCGCCGAACTCGACGCCCTGGGCAAGCACGCCCAATCGGCCGAACACCGTGCCGAATCCGGTCGTGCCGACAAACGGCGTGACCAGCAGGCTCAGCGCCACGAGCACGAGCGCGACGCGCAGGAAGGCGGAAAGCAGCACGCCGAACTGGTCGACCATGCTCGGACGGACGCCAAGGGCACGGGTCAGCGTGACTCCCAGCCGACTGTCGCGCACGAACATGCTTGTGGCGACGTCGTCGACGGCGGCCGTCAGCAGGTACAGCGTCGTGCCGAGCACGGTGGCCCAGGCGATCATCCAGGCGACGAACAGGCTGAGCGCGATATAGCCCAGCAGCAATCCGACCAGCGCGGTCGCCACCAGCACCCAGGCGAGCAGCGTCCCGAGCCCGATCCCCGCGCTGGTCTTGACGTTTTGAGGTTCTTCGGTTTCGGCCCGCTTGGCGCGCAGGCGTCCGAGGACGACCAGGAAGACGATGATCAGCAACAGGTGCAGCAACGCGTTGAGCGCCTGTGTCGCGATCAGGGCGGCCTGGCTGGCGCCGATTGCCGTATTGAAGGCACCGACCACGATGCTGGCAAAGGACAGGCCGGCGAGGACCCAGGACAAGGGGCGTAGCGCGCTGGCCGTTTCGTCGTCGATCGGCGCGACACGCCAGGACGCGCCGTTGCGCATCAACAACGCACCGCTGACGGCGGCGGTATACGCGCAGAACCCCGTTGCCGAGACGAAGGCGTCGAGCAAGCTGCTCCACCGCGTCGGGAGCAATCCCGACCAGCGGAGTCCCTGTGCCAGCGCCGCCGCCGCGAGCAGCGGCGCGAGCGTTCCCACGATGACCCGCCACAATGCATTGGCGGACCGTCGGACGCGGTGTCCCGGCGCGCTTTCGACCAGCAGGCGCTGACCGATGCTGCGCGCGCGGACGCGCACGGGGAACAGCAAGACGAGACCCAGGATGATGCCGAGCACCATCTGCCAGGGCAGGCTACCATGCCATTGCGCACGGATCTGCTGCGTCCCCTGCGATACGAAGAGCCCGGTCCGGCGCAGGTCGCGCGGCAACGATTGGACGATCGCGCGCCAGAAGGCGGGCGTGACGGGCGAAGCGACCTGGGCCGTGATCTTTTCGTTGAACTGTTCCGCGCGACTGCGGTCGATCTCGTCGAGCAGCTGCCCTGCCTCGACATTCGCCAGGCCCCCGCGCTTGATCGAGGAATCGATCACGCTGCGCTGCTGGGCCAGGCTCTTGCGTTGCACGCTGATCTCGAGCGGTTCGCTGACGCCGGGTGTTATCGGCCCAAGCCCCGCGATCCGCGCATCGATCAGGGTTTCCTGCTGCTGGAGCTGGCTGGTGACATCGGTCGCGACCTGTTGCGCGGCGAGCGCGCGGCTGCGCAGTGCTTTCTGCGCATCGGCATCGACGCGGTCGTCGAGCGATGCGTCGACCGCGCGCAAGTCGACCTCGGCCTGCCGCAGTTGCAGGGATAGCGCCGCGACCGACGGGGTTTGAGCGACCGCCGCACTGCCGCTCAGGAGCAGCAATGCGGTCGCGATCAGGCGCAGGCAGGTCGTCAACACAGGCATCACAGGTCCGCCGGAGAGGGACCGTTCCCCTGCGCCAACGCGGACCGGGGCGCAACATCCGCGGTCATTCCGGCACCGCAAGGCGCCTTGTGAACCGGGTGACCGCATTCCGCTGGGTCACCCTGCCGCGGCATCTGCGCCCCGGCAACGTCATCGCGGCGCGATGAAGCCGCCGACGCCTGCCAGGGCGAGGGACGCCGCAGGAACCGCGGTCGCCCCGAACGACAGGCGCAGCCACCGTGCGGGGCGCGGCCTGGCGAAGGCGAGGCGCTGCGTGGCCAGCGCATAGGCAATGTTGGCGAGTTCACCCGCGCCGGCCGCTTCCCAATGCGTCCCGTCCGTGCTCGTCTCGCAGCTATAGTCGCGCGGGGGGGCAACGCCCGTGTCGAGCGTCCGGGATGGCGTGATGCTGATCCCGCCGAGCCGGACCTGCTGCCCCATGTCGATCGTGACGCTTGCCGGCTTGCCGGCGCCGGGGGCGGGCGTCGTCCAGCGCGTCGCCGCGTCATCGTCGAGCAGCGCCTCGGCACCGGGGGCCGAGGCGGCAACGATCCGCCAGCCGGCGGTCGACAGGATCGTCGGGTCGGTCCTGGTGCTCGGGACGACGGCGACGGGCGCGGCCTGCCGGAACAGGGCGAATTCGCGGATCGCGGGGCAGGCGGGTGCCTCCAGGATCCGCAGCCGGAGCCGACGCGCGGCGATCGGGCGGGGCAGGCGGATGATGCGTTGCGCGCCGATGCCCTGATGCTCGGCCAGCGTCTGCCACGTCCCATCGACCTCGGCATCGATGGCAAAGCGGGTGACGCGGACGCCGAGCGGCAGATGTTCGCGCAACCGGATCAGGTCGAAGCTCCGCCCCGGCGGCAGGTCCAGCGTCAGCGTCGGCGTGTGGATTGCATCGGGCGTGGACCAGTAGCTGTCGCTGTTTCCGTCGAGCACATGCGCGGCGGCGAACGCCGCGCCGCGTTCCGCGCTCGCGTGCGCGACCGCGCCGAGCGCCAGGTTCGTGGCATAGGTCGTCGCCTGTGCCGCACCGAACGATTTGAGGACGGCGGCGTCGGTGTCCGGGATCCGGCCGCGCCGATCGGGCGGCAGGTTGAGGTTGAGGTTGGTGCCGCGCCCTACCGATTCGTCGAACAGCTTCAGCAGGCGTTCGGGGGTCTTCACCTTGCCGTCCTCGTCGGCGTGGTAGAACCAGCCGGGACGGATCGACACGTCGGTCTCGGCAGGCCACCACAAGGGGGCACCGCGTACGCCGCTATTGCCCTCGGACTGAACGTAGGGATGGTTGGGCATGGTTGGCCAGCACGGATCACCCGCAACGCCGTCCTCGTTCCCGACCCACCGGATATCCGCGCCGAGCGGATCGAAGGTGCACGCCATCGGCTGATGCTTGTGCACCAGCGCGATCGTCGTTGGCCAGTCGTAATAGGCCGGCGCGTCGATCTTGCGGGTTTCGCGCGCGCCACCGTAATAGCCGTCGCCACCGTTCGCGCCATCGAACCAGAATTCGAACAATGCGCCGTAGCGCGTGCAGAGCTCGACGATTTGCTTGCGGAAATAGTCGACATAGGCCGGGCGGCCATAGTCGGGATGATGTCGGTCCCATGGCGACAGGTACAGTCCGAACGCGAGCCCGGCGCGCCGCGTCGCCGCTGCCATTTCGCCGACGATGTCGCCCTTGCCGTGCTTGTACGGTGTGTTGCGGATGCAGCGTTCGGTGAGCAACGTCGGCCACAGGCAAAAGCCGTCATGATGTTTGGCGGTCAGGATGATCCCGGTCATCCCCCCCGCCTTGGCCGCCGCGACGATCTGGTCGGGCGCGAAGTCGGTCGGGTTGAACAGCACCGGATCCTCGTCGCCATACCCCCATTCCTTGTCGGTGAAGGTGTTGATCGAGAAATGGATGAAGGCATATTGCTGGCGCTCGTGCCATGCGCGCTGGCGCGCCGAGGGCGTTGCGCCCCAGGGCGCCGGGGCGCCCGCCGTTGCCCTGGCGAGCGCAGGGGTGGCGAGCGTGGGCAGGGAGGTGGCGGCGAGGCCGGAGGCGATCACGCCACGGCGCGAGGGATGAGGCATCTGGATCTCCGGGATCAGGCCGAATGGCCGAAGGATGGGGGGCGATCGGCGCGTGCGGCGCCGAAATCTCGGTTGGGCGTGGCCGACATGGTGAAGCGCAGCGTGCCGCCCGCGCTCAGCGTGCGATGGTCGATCCAGCTCCTGGTCCAGGGTTTGCCGTTCCACGTGACCGCCGTGACATAGGGCGTATCGGCACGATTGCCGGGTGCCTCGATCGTCAGCGTGCGACCCGCGCCGACCCGCACCGTCGCATGGTCGAACAGCGGGGCACCGAACACATAGGCCGCCTCGACCGGGTCGACCGGATAGAAGCCGAGCGCAGAAAAGACGAACCATGCGCTCATCTGGCCGCAATCGTCATTGCCGATGATGCCGTCGGGCGCGTTGCGATACATTTCGGCGCACAGCCGCCGCACCATCGCCTGCGTCTTCCACGGCTGGCCGGCATAGGCATAAAGATACGCGGCATGCTGGTCGGGTTCGTTGCCGTGCGCATATTGCCCGAGCATGCCGGAAATGTCGGGTGGCGCATTCCTGGGTAGCGTGGAGGGTGCGGAGAAGAACGCGTCGAGCTTTGCCGCGAACGCCGCGTCGCCGCCGACATGCGCGATCCGGCCATAGATGTCGTGCTGGTTGAGGAAGGTCGCCTGCCAGCCGTTCGCCTCGGTATAATCCCGCCACCACGGTTTGGGCATGTGCCCCAGCTGGATCGGATCGTAGGGCGTCCACCAGCTGCCGTCCGTAAAGCGCGGGCGCGCGAAGCCGGTCTCGCGGTCGATCACGTTGCGCCAATTGCCGGACCGCTTGAGCAGCCGATCGGCCGCCGCGCCCGCCCCCGCGGTGCGCGCGAGATGCGACGATGCCCAGTCGTCATAGGCATATTCCTGGGTCCGGCTGACGCTTTCGAACACGGCGTCCGCCGGGACGTAGCCCAGCCGGTCGTACAGATCGCGCCCGAGGCTGTTGTCCTTGTCGGGGGCGGTGACATCGAAACTGCGCCTGGCGGTCGCGGGCCAGGCGGCGGCGTAATCGGCGGGGATGCCCTTCGCCTGCGCCTCGGCCAGCGGGACGACGCCGTGCCAGCCGATCATCGTGCCGGTTTCCTTCCCCTGCAATGGCCAGACGAGCGGGCCGAACGGCGATTGCTGGGTCTGGCGGATCAGGTCGTCGATCAAACTCTTGGTTCGTTCCGGCGCGATCAGCGTCAGCAACGGGTGGAGCGCACGGTAGGTGTCCCACAGCGACCAGCTGCTATAGGCCGCCCCGCCGCGCGGAGCGGTGTGGATCTGCCCGTCCAGACCGACGTAGCGACCGTCGACATCGGAAAACAGCGTCGGGGCCAATTGCGCGTGATACAGCGCGGACGCCATGATCGTGCGCTGGTCGGCACTGCCGCCGGTGACCTGTACCGCGCCGAGCGCCTCTGCCCAGCGCTGGCGCGCCGTCCGCAAGACCCGGTCGAAATCCCAGTCGCGCGCTTCGGCCGCCAGGTTCGCGCGTGCGCCCGCGACGTCGACGCCCGAGATGCCACAGCGCAGCACGATCGGTGCTGCCCCCGCATCGGTCCAGTGGAGCACCATCTTGAGGCGCTTGCCGGCAATCCGCTGCGTCCCAGCGGGCTGCTCGGTATCGCCGTCGGCGTAGAAGGTGACACGGTCCGGCCGCCGCGAACAGTGCAGCGCGAAATGGATCCGCCGGCCCTTCGCCCAGCGGAACACCCGTCGGCCGCCGGTGATCGTCCCGTCCGCATCGATCGCAAGCGTTGCGTCGTCGATCAGCGGCGCCGAGTCGGAGGTATCGTGGACCAGATGTGACAGGTCGATCAGCACGTGCCCCGCCCCGCGAGGGAAAGTGTAGCGATGCCAGCCGGTCCGCTCGGTCGTCGTCAGCTCGGCGGCGACCCCGGATTCCAAGTGCACGCGGTACGACCCTGGCTCGGCGGCTTCGTTCGCATAGCGCTGGCGATAGCCCGCATCGGGATTGTCGAGCGGCCCCGGCAGCAACTGTACCGGTCCGGTCGTCGGCACCACCAGCACGTCGAGCATGTCGCCGATTCCCGTGCCCGACAGATGGGTGTGGCTGAACCCCATGATCGAGCCGTCGCCGTGGTGATAGCCCGAACACGTCGCCCAGCGCTCGACATCGGTATCCGGCCCCAGTTGCACCATGCCGAACGGCAGCGTCGGGCCGGGGTAGGTATGGCCGTCACCGCCGGTGCCGACGAACAGGTTGGGCGCGGTGCGCGGCACGGTCGGCCTGCCGACGACCCGTGCGGGCAGCGCGCCGGCGAGCAGCGCGAGGGCGGAGCTTCCGATCAGGGTACGGCGGTCGATGGTCACAGCGGGGCTTCCAGCAAGGCGGGGCGGGTATGGGCGATGCGAACGATCAGCTCTCCGAACAGGCCATTGGCCCAAGCGAACCAGGAACGCGTGAACTGCGCGGGATCGTCCTGGTCGAACGTCTCATGCATGAAGCCGGTGCCGGCATCGGTATCGCGCAACGTCTTCAGGCAGGCGCGGATCGTCGCCGGGTCATCGCTCGAGAGCGCGCGGACGATCAGCGACATCGGCCAGATCTGGCGCAGACCGACATGCGGGCCGCCAATGCCTTCGCCCGCCTTGCCCTTGAAGAAATACGGGTTGGCCGGGCTCCACGCCGCGGCCTGCGTGCGCAGCCATAGCGGATCGTTCGGCGCAACGCAGCCGAGGTAGCCGAGTCCCGAAAGCGACGGCACGTTGGCGTCGTCCATGAAGATCGCATTGCCGAAGCCATCGACCTCATAGGCCCACACGTCGCTGCCGTCGCGCAGCCGCATCCGGCCGTGCTCGGCGAGCGCCCGCGCGACTTCGTCGGCCAGCGCGGTGGCCTCCTGCGCCAGCGCCGCGTCACCGCACGCACCCTGCGCGACGACGGCAAGCTCGCGCAGGACCGTCACCGCGAACAGGTTGGCCGGGATCAGGAAAGGGTAGAGGCAGGCATCGTCCGACGGGCGAAAACCGCAGTGGATCAACCCCACGGAGCGCGACGGGTTGCCAAGGCCTTCCAGCGGCATCGTCTCGATATTGCGGTCGCTGACGCGCAAGAAACGGTAGGGGCCTGGACCGTCCTTGCGCTGCTGCGCGCGGAAGGTCGCGATGCTCAGCCGGGCTGCCGCCGCCCAGCGCGCGTCGAACGGGGTTGGGTCGCGGGTCGCCTGCCAATAGCCATGCGCTAGCCGCATCGGATAGCACAGGGAATCGATCTCCCATTTGCGTTCGGCGACGCCGGGTTTCATCTCGGTCTTGTCGGTCAGCGCCCAGCTGAGCGTGGTCTTGGCGGACGGATCCTCCATGAAGGCGTTGGCGTAGGGATCGATCAGGATCGAGCGCGCCTGTCGCGCGATCAGGCCGCGGAACACCGTGCGGAGCGGCGCGTCCTCGCGTGCGAGGTGGAGATAGGGCGTCAGTTGTGCGGAGGAATCGCGCAGCCACAGGCAGGGAATGTCGCCGGTGATGACGAAGGCATCGGGCGCGCCGTCGATCGTGCGCAAGCGCACCGTCGTATCGAGGGTGTTGGGGTAGCAATTGGCGAACATCCAGCGCAGCTTCGCGTCGCCGATCTTCGCCGAGACGCGCGCGATCTCGCGTTCGACCGCGCGACTGGTGAAGCGGCGCGCGCTGGCATCGGGGCGCTGGCTCGGAAAAGGGACAGTCCCCAGCGCCGGGGATGCCGCCAGGGTGGCACCAGCCACGCCACCGACCAGCGCCTCGCGCCGGGTGAGGATCATTTCGGCAGCTCCTGGCGAGTCCCGGTGATCGTCAGGTCGATCCATGCGCCCGGTGCGGTGTCGGGCTGGCCGCCGCCGACGAACAGGCGATAGCTGCCCGGTTCGACGGTCCGCGTGCCATCGTGCGCGACGAGGCTCAGGCTGCGCGGATCGAGCGTGAAGGCCGCCTCGCGGCTCTTGCCCTTGGCGATGGCAATCCGGGTAAACCCGACCAACTGACGCTGCAGCACGGGGGACGTCATCCCGCCGACCGGCTTTACGGTCGGGACGAGATACGCCTGCACGACCTCCTCGCCGTCGCGCGGTCCGGTATTGGCGACGCGGACGCGGACGGTCGCGGGCTGACCGGCCGCAACCCGGAGGGTCGAGACCGGCGCGGTATAGCCGAAGCGCGTATAGCTGAGCCCATGGCCGAAGCCCCAGGCGGGCGTGCCGGTAAAGTAGCGATAGGTCCGCTCCTTCATGCCATAGTCGACGAAGGCGGGCAGGTCGGTGGTGCGGGCATAGAAGGTGACCGGCAGGCGCCCCGAAGGATTGTTGCGCCCGGCCAGCGTCTCGGCAATCGCGGTGCCGCCCGATTCACCCGGATACCAGGCGGCGAGGATCGCGTCGGCGTCGTTCGGGTCGAGCGCGACCGCGCTGCCGCTGGTCAGCACCAGCACGAGCGGCTTGCCGGTCGCCTTGAGCGCCGCGATCAGCCGTTGCTGCGCAAACGGCAGCGCGATGTCGGTACGGTCGCCGCCGACGAAGCCGGGAACGCTGATCGACAGCGCCTCCCCCTCGAGGTCGGGCGACAGGCCGACCGAGACGACCACGACATCGGACGCCTTGGCGGCAGCAACGGCTTCGGCGATCAAGGGTTCTGCCGGCGGCAGCCACATCAACCGTACGCCGCTATCGTCGCTGACGTGGTCGAGTTCCAGCTGGAACGAGACCGCGCGTCCGTCGCTGGTGAACGGCACGTCGATCTGGCCCTTCTTGATCTCGCCTTCCGCCAAGGGCTTGCCGTCGATCCACAACCGCGCAGCGTCGTGGGACTTGCAATATTTCCAGCACGCCGGCGCATCGATGACGAGGCGATAGCTGCCCGCCCCGGGGGGAACGAGCGCGCCGGTCCAGCGGGCACTCCACTGCGCGCCGAGCCCGGGGGCGGGTGGTGCGCGGTTGGTATCGTGATCGATCGTGCGTTCGAGACGGGACACGACGGGCTGGCCCGCGAAGCCCGGCGCAGCGAAATAGTCGGCCTGCAATCCCGCGGCGCCGTTGGCGCGCAACGCCGTTTCCGGCACCAGCACGGGTGCGCCGTCGGCCAGCAGCGATCCCTGCGCATAGCGCACGTTGGCCGTGCCGAACTGACGCCGCAGCCCCTCCAGTGGGGTGACCGGCGTGATCGCGGTGCCGTGATAATTGCCCTGCAATACGCCGACATCGTCGGCATCGGCACCGATCAGGGCGATTCGCGTGCCCGCCTTGAGCGGCAGCCGGTTGCCTTCGTTCTTGAGCAGCACGATCGCCTTGCGGGCCGCTTCGAGCGCGACCGCGTGATGATCGGGCGTGCCGACCTCTTTGGGCGAAATCCGCGACCACGGGCTGGTCGCGCCGTAAGCGATGCCCAGCGCACGACGCGCCGACAGGGCGCGGCCCAGCGCCGTATCGATCTCCTGCTGCGTGACGAGCCCGCGCTTCAGCGCTTCGGGCAGCGCCGCGTAGGTGGTGCCACAGTTCAGATCGGTCCCGCCCTTGAGCGAAGCCGCCGCCGCGCCCGCTGCATCGAGCCGGTAATGATGGAACATGTGGACGTTGGCGACCGCGTCGCAATCCGAGACGGTGAAGCCGGTGAAGCCCCACGCACGCCGGAGCCGGTCGATCATCAACGGGGCATTGGCGCAGGCGGGGACGCCGAGGATCGCATTATACGCGCACATCAGCGACTGCGCCTTGCCCTCGGTCACCGTCATGCGGAACGCGGGCAGGTAAGTCGCTTCCAGATCCTGTGGGGACGGGTCGACGTCGAAACTGTCGCGCCCGGCCTCGGGGCCGCTGTGCACCGCGAAATGCTTGGGTGTCGCAATGACCTTCGGGTGCGCGGGATCGGGCCCCTGAAGGCCGGTGACGAAGGCGACGCCGAGCCGCCCGGTCAGATACGGATCCTCGCCATAGGTTTCCTGCCCGCGGCCCCAGCGCGGATCACGGAAGATGTTGATGTTGGGCGACCAGATCGTCAGCCCCTCGTAGATCTTGCGATCGGCGCCGACCGGCTGCGCATTGAACTTGGCGCGGGCTTCGGTCGCGACGACATCCCCGATCCGCTTGACCAGCGGCGCATCCCAGGTCGCCGCCATGCCGATCGCTTGCGGGAATACCGTGGCATAGCCGTTGCGGGCGATGCCGTGCAGCCCTTCGCTCCACCAGTCATATGCCGGAAGCCCGGCCGCGGGATCGGCGGGGGCGCTGCTCTGGAGCTGCGCCGCCTTCTGCTCCGGTGTCATGGTGGCAAGGTTGGGCGAGACTTGAGCGGCTTCGGCCGCGAGCAAGAGCCAGATCATCGACGGGATCCCAGCGAACGGAGGGTGAGGGCGGCGGCAAGCGCCTTGGGCGAGGCTTTGGAGGTTACGCTGAGCGTGCGGCTTTCACCCGGCAACAGGTCGAACCCGTCATCCGAAGGATGCGCCCCGACGTCGCCGAAGTCGAGCATGACCGCGCGCGCCAAGGCAGTGGCGCGAACCGTCACCCTGTTTCCGTCCCAGGTCGCGCTGAGCCCGGGGTCGGGATAGTGCATCGTCTTGGGAACCCCGCGCTCGATCATCGCGCGGCTGACGACCGCATCGCCGACGAGCAGCTCGGCCATCGCATAGCTGGTCGCGGGATCGGCCCCGGCGAACAGCGTGGCGTCGTCGAGTTTCGCCACGTCGGTCGCCGACAGTGCGGGCATGGTCGCCGCAGCGCCCTGCTCGGCCAGCGGCTTGCCCACCATGTCGAATGCCCGAACGCGCCAGCGCGCCGGTGTCGGCGTGGTCGCGTCGGACACGAGCGCGATCCGCGTGGTCGACCCGGTGTGTTCGGCGACGATCACCTGCGGCGCGAAGAAACGGCGCGCGGCAAATTGCAACAGCTTCCACCGACCGTCATGATCGATGCTCGACCAGGAGATCGACGGCCATACGTCGTTGAGCTGCCAGAAGAGCGACCCCATGGTCACCGGGCGGCAGGAACGGTGATGGAGCGCGGCCAGCGCGATCGCCTGGGCTTGGTTGACCTGGCTGAGATAGACGAAGTCGGCAATGTCCCGGGGTTCGCCCAACCGGTCCCGCATGTACAGCAACAGCCGGTCGTTGCCTTCGCCCGCCAGAAATTTCTGGTGCGCCTTCAGCACCGCACTGTCGGGTTTCAGCGGCCCCTTGCCCGCGAACGCGCGGACCGTCGCCATGTCGGGCATCGCCTGAAAGCCATATTCGGACATGAAGCGCGGGCACGAATCGAGATAGCGCTCGACCGGCTTGGACCCGGACCAGACGTCCCAGAAATGGCGATCCCCGGCGGCATCCGTATCGACCGGGCCGTCGTAATCGGTCGAGGGCGAACCCGGCCAATAGGGCGTGCCCGGCGCGCGGGTCAGCACTGCATCGCGCAGGACGCGGTCGAACAGCACCGCCATGCCGGCACCGATCCGCTCCTGCTCGTCTGCGCCGACGGCTTTCTTGAACGCCTTGCGATCGCCCCAGTTTTCCCAGCCGGCCAGGATTTCGTTGCCGCCTGACCACAGGACGATCGACGGGTGATTGCCGATCCGTTCGACCTGTTCCTCCGCCTCGATCCGGACGGTCTCGCGGAAGGCGGCGTCGGGCGGCGTGACGGAACCGCCGAACATGAAGTCCTGCCACACCATCAGGCCCATTTCGTCGGCCATGTCGTAAAAGGCGTCATCGAGATAATAGCCGCCGCCCCAGACGCGCAGCATGTTCATGTTGGCGTCGCGCGCCGCCGTGAGCAGCGGGCGCATCGATGCGGGCGTGACGCGCGTCGGGAAGCTGTCGAATGGAATGACGTTCGCGCCCTTGGCGAAGATCGGGATGCCGTTGACGCGGAACCCCATCGCGCCGCCACCGCGGATCAGCTCGACCGTGCGCAATCCGATGCGGCGTTCGGCGGTGTCGGTCGCGGTGCCGTCCTGGGTGAGCGCGGCCGTGACGCGGTACAGCGGTTGTGTGCCATAGCCCACGGGTTGCCAGCGCTCCGGGCGCGCAACGGTGATCGGCAGCGATACGGCATTCGCGCCCGCCGCCAGCGTGATCTGCTGCACGACGTCCTGCCGCGCCCCGTCCGGAGCGGTCAGGGTGACGCGGACCTGCGCAATGCCCGGCCGATCCGCCTGGATGGTTGCCTTGGCGGACAGCCGCGCCTCGGCGTCCGACAGCGCGTCCTGCTCGACGCGCAGCGTATCGATCCGCGCGCTGTCCCATGCCTCCAGCCGCACCGGGCGCCAGGGTCCGACGTTGAGGATTCGGGGACCCCAGTCCCAGCCGTAATGATATTTGGGTTTGCGAATGTAGGGGGAGGTCTGCCGTCCCTTGGGTTCGTCGCCGAACGCCGAGTCATACTCGCCCGGAAGCGATTGCTGTTGCGCCATCACCATCGGCTGCAGCGTCCTGATCGGTGCGGCGAAGGTGATGAGGATCTCGTTCGCGCCGGCTTTCAGGAAGCGCTTGGCGTCGATGCGGAAGCGGCGATGCGCATTCGCCGCGCTGAGCGCCGTCTGGCCGTTGATCGTCACCGTGGCGAAGGTGTCCAGACCGTCGAACACCAGATCGAGATGGTCCCGCGCAAGCAACGCCGGCGTGACCTGGAGCGTCCGCCGATATTGCCAGTCGGTCCGTCCGACCCACTGGATCGCGGCTTCGTTGGTCGACAGGAACGGGTCGGGCACGCGGTGCCGCGCGATCAGGTCCTGCTGGATGCTGCCGGGCACCTTGGCCGGGAACCAGCGCGCCTCGCCGCGATGCGCCGCGACGGCGGTACCGTCGGACGGCGCGATGCGCGCCTGCCAGCCATCGTCGAGACTCATTGCCGAGCGCGGGGCCGCGACGGCGGGCGCCGCAATGCCGGCCAGAAGGGCTACGAGCAAAGCGGTTCGCAGCGACCGGCGCATCAGTGGGGCTCGCTCAGTTGCACGGACGCGAGCGCGTAGTTCGGGCCGGCGGCCGGCGATGTGAATTGGAAGCATAGATCCTGATCCCCCCTCGTTCGGGGTAGCGTACCCGAAAATGTCATGCGCGTCGGTGTCTTCGCCGGGTCAGGCAAGGGAAAACTCGCCACGACTACCGGCGCTAAGCTACTCGGACCGGCCGGCCCCTTTTGCTGTACCGGACAGCCAAGGGACACGATCAATTCGCCGAACGCGGTGACGCGATAGTGTTGCCGGACATCGGCCGTCTCGTGCGCCAGCCCGAAATTACGCGGAAACCGCGCGACGTCGACCGTAAAGCCCGTCGCCACGTCGAGCGGGGCAGCCGGATAGACGCTGCACGTGTCGAACAGGGCGACATGGAAAGCGGGACCATAGGCTTCGGCATCCGGGGTCAACGGCATCCGCAGCGCGAGCGTCTGGCCAGGGCAGGCGACGAGGTCCGCCGGGGTGCGGTTCAGCAAGGCGGCCCGGCTCGTCGCGAAATCGCGAACGTGGGCCGTGGCGCGCCCGTCGGCATCGAACGCGGCGGCCTTGATGGTCGCGCCGGGGGGCAGGTTCAGCGGTGCGCGATAGGCTGGCGACCTGGCGGACGGTGCGCTGCCGTCGAGCGTGTAGCGGATCGTTCCCACCGGCGCCTGCGTACTCAGCGCGACGGCAACCTTGCCCTTGCGCAGCGCGTCGCCGCGCGTGCCCTGCACGGCATAGGTCACTGCAAAGGCGCTGTCCGCCACCTCGATCCCGCTGCGCCGCCAGCGCGCGACCTGGCGGGCAAGACGGTTCGTGAAGCCGGCGAAGTCGCGCGGCGCGCGGGACCACGTCGTTTCCGCCAGCGCCGCCGCGCGCGGAAACAGCGCATGCTGCATCTGGTACGGCGTCACGAGATATTCGCTCCAGGCATTCGCCTGCGCGCCCAGCACATGCCTGGCGCGGGCCGCGTCGATCCCCTTGGGCAGGGGGTCATAGGCGTAAAGGTCGGCGAGCGTCTGGACGGCGAGCCGGCCGGGCGGTTCGTCGCCCTGGTCGCTTTGCAGATTGTCCAGATAGAGCGTCGGGGCTGGCGACAGCACTACATCGTGCCCGGCGTTGGCCGCATCGACCGCGCCCTGTTCGCCGCGCCACGACATGACCGAAGCGGACGGCGGCAACCCGCCCTCGAGGATCTCGTCCCAGCCGATCAACCGTCGTCCCTTGGTGGCGAGGTAGCGGCCGAATGCGTCGATCAGCCAGCTTTGCAGCGCATTCTCGTTCTTCAGTCCCAGCGTCTTGATCTGCGCCTGGACCTTCGGCGCGCGTTCCCATTGGTCCTTGACCGCCTCGTCCCCGCCGAGATGGACGTAGCTGCCGGGGAATACCGCGATCAGTTCGTCCAGCACATGCTCGACGAACGCGACGCCCCTTGGCCCGGGGTCGAGCAGATAGGGGTTCACCCCCCAATCGTGCGACACCGCCGGCTGGTCGCCCAGCACGCCGAGCTCGGGATAGGCCGCGACGAGCGCCTGGGCATGTCCGGGCAGATCGATCTCCGGAACGATCGTGATCCCGCGCTCGCTGGCGTACCGCACGAGTGCGCGCAACTGGTCCTGGGTATAGAAACCGCCGATCCGCGTCGTCGGCGCCGGTCCGCCAGCGGACGGCGGCGTCCGGAACGCGCCGAGCGCGGTCAGCCTCGGATAGCGCTTGACCTCGAAGCGCCAGCCCTGATCATCGGTCAGGTGCAGATGCAGCACGTTGAGCTTCACCGCCGCCATCTGGTCGACGATCTGGTACAAGGACGGCAGCGGCTGGAAATGCCGTGCGACGTCGACCATCAGCCCCCGCCACGCAAAGCGCGGCGCGTCCTCGATCGTGACCCCGGCGAGCGTCACCGGCTGGCCGAACGCCTGGTCCGGGCTGAGCAACTGCGCCAGCGTCATCGCACCGTAGAAAAAGCCGCTGCGGGTCGCTGCCGCGATGCGGATCCCGGTGGCGTCGATCTCGAGCCGATATGCCTCCGGTCCCGTGATGGTGCGGTCGCGGACGAAGCGGATCGTCGCTGCCGACGACACCGTCCGTAGCGCGATCCCGCGCGTCGTCGCGACCCGATCGATCAGCAATCGCGCGGCGGATGCGGCTTCCGCATCGCCGGGGGGCGTGGCAATGCCGGTGCCCGTCGCAACCGTGACCGATCCCGACGCTGGCGCACTTTCGGCGGGAAGCGGGAGTAGCGGCATCGCGGCCGGCACGGATGGCGCGGAGGCGGCAACCGCCGCCGAGCAGGCACACAGCGCGCTGATCGCGCCGAGCCACCGCCCCAGCGTGCGCGCAGAATTTGCCATGCCTCGTTCCTCCGCTCGGTCACGCTACAACGCATCCCGCTACGGGGTGTAACCAATATAAGTCCACTTGCAAGCGGTCCGGCGGTATCCGTGGTGTTGCAATCGCCAGGTTCCACAATGGCGAGAATACCAATCTGAGGAGGGACTATCCCGATTGATCACCTCCGGGACATTGACTAGGCTGCCCGGCAAGAGGGACATGCGGGCGAGGAGAGGCATCGCATGCTCGCCAGGGGGATGGGCATTGGCATTTACGCATCAGATCGGCACGTTCAGGGAGGGCAATCCCGCCCCATTGTATCTGCAGCTCCAGCAGTTGATCCGCGACGCGATCGGGCAGGACCTGCTGGCACAGGGGGATGCGATTCCGGCCGAACGCGACCTTGCGGCCGACTATGACGTTTCGCGCATCACCGTGCGCAAGGCGATCGGCGGGCTGGTCGAGGAAGGCTTGCTGACGCGGCGGCGGGGAGCGGGCACGTTCGTCACCGGGCGCGTCGAGAAGAGTTTCTCGAAGCTGTCGTCCTTTTCCGAGGACATGGCGGCGCGCGGCAAGACCGCGTCGAGCAGCTGGATCAGCCGCACGACGGGGACGGTCGATCCCGAGGAAGCGATGTCGCTGGGTCTTTCCCCGGGTACGCCGGTCTATCGTTTCCATCGCATCCGCTTTGCCGACGAGCAGCCGATGGCGCTCGAATTCTCGACCATCGCCGGCTATTGCCTGCCAACGATCGGTGCGGTCGAGGAATCGCTCTACACCGCGCTCGACAAGGCCGGGAGTCGCCCGGTGCGCGCGTTGCAGCGGCTGCGTGCAATCCCGTTCGGGGCGGAACATGCGCGGATGCTGGGCGTCGATGCCGGCCATCCCGGGCTGCTGATCGAGCGACGCGGGTTCCTCAAGGACGGCCGCGCGGCCGAGTTCACGCGGTCCTATTATCGCGGCGACGCTTATGATTTCGTCGCGGAGCTATCCGATCTCTGAGCGTTGCCGTCGACGCCGTTCCAAAGGAATAGGGTCATGAACCGTCGCCAGCTTCTGCTTGCCTCCGCCGCCAGCGCCGCGGGGGTGGCGAGCGGCAGCCTGGCGCGGCTTCCCGGGCCTGTCGTCTCCGGCGACGCGGGCGGACTCCCGATGCCGCGTCCGACCCATGCGCTCCCCCCGGTTCTGCCGGAGTCCGATCCGGCGCGGGTTCGACTGGAGCGCGGATGGCAGTTCCATGAGGGCGACGTCGTCGCGGTGGCGCCCGCGAACCACGAACAGACCTATCTCAGCGTCAAGGCCGGCAACGCGCAGGGTGCCGCTGCGATGGCGTTCGACGATTCCGACTGGCTGCCGGTGCGCCTTCCGCACGACTGGGCTGCAGCACAACCGTTCGTCGAAACCGCCAATATCTCTCAAGGGTATCGGCCGCGCGGGATCGGCTGGTACCGGCGGACGCTGCGTCTGGATCCGGCGGATCGCGGCAAGAAGATCGAGCTGCAGTTCGACGGGATCGCAACCAATGCGACGATCTGGGTCAATGGCAGCGTCGCGGCGCATAGCTGGTCGGGCTACACCGGCGTCGTGGTCGACCTGACCCCTTTCGCGCGCTTTGGCGATGCGGAGAATGTCATCGCGGTGCGGGTCGATGCGCAGGCGATGGAGGGCTGGTGGTATGAAGGCGCGGGGATCTATCGCCATGCCTGGCTCGTCCGTCGCGCCGCGGTCGCGATTGCGAGCGATGGCCTGCATGCCGACCCGCGCCGCGATGGTGACGGGCGCTGGCACGTGCCGGTCGTGGCCACGCTCACCAGCGTGGACCATGCGCCGGCGACGGTCACGGTCGAGGCAATGCTGCTGGATGCGGTGGGGCATACGATCGCTCGTGCCGCGGTGTCCGCAGTGGTCGGCGCGCTCGAGGACTCGGTCGCGACGCTGACGCTGGACGTCCCGTCCCCCGATCTCTGGTCGATCGAGCAGAGCAAGCTATACACGCTCGTCGCCCGCGTGCGCCGCGACGGCGCGGTGGTCGACGAACGCCGCGTGGCGATCGGGTTTCGGACGATCCGGTTCGATCCGGCCCAGGGGTTTTTCCTCAACGAACGTCACGTGAAGATCAAAGGCGTCTGCCTGCATCAGGATCATGCCGGCGTGGGCGTGGCAGTGCCGGATGCGTTGCTGCGCTGGCGACTCGAGCGGCTGAAGGCGATGGGATGCAATGCGATCCGCTGCTCGCACGGCGCGCCCGCGCCCGAACTGCTCGATCTGGCGGACCGCATGGGGTTCGTCGTGATGGACGAGAACCGCCAGTTCAACCCCGCGCCCGATTATCTGGCGCAGCTCGAATGGCTGGTGCGGCGCGATCGCAATCACCCTTCCGTCATCCTGTGGTCGGTGTTCAACGAGGAACCGATGCAGGCGACCGAGGCGGGGGTCGAGATGGTGCGCCGGATGGCGCATGCGGTGCGCGCGCTCGATGACAGCCGCCCCGTGACTGCCGCGCTCAACGGGTCGTTCTTCGATCCGGTCACGGTCGCGAACGTCGTCGATGTCACCGGGTTCAATTATTATCAGAACGATTACGACCGCTTCCACGCGATGTTCCCGGCCCGCGCGATGACCAGTTCGGAGGATACCAGCGCGTATGAGACGCGCGGCGCCTTCAGCGGAGACCCGGCGCGGCATATCGCCTCGTCCTACGACGTCGAGGTCACGAGCTGGGGCGACACGCATCGCTCGACGTGGAAGAAGATCGCGGACCGTGCCTTCGTCGCGGGCGGGTTCGTCTGGACCGGCTTCGACTATCATGGCGAACCGACGCCGTATGCCTGGCCGACCATCTCCAGCTTTTTCGGTATTCTCGACCTGTGTGGATTCCCCAAGACCGCATTCGACATCCATCGCGCGCATTGGGTCGACGACGCTCCGGTCGTCAGCCTGGCACCGCATTGGACGTGGCCGGGACGTGAGGGGCAACCGATCGTCGTCTTCGTGATGAGCAATGTCGAGCAGGTCACGCTTCGCCTGAACGGTCGCGTCCTCGGCACGCAACCGGTCGACCGGATGATGGGGAACAGCTGGAGCGTTCCCTATGTCGCCGGGCGGATCGAAGTGGTGGCGACGCGCGGCGGGCGGACGGTGGCCAGCGCCGTCCAGGAAACGACGGGCGCACCCGTCGCGCTGCGGCTGACCCCGGCGCGCAGCATGATGGCGGGGGACGGCGAGGATACGCAGCCGGTTTCGGTCGACGCGATCGACGCGCGCGGGCGGCATGTCCCGACCGCCAACCTGCCGGTGCGTTTCGCGGTGTCCGGCGCGGCGATCATCGGTCTGGGCAATGGCGATCCCAATTGTCACGAACCCGAACAGTCGGCCGCGGACGCGGGCGCCCGTTCGCTGTTCAACGGTCTGGCGCAGGCGATCGTCCGGGCGGACACCGGCAAGGGACGCATCGTGATCGAGGCGCGGTCCCCCGGGCTTGCGCCGGCCCGGATCACGATCGATCGGCTTGGCATCGCGGCACCCGCGCAGGTGGCGGTCACCGCGCCGCAGCAACGGATCGCGCAGTGGCGGCGATCGATGCCGTTCGACGCACGGCCCTCGCCCGACCTCGCGCCACGCGACGGCGACAATAACAGCTGGGCGTTCGTCGCCAGCGGAACGGCAACACCCGGCGGGGACGGCGGCGGCGGTGATGGGGGGCGGTGGCGGATCTATCGGACCGCGATCGTCCCGTGGCGCGCGTTCGGCGCGGGCGGGGGGCGGGTTCACTTCGCGTCCGTCGTCGGGCGCGGGGAACTATGGGTCGACGGCCAGCGCATCGCGACCAAGGCGGACGTTGCGGCGGCACCGATCGACGCGCGGATCGCCCCGGGCGCGGGGGCGCGACAGATCGTCCTGATCCTCGAGGCGGACAGTCATGCCGCCTCGGGCATCGTCGGCCCGGTGACGCTTTCGGCGGCGTAGCGCAGCCGCGGTCACCTGCGGCCGGTCTCGATGGGCCGAAGGCGCAGGAGCCTGCCGCTCCGCACCCTAGGTCGCCGGCGCGCTCGTTCGATGGCGGCCCGGCCAGCCTCAGCCGTTCGCCAGGCGTCCCAGCAGTTCGTCATCACCCAGCAAATGCAGCACGTTCTGGCTGGGGCGCGCCACCCCGTGCAACTGCAACGCCCCGAGCGCCGCATCGTCGGCCACCGCGGCATCGCGCAGCGCGATCCTCAAGCGGCCGTGATGGCGCGTGCTGCCCGTGATATTGGCGGCCCCGCCGAGCGCCGCGACGAGCGGTATGGCCAGCGCCAGATCCGCGACTGCGGCCGGAGCCTCGACGCGCGGCGCGGCGGGGGACTCCGGAATTCCGGCGGCGAGCGCATCGCGGATCTCGACCGCAACGATGTCCGCAACCGGCCCCAGCACGACCTGTAGCGCGGTCGCCGAAGGACGGATCATGCCGCGCGCGCCAAGCGCCTTCAACGCCCCGTCATCGACCAGCGCCTGGTCGCGTACCACCAATCGTAGCCGCGTCGTACACGCCCCGACCGATGCAAGATTGCCCGCGCCGCCGAGCGCCTGGGCGAAGGCCTGCCCCCGCCCGCCCGGCGCGACGGGCGCCACCGCGACCAGCGTTTCGGACAGTGGTTCGCGGCCGGGAGTCGGCAAGTCGAACCGCTGGATGAAGAACCGGAACAGGCCGTAATAGAGCGCAAAATAGATCGCGCCGATCGGCAGCAGCATCAGCGGGCGGGTCGCCTTGCCGAAGTTCAGCACATAATCGAACAGCCCCGCCGAAAAGCCGAACCCCATCTTGACCCCGAGCAGGTCCATGATCGCCATCGACAATCCGGTCAGCACCGCATGGATCACGAACAGCACGGGCGCGAGAAACATGAAGCTGAATTCGATCGGCTCGGTCACGCCGGTCAGCATCGACGTCAGGGCGAGGCTAAACAGCATCCCGCCGACCGCCTTGCGCCGATCGGCCCGCGCCGCATGGTACATGGCGAGGCACGCCGCCGGCAGGCCGAACATCATCACCGGGAAGAACCCCGCCATAAAGCTGCCCGCGCTCGGGTCGCCCGCGAAGAAGCGGCGCAGATCGCCGGTCGTGCCGTGGAAGTCGCCCACCACGAACCACGCGATGTTGTTGAGCAGGTGATGCAGTCCAGTGACGAGCAGCAGGCGGTTCAACAGGCCGAAGACGAACACGCCGGGGGCGCCGGCGCCGGTCGCCGCAAGGCTGATCGCGTCGATCGCCGCGCTGATCCCGTGAAACGCGAAACCGACGACGGCGGCGAGCACCAGTCCGGCCAGCCCGCTGATGATCGGCACGAACCGCCGGCCGCCGAAAAACGCCAGATATTCGGGCAGTTTCATTGCCGAGAAGCGGTTGTAGAACAGCCCGCCGACCAGTCCCGACAGGATGCCGATCGGTACGTCGAGGCGGGCCATGACCTTCGCCTTCCACGCTGCGGTCGCGAGATCGACCGCGGGTCCGGTGAAGCCGGCGAGTTCTGACGGCGGCACCACCAGCAGGGTCTTGCCCGCCTCGGTCGTCACCAGGAAACAGGTGACACCGGCGAGGCACGCCGCGCCATTGCCATCGCGCGCGAAACCGGTCGCGACGCCGAGCGCGAAGAGCAGACCGAGATGGTCGAAGATCGCCTGGCCCGCCGCGCCCATGAACGGGATGCCGAGCAGGTCGGGCTGGCCCAGGCGGAGCAGCAGCCCGGCGATCGGCAGGACCGCGATCGGCAGCATCAGCGCGCGACCGAGCGATTGCAGTCCGCCAAGGTTCGGTTTCATGCCGGGGTCTCCTCGGAGGCAAAGCGTCGGGCGAGCGTGCGGACTTCCGGCGCGGAGGCACAGGCGAGGACCGCCTGTGCATGCGCGCGGCAGGCCTCGAGAGATATTTCGCGCACGCGCGCCTTGATCGTCGGGACCATTGCGGGCGCGGCGGAGAGTTCGGTCACGCCAAGCCCAAGCAGGATCGGCACCGCGAGCGGATCGGAAGCGAGGCTGCCGCACACCCCCGTCCATCGCCCATGCGTCGCACCGCCACGACAGGTCTGCGCGATCAGGCGCAGCACCGCCGGGTGCAATCCGTCGAGCGCGCTGGCGACTGCGGGGTTCGCGCGGTCCATCGCGAGCGTATATTGCGTCAGGTCGTTGGTGCCGATCGACAGGAAATCCGCCTCGCGCGCGAGCGTGTCGGCAGTGACCGCGGCGGCGGGCGTCTCGACCATGATGCCGAGCGCGATCGGCGTCGCGATCTCCATCTCGGCGCTCAGCCGGTCCAGCACGCGCCGAACGTCGCGCAGTTCCTCGACCCGCGCGACCATCGGCAGCATGATGCGGCACTGGCCGATCGGCTGCACCTGCAGGATCGCGCGCAACTGATCCTCCAGCAATGCCGGATGCGCCAGCCCGACGCGAATGCCGCGCAAGCCCAGCGCCGGGTTTTCCTCGGCCGCCATCGTCAGATATGGGGCCGGCTTGTCGCCCCCGATGTCGAGCAGCCGGACGATCAGCGGGCGTCCTGCGAGCCCGTCGGCGATGGCCTGATAATCTCGATGTTGCTCGGCGACGCTGGGGGCGGTGTCGCGGTCCAGGAACAGGAATTCGGTGCGGAGCAGGCCGCAGCCTTCGGCGCCATTGGCCACTGCCGGTGCGGCTTCGGATGCCGCGCCCAGATTGGCGAACACCTCGATCCGCGTGCCGTCGGCGGTGTGGCACGCTGCCGCCGCCGTGGCGAGCGCATCGGCGCGCCTGCGCGCGGTCGCGGCCTGTTGCGCTTCGGCCACGGCAATCTCGTCGGCGGTCGGATGCGACAGTAGCCGGCCCTTGTTCGCGTCGACGATGATCCGCGTGCCCTCGGCGATGTCGAGGACGGCGGCACCGGCAGCGACCAGCGTCGGCAGGCCCATCGACGCCGCGAGGATGGCGACGTGCGACGTCGGTCCGCCACGGGCGATGCACAAGGCCGCCAGCCCTTCCGGAATGGCGATCAGATCGGACGGCAACAGATCGTCCGCGATCAGGATCGTGCCGACGGCATAAAGGTCGGCGGTCGGGGCTGCGCCAACGAGCAGCGCCAGCAGGCGTCGTTCCAGGTCCAGCAGGTCGTCCGCCCGCTCGGCCAGCCGGGCGTTGCCGCCCGTGCGGAGGATGTCCGCCTGCTGCCGGATCGCCATGCGCCACGCATGGCCTGCGCTTTCGCCGCGCGCGATACCCGCATTGGTCGCTTCGCGCAGTTCCGGATCGTCGAGCAGCGCCGCATGCGCCTGAAGGATGGCCTGCGCCGGCCCCCGCGCTGCGAGCGCCTGGCGCGCGACGTCCTGCACCAGCTGGCTATGCGCGTCGTCGAAGGCCTGGGTTTCCACAGCGATGCCGCGCCCATGTACAGGAACCTCGATATCGGCGGTCCGGTGCTGGCGGACCGGCCCGACCGCGAGCCCGGGGGCCGCGCAGACGCCGCCGATCGTGCCGGGCGCCAGATCGTCGGGGACCGGCGACGGGGGCAGAGAAGGGGAGGGGATCGCTGGTGTCGCTGGCGCTTCTCCCATGCCGCCGGCGATCAGCGCGACGAGGGCGTCCAGCGCCTGGTCGGCATCGTCCCCGTGCGCGCTCAACGTGATCTCGTCACCGAACGCGATGCCGAGACCAAGCATCCCGGTCGGGCTGCGCGCGGAGGCCGAGCGATCCCCCTTGGCGATCGTCACCGTGGCATCGCGCTCGCGCGCCAGCGCGGCGATGCGCGCGGCGGGACGGGCGTGCAAGCCATGCGGCAGGTCGATCCGGAGCGTCCGCGTCGCGCTGATGCCGCTCGCATCGTGCGGTTCCTGCGGTGCCCCGGCGGATGTCGCCGTCGGTTGCAGCGTCATCAGCGCGGCACCCACCGCGATCGGTCCCGGCGCGGCGATATCGGACACGACGGTCCCGCCGGTCTCGGTCAGCAGGATCGGCGTGATGACCGCCCGCGCCGACTGGACCAGCAGGTCGAGGTCGAACCGGATCAGCGGATCCCCCGAAGCAACCTCATCCCCGATCGCGACCAGCGGGGTGAAGCCTCGCCCGTCCAGCGCGACCGTGTCGATCCCGAGATGCATCAGGATCTGGGCGCCGTTTTCCGCCTCGATCGTGATCGCATGCCCGGTCGACTGAAGGCCGACGATGCGCCCGGCGCATGGCGCGTGCAGCGTGTCCCCGGTCGGATCGATCGCAATACCGTCGCCGAGCATCCGTCCCGCGAACACCGGATCGGGCACCGCTTCGAGCGGGGTGACCCAACCTTCCAAAGGTGCTGACAGGATGATCGGCGCCATGGTGTCTCCTCGATCGGGGGGGGGGGAGCGTGCCGCAGGCGGCACGCGCCGTTATCAGGCTGGAACGATGTCGCGGCGGGCGGTTGCGGCAACCGCGCCGCCAATCGTCGTGGTATGCGGCTGGAACCCCGTGTCGAGGATGACCCAATCCGCGCGCTGGCCGGGCGCAAGGCTGCCCCGTACCGCCGACAGCCCGAGGAACGCAGCCGGGTTGGTCGCCGCCATGGCCGCTGCCTGTTCCGGCG
This sequence comes from Sphingomonas sp. CARO-RG-8B-R24-01, assembly GCF_022662295.1. Lineage (NCBI taxonomy): Bacteria > Pseudomonadati > Pseudomonadota > Alphaproteobacteria > Sphingomonadales > Sphingomonadaceae > Sphingomonas > Sphingomonas sp. CARO-RG-8B-R24-01. The sequence continues at coordinate 948,633 of NZ_JAKNQI010000001.1, read as the reverse complement.
CTACGCCAAGGTTCAAGACGGTGTTGCGCACCGCGCGCGCCATGTCGAGATCCGATCCAGCCAGCGTCCCGTCGGCCCCGACGCAGCGCCCGCCCTCGACGTGAATCGCGCGACCCTGCAGGACGAAGTCCTTCACCTGCGCATTCACGCATGGCATCGCGTCGGACACCAGCATCATCCGGTCGAGCGGACGCGCCCGCAGCGCGACGCGGAGCACCGCATCGTCGGCATGGAAGCCATCCGCGATCAGTCCGCAATACACCTGCTGGTCATCCAGCGCCGCGCCCACCACGCCCGGCGCGCGATGCACCAGCGGCGACATCGCGTTGAACAGATGCGTCACCCCGGTGATCCCCGCGGCAAAGCCGTCCCGCGCCTGCGCATGGGTCGCATCGCTGTGGCCGAGACTGACGCGCACGCCCGCACGCGCCAGGGCGGTGATCCGGTCGAGCGGCGCGATCTCCGGCGCGAGCGTGACCATGACGCGGCCACGGCGCGGCCTGAGCAACACGTCCATCAGCCGGTCGTCGAGCGTCCCGAAGTGTTTCGGGTCGTGGATGCCCTTGCGCGTCACGTTGATCACCGGGCCTTCGATATGCGCGCCGACGACTCCGGGGACGCCCGCCGCGATTGCCGCGTCGGTCGCGTCGAGCGCCTGCGCGATCGCATCGGTCGAATCGCTGATCAGCGTGGGCAGATAGGCGGTGGTTCCATAGGGGCGATGCGCATCGCCGATCGCCGCAATGCCTGCGACGGTCAGCGCATCGTTGAACAGCACGCCGCCCCCGCCATTGACCTGCGTGTCGATGAACCCGGGCATCATCCACCCGCCATCGAGATCGGTCGCGCCGGCCGCCGCACCGTCGCGCAGGCCAACGATCACGCCGTTCTCGACGTCGATCGTCACCGCATCGCGGACTCCGCCCGCGGTGACGATATGGCCGTTCACGAAACTGTACGAAGTCATAGCGTCCGGGTTACCTTGCTGAGATGGCTCGGCGCGTCGGGATCATAGCCGCGCGCACGGGAAAGGGCATCTGCCATTCGGTAGAAGCTCTGGATCATCAGGATCGGCTCGATCGCCGGATCGGCCCTGGCGGCGGGAACGGCCGTCGCGGTCTGCGTCGAACCGTCGGCGCGGGCATCGGCAAGGCACGCCTTGGCGCCACGACCGGCGAATTCCGCCGCGACAGCGCGAACGTCATCCCCGACGGCATCGGACGTCGCGAACGCGATGATCGGAAAGCCCGGGCCGACGATCGCCATCGGTCCGTGCCGCACTTCGGCCGAACTGAACGCCTCGGCATGGAGGCCGCAGGTTTCCTTGAGCTTGAGCGCTGCCTCCTGCGCCACCGCCAGGCTCAGGCCGCGTCCGATGACGAACAGGTTGGTCGCATCCTGCAGCGTGTCCCCGACCGGTTGCCAGTCGAACCCCCAGGCCCGGTCGAGCAACTTGGGCAGCGCGATGACGGCATCGGCAAGCGACTCGTCGAGCGACCATTCGGCGACCAGCGCGGCGATCGCGGCCAGCGACGTGATGTACGACTTGGTCGCGGCCACCGATCGCTCGGTGCCGGCCGACAGTGCGATCAGCGTGTCCGCCATCCCGGCGAGCGGGGACGTCGTGTCGTTGACCATCGCGACGACGTGCGCCCCGGCAGCCTTTTGCGCAGTGACCGTGGCAAGCAGGTCCGGGCTGCGGCCGCTCTGCGAGATCGCGATGCACAAGGCGTTCCCCGGCGCCGCCGGTGCCGCATAGACCGACGCGACCGATGGCGCGGCGGAGGCGACGAGAATGCCGATCCGCGTTTCGATCAGATATTTCGCGTAGGTTGCGGCGTGGTCGGACGACCCCCGGGCGCAAGTGACCACGACCGACGGCGGCGCATCGCGCAGCAGTTTGCCGAGGCGGACGAACGCCGGGCCGTTCGCGGCAAGCATCCGCTCGACCGCGGCGCTGGCTTCCGCGGCTTCCTGGAACATGAGCGTGGGTGCCCCGGGGGCGGTCGCTGCATCAGGATTGGTGTCGTACATGGCCCGTCCGTTCAATTCGCTCTGAGCGTAGGTTATATATTGGTACTGCTCAAGCAAGGAAATGGATGAGGCGAGCGAGTTCCGCGACGCGATCGGCATCGGTTTCGCCGCTGTCCGCGGTGACAAACCCGAAGCGGCGTTCCGGCGTGTCGTCCGCACCGCGGCGAACGGTTCGGCATGAGGCGTGGAGTTCGCCGATCCCGGCGGCGAGGATGGCAGGGGCGGTCTCGCTGTTGATCCCGCTTCCCGCCAGGATGGTGATCCTTCCGGCGGCCTGGGCATGCAACGCTGCCAAGGTCGCCACGCCCTCGATCGCGCGGGGCATCCCACCGGAGGTCAGGATCCGGTCGAAGCCCAATGCGATCGCCAGCTCGAGCGCGCCACGCGGGTCCGGGACGAGATCGAAGGCGCGGTGCAGGGTCACCGCCACGCGCTCGCCCCGCGCATTGCCCAGCGCCCTGGCGTGTTCGATCAGCCGCGCGAGCACGGGGGCGTCGAGCGTTCGCTGCGGCGTGCTGGCACCGATCACGACCCCGGCGAGGCCCGCTTCCGCGGCGGCGCGCACGTCGTCTGCGATCAGCGCCTGTTCGGCGCCGTCGTATTGGAAGCCCCCGGCGCGGGGGCGGGCCAGCAGGTGCACCGGCAGTGGCGCCGTGGCGGCCGCCCGGATCAGCGATCCCGGCGGCGTCAGGCCGCCAACCGACAGCGCGGCACATAATTCGATCCGGTCCGCGCCGCCTTCTGCCGCCGCCTGCAGTCCCGCGATCGTCTCGACGCAGACTTCCAGCGTGGCGCCCGGGCGGCGCCGCGAGCCTGCGGCTACGCCTGGAATAGCGACGTTCCCTTGTGAATCGTGGTCCGTCCCGCCATGTCCGTGACCGCGTAGGTAAATCCCGGGAGCAGGCAGAATGCTCCGACGTTACCGCGCGGATCCAGCGCGAGAAACCCGACCTGCACGCCGCGAATGGCGTTGCCGCGCAAGCTGGCGATGTGCTTGACCACTTCCTCGCACGCGGCCTGGGCCGATTTCCCGGAGCGCATCGACGCGACGACGCGCGCGGTTCCGGCGATCCGCGTCACTTCCTCGCCGAGCCCGGTCGAGGTCGCCGCACCGACGCCAGCCTCGACATACAGCCCGCTGCCGACCTGCGGCGAATCCCCGACGCGACCGCGCATCTTGAACGCCATGCCGGATGTCGTGCAGGCGCCGGCGAGACGACCGTCGGGATTGCGGGCGAGCAGGCCGATCGTGTCATGGTCGAGCGCGCCCCCCGGCGTCCGCGCGCGGCGGTTCTCGCTGTTCGCCTCGGGGCGATAATGCGCGGTCGTCAGCCAGTCGCGCCACGCTTTCTCGGCCTCGGGCGTGAGCAGGTTACGCTGCGGGAAGCCCTGTGCCCGCGCGAACCGTGTCGCGCCTTCGCCGACCAGCATCGTATGGGGCGTCTGCTCCATCACGCGCCTGGCGACGGAAATGGCATGCACCGTATCTTCCAGCGCCGCGACCGCACCGACGTTGCCGGCATCGTCCATGATCACCGCATCCAGCGTGACGTGGCCGTCGCGGTCGGGATACCCGCCGTACCCGACCGAATGGTTTGTCGGATCCGCTTCGGGGACCATAGCGCCCGCCTCGACCGCGTCGATCAGCGAGGCGCCGGCCGACAGCCGCGCGAAGGCGGCATCGTTTGCCGCCGCGCCGAAATCCCATGTCGACAGGACGCGCGCTCCGCCGGCACCCGCCGCGGTCGTGCGCGCCAACGCCTTGGCTGCGGGCAGCACCCCGATCATGCCAGAGGCGAGCGCGAGCAACGAACGTCTACTGGTCATGGCGCCCCCCGATACATCCTACTGATGCGATCATGCCACACGTCGCGAAAATGCCACAAGAGGTATTATTTGGTATTGTTTAGGTGTTGACCAAATCATTTTTTAAATGGAACCTTATGGCATCTGGCAGTCACGCGAAAAGCGGGCGTCTGCATCAGGCGGGGATAATTTATGCCGTTCAAGAATTCCGTTTCAGTAACCGCCATGGGCGTTGCGCTCGCCTTCGCGGTTCCGGCCCATGCGCAACAGGCGGATCCGGCCGCGGCGGTGCAGGCGCCCACGACCAGTACGCCCGATGCCGCGGCCGATCCGAGCGTCGCCACGGAAACCAAGGCGAACATCATCGCCGGCCGACCGGCACCCGCGGCAAACGACGGCGATATCACGGTAACCGGTACGCGCATCACCCGTCCCAACATGGCATCGGCCGCGCCGATCACGTCGGTCACGGCGCAGGACATCAAGGCCCAGGCACCGACCAACGTCGAGGACGTGCTCAACCGCCTCCCGCAGGTCGCGCCGGACAGCCAGCAGACCTATAACGATTCCGATGGCCGCCAGCGGATCAAGCTGCGCAGCCTGGGCTTCGAACGCACGCTGGTGCTGATCGACGGCAAGCGGCTCGGGACGCAGAACGGCCAGGACGTTGGCATCATCCCGCCGTCGTTGCTGGAGCGGGTCGACGTGCTGACCGGCGGTGCCTCGTCGGTCTACGGATCGGACGCGATCGCGGGTGTCGTCAACTTCGTTCTCCGCAAGGACTTCGAAGGGGTGCAGATCGACGGCAACTACAATTTCTACAACCACGAGAACAAGGACACGGTGGTTTCGCCGCTGGCGCGCGCGGCGGGCTTCTCCAGCCCACGCGGCCTGATCAACGACGGTGGACGTGGTGACGTTACCCTGACCGTCGGAAAGAAGCTGTTCGATGGCGCTCTGCGGATCAACGGCTTCGTCAATTACCGCAAGACCGACGAAGTCGGGCTGACCGACCGCTCGAACTCGGGCTGCTACATCACCCAGTTGCAGGCCAACGGTCCGCTGTCCTGCGGCCTGACGCCGAGCAGCTCGACCAGCGGCCTGATCACGTCGCAGACCGGTGCCACGCAAGGGGCGCAATATGTCAACAATCCAAACGGCACGCGCACCTTCGTGCCGTTTGGCGCAGGGGTCGGCAACGCTTCCAACTATTTCAGCGGCTACGCCTACCAGCGCCCGTCCGAGCGGGTGAATGCCGGCGGCTTCGTCAGCTACGACGTCGCGCCGCATGTCGAACTCTACGCCTCGGGCATCTGGTTCCGCGACAAATCGTATAACAATTATCCTACGATCGCGAGCGGAACGGTGCAGGTCAACTGCAACAATCCGTTCCTGTCGGGCACGCAGGCCACGGCAATCGGCTGCGGCGCGGGTACCACGAGCGTCCCGATCGGCCTGAACTATCGCCTGGGCGAGAATACGGACCGGCCGGACACGTACGTCAACACCGGCGTCCGTCTGACCGGCGGCGTCCGCGGCAAGATCGGCTCCGCGTGGACCTATGATCTGGGCGGCGTCTATGCCCGCAATCATCAGGATTACACGCCGAGCTTCGTCAACGCGACCAACCTGCAGAATGCGATCAACGTCGGCGGGACGCGCGCCGCGCCGACCTGTGCCGGAACGAGCGATCCTGCCTGCGTGCCCTTCGACGCCTTCAGCGCAGGCAACACCGATCCCGCGCTGATCAACTATCTGTTCGGTACCGGCACGTCGGTCACCACCGGCACGCTGTACGACGTCCTTGCCAACGTCAGCGGTGATCTCGGCAAATATGGCATCACATCGCCGTTTGCCGACCAGGGCGTCGCGATTGCGCTCGGTGCCGAGTATCGCAAGGACACGCTGAAATCGAGCGCCGACAGTGCCTATCGCGCTGCGCTCGGCGGCAACAATTCCTTCCTCAGCCAGGACGTCTGGGAAGGCAATATCGAGGCGCAGGTCCCTCTGGTCGAGCACAAGCGCTTCGCCGAACTGGTGCAGCTCAACGGTGGCTATCGCATCTCGAAGTACAGCAGCAATTCCAGCACCTTCAACACCTGGAAGGCGGAGGGCATCTATGCGCCGATCAAGGATCTGACCTTCCGGGCGTCGTTCAACAAGGCGCAGCGCGCGCCGACCGTGGTCGAGATCCGCCAGGCCACCAACATCGACTTTGCCTCTGGCGGTTCGGGCTCCTTCCAGGATTTCTGCGCACCCACCGTCACCAATGGTCCCAACGGCACCACCTATGGCGCACCGATCGCCTCGCGCGACGTCTGCCGCGCGACCGGCCTCTCGGACGCGCTGTACGGCAGCCAGACGTTGCTCTGCACCAACGGGACCACGCCGAACGGCACCAGCGCCTGTACGGTGCGCTCGGGCGGGTTCACGTCCGAGCCGGAGACGGCCTACACCCAGACCTACGGCATCGTGGTCAAGCCGCGCTTCGTCCGCGGCCTGGTCTTCTCGGTCGACCGGTATCGGATCAAGATCGACAACTCGCTCGGTTATAATGATTACAGCTATTATACCGATGGTTGCCTGCGCTCGGGCGGCGACCAGTTCTTCTGCCAGGGCATCGTGCGCAATCCCGGCACCGGCACGCTCTATTCCTCGGCGGCCTCCAATCCGACTACCGGCTTCATCCGGCAGGGCACGACCAACTATTACACGTCGATTGCGCGCGGCTATGATTTCCAGGCGCAATATTCGCTGTCCCTGAAAGCCATCGGCAAGATCGACTGGAGCTTCAACGGCTCGCTGACCACGTTCGCCGGTGGTCAGGATTCCCCGCTGCAGCCGTCGCGCAATTGCGCGGGCTATTACGGCAATGGCTGTGGTCAGTTGATCCCCAAGTGGAGCCACGGCCTGCGCACGACCTACACGACGCTCGACAAGGTTTTCGCGGCGTCGTTCAACTGGCGCTACGTCGGGTCGTTGACCAACGCCAACAATTCCGGCGATCCCGCAATCGGCGGCACCGCCGACCGGGTCCTGACCAGCTATTATCGCGTGGCACCGATCAGCTATTTCGATCTGGCGCTCAATTTCGCGGTGACGAAGAAGCTTTCGATGCGGCTGATCGCGAACAACCTGCTGGACAAGACTCCGCCGATCGTACCGGATTCGTACAACATCAGTCTCGCGCGCAGCAACACCATCCCGCAGCGGTACGACTCGCTGGGACGCAACATCGCCGTCGGTTTCACGGCCAACTTCTGAAGACGACGGGTGGGAGCGTTCCGGCGCTTCCACCCCGACTCGCGGCCGGCGGCTGGCCAGCCGACGGTCCGAACGACGTTCGCCCGAGCGGCGTCGTCGAGAGCACGGCGGTGGTGCCGCTTCGCCGGCCTACGGAATGCTCCAATATCGAGCAAATGGCGCGTTTGAAGCAGCAACTAGAACAGTCGCATCCGATCTGATGCCATGGTGTTGACCATAAGGTGCCTTTGAGACCTCATGACGGTGTCGAAATCAATCGACATCAATCATAGGATCGGAGATCGCATCATGTCAGCGTGTGCAATGCTATCATATGGCAATGTCACGGCGTCAGCGTGGCAATGCATCAAGAGCGCGGCCGCGTCGCACGGCGTGACCATCAACACCAACAGCGGTAGTGTAACGGTCAGCGGATTTACTTTTGCGTGGAACTATAATCCGGGTGCATCGACGCTGTCGGTCCAATGTACCGACAGTCCCTGGTTCGTTCCGTGCAGCACGATCAACAGCCAGCTCAACAACGCCATCGAAGGCTGTCTGACCCAGGAGAAACTGGAGCAAACGATCCTGGTCGACGTTTGAGGGCCGGTTTCGTGCAGGAAGATCGCGCGTCCGACTTGGCGATGCTTTCCGCCGCGCTGAAGCGGATCCTCGATCTTCCTGACATTGCGGACACCGTGGTGGAACGGGCCGCTGCCGATCCGTTGTTCCTGAATCGGATGATGGCCGTCCGGGACGATGCGTCCGCCGTACGATCCATGATGGCGACGGTAACCGGAGCGCTTCCCAAATGGACCGCCCCGGCGACCTGTGTCGCGATCCGGCACCTGAGCTCGGCGATCGCGCGATGGGCCGCCGTAGGGTTCCGACCGGTCGACGTGCCGACGCTGGAGGCGCGCGTCGCGGCATGCCGGCGATGTCCGCACCTCGCCGAGCCGGGCCAGATCCTGCAAAAGGCCGTGGCGGGCAGAGGGGGCAAGATGTGCGGGCTGTGCAGTTGCGCGGTGGAGAAGAAGGCGTTTCTCCCCACTGAACGGTGCCCGGCACCCGATCCCGAACGGCCCGGCCTCAATCGATGGGGCGACCCGCACGTCGTCTAGGGTGACGCGGCGAGATCGCTCGCATCCGCCCCGCGTCGTCCCGGGTCATTTGAACAACCCGAGCGCAAGGCCCTTGCCATTGCCCTTGAGCAGACCCTGCGCCGCCTGCGAGACGGCGTCGACGACGGTCTTGGCGGCATTGGCGGCCGCAGCCGCCGCGGCATCCGCGGTCGCCTTTGCGGCCTGCGCCGCTTGTTCCTGTTGCTTGGCAAGGTCGGCGGCGGCTTTCGCGGCGTCCTTGGCCGCCGCCTTGGCGCCGTCATCGGCGGCCTTCGCGGCCTGATCGCTGGCGGCCTTGGCGGCGTCCTGCTGGGCCTTTGCCGCGTCCTTCGCAGCCTTTTCAGCGGCCTTGTCCGAGGCGGCCTTCGCGGAGTCCTTGGCCGCCTTGTCCACATCGGCTTGTGCGGCATCGGCGGCGGCCTTGGCCGCGACCTGGGCAGCGTCGTTCGCCGCCTTGGACGCCTGTGCCGCCACGGCGGCCGCGTTGCTCGCGGCCTTGTCGGCGGCATCCTTGGCGGCTTGCTCCGCGGCCTTCGATGCGGCGGCGGCCTGGTCGGCGACGGCCTTCGCCGCATCCTTCGCGGCCTTGTCCGAATCCGCGCGCGCGGCGTCTGCGGCGGCCTTGGTGGCGTCGTCGGCCGCCTTGGCCGCGTCGCGCGCGGCCTGATCCGCCGCAGCCTGCGCCGCTGCATCGGACGGGGCGCTCGCTGCATCGCGCGCGGCCTTGGCGGCGTCGCTTGCCGCCTTGTCCGATGCCGCCTGGGCCGCGGCCTTTTCGGCCTGCTTGCTGGCGCGTTCGGCGTCCGCCGCAACCGCGGCGTCGGCTGCCTTTTGCGCGTCGGCCAGGGTGCTTGCGGCGGCCGCGGCGGTGGCAGCCGCAGTGGCGCTGTCCTGCGCCGATCGATCGGCGGCGGCGCGGGTGACCTCGTCCGACAGGCGAGCGGCGGCGGCGGCGGCCGCCTGCGCTTGCGCCTGGATCGCCGCCTTGGCGACCCGGTCGGCGTCCGCACGCGCGGCCTGGTCCGCCGCTGCCGCGGCGTCGCGTGCGGCCTGGTCGGCGAGTGCCTTGGACGACGCCGCATCGGCCATGCTGGTCGCCTTGTCCGCGGTGGCGCGGGCCGAAGCCTCCGCCGCGCGCTGCGCGGCAGAGGCGGCATCGACGGCCGCCTTGTCGGCATCGGCCTTGGCCTGTGTCGCGGCGATCGTTGCGTCGCGTTGGCGTTGCGCGGCGGCGTTGGCCTGGTCGCGCGCGTCCTCCGCCGCGATCGCGCGGTTGGCGGTTTCCACCGCCTTGACGGTCGTGGTCGACCCTTCGGTCGCGATCCGGGTTGCGCTGGCCAATTCGGCAAGGTCGGTCGCCGCGGTCTGGCCACCGATCGTGCCGTTGACCAGCCCGCCGGTCACGGTCGCGAGCGATACCGGCGCCTCATAGACGGCGGCGGCGATCACCGCCGCGGTTTCTACCACGGTCGGGGCGGCGCTCGGCGCTGCGGCCGGCGCGCCGGTTCCGTTTTCGGCGGCGGGTGCGGTTGCGGGGGCGGTCGGCGTGACGGCGGCGGGGGCCGCGGGGGAGACGATCACCCGGGCCGCGCCATTCCCTTCGACGCGCATCCGGTAACGGTCGCCCGCGCCCACCATCGCGACCGAGCCGGGCTTCAACAGGTCGTGTGCGCCGCCATCCCTGGTCGCGACGTCGACCGCGCCTTCCAGCACTTGGACCGATGCCCCGGCCGACGTGACGCCAACCGAGAAGGTCGTGCCTTTGACGACGGCGGCGAGATACGGCGTCTTCACCTCGAAATGCGGGGTCATCTTTTTCTTGATCATGAAGACGACGTTGCCGAAATCCTCGACCATCTGCGTAAAGCCGTTGGCCTGCACCGCTTCGGGCAGGCGCAACTGCGAGCGGGCGGCGACCATCATATATTCGGTCCCGCGGACGAGGACGGCACGGCCGCCGGGCCCAGTCGTCACCGTGTCGCCCGCACCGATCGACAGACCACGCGTCGCGATCTTCGATAAACCGCCATGCCCGATCTGCACCGGGCCACTGGTTTCGCTGACGGTCCAGCCGGGTTCTCCGGCCAGCGCTGCGGACGAGCAACCCGCCACCAAAATCGCGATCAATCGCTTGCGCACACGTCACTCCAACCAGACCTTTGACACCGTCCGATAACGACGCAGAGCTTTGCGATTGCGTTCAAAAATCCGGTGAATCCAGCGTTATCCCTTTTAGAAATCAACCTTTTGCAAAGGCTTGGCCGATATCGACGGGGGATCAGAGAAGGATTTCGAATGCGTTTTGGGGCAGCTTGCGGATTTGTTGGCGTGACGGCCGCCGTGTGGCCGGGGGCGGTGGCCCAGGCGCAGACACGGTTGAATCAGGCGGACCCGTCGATCCTCGAGCGGGCGTTGCCACGGCCCGGTCAACCCGAGAGCGCCCCCGAAACACCCATCATCACCGGCCCCGCGGCACACGTCGCGCCGCCGCTCGAGGCCGCGCCATGGGTCGCGGCCGCGATCGTCGTGGATGGTGCGCCGGAGGTCCCGCGCAGCGCGTTCAGTTCCGCGATCGTGCCGTATATCGGGCGGAATCTGGCGCGCGACGATCTCGCCGCGTTGTCCCGCGCGGTTGCCGATTCGGCGCGCAAGGCGGGGTTTCCGTTCGCGAGCGCATATGTCGCCCCACAGGCTCTCGCCAGCGGCGTTCTGCACGTCCGCCTGGACGCCGGCACCATCTCGGCGGTCCGCGTGATCGGCGCGGTCAACGCGCTTGCCGACCGGATCCTGACGCGGGCGCTGGTGACCGGGCAGCCGGTTCGGCGCGAAGCCCTGGAGCGCGCGATCCTGCTCGTCGGCGATATTCCCGGGGTGTCGGTCAAGACCAGCCAGCTCATTCGACAGGACGGCTTCGGGATCCTGCTGGTGACGATCGCGGAAGACCGGCTGAGCGCCTATGCGCAAGTCGACAATCGCGGCAGCAAGGAGATCGGCCCGATTCGGACGACGCTGCTGGCAAACGCGCGCGGCGTGTTTCAGCCGGGCGACGAACTGGGCCTGCTGTCGTCGCAGACGCCGTTTCAGCCGTCCGAATTCGTCTTCGTGCGGGCGCGCTACAGCGCGCCGGTGGATGCGGACGGCAGCGTGCTGTCCGCCTCCGCCTCCTATGGCCGCGCCAACCCCGGGGCGGCGCTTTCCGCGCTGAACGTCGTGGGGGAAAGCATCGATGCGGCGGTGCGCGCATCCACGCCGCTGGTGCGAAGCCGGACGCGCAGTCTTTGGGCGAACGTCGAGTTTCGCGGATTGCGGAGTGACCAGACCTTGCTCGGCAGCGCGTTCCGCAACGACCGGCTGGCAACGCTGACGGGTTCGGTGAACGGCTCGACCGCTGCGGGCGGGGGCGTGCTGACCGGCGAAGTGGCGATGGTGGTCGGCTTGCCGATCCCGGGTGTGACGCACGAAGGCGATGCGCGAACGTCGCGAAGCGACGGCGATGCCCGCTTCGTCACCTGGGGCTATGCGCTCGATTGGGCCAAGCCGCTGGCCCGGCACTTCAGCCTTGTCCTGTCGTCCGAAGCGCAACTCGCGTCGCGTCCGTTGCTCGCCACGATGGAGATCGGGGCGGGCGGCCCTGCGTTCGGGCGTGCCTATGACTATGCGGAGCGCACCGGGGACGACGGGATCCTTGGGGCGGGGGAGTTTCGGGCGGATGCCGGTGCGGTGCTGCCCGGTATCATCGACCGATTGCAGTTCTACGGATCGATCGATGGCGGCTATGTCGGCAACCTGCGCGATGGGCGGGGCGGGGGCGCCCTGCTGTCGACCGCGACGGGGCTGCGGCTCGGTCGTGTACGCGTCGACGGGATGGTCGAACTGGCGTTCCCGCTCAACGCAGACCGGTTCGATACCGGCAACCGCAATCCGCGCCTGTCCTTTCGACTGTCCCGGGTGTTCTGATGCAACGCGCGCTCGTGCGGGAGGGGCGGCGCTGGTCGAGCGCGGTGATCCTGGCAGTCGTCCTGCTCGTGGGAATCGTTCTGGCGTTCAGCCCGACGGGCGCGGCGTTCGACCGGATCCTGTCGTCCGCGCGTTTCGGCGTGGTCCACCGCGCGGCGAGCGGCCGCGTGCTGGTGGTCGAGATGGATGCGCAAAGCGCCGCGGCGATCAAGCGCTGGCCGTGGTCGCGCGCCAATTATGCCGCCGTGGTCGACCATTTGCGCGCGGCGGGCGCGAGCTCGATCGTGTTCGACGTCGACTTGTCCTCCGCATCGGACGCTGCCGGCGACCAGGCGCTCGCCGCGGCGCTGGCCCGGGCCGACGGTAAGGTCGCGCTCCCCACGTTCGGTCAGTCGGCGAACTCGCGGCAGGACCGTATCGTCGATGCGCTGCCGATCGCGCCGTTGCGGCCACACGTCGCGCTGGCGTCGGTCAGCATCGCGCCCGACCCGGACGGGCAGGTGCGATCCATGCCGTTTGCGACGATGACGGTGGGAACGCCCCGCCCGTCACTATCGGCCTATATCGCGCAACGCTCGGGAACCGCGGGCGCGGATTTCCCGATCGACATGGCGATCGATCCTGCAACGATCCCGCGGCTGAGCTTCATCGATGTCCGCGACGGACGGTTCGACCCGCAAGCGGTGCGGGGCCGCAACATCCTGATCGGTGCGACCGCGATCGAGATGGGCGACCGCTATGCGACCCCGCAATGGGGGGTCATTCCCGGGGTCATCGTCCAGGCCATCGCCGCCGAGACGCTCTTGCGCGGCGTGCCCGTGTGGGGATCGTGGATCGTGCCGTTCGCGCTGGCCCTGCTGAGTGCGCTGGGGATCGTGCGTTTGCGTTCCGGGATCACCCTGCTGATCGGCACGATCGCGGCGCTAGCGGGCATTCTTGCCATCGTATTGATCGCGCAGCATTGGGTGCAAGTCACCTATCCGTTGTGCGCGGCGCTCACGATGGTTGCGCTGACCGGTGCGGCCTGTGGTGGACGCGAGATCGCCGGCCGTTTCCGCACCCAGCGGCTGTTCGACGAATCGACCGGCTTGCCCAATGCGCGATCGTTGCTGGCGCCGGTTGCGCAGGATATGGCAACCACGCTGGTGGTGGCGCAGCTCAACAATCACGACAGCCTGCTCGCGGTGCTCGGGTCGGAACGCGTTGGCGACGTCATCCTGCGCGTGTCCGAGCGGCTTGCGCTGATCGCTCAGGAGCAGCGGCTGTATCGCACGGCCGACCGGCACCTGGCTTTCCTGCTCCCGTCCGGCGAACCGGTCGACGATAGCCTCGATGGTCTGCGCGCGCTTCTGCTCCAGCCGGTCGAGGTGGCTGGGCGCCGGGTCGACGTTGCCGTGTCGATCGGGGTCGCCACCGGCCAGAGCGCCAGCCGGGAACGCCTGCTGGTCGATGCGGCGCTCGCGGCCGACGCGGCGTCGCGCGCGGGCGTGTTGTGGCGGCACAGCGTGGTCGACGACCAGGACCTGGAACGGTCGATCTCGCTGATGGGCGATCTCGACGCCGCGCTGGAAGCGGGGCATGTCGAGGTGTTCTATCAACCCAAATACCACCTTGCGCTTGGCCGCATCACCAGCACCGAGGCACTGGTGCGGTGGCGGCATCCCGACCACGGTTTCATCGGCCCCGACACGTTCATTCCGCTGGCCGAGCGGACCAACCGGATCGGGCCGCTGACGCTGCACGTGCTGCGCAGCGTGGTGCGCGATCTGGCGGACTGGCGCGTGAGCCACGGGTCGATCACCGCAGCGGTCAATATCTCGGCCAAGCTGTTGTCGGATGCGGCGTTCAACGCCACGGTCGCGGACATTCTGCGCACGTCGGGCGTCCCCGCGACGGCGCTGATCTTCGAAGTGACGGAGTCCGCCGCCATGTCGGATCCGGCCAGCGCGATCGCCGCGCTCGAACGTTATCGCGCGCTCGGCATCGCAGTGTCGATGGACGATTACGGGACCGGGCAATCGACGCTGACCTACCTGCGCCAGCTGCCGTTGAGTGAGCTCAAGATCGATCGCAGTTTTGTCCAGCATGCGCACCGCAACCGCAACGACGGCGTGCTCGTCCGCTCGACGATCGAACTGGCGCACGATCTCGGCCTCAAGGTCGTGGCCGAAGGCGTCGAGGATGCCGACTGCCTGGCGTTCCTCAAGGCCTGCGGATGCGATGTGATCCAGGGCTATTTCATCAGCCGTCCGGTCCCGCTGGCGCAGTTCCTGGCGCTGCTGGAGGACGACGCGATCGCCGCCTGAGACCCGGGCGGGATGCCGTCAGCGGCGCGCCGTCGCGACCGGGTCGCGCTGCGGATCGTGGATCTGGATCCCGTCCCGGGCCCATGTCGCGCGAGCGCGGCAAAGATCGCCAGCGTTCCGCGGCGTGGGATCGGCCGGCGCCGGATCGGCAAACGCACGGAGGCAATAGACGTCGCGCGTTCCGGCGTATTGGACCCGGTACGCATCGGTGACAGTCCTGCGGTGATGCGCGGCCGATGCCGTTGCAGACCATGCCAGCGCCACGCTTGCGGCGGCAACCAGTGCGAAATGTTTCATGCAGGTCCCGATCGACATTGCGCACCGACCATTCGGGGCGCTGCCGATGGCAATGCGATTAGTGTGCCATTTGCCTAACACACAGGGATCGGGGAATATCGCGGAAGAGCGCAGGATCGATGGTTTGGGAGGTTCCCCCAACATGTCGCACGGGGTACCAATGTTCGTCGATCCGTGGGGGTGCATGACCGTACCCCCCCGCTGCGCAGCTGAGACGAGGCCGATCCGATTGCGCCGTCGGATGAACGGTGGCATCGTTGCGACCAACGGCCCGGCGAAGACGACGGAACGCCGCCAACGGTCGTTTTGACGCAGACGGGCTTGACCGCCCGCGTACTGGGGACCACGGCGAAGGACATTCCGTTCGCCCCGGGGGGCCTGTACTTCCCGACGTTTTGAAGATTGTATGCCCATGCGCTTGTCTCGCCTGTTGTCACCTTCCTCCAGCGACCTGGCGATCGACCTCGGCACCGTGAATACCGTCATCTACCTGCGCGAAAAGGGGATCGTCCTGAACGAACCCTCCGTCGTCGCGCTCGAGACGCTCGACGGTGTGCAACGCGTCCGCGCGATCGGCGCGGAGGCCAAGCTGATGCTCGGCAAGACCCCGGACGCGATCCGCACGATCCGCCCGATGCGCGACGGCGTGATCGCGGACATCGATGTCGCCGAACAGATGATCAAGCATTTCATCGAGAAGGTGAACGGCGGGCGCAACTGGCTGTCGCGCGGGCCCGAGATCGTCATCTGTATCCCGTCGGGCGCAACCCCGGTCGAACGCCGCGCGATCCGCCAGGCGACGATGAACGCGGGAGCGCGCAAGGTCCATCTGATCGAGGAATCGATGGCCGCCGCGATCGGCGCGGGGCTCCCGGTCGCCGAGCCGATCGGCGCGATGGTGGTGGATATCGGCGGCGGCACGACCGAGGTCGCGATCCTGTCGCTCCGCGGGCTCGCGTACAGCACGTCGGTGCGCGTCGGCGGAGACCGGATGGACGATGCGATCGCCTCCAGCATCCGCCGCAAGCACAATCTGATGATCGGCGAGGCGACCGCCGAGCAGATCAAGTTCGCGATCGGCACCGCCCTGATGCCCGAGGATGGCGTCGGCAAGGAAATGCGCGTGCGCGGACGCGACCTGCTTAACGGCGTGCCGAGCGAGATCACCGTCAACCAGGCCGAGATCGCGCAAGCGCTCGCCGATCTGGTCGGGCAGGTGATCGAGGCGGTGCTTTCCGCGCTCGAGAAGACCGAGCCGGAACTGGCGGCGGACATTTTCGATCGCGGGATCGTGATGACCGGGGGCGGGAGCCTGCTCGCCGGGCTCGACACAGTGTTGTCGGAGGCGACCGGGCTGCCAGTGATCGTCGCCGAGAACGCGCTGACCTGCGTCGCGATCGGGGCAGGGCAGGCGCTCGATGACCAGGTGTTCCAGGGCGTGCTGACGACCGCCTGATCTATACGGGGTCTTTATGCCTACCCCGCCGGATCGATCTCGAACCTTAATGCGCGGCAGGCCTATCTGAAGGCCAGCCCGATCGCGTGGCCGCCGGGTTTCATCGGCGGCGCGGCAGGATCGGGCGCAGGAGCCGTGCCATGCTTTCGACCATCGATCCGGAGCCCGACCAACCCTCGTGCGTGCTGAAAGTCGGGCAGGATACCGCGGGACACTGGCTCGTCCAGGATAGCGGCGGACGCCTCGAGGGACGCTTCATTTCGCAGGCCGCGGCGATGGCGTTTGCGCGCAGCGAAGGCCATTCGCTCCGCGGCGCGACCATCGTGCGCGTCGAAACCCCGCTCGTCCCGACGATCTCGTTCGCGCGGGTCGAGCCGTGGGAAAATGCGCAGCATCTGCGCCACGCCGCCTGATCGCGCCGGCACGCCTCATATTCCAGGACAATTCCATGACTCATCTGGCTGATCATTGCGTCGCCGCGCCCGTCCGCGCGCGCGCCGTCCCAGGACCGCGTCGGACGTCGCTCGCGCGGCATTCCGCGCCGTCGCGCGATCCGCGCTGGTCGGCGGTGTCCGCCGCGCTGTCCGCGCTGCGCGCGCGCAACCGCCGGAGTGTGCGCATCGTCGATGCCGACTGCGGCCGCGGTACGCTGTTGCTGTGCGCGGTGCGTCATGCCCGTGCGCTCGGCTTCACCGCGATCGAGGCACGTGGGATCGACACCGCGCCGCGCGACGTCGCGCGGGCGCGGGTGACGGCCGCACGATTGCACGATCCCGCCATTGGCATTGCGTTCGAGACGGGGGATCTCGTCGCGGCGCTGGAGACGGAATGCGCGCTGCCTGCCGATATCGTGCTGTGGCACGGCCCGTCGGGCGACGTCGCGGCGGCGCGCGTGGTCGCCTGCGCTGGACGGACGTTGATCGCGGACCCCGCTGCCACGGACGTCGGCGCCTTGGGGAAGGTGGCATGACCCAGCGCGATATTGCGTGGCGCAGCCTGGGGGTTGCGCTGTTCGTCGCGGGGGCGGCGATCGGGGTGAGCAGCCGGCTCGGGGAAAGCTCGGTGCCGGGACTGGCCGGGTTCCTCCTCGCGCTGTTCGGGTTCGTGCTGGTCGTGCAGGGCAAGCGCGTTCCCGCCGCCTTCCGGGTCGAGCGCAGCCGCCACCGCAGCCTGCCCCAGTCGATTCATGCACGCCGGTCCCGCCGGATGGACGGGCGCCGTGGATAAACCAAGTCGGCCCGCGGAGCCGTTCGCGCTGCACGACGGCGTGCTCCATGCCGAGGGCGTTCCGCTGCCGGTCATCGCGCGGGCGGTTGGCACACCGGCCTATGTCTATTCGAGTGCCGCAATGCGGGCCGCTGCGCGCGCGTTTTCTGCGGCGCTCGCCGGCGTTCCGCGCAAGCGGCTGGCGTTTGCGGTCAAGGCCAACCCCAATCTGGCGGTGCTGCGGCTGCTCGCGGCGGAGGGCTATGGCGCCGATATCGTCTCGGGCGGCGAGATGCTCCACGCGCTCGCGGCCGGAATGCCCGCCGCCGCGATCGTCTATTCAGGGGTCGGCAAGACTCGCTACGAACTCGCCGCCGCGCTGGATGCCGGGATCGGCCAGTTCAACCTCGAGTTGGAGGAGGAGGGGCAGATGCTCGCCGCGCTCGCCTCGGCACGCGGGATCCGCGCGGCCGCAGTGCTGCGCGTCAACCCGGACGTCGATGCCGGGACACACGCCAAGATCTCCACCGGACGCAAGCAGAACAAGTTCGGAGTCGCCTGGCAGGATGCCGCCGCGATCTACGCGCGGCTTGCGGCCTTGGATGGGCTCGACCTGCGTGGGATCGCGATCCACATCGGCAGCCAGTTGAGCGACCTCGGTCCGCTCGAAATCGCCTATCGGCGCGTGGGTACGCTGATCGCGACGCTGCGCGCGGCGGGGCACCGGATGGACCATGTCGATCTGGGGGGCGGGCTCGGCGTTGCCTATGCACCTGCGGACGCTGTGCCGAGCGTTGCAGCCTATGGAGCGATCGTCGAGCGCGTCACGCGCGATTGGGGCGTCACGCTGACGTTCGAGCCGGGCCGCTTCATCGCGGCGGCGGCGGGCGTGCTGCTGACCGAGGTGACCTGGGTCAAGCCGGGGGCGACGCATCCTTTCGTCATCGTCGACGCCGCGATGAACGACCTCGCACGGCCCGCGCTGTACGACGCGTTCCACGACTTCGCGAGCGTCGTGCCGACGGGGGGACGGATGACCGCGAACATTGCCGGCGCGGTCTGCGAAAGCGGGGATACCTTCGCGACCGCGCGCGAGATCGACTGCGTGCGTGCCGGGGATCTCGCGGTGTTCAAGACGGTCGGGGCCTATGGCGCGACGATGGCGTCGACCTACAATTGCCGCGCGCTGGTGCCCGAGGTGCTGGTCGATGGCGACCGGTTCGCGGTGGTGGCGGAACGCGTGTCGCCCGAGGCGATGCTCGGGCACCAGCGTCTGCCGTTCTGGATGGCGCCGGTCGCGCCACGGCGTGCGGCGTGATGAAGCGGGTGCGGCTGCTGCTGCCGCGTCGCCCAGCGGAGCAGGAGGATGATCACGCCCGGCGCGCGCCGCCACGGCCGCGGATTTCGGGCCGGCTGTCACTGACCTGCGGGGGGACGGAGACGGACGTAAAACACCGTGGCGGCGGTTGACGCATTCCCCCCAGTTGCTGCGCGGGCAGGAACCCGGGCGTTCCGGACGCAACGTCTGTCACCGTCCTCAACCCTGGGTTCCTGTCATCACACGAATGCGCGGCAAGTAGCCGCGCTCAGCCTTCCGGAAAATCCGCTGCCAGGCTCGCGTCGCGATGCTGCTCGATCTCGGTCAGGCGCGCCTTTAGCTTGTCCGTCACCATGTCATACCCCCATTTGCCGAGCACCAGGTGCCGCGGCGGGTTGGGATCGACCGTCAGCGCGATCATCGCCTCGCCCGCGCGGACGGGGTCGCCCGCCTGCTTGCCGCTCCCGCTGCGCGTATCCGCAAGGCGCTTGGCGGCGGTGTCGGCATAATCGGCGATGCGGCTCTCGGTCTGCTGGAGCGATCGGCCGGCCCAGTCGGTGCGGAACGGCCCCGGCTCGACACAGCTGACGTCGATCCCGAGCGGCCCGACCTCGGCGAGCAGCGCGTCCGAGAAGCCTTCGACCGCATGCTTCGATGCGGCATAATAGCCCGACCCCGGAAAGCCGACGAACCCCGCGACC
This sequence comes from Sphingomonas sp. CARO-RG-8B-R24-01, assembly GCF_022662295.1. Taxonomy (NCBI): domain Bacteria; kingdom Pseudomonadati; phylum Pseudomonadota; class Alphaproteobacteria; order Sphingomonadales; family Sphingomonadaceae; genus Sphingomonas; species Sphingomonas sp. CARO-RG-8B-R24-01. The sequence goes on along the minus strand of NZ_JAKNQI010000001.1, from coordinate 929,188 downwards.
GAGGTGATATTGATGACATGCCCGCTCTTCTGCGCGCGCATGTGCGGCAGCACCGCGCGCGTCATCGCGAACAGGCCGAAGACGTTGGCGTCGAACTGGTTGCGGATCTCCGCCTCGACGCCTTCCTCGATCGTGCTCTGATAGCCATAGCCGGCATTGTTGACGAGCACGTCGATCCGCCCGAACTTCTCGGCCGCTGCCTGCACCACCGCGTCGATCTGGTCTTGCTTGGTCACGTCGAGCGCCAGCGCGAGGACGCGGTCGGGGGCGGCGTCGGCGAGGTCGGCGACACGGTCGGCGTCGCGCGCGGTCGCGACAAGGCGCCAGCCGCGATCGACGATCAGCTTGGCGAGATCACGTCCGAAACCGGTCGAGCAACCCGTTACCAGCCAGACGGGGGATGGGGAGAAGGTCATGCGCAGATACTCTTGCTGATGCAGGATGGGTTCGGCGACACAACGGCCGATCCGCCCGGGAGTTCACCGCTTTTATGGGAGCGGTCCCAGTCCCGGGGCGTTGAGCGCCCAGCGACGGGCCGGTGTGCCCGCAAAGGAGATCATGATGCGGACGATGATTGTAGGCAACCCGATGAACCTCGACCAGCTGGCAGCGGGCGAACGCGAGGATCCGGGGCAGCCGGGACCGGGCGAGATCCGCGTCAAGGTGCAGGGCAGCTCGCTCAACTTCCATGACCTCGGCGTGGTGACCGGACGGATGGGCGAGGCATCGGGGCGGATTCCGCTGGCCGATGGCGCGGGCACGGTCGAGGCCATCGGCGCGGACGTCAGCGAATTTGCGGTCGGCGACATGGTCGTGTCGTGCTTCTTCCCCGATTGGCAGGACGGTACGCCGACCGTCGGCGATTTCAGCCGCACCCCCGGTGACGGGATCGACGGCTTCGCGCGCGACGCGGTGGTATTGCCGGCGACCGCATTCACTCGTGCGCCCAAGGGCTATGACGCGGTCGAGGCGGCGACGATCACCACCGCCGGGCTGACCGCATGGCGCGCGCTGGTCGTCGACGGCAAGCTAAAGGCCGGGGATACCGTGTTGCTGCTCGGCACCGGCGGGGTGTCGATCTGGGCGCTGCAGATCGCCAAGATGATGGGCGCGGTGGTCGCGATCACCTCCTCCTCCGACGAAAAGCTCGCGCGCGCGAAGGCGCTGGGGGCGGACTTCTGCCTCAATTATGGCACCACGCCGGGATGGGGCAAGGCGATCGCCGATTGGACCGGCGGACGCGGGGTCGATCATGTCGTCGAGGTCGGTGGCCCAGGTACGCTCGCGCAATCGATCGAGGCGGTGCGCGTCGGCGGGCATATCTCGCTGATCGGCGTGCTGACGGGCGGTGCGGGCGAGGTGCCGACCGCGGCGCTGATGTCCAGGCAGGCACGCCTGCAGGGCCTGATCGTCGGTAGCCGTCGCGAGCAACAGGAATTCGTCCGCGCGCTCGACGCCAGCGGGATCCGGCCGGTGGTCGATCGTCGCTTCCCGCTGGAGCAGTTGGCGGAGGCCTTCCGCTACGAGACGAGCGGGGGGCACTTCGGCAAGATCGGGATCGAAGTGTAACGGGGTAGAGCGCGATGTCCTCGGTCGGGGTGGCGAACGCTGCCGTCACCTCGGCCTTTGCCGGGGTGACGGGCTGTTACCCGCCATTCGATGCGCTATCCGTTGGATTGAAACGCCTGCCAGCGTCGCAGCCCTTCTTCGCGCACGATCTGCGCGATATTGGCGGGGGTGACTCCCTCGCGCGCGCTGTGCGGGAACAGCACGGTGGTGACGTCGCCGCCGATGCTCTCCATCCGCTCGATCACGCGGCGGCACGTTCCCGCGTTGCTCCGCGCGATACACAGTTCACGCCCCAGCGCGCGGTGCAGCGCGAGCGATCCCTCGCCCAGTTTCTCGAACGGTCCGGTATCCGCGACGATCACCGGGATCGTCCGGCCATGCGCGATCACCACGCCGAAATCGCCGACATCGACCCCGGTCAGCTTGGTGAAGCGTCCCTTTTCGTCATGCGGCCCCTCCCACGGAATGACCACATAGGGGATCTTGTCCGCATCGACCGGGATTTCGCCACCCTTGCCGTCGGGGAGCATCAGCGACGTCGGGCATTGGTCCATCGCGCCATGATCGGGGCTGCATGCGAACGGCGATCCGTCGAGATCGACCGCGAGCTTCGCGACATAGGCGATCGCCCCGCCCGGCAGGCGGCGGAGCGCGGTGACCGCGTTCGGGTCGTTGCGGCAGCCATGGACGGCATGGCCGTGGAAGCGGTCGGCACGGTCGCATACGCCGAATTCCTGGCGATAGGATTCATCGAGCGGTTCGCCGGCAGGCAGCGCGACACCCGCCGGCCAGGGGGAGGGCGTTGCCTGTACCGGGACCGATACGGTTGCCACGCCCAGCGTCAGCATAAGGCCAACGAGAAGACCGCGCCCGCTCATGACGCCGCCGCTGCGCGGGGATCGGTCGCGCCCTCGAGCCGCGCATCGTAGGTCGCGATCGTCTGCGGTACGGTCGGGACCGAGCCGTACGGCAACGACCGGTGGAGCGTCAGCGCCCAGCGGTCGAGCCATCCGTCGCCATTGGGCCCGACATAGGTATCGGGAATCGCATAGGCGGGATCACGCATCGCGGTATCGAGCGGGACGACCCGCAGATGCTGCGCGCGCAGGATCGCGGCGAGCGAGTCGATGCTCGCGGCGTTGAGCCGGCTTGCGTGAAGCAGAAAGACGAACGCGGGCTCGCGGCCGAGCAGCGCGCGCCCGGCTTGCTGATACCAGGCCACGATCCGGCGGGTAAAAGCGAGATAGGCCTGCTGGATCCGCCGCGCCTCGGCATGGTCGCCGCGCGCCATCGCGTCGTCATATGGCGCGGCGAAGCGCCAGTCGGAATTCTCCATCGTCACCGGCGCGACGCGATAGCCATGCGTCCTGAGCCAGCCTTCGAACCGTTGGCGCGCCGCCATCGTCAGCCCGGTTTCGAGATAGGGATACCGGTACCACCGCTCCTGCCGCCCGCGCGCGCCGAGCAACGCGGACGTTTCCTGCGCGCCGTGCGCGACGTCCGCGATATAGGCCTCGACCGGGACCGCATTGAGCGACAGGTGCGAATAACTGTGATTGCCGAGGTCCATTCCGGCATCGAGCCAGCGCACGAGCAGCTGGACGCGTTGCGCATGGTCGGGCGCGGCGAGCTGGACCTCGTTGACGAAGCCGGTTGCCTTGAAATGGTTGCGCCTGAGGCCGGCGAGCAACGTATCGGTGACGACCGCGCCATCTGCGGCCGAGGTCATCTTGCCGAACACCGGAAGGTCGTCGAACGTCAGCGCGACGGTGCCCGCCGACGCGGGGACCGTGCTCAGGCCGAGAGCAAGAGCTGTCATCATCCGCAAGCCACTGCGGATCGTCCGTTTGCGCGCCATGGTCAGCCTCCGGATAGCGTAGGAGCGGCCCCACGCCGGCTCCGTATTCCCCGCGCGAGCGAATTGGACGAAACGGGCGTGGGGACGATGCCGGACCTTAGCGGTGCGCCGCGTTGGCCTGTGCGGCGGCGGCGGCCTTGGCCTTGTGCTTGTAGTAATAATGCGCGGTCACGCAGCCCGCCGCGGCGCCGGCGATGGCGTGATGGTGCGCGTAATGGCCCGCAACGCCGCCGGCAACCGCGCCGCGGATGCAGCCCTTGGCAGAGGCAGGCGCGTCGAGTGCCACGCCGCTGACGGCAAGGGCGGCGACAGCGAGCGCTGGAGCAAAGATCTTGTACATGAAATCCCTCAACACTGGTGGATTCCAATCCTGCGCCGGCATCGATGACGACGGACCATCACCCGCATGAACTTCCTGTCATGCTGCGGCCAAACCGGCCCGGTTCGCTCAGACCTTCGCCGAGTAGATCATGCGCCCCTGGCCAAGCCGCGCGAACACCTGGTCGAGATCGCCTTCGCTGACCGCGAAGCAGCCCTGACTGCGACCGAGCTGGCCATGCGTACGCACCATGTCGGGGTCCGCATACCATGCCGAGTGCACGACCAGCGCGCGCTGGAGCGCGTTGCAGTTGGTCGAGTCCAGCCCGACCAGCCGTTGCGAACGGCCGTGCTTGCCAACGTAATAATCGGACGCGACGAACGCGCCTTCACTGGATGCGTTCGAACCCTGGCTGTTCGAAAAACGCTGCAGATAACCGGTGTGCGACGGGTCGCTGCCGCTGCCATGCGCGACGAGCAGGGTCGTGGCCATGCCGTTTGCCATGTCGACGAGGTAGAAGCGCGGCTGTGACGACGGCAGCGAGAAATCCGCGATGGCGATACGATCGTGATACGGAATTTGCGAACCATGGCGCTGCAAGGCAGCGAGCGCATGGCGAAGCAGATCGGGACGCACGACCCGCCGTGAGGCGAGCGGCTGGATCGTCGCGGGCGCCGGGCCGCGCGCGAAAACGGGCGCCTGCGCCCGTGCGGGAACGATGGTCGAGGCGCCGAGCAGCGTCAGCGCAGAGCCGCCGAAAGCCCGGCGCGTAAGCATAAGAGGTTGATCTTGCACGGTTTGGAACATGTCCCTCAACGTTGGATGGTAAATTCTATAGCATGGAAATGGGTATCGGTGTCTTAACCGACACCATTAGATCCCGTTCTTGACCGGGTTCCATCGTGAGTCCTGGGCACTTCGTCGCAAAGTGGGACGGATTTTGGCTTGGAGCAAAAGTCAACCCGTCGCGTTGGAGATCCATCAACGAGTCGCTTGCGGTTTCGCGAGAATTTCCGGCTTAATCCTGATCTAGAGGTGCGACATGGTCTCGATCCATCCGCGCCGCGGCCTTGCCGTCGCGGTGATCACTGTCGGCTTGGCCGTGTTGCCCGTAGCGGTGCAGGCGCGCACTACCGTGCCGACCAGCGACGCTATCGCGACCATGACGGCGGGGGATTACCTGTGGAGCAACGCCGCGATCGAAGCCTCCGGAGTCAGGATCGTGGTCAGCCTGTTCGACCAGAAGCTGTTCGTCTATCGCGGCAACCGGCTCATCGCCGTGTCTGCCGTGTCGACCGGCAAGGAAGGGCATGAGACGCCAACCGGCGAGTTCACGATCCTGCAGAAGGAGGTCGATCACACATCAAGTATCTATGACGCTGCGCCGATGCCGTTCATGCAGCGACTGACGTGGGACGGCGTTGCGATCCATGCGGGGCGCGACCCGGGATATGCGGCGTCGCACGGATGCGTTCGCGTGCCGATCGCCTTTGCCAAGCGGCTGTACGGCATCACCAGACTTGGCGCGCGGGTCACGGTGACCGATGAATCGGTCGAACTGGCGATGCCGGTTGACGGTGCGGGCGATGATGGGGGCACCGATACCAGCCCGGTTGTGACGCCCGTGGCCTATACTCGGTAGCGCGCCGTAAAGGCTTTCCTGCGTTGCCGGTGGGCGGGAACCGGCACAAACCTGCCTGTTCCCTGGCGAAAACCCGCAAATCCCCTTCAGTCGTCGGCCTCGGCCGGCGCCCAGAGCCGATGCGCGTCGATCCGCAGCTTAGCGACCGACCGCGCCGCCCGCGCCCGCGCCTCGGCCTCGATCTTCTCCGCATCGCGCACCTGCCGCTGCGCGTACAGCAGCGCGGACAGATCGACCCCGCCCAGCCGCCGCCCTTCCTCGAGCTTTGCCATCGCCGCCCGCGCCGCGACCACCGCGCGCTGTGCCGACTCCAACAGCGCATATCCCGCGCGCGCCTGGACCAGATCGGTATCGGCGGTCGCGAGGATCTCGCGCCGAACCCGCGCGAGCGCCTGGTCGGCCGCGCCCGCCTCTGCCAGCGCCTGGTCCGCCGCCGGCTTGCGGAAGCGCCCGCCGAACGGCAACACCCCGACCACGCCGACGCCGACCTCGTTGCCGCCGCGCTCGCTGAACGCGCGCCCCCCGACCGAGGGATCCGCGCGCCGATCCAGCCGGGCGCGGGTCGCCAGCGCATGATATTGCTGCGCGGTCGCCTCGGCCGCGCGGATCTCGTGGCTGTCGCCGAGAATGTCGTCGCGCCAGCCGGCGAGCTGCTCCGGGGTGGCGCGGATCGGTTGCGGGGACGGGATCTCGCTTGGCAGTTCGAGCGTGGGGAACATCGCGCGCAGCGTCGCGGCTGCCGCCGCTTCCGCGCCACTTGCGTCGGCCAGTTCGCTCCGTGCGGTCTCCAGTTCCAACGTTGCACGGTCGGCATCGAGCCGGCTCGCATCCTTGTAGCGGACCTGTAGTCCGATGCCGGTCGTAATCCGCTGCTGCACGTCGAGCGCGCGCTGCGCGATCGTCACGCGTTCGTGCGCGGCCAGCCAGTCGAACCACCCCGACGCCAGCGTCAGAGCGGCCTGATGCCGCGCATCGGCGAACATGTTGCGCGCCGCCTTGATCTCATAGGTTCCCGCCGCGCGGTCGAGCGCGGCCTTGCCCGGCAGGCGGAACGGCTTGAGCACGGTCATGTCAAATTCGTTGTAGGTCGTCTCGCCCGTCACCCGGCGGCGGACGTAGGAGCCGGTCGCGGTGAACTCGTGCGGGCCCGCGCTCAGCACGCCGGCATGGCCGCGCGCGGCGTCGACGCGCGCCGCCGCCTCGCGCACCGACGGGCTGTTGTCGAGCGCCTCGGACACCGCGGCGAGCGGGGGAAGCGCGGCATCGGCCGCGTCGATCACTTGCGTCGGCATTGCGGGCGTCGTGCTTTGCGCAAGCGCCGGGGTCGCGACGCACAGCAGCAGGGCAAAGCGCCCGATCATGCCTTTGCCGCCAGCGCGACGGCGTGCCAGATCGTGCCGTCCTCGACCACGTCGCGAACGACATCGACCGCGGACTCCTCGGCGGTGAAGCGCAGCACGGTCCGCTTCTGGCGCCCGGTTACCTGCTCGCGAACGCTCGCGTCGCGCAGGTGCTCCGGGGCGATCTCGATCGGATAGGTCGCGATCCACGTGTCGATCCCGCCCTCGCAGAGGGCAACGATCAGGTCGTCGGCATCGTCGGGAAGGCACAGGATTTCGATCAGCAGGGTCATTCCTTCGCCTCCCCGAAGCGTTCGTACAGGATCGGCAGCAGGATCAGCGTCAGCAGCGTCGACGTGATCAACCCGCCGATCACGACGATCGCGAGCGGCCGCTGGATCTCCGACCCCGGTCCGGTCGCGAACAGCACGGGCACCAGCCCGACCGCGGTGATCGTCGCGGTCATCAGCACCGGCCGCAACCGCCGCTCCGCGCCGTCGCGGACCGCATCGTGCAGCGAGCGCCCGTCGTCGCGCAGGTCGCGGATGTGCGAGACCATCACCAGCCCGTTGAGCACCGCGATCCCGAGCAAAGCGATGAAGCCGACCGAAGCGGGGACCGAAAGATAGCTGGACGTGATCAGCAAGGCGACGATCCCGCCGACCATCGCGAAGGGAATGTTGGCGAGGATCAGCAGCGCCGCCCGCATCGACCGCAGCGTGGCAAACAGCACGAGCAGGATCAGCGCGAGTGCGATCGGGATGACGATCATCAGCCGCTGCGACGCGCGGCGCTGGTTCTCGAACTGCCCGCCCCAGACGAAGTGATAGCCACCCGGCAGCTTGACCTGCTGTTGCGCCTTCTGCTGCACTTCCTGCACGAAGCCGACGAGATCGCGGCCGGTGACCGAGGCCTGCACCAGCGCGTAGCGTTGCCCGTCCTCATGCGTGATCAGTACCGGTCCATCCTTGCGCGAGACATGCGCGAGGTCGCTGACATGCGCGAGCGTACCGGTAGGGGAGCGCACCAGCAGGTCCTCGAACGCGGTCGGGCTCTGGCGGATGTCGTCGCTGCCGCGGATCGTGATCGGCACGCGGCGCTGCCCGATCCGCGCGACGCCGGCGTCGAGCCCCTCGAGTTGCGCGCGCAGGGCGTCCTGCACGTCCGACACCGGGATCCCGGCATTGCCCGCGGCAAGCCGGTCGATCCCGAGCTCGAGATAATTGACGTGATCCTCCGCCAGCGTCTGGACGTCGGTCGCGCCCTTGGTCGCGGCGATCAACGCCTTCATCTTGCCCGCGATCTGCGCGAGCTGGTCATTGTCGGTCCCGAAGATCTTGAGCGCGAGATCGCCGCGCGACCCGGTCAGCATTTCCGACACGCGCATCTCGATCGGCTGGGTGAAGCTCGGCTGGACGCCCGGGAGCCCGTTCATCGCGTCGCGCATCTGCGTGACGAGCCATTCCTTGTCGCCCTTGCGCCAGTCGCCACGCGGTTTCAGCGTGACGTAGCTGTCGGTCTCGTTCAGCCCCATCGGGTCAAGCCCGATCTGGTCCGATCCGGTGCGCGAGACGATGTTGGTCACCTCGGGCACCGCGCGCATCACCGCGCGCTGCGCGGCCATGTCGTCGGCGAGGCTGTGGTCGAGCCCGATCGACGGCAGCTTGGTGAGCTGCATCACGACCGAACCCTCGTCGAGCGTCGGCATGAAGGTCTTGCCGACCATCAGATAGGCGACGACCGCGATCGCCAGCAACACGCCCGCGCCGATCCCGACGATTGCCTTGTGCCCGAACGCCGCATCCAGCGCCCTGGTATAAGCAGGGCGGACGTGGCGCATCACCCACGGTTCCTTGTCGTCGGCCGAATGCGCCTTGAGCCCGTAGGAGCCAAGCACCGGCACCAGCGTCAGCGCGACGAGCAGCGACCCGGCGAGCGCGAACACGATCGTCAGCGCGACCGGCGCGAACAACTTGCCCTCCAGCCCCTGCAGCGACAGCAGCGGGAGGAACACCAGCGCGATGATCACGATGCCTGCGCTCACCGGAACGATCACCTCGCCGACCGCGACGAAGATGCGGTGCAGCCGGCGCTCGGGCTTGAGCTTGGGATCGGCGATCCGCTCGACGATATTCTCGACCACGACGACCGACCCGTCGACCAGCAGACCGATCGCGATGGCGAGTCCGCCGAGGCTCATCAGGTTGGCGGTGACGCCGAACGCGCGCATCAGGATGAAGGTGATCAGCGCGGCGAGCGGCAAGGTGGACGCGACGATCAACGCCGCGCGCCAGTCGCCGAGGAAGATCAGCAGCAGCACGATGACGATCACCGTCGCCTCGAGCAGTGCTTCCTCGACCGTCGACACCGCGCTGTGGATCAGCTGCGAGCGATCGTAGAAGACGTTGAGATGCGTGCCCTTGGGCAGCGTGACGCCCGCCAGCTTGGCACGCACGCCCTCGACCACCTTGCTCGCGTCCGCACCCTTCAGCGCGATGACCAGCCCCTCGACCGCCTCGCCGCGACCCGAGCGGGTGACGGCGCCGTAGCGGGTCAGCGATCCGGTCACGACCTGCGCGACGTCGCCGACGCGGGTGATGCCGGTGGGGCCTGACTTGATGACGATCTGCGCGACGTCCTCGGGCGCCTCGACCGCGCCCGTCGCGCGGACGATCAGCGCTTCCTCGCCCTCGGTCAGGCGGCCCGCGCCGTCGTTGCGGTTGTTGTTCATGATCGCGGTCTTGAGATCGGCGATCGTGATCCCCGCCGCCGCCAGCGCATTGGCATCGGGCTTGATCTCGAAACTCTCGGCAAGGCCGCCGAGCGAATTGACGTCGGCGACCCCGGGGACGGTGCGCAGCGCCGGCCGCAGCGTCCAGTCGAGCAGCGTGCGCTTTTGGGTGAGCGAGAGCGGTCCCTCGATCGTGAACATGTAGACGTCGCTGAGCGGGGTCGAGATCGGCGCGAGGCCGCCGGTGACGCCGGGCGGCAGGTCCGCCATCACCCCGGTCAGCCGTTCCGCGACCTGCTGGCGCGCCCAGTAGATGTCGGTGCCGTCCTGGAAATCGATCGTGACGTCGGCGATCGCATATTTGGCGGTCGAGCGCAGGATCGCCTGCTTCGGGATACCGAGCATCTCGGTCTCGATCGGCGTGACGACGCGGGTCTCGACCTCTTCCGGAGTCATCCCAGGCGCCTTCAGGATCATCTTGACCTGGGTCGACGAGATATCGGGATAGGCGTCGATCGGGAGCGCGCGATACGCCATCACCCCGAGCGCGACGAGGATCGCCGCGAGCGCGATCACCGCGAGCCGCGCCGACAGCGCCCAGGCGACCAGCGTCCGCAGCATCAGCGCTTGGTGACCAGCGACTTGAGTTCGGTGACGCCGGTCGTGGCGACCGTCTCGCCGCGCTGCAGTCCGGTGGAGATGACCGCGCGCTGCGCATTGCGCCCGGCGATCTCGACGCGGCGCGGCACATAGCCGCGCGGCGTGACGACGAACACGTACCAGCGGCCCTGATAGCTGGTCAGCGCGCCCGCGGGGATCTGCACCGCACCGGTCGGGGGCGGCGCGAGGATCGTCGCCGACAGCGCGCGGCCGAGCACGATGCCGGGGCCGCCGGGAAGGGTGGCGCCGATCGACAGCGAGCGCGTCGCGGGATCCACGGTGGTGCCGACCGCGACGATCTTGCCGGAAATGTTGGGCGCGACGACCACGCGCATCCCGCTGCGGACCTGCCCGGCATAGCGTTCGGGAAGTTGCGCGGTCAGCGCATATTGGCCGGTGGCATCGATCACGAACGGCGCGGCCATCCCGTCGAGCGTCCCGCCCGCCTGGATCGCCATGCTGCTGACCGTTCCCGCGATCGGCGCGCGGAGCGTATAGGTGCCCGACCGCCCGTCCGCGCCGCCGAGCGCGAGGATGCGCGCGTTCTCGGTCGCGACGGTGCGCGCTTCATAAGCCGCGGCCTTGGCCTCTTCCGAGCGGGCTTCGGCGATCACGCCGGCCCGTGCGAGCGCGGCGGTGCGCGCGGCGGTCGATCCGGCGAGCTGCGCGCGCGCGCGGGCGCGGGCGAGTTCGGCGCCGGTCTGGAGCACTTCGCGGCTCGCGACGACCGCAAGCGGCTGGCCCGCGCGCACACGCTGGCCCTGGACGACGAAAATTTGTCGCACGATTCCCTGGAACGGCGCGGCGACCGCCCGCCGCGCGCCGAGCGGCGGCTGGACCGTGGCCGGGACGATCGCCACCGGCATGTCGGCGGCTGGCTCGGCGCGCGCCGTGCGGATCGCAAGGGCCTTGGTCTGTTGCGGGGTGAGGTGGACGACGGGCACGGTCGCCGCGATCGACGCCAGCGCGGTGCCGATCAGTCCGGCGCTGCGCAGGCGGCTTCGGAACAGGCGACGAAACGGTTCGGATCTGGGAAGCATCGGTATCCTGTCCCCCGCAACCCGTCGCGGGAAGGCGCTCTCCTATCGGGATCACCGCGCGCGGTCGTGTTAATTGGCGGTAATATAGTGAACGCGAGTTCATCCTCCGCCCGCCCGTAATCCTTCAAAGGCCGGGGCCGTCGGGCAACGGGCAAACGGTGTGACGCGAATGCAGCCGCTCCGGCGTGGGACGGGGCGACGGGCCCGCCAAGGGCACCTCCCGCAACAAACTCGGCAACATTTTCATACAACACCTTGCAAATACCTTCGCACGATGTATCTGCACCTGCAGCTAATGAGGACTAAGATAGATGGCGGTGTTCAACGTCGAGGATTGCGCGGCCAGCCGTGCGCCCGGCCGGCTGCTGCGCCGGCTCGACAAGACGATGTCGGCCTATGTCGAATCGCGCATCGAGGGGCGCGAGCTGACCTATCAGCAATGGGTCGCGATCAAGGTCGTGCGCGACGGGATGGTCGGCAACGCGGGTGAACTCGCACGCGAGCTGGGGCTGACGACCGGAGCGACCACACGACTCATCGACGTGCTCGAGACGCGTGGCCTGATGACGCGCGACCGCAGCGGCGAGGATCGCCGCGTCGTTCGCCTCGTATCCACCGATCTCGGCGGCGCAACCGTCGCAAAGTTGCAGGACAATGTCGTCAGTGCCTGGAACGAAGTGATGGCCGAGTTCTCCCAGGCGGAGGCGCAGCAATTCGTCGACATGCTCGCGCGTGTCCTCGCGGTCGCGGAACGCGTCGCGGGCGATGCGCCGATGGCGGAGGTGGTGCAGTGACCCGCGCGATCGGCCTCGTATCGCTCGCGGCGGTGCTGCTGTCGTCCTGCGCCGCGGTCCCGCACGATCCGCCGCAGGTCGCGCAGGTGCAGCCGGCGACGCTTGGTCTCGGCAACACCAGCGCGCCGATCGCGGCGGACTGGTGGACCGCGTTCAAGGATCCGCAGCTCGATACGCTGGTAACGATGGGCTTCGCCGCCAATCCGTCGCTCGACCGCGCGCTTGCGCGGGTGCGGATGGCGCAGGCGACGCTCGGGGTGCGGCGTGGCGACCAGTTGCCGCAGGTGACGCTCGACGGCCAGTCGACGTATCAGCGCTTCCCGGAGCGCTCGCTTTACCCGCCGCCTTATGCGGGCAACGCCTATCCGACCACGTCGGTGCAGGCGAACCTCAACTGGAACCTAGACCTGTTCGGCCGCCAGCGCGCGCTGGTGGCTGGCGCGCGCGCCGATGTGGCGGCGGCGGCGCTCGATGCGGCGGCGGCGCGGCTGATGGTATCGACCTCGATCGCGCAGGCCTGGGTCGGGCTCGCACGCGCCGACCAGCTGATCCGTGTCGCCGACAGCTTCGTCGCGACGCGGCGGCAGGCGCTGGGCTTCGTCAACTCGCGGATCCGCAACAAGCTCGCCAGCCAGTTCGAGCTGCGCCAGGCCGAGACGCTGCTCGCCGAAGCCGATCAGGCGCGCACCCGCGCGGTCGCGCAGCGCGAATTGCTCGTCCATGCGATCGCCGCTCTGGTCGGGCGCGGCGCGGATTTCTACCCGCAGGTCGGCAGTCCCAAACTGGCGTTCGATGCGCCGCCGGTGGTCCCGGACGTACTTCCGGCCGACCTGCTCGGGCGGCGTCCCGATCTGCTCGCCGGGCAGGCGCGGATCGATTCCGCCGCCGCGGGCCGCAAGGTCGCCCGCGCGGACTTCCTGCCCAACGTCAGCATCCAGGCGCTCGCAGGCTTCGCCGCGCTCGGGCTCGGCAGCTTCTTCGATCTCGGCGCGCGAACCTATGGCGCAGGCCCGGCGATCCACGTGCCGATCTTCGAGGGCGGCAAGCTCAAGGCGCAATATCGCGGCGCGACCGCGACGCTCGACGAGGCGGTCGCCGCTTATGACGATGCGGTGCTCGGCGCGGTGCGGGATTCCGCGGATGCGCTGACTCAGGTCCGCTCGACCGACCAGGATACGCTCGCGCAACGCCGCGTCGTCGCGGGTCTGCGCGAGACGGTGCGGCTCGATCAGGTCCGTGTCTCGACCGGGCTCGGCTCGCAACTCGACAGCATCGACGCGGGCTTCCGCCTGCTCGAGGCGGAACAGGCGCTGGTCGGGCTCCAGTCCGATGCGCTGACCCGTCGCATCCAGCTCATCGCCGCGCTTGGCGGTGGTTTCGAACCTTCCCCGCCGCCTGCAGCGGCCCTTGCGGACAGCGCATCATGAACGACCAGACCCCCACCGACTGGAAGCGCGAAGCGGAAACCGCCGAGCGTATCGACCCCGTCGTCGGCCCCGAGCCGATCGCCGCCGAACCGCCCCCCACGCCGGTCGACCCCGCGATCAAGCGGCGGTCGCGGATCCGGCGGATCGGGTTCCTGATCCTCGCACTGGTCGTGCTGATCGGGTTGATCCTGTACGGAATCAGCGTGTTCACCGCGCCGGCGACCGAGGAAACCGACGACGCCTATGTCGCGGGCAACGTCGTCTCGGTGACGGCACGCGACGGTGGGACCGTCCTCGCACTGCACGCGGACAACACCCAGTCGGTCAAGCGCGGCCAGCCGCTGATCGATCTCGACCCGGCCACGGTCGGCGTCCAGATGGATGCGGCCGAGGCGGCGCTCGGCCGTGCGGTCCGCGCAGTCCGCTCGACGCATGCGCAGGTCGACGAGGCGGGTGCGGAAATCGCGCAGGCGCAGGCCGACCTGTCGCGCGCGCAGAATGACTACACCCGCCGCCAGGGCGCAGCGCGCGACGGCGCGATCTCGGGCGAGGAACTGTCGCACGCGTCCGACGCGATCGCCACCGCGCGCGCCGCCGTTGCGCTCGCCCGTGCCCGTCAGGCGCAGGCAGCGAGCACGGTCGCCGGCACCGACATCGCCAACAACCCGCAGGTCCTTGCCGCAATCGCCGACGTGCGCCGCGCCGCGATCGACGGCAGCCACATGAAGATCGTCGCGCCGGTCGCGGGGATCGTCGCGCAGCGCACCGTCCAGCTCGGTCAGCGTGTTGCCGCCGGAACCCCGCTGATGGCGGTGGTGCCGCTCGACAGCCTGTGGATCGACGCCAACTTCCGCGAGACGCAGCTTCAGCATCTCCGCGTCGGGCAGCCGGTGACGATCACCGCCGATGTTTACGGCAAGGCCGTTACCTTCCACGGCAAGGTGCTCGGGCTCGGGGCAGGGAGCGGCAACGCCTTCTCGCTGCTCCCGCCGCAGAACGCTTCGGGCAACTGGATCAAGATCGTCCAGCGCGTGCCGGTGCGGATCGCGCTCGATCCCGCCGAACTGCGCGCGCATCCGCTGCGGATCGGCCTCTCGGTGAATGCGATCGTCTCGACCACCAACCTCTCCGGCCCGATGGTCGCAGGCAGCACCGCGCCTGCAGGCGGCGTCCAGCAAAGCCTCGACGGTGGCCCTGAAGTCGATGCGATGGTCCGCCGGATCATCACCCAAAACCTCGGGCGCGATCGGTGAGCGCACCCGCCGGCGCGGGGGCGGCCCCGCTTCGCGGCGCGACACTTGCGGTCACCTCGATCGCGCTCGCGCTCGGCACGTTCATGCAGGTGCTCGACGGGACGATCGCCAACGTCTCGCTGCCAACGATCGCGGGCAACCTCGGCGTCTCGACCGATAACGGCACGTGGGTGATCACGTCGTTCGCGGTCGCCAACGGGGTGACCGTCCCACTCACCGGCTGGCTGATGCAGCGTTTCGGCGTGGTGCGCACCTTTACCGTGTCGGTGGTGCTGTTCACGATCGCGTCGCTGCTGTGCGGCCTCGCGTGGGACCTGTCGTCGCTGATCGGTTTCCGCATCCTGCAGGGCGCGGTGTCGGGGCCGATGATCCCGGGCAGCCAGGCGCTGCTGATTTCGATCTTTCCGGCACATAAACGCGGCACTGCGCTCAGCATCTGGTCGATGACGACGTTGACCGCGCCGGTGCTCGGGCCGGTGCTCGGCGGCTATATCTCGGACAATTATCATTGGGGCTGGATCTTCCTGATCAACGTCCCCGTCGGCATCGCCTGCGCGTTCGTGTCGTGGCGCTTGCTCGCGAGCCGCGAGACCCCGACGCGCAAATTGCCGATCGATACAGTCGGGCTGATCCTGCTCGCCTTCTGGGTGTTCAGCCTGCAGACGATGCTCGATCTCGGCAAGGATCGCGACTGGTTCAACAACCCGCTGATCGTGATCCTTTTGGTCTGCGCACTGGTCGGGTTCGCCGCGTGGCTGATCTGGGAAATCACCGACGGTAACCCTGCGGTGGACCTCAGCCTGTTCCGCCGGCGCAACTTCGCGTTCGGGACGCTGGCGTTGTGCCTTGGCTACGCGCTGTTCTTCGCGAACAACCTGCTGCTCCCGCTGTGGCTGCAGGAGCAGATGGGGTACACCGCGACCTGGGCTGGGTTCGTCGCCGCGCCGAGCGGGATCGTCGCGGTGATAGCGACGCCGTTCGTCGGGCGGCTCAAGATCGATCCGCGCTGGCTGACGACGATGGCGTTCCTCGCCTTTGCCGGTTCGTATTTCCTGCGGTCGCAATACACGCCCGACGCGAGTTTCTGGACGCTGATGTTCCCGTTGTTGTTGCAGGGGCTGGCGATGAGCATGTTCTTCGTGCCGCTCGTCACCATCTCGTTCGACGGCATTCCGGGCGACCGGGTGCCTTCGGCAAGCGGCATCTCGAACTTCGCGCGCATCACCGCGGGGAGTTTCGCCGCGTCGATTATCACGACCTCGTGGGACCGGCGCGAGGCGCTGCACCAGACGCGGCTGACGGAGGTCGGGACCGACTATTCGCCAATCTACCGGCAGGCGATCGGGCAGTTGCAGAATGCCGGAATGACGCAGCAGCAGGCCGCCGGTTCGGTGATGCGGCAGATCGTCAACCAGTCGTATCTGCTGTCGTCGCTCGAATTGTTCTGGATCTGCGGATGGATGGCGGTGGTGATGATCGGTGTCATCTGGCTGACGCGCCGTCCTGCGCCGAGCGACCTGGTGGTGGCGGCGGACTGAGGTCATCACCGTGTCCTCCCCCGTCTCCACAAGCCGTCTCCGCAAGCCTTCTGCGCAAGCCGCGCCAACTCCTCCCGTCATGCGGATGAAAGCCGGAACTGGTTAGTTGCCCGGGCGAGGCGGTGCGATCGAGTCCTGTATCCCCGGCTGCGTCTGGCCAGCATGGCGGCCCCGGCCTGCGCCGGGGTGACGGGCGGGGGGAGAGCGACTTTCTCGGCGATCTCGCGGGGGCGGGGATCCACTTCGGCTGGCGGACCGAACGAGACCCGACCGTTGCGATGATGGAAACTCGTCCCCGCGAGAACGACGCACGGGCGCGGCAAGTCTTTCAAGCCGCGACCGCCGCCGTCGATTACAGCTGGTGTGCGCGCAGCATCCACAGCTGCTTGTCGATGTCATGCGCCACTTCCTGCAGCATGTTCGACGTCACCGGATCAGTCTCTTCGGTCGCCTTAATGCGGGCGTAGATCCGGTCGTTCTCGGTCTTGAACGCGACCGTCAGCATCTTGAGCCCTTCGGCGTCCTTGGTCTCGGCGAACGGCAGTTCGGGCAACTGCGCATTCGCCGCGACTGCCGACGGACGGCCGTCGACCGGCACGCCAAGGGCCCGGTTCCGCTCGGCGACCGTGTCGATATAGCCGGCCACCGTCTTGTAGAACTCACCGAGCATTTCATGCGTCGAATAGAACGTCGGGCCGGTGACGTTCCAGTGCAACTGCTGGATGTTCTGCTGCAGCCCGATCAGCTCGTACAGCGTCGCCTGGAGCGCCTGGGCGGTCGGGCGCGCCTTGTCGGCGGTCAGCGGCACCTGTCGCGGGGCCTGCGCCGAACGGTAGATCGACAGGTCCTGCGCCGACGCCGGCGCCTGCGTTACGATCGTGGCGAGCAGGATTGCTGCGCTCGTTTGAAGAAGCTTCATACTCGGTCCTCATACTCTGGGAAGACCCCATGAACCGGGGCGAGCCCCTCACAGTTCCGGCCGGATCGGGTTAAATCATCGCAACAAAATGAACGCCAATTCACAGTCCCGCGCCGCACCCGCTGTGCTACGCGACGCGTTAGGCAGCGATCGACCGGGGACGCAGGCGCGTGGCGACAATATTGCTGATCGAGGATGACGACGGTACCGCACAGGAGATCCTGCTCGGGCTGACGCGCGCGGGCTATGTTGCGGTGCGCGAGGCGACCGGCGAAGGCGGGCTTGCCGCGATCCGCGCGAATGGCAACGATCTGGTGATCGTCGACCGGCAATTGCCGGACAGCGAGGGGCTCGACCTGATCGCGACGATGCGCAGCGAGGGGATCCGCACGCCCGCGCTGGTGCTCAGCGCGATGGGAAGCCTCGACGATCGGGTGCGCGGCCTGCGCGCGGGCGGCGACGATTATCTGCCCAAGCCGTTCGCGCTGATCGAATTGCTCGCGCGGATCGAGGCATTGCTGCGCCGCCCGGTCGAGGGGCGCGAGACGCGGCTGTTCGCGGGGCCGATCGACATCGACCTGCTCGGCGGCAGCGCGATGCGCAACGGGCGCGACCTCGAGCTGTTGCCGCGCGAACTGCTGCTGCTCGAATATCTCGTGCGCCGGCCCGGTCGGGTCGTCACGCGGATGATGCTGTTGCAGGACGTATGGGGCTATAATTTCGACCCGCGCAGCAACGTCGTCGACGTCCACATGAGCCGCCTCCGCCGGAAGGTCGATGGCGAGGGCGACCTGCCGCTGATACGCAACGTGCGCGGGGAAGGGTATCGCTTCGATGCCCCTGCGTGAGGTGATGGCACGGGTGATCGGTCGCGGCGCCTTGGTCCGGTGGGGCGTCGCGATCGCGATGTTGCTCGCGGTCCAGTCGCTGGTGATGGCGGCGCTGTTCTGGGTTTCGGCGCGCGAGGGGCATCGCGGCGAACTGGACGAGGCGCTTCACCACGATTGCACCGCTTTCGCCGCGCTCGCGCCGGGCGCGCGGCCGATGGAGCTGCACCGCCAGCTCGAGCTCGACATCCACCGCGACCGGTTCCTTGCGATCGCAACCGAGCGCGGCCGCGTGTTGTACGGCAATGTCGCGGTTCTGCCTGCCAATATTCCGGTCGGCGGGATCGGCACCGCCACTGTTACCCCCACCGCCTTGCCGGGCAAGTCGACCGATGTCGCGCGCGCGCGGCTGTGCCGGCTGCCGGGCGCGCAATTGCTGTTCTCGGGGATCGATCTCGACGACAGCGAGCAGGCGCAGCGGATCGTCGAGCGGACGTTGCTGTTCGCGCTGGTGCCGGGGCTGTTGCTTGCGATGCTGGGCGGCTGGTTCGCCGCGCGGCGCGCCGGACGCCAGATCGACGCGGTCCGCCGGCTCGCCGAACAGATCAGCCGCGGCGAACTCACCAAGCGCCTGCCGGTCGGCGAGCATCCGGACAGTTTCGGGCAATTGTGCGCGCACATCAACACGATGCTGGATCGGACCGAGACATTGGTAGGCGAGGTCCGCGGGATCGGCGACGATATCGCGCACCAGCTCCGCACCCCGCTCACCCGGCTGCGCGCGCGGGTCGAGCGCGAGATGGACGACGCCGAGACGCGCGAGGACTTTGCCCGCGCGGGCGCGGCGACGCTGGCAGACGTCGACCAGGCGCTGGCGATCGTCGCCGCGCTGCTGCGCATCCACGAGATCGAACACCGCGCCAAATGCGCCGGGTTCGCGACAGTCGATCTGGCCGCGCTGGTACGCGATGTCGGGGAGCTCTACGCCCCGGTCGCCGAGGACAGCGGACGAACCCTCGCGATCGAGATCGAGGGGGCCGCCACGGTCGCAGCGGACCGCGATCTGCTGGGCGAGACCCTGTCCAACCTGATCGACAATGCGGTCAAGTTCGGTCCGCCGGGCGGCCGCGTGACGCTGTCGCTGCGTACCGGCGCGGACGGGGCCTGGATCACGGTGGCGGACGCCGGGCCGGGCATCGCCCAAGCCGACCGCGAGCGGGTGTTCCAGCGCTTCTTCCGCGCGCGGGGCCTGCAGAACGTGCCGGGCACGGGACTGGGGCTCAGCCTGGTCCGCGCGATCGCCGACCTCCACGGGTTCACGCTGGCGATCGCGGAGCAGGGCAGCGCGATCACCATCGCGATCCCGCATGTTCGATCGGGCGCGGCGCACGACTGATCCGGGCAGGCTCGGGCGGGCGGGTTTGGTGTGCGGCGCCGCGTCCTTATATCGGGCGCATGGCTTCGTCTCAGATCGATCTGTTCGCGACGCCGCTGCTGCCCGGGCTGGCGGCGGCGGAGCGGTTCCTTGCCGCTGCGGAGGAGGCGGCGCTGATTGCGCTGGTCGATTCCGCGCGGCTTGCTCCGTTTCGCTTCCAGCAATGGCTGGGCAAGCGGCTGACCGCGTCGTTCGGCTGGCACTATGATTTCGAGCGTGGGACTTTCGCCGCGGCCGAGCCGATGCCGGACGCGCTGTTGCCGATCCGCGCGCGGGCGGCGGCTTTTGCAGGGTTGGAAGCGGATGCGCTCGTCCAGGCGCTGGTGATCCGCTACGATCCGGGCGCGGGGATCGGCTGGCATCGCGACCGCCCGATGTTCGACCATGTGGTCGGCCTGTCGCTCGGCGCGCCGGCGGCGATGCGGTTCCGGCGGCGGACCGGGGAACGCGACGGCCGGATCCAATATCGCCGCGAGACCCAACCGCTGGAGCCGCGTTCGATCTACCATCTCTCGGGCGAGGCACGCTGGGATTGGGAGCATAGCATCGCCCCAATTGAAGAAACGCGCTGGTCGGTGACGTTCCGTAGCCTTTCCGCGCGCGAGCGGGACGAGCGTGCGCGCTGACCAGCCGTCACCTCGGCGCAGCCAGGGGCCGCCGGGGGTGTGGCATCCGGTCTGTCCGTCGGCTGCTGTTGCATGGCGACCCCCGCGTACGCGCGACCGCTGCGAAAGTCGCTCGATCCCGCATCCGTCACCCCGGCGAAGGCCGGGGCCGTGTGGTTATCCGGGCGCGGCGAGACGGCTGCGTGCGGTATCACCGGTTTTGCCCCCTTGCATGGCGGCCCCAGCCTGCGCCGGGGTGACGGGAAGGAGCAACAGTGCGACTTTCGCAGAGGCCATGCCTACGCCGGGGTGACGGCGCTTCACCCAACCGAGCCCTACCGCGCCGCCGATCGCGCCGCGCGCCGGCGCTGCACCGCGCGGACCGTTCCCACCAGTCGGGACAGCACCAGCTCCTCGATCCCGGCATAGCCCAGCCCGAGATGGTTCGGTCGCACCCCGGTCGCGTCGCCCAGCCGCAACCCCCCGGTGCGCAGCCCCGCGCGCCCGATCCGTGCCCAGCGGCGCGCGGTTTCCCAGCGGATCAGCTTGCTGCTCGCCTTGTCCGGGCGGTGCGTGGCGAGGAAGTCCTCCTGCAATCGCACCAACGCATCGCCGATCCGCTCGAGCGTCGCGCGATCACCGACCGGTTCCTGCCCCATCACATGCCGCACGATCAGCCCCGCGACCGCCGCCGCCGTCTCGCCGAACAGCGGCGCATAGACCTCCGCCAGCACGCGCGTGGCACTGTCGCGCATCGCCAGCACCTGCCGCTGCGATGCACCGTCGCCATGCCGCCGGTAGGTCAGCAATTCGGCATCGAGCCGTGCGACCCCGCCGATCGCGGCGATCCGGTGGTACAGGTCGAAGTCCTCGGCATATTGCAGCGCCGGGCGATTGAACGGATCGAGCTGCCGTGCCGCGGTGGTGCGGATCATCACCGACGACCACACCAGCGGGTTCTCGATCCGCATCAGCCACTGGATCAGCAGCGGGGTCGAGACCGGCGCCAGCGCGGACGGCAGGATCGCGCCATCCTGCAGCACGTTGGTCGCGGTGCCGACCAGCGCCATGCCGGGATGCGCATCGAGATAGGCGACCTGCCGCGCGAAGCGTTCGGGATGGCACAGGTCGTCCTGGTCGAGCGCGGCGATGCAGCGCCCGCGTGCCAGCGCCAGCGCGGCGTTGCGGGTCAGCACGACGCCGCGGTTCTGCTCGGCGCGGATCAGGCGGATCCGCGGGTCGTCGATCGCCGCGACCACCGCGGCGGTGTCGTCGCGCGAACAATCGTCGATCACGATCGCCTCGAACGCGCCGAGCGTTTGCGCCTGTAGCGACGCGATCGTCTCTCCGATCAGCGCGGCGCCATTGTAGGTCGGGATGAGGACGCTGACGACGGGATCGGTCATGCGACCGCCCGCTGCGCTTCGCCCAGCACCTGATCGACGATCATCGCGCCGACATCGTTCTGCCATTGCCATAGGCCATTGGCCTGGCCCGAGAAACTCGCTTCGCCGCCGAGGTGCCCCCATGGCACGAACCCCGCGGCGAGCCCGATCCCGTACAGCCCGGGGATCGCATCGCCGGCTGCGTCGACGATCCGGCAATGCCGGTCGACCATCGCCCGCCCGTCCTGTGCGGCGAGCGTGATCGCGCTGCCGTCGGCCGCGCGCAGGTCATGTGCGCGCGGACGATAGCCGAGCGCCGCGATCACCAGGTCGGCCTCGGAAAGCGCGGTACGCGCCACCGCATCGTTCTCGGCCGAGACGCGGTGCGCGAATACCCGCGGGTCGGGGGTGCGCCCGTCGACGCGGAGCATCCGCAGCACGAGGTCGCGCGCCTCGAGCCGGAACCCCGCCAGGCGATAGACGAACCCGCTGACCGGACAGATGTCGTCCGGGCCGAAATCGGTAAAGCCCTCGGCATGCGCCGCCTCGGGCGTGGGGTAGAAGGGCCGGAGCGGGCGGCGGTGGAGCAGGGTGATCGCGTTCGCCCCGAACGGGATCGCGCTGGTCTTGAGCAGCAGCACGATCGTCGCGAGCGCGCTGGTCGAGCCGCCGATCACCACGATCTTCGGATCGCGCTTGCGCGTGAGCAGGTCGATGATCCGCGCCGGGCCGCCGAGCGCCAGCGCCTCGTCCGACTGGATCAGCCGGTCGCCGACGTCGCTGACGAGCGACACGCCGCCGATTCGCTGCGCCGCGAGCCGATCGAGCGGCTGATGCCCGCCGGTCGCGACGACCAGCGCGCGCGACATCTGGTCGAACTCCTGCCCGTCGGCGAGCCGCCGCAGCCGGCTCGACCACAGGCCGCTGGAGGTCCGGGTCGAGCGCAGTACCTCATGTCCGGTCAGCACGGTCCCGCCGTGCTGACCGATCAGGCCGTGCAGCCGCTCGCCCGTTGCGCGGACGAACGGTCCCGCCTCGATCAGCGGCACGCCGAGCGCCCCGATATGCTGCCCGACCGCGCGGCCGGTCGGGTGATCGACCAGCGCTGCGATCTCGGGGTGCGGATTGTCCTTTACCGCGCTCAGGAAGGTCTCGGCCGTACTGTCCGACGTGATCGCATAGCGCCCGATCCGCCCCTCGCCGAGGGCGCCGCCGCGTTCGGCGACGACCAGCCCCGAAGCCGCGAGATCGGGCAGGCGTCCGCGCTTGCTGGCGGCGGTGAGCAAGGCGGTGCCGGCCGGCCCGCCGCCCACGATCAGCACCGACGCGACCGCCTGGCCACGCGGGCGCGCCGGAACGCGTGCTTCGGCGGCGAGGATGCGGTTGACGCGCTCGGCGATCACCGCGACGTCCTCGACCGTCATTGCATCGGTGACGGGAAGCGACAGCGAGCGCGCCGCGATCGCATCGGCGTGCGGCGTCGGCAGGATCGTGGCGCAGCGCTGGAACAGCGGTTGTTCGCCGAGATGCGGGCTGAAATAGCGGCCGACGCCAACGCCCGCCGCCTCGATCGCCGCGCTGATCGCATCACGCCGCCCCGCGAGATGCTCGGGTAGCAGCACCGGCATGAACTGGCTCGCGCGGCGGCGGCCTTCGCCCTGCTGGAACGTGACGCCCCGTAACTGTGCGCGATACGCTTCTTCCAGTGCCGCGCGATGATCGCACACGGCATCGATCTCGGCGAGCTTGGCGCGTGCCATCACCGCGATCACCTCGGGCAGCTTGGCGTTGATCCCTGGGAGCGTCGCGCTGCGCCCGGTCTCGAACCCGAAATTGGTCATCGCGCGCAACCGGTCGATCAGCCGCGCGTCGCCCGCATGGATCAGCCCGCCCTCGGCGACCGCGAAGGTCTTGGTCGCATGCATCGAATAGACGACCGCGAAGGGGGCACCGCTGCCGAACCCCGCGCCGCTCTCGTCGATCGTGCCGAGCGAGGCCGCGGCATCGATCACCACGCCGACCCCGGTCTGCCGCTGCAACCAGGCATAGCGGTCGAGGTCGATCGCGGTGCCATAGGTGGCATAAGGCAGCATCACCGCGATCCGGTCGCCATAATCGGCGAGCAACCGTTCCTCCTCGGCCGCGCTGGCGGTCCAGTCGGACGGGTCGATGTCGCAGATCAGCGGGGTCAGCCCCGCCCACAGCGCCGCCTGCGCGGTCGCCGCGAAGGTCAGCGCGGGCATCAGCGCGTAGCGCGTGCCGGGCTTGTCGCCCGCCGCCTCGCGCAGCGCGATCATCAGGCCCAGCGTCGCATTGGCAACCGCGAGGCACGCGCCCCGCCCCCCGAACATGCGTTCGGTCGCCTCCGCCTCGAACGCGCAGACTTCGGGGCCGTGATTGCTGTAAATGCCCGAGGCTTCGACCCGCCGGAGCGCGGCGACCCGCTCGCTCAGCCTCGGGGGATTTGGGGCAATCAGGGGGTAGCGCTGCATCGAATGGGGCCGCCTGGCTCGGGAATGGTCCCGCGCCTTGTGCCCCACCGCCCCCTAAAAAGGCGTTACGCCCGCGATATCATCCCTCGCGCGCGACCGCGAAGCCGGCGAACGACTGGTTGACCGGCATCAGTTCCAGTGTGTTGATGTTGAGGTGCTTCGGCTGTTCGGCGACCCATAGCATGGTCGACGCAATGTCCTCGGCGGTCATCGGGTTGACGCCGCCGTACAGCTTGTCTGACGCGGCCTTGTCGCCGCCGGTGCGGATCGTGGTGAATTCGGTCTCGACCATGCCGGGCTCGATTGAGGTGACGCGCACGCCCTTGCCGTGCAGGTCCGAGCGCAGCCCGAGGCTGAACTGGCGCACGAACGCCTTGGTCCCGCCATATACGTTGCCGCCCGCATAGGGGTAGGTCGCCGCGACCGATGACAGGTTGATGATCGCACCCTTGCGCGCGACGATCCCGGGGAGCAGCAGCCGCGTCACGGTAACCAGCGCAGTAACGTTGGTGTCGATCATCGTCTGCCAGTCGTCGAGCTTCGCCTCATCGGCGGGCGACGTGCCAAGCGCGAGCCCTGCGTTGTTGATCAGCAGGTCGATGTCGGCGAAGGCCGCGGGCAAGCCGGCGATCGCGCTGTCCAGTGCGGCCTTGTCGCGGATGTCGAACGTCAGCGTGTGCACGTTGTCCGCGCCCAGCGATTCGCGCAGCTTGGCGAGCCGGTCCGCGCGACGGCCGGTGGTGACGACGCGCCAGCCGGCGGCGACGAACGCGTGAACGGCAGCCGCGCCGATTCCGGCAGTGCCGCCGGTGATGAAGGCAGTGCGCTTGGTCTGGGTCATGCGTGTTGAATCCATTGAGATTTGGAGGGGGGCAGCTGGGTCGCGATGGACCCGAGCACCTTGTTCGCGGCCATCGTCAATACTGCCCTTGGGCACGGTCTCATCGGAATGCTTCCGTCGAACGGTTGTTCCAGCAGCCGGCAGGGATGCGGGTCGGCAGGAGCATAGGTCCGGTGACGGGGGATGCGCCATCGCAAACCGGACCGTCCAGGATTTTGCCCGGAGAGGTTCCGAGCTCCACGACCCCGGTGCTGCGGTTCCGGACAACGGCATTCGCACCGTCAGGGGCGTCCAACGCCCGCAAGGCTCGTCTCGTCGCCGCTTCGGCTTCACGCCGCCAGGACCAAAGCACGTTCATGCAAAGCGCAGAGTCACGCCGACATTCTTCCAAGGCGAGGCAAGATGCGGCGTGGCGGGTCTATTTCTGCTATACTGCGGGTTTCCCGAGGGCGCGGACGAATTCGCCGGGCGGCGGGCACAGGCGCCGTGCGGATCCGCTGCGCGGTCGCTCGCGGTCGGCGGCGCTAGCGGTCCTCGGCCCCCTTGGTGATGATCAGACCGAAGGAGGTCGAGATGAAGCCATCGATCGCGAGCTTCAGGTGCAGCGGCGCTCCGAGGCGGGTACGGTCTTCCGCGGACATGTCGTGCAACCACGGCGGCAGGTCGATGAACGTATCCATCGCGCCGGTCCCATAGTCGAAATTGAGGCGGGAAACGACATGGCCCTGCGCCGCCATTCTGGCGGCGAACGCTTCGATATGGTTGCGTTGGAACAGCACCGTGATCCAATTGTCCAGAGTCGGCCCGTCGTTCTCGACGTTGAGTTCGAACGTATGGACGGCGAGGCCCCCGGGGCGCAGGGTGGCCAGCGACCGTTCGATGAAGCGGAACCCGCGTTCGATGCTGCCCAGATGTTCCAGCGCGCAGATCGACCAGCAAAAGTCATAGTCGCGAAACGTGTCGGGCACGGCGTTCATGTCGATGGTATCGGTGACCACAAATCGATCGAACGTGTCCCGATCGACGAGGTGCGAAAGGAAGGGGCTCGAGGCCGATCCGAG
The DNA here is from genome assembly GCF_022662295.1 of Sphingomonas sp. CARO-RG-8B-R24-01. Classification (NCBI taxonomy): domain Bacteria; kingdom Pseudomonadati; phylum Pseudomonadota; class Alphaproteobacteria; order Sphingomonadales; family Sphingomonadaceae; genus Sphingomonas; species Sphingomonas sp. CARO-RG-8B-R24-01. The sequence continues at coordinate 903,452 of NZ_JAKNQI010000001.1, read as the reverse complement.
ATGCTGGTCGCTGTCGATCCAGCCGGCTGCATGCGCGCTCTCGGTCGAGGTGTCGGTGGCGGTCACCAGGACGGCACGCGATGCGAGGTAGCTCGGAATGGGTTCCGCCCCGCAACCGAAGCCAAGGCCCCGGCGTCCGGGTTCCATCAGGCCGTGTTCGAAGATCGCCTGCAAGACATAGGCGAGTTCCCACAATTTGCGGTGATAGATCACGCTGGTCTTGAGCTCGGCGGCCCAATGCGCGGTCCAGTCGCTTTCGATGTCGTTTTGCACGGCTGCCTTGGACGCCAGCCCGACGAACTGCGCGCCGGTGCCCGATCGCGGCGGCAGCGCGGTCGCCATCCGGCGTGCCAAGTCGTAGCCAAAGGCCTTCATATTGAGTTCGATGATGCGAATGTCTTTGACGACGTCGTTGAGCGCGTTGAGGTTCGGCCGGGAATCCTTGGTGACCAGCGCGAGCAGGCGCTTCAGGATGTGGGCTTCCACTTTCTTCCGCCAGGACATCCATTCTCCCTTGGGCCGCCCCGAACGGAATTGTCCGGCAACGCCGCGCGGTGCGTGTTGTCAGGGCCCAAGGCCTAGACACTTGCAAGGGGCTGGATTGGCAGGGCGGCGGGCAACAAAACGATCGGCGTCGCTGGCCGATGATCGTCCTGTCCTACGCGAGGGCTTGGGTGGAATGGACGATATCCCGTGCTGCGGCTCGGCCTTGCAGGACGCCACATCGAACAGGGGATCACCACCGTGAGAGAATGGTGCCCGAGGGCGGATTCGAACCACCGACACTGCGATTTTCAGTCGCATGCTCTACCAACTGAGCTACTCGGGCACACCGGGCGACCCGCCGGGGCCGTCTGGGAAGCGGCCTCTTAGTCGGCTGATTTCGTGCTGTCTAGCCCGTCTTCTTCATCTCCGGGCGGCGTTGTCACCGGAATCGCATAGCCCTTGCCCAGCCATTGCAGCAGGTCGCGGTCGCGGCAGCCCTGGCTGCAGAAGGGCGCATGCGCCGCGGACGGCGGTTTTCCGCACAGCGGGCAGGGTTTGGTGCGGGGCATCAGACGCTTTCGAAGATGGGAGTGACGCCGGTACGCTTCGCAAGCGCGGCGGTCCAGTCCGGGTGCGCGCGCAAGGTCGCATGGACTCGCGCCGCGATTCGGTGATTCGCCGGGACCGGCGGCGGGGTCCGTTCGATTCGCCGCAGCAGCGCGCGCGCCTGCGCGGCGGCCGGATCTGCGCGGAGCAGTTCGGGGAGCGACGCGCGCGGGCGACGGCGGATGATCTGGACGAAACCGAAGCCGTTCATCGCGGTCCGGTCGAACGGTTGCGGGAGGCCAGCGTCGATCGCGGCATCGACCGCGGCGCGCGCCGCCTTGCCGGTGAGCGTCGGGAAGTCGATGCCGATCGACCCGCCGATGTCCATCCGCACGATCGCCGCCGCGACCGCCTTTGCCGCCGCGAGCGCGAGCGGTTCGAGCGGGGGATAGCCGTCGACGTCGAACAGCGTCATCGCGGGCGTCGGGCTCATCCGCAGCGCGCCGCCGACCGGCCCGTGGAAGGGAATGTCGCCGGTCATCGCTTCCTCGAGCAGCTCGGACCAGCCCGCCGCCTCGAGCAGATCGGGTTCGTGCGGATGGAGCGTGCGGACGGGGATGCCGCTGGCGGTGATTCGCGCGAGCAGGTCCGGCCCGTCGCGCGGCGGGCCGTCGGCGGGGGCGACGCGCGGGAGTTTGGTGCGGCCTGCCTCGGGAATCGCCTCACGGACGAGTTCGACCGTCAGCGTCGCGCCTTGCGTGATGCCCTGGGGCAACGGCGTGAGCACCGCCTCGCCGCCGTCGAAGCTGACCCGGCCCTCGCGGCCCTTGACGGTGATCTCGACCAGCCTGGCGGGGAACACCGCGCCGAGCCGGGGGGTAGGGTGGGGGCCGGGGCGATGCAGTTCGATCCGCGCCTCGACGATCGCGCCGTCGACGACCAGTGCGGCGCGGGTTTCGCCGATCCCGGCCTCGTGGAGCCACTCAGTCAAGCGGTACGCCCGCCGCGAGCAGCAAGGCGCGAGTCTCGAACAGCGGCAGCCCGATCACGCCCGAATGCGACCCCGACAGGAACCGCACGAACGCCTCGGCACGTCCCTGGATCGCATAACCGCCCGCCTTGCCCAGCCCTTCGCCGCAATCGCCATAGGCCTGGATCTCGGCGGGGGAGAGCGGCTTGAACGCGACGATGGTGTCGGACAGCCGGGTGCGGAGCTTGCCGGTAGCGTCCACCACGCTGACCGCGGTAAGACAGTGGTGGCGGCGGCCGGACAGTGCGGCGAGCATCGTACGGACGGTGGCCGCGTCCTCGGCCTTGCCGAGGATCCGGCGGCCGAGCGCGATCGTCGTGTCGCCCGCGAGAATCACCTCGCCCGCGGCACGCTCCACCGCGCGCGCCTTGGCCTCGGCGATCCGCGTCACGTAGACACGGGGCGGTTCGGCCTTGCGTGGGCTTTCGTCGATGTCGGGCGCGGCGATGCGGCCAGGCGTCACCCCGAGCCGCGCGAGCAGGTCGCGGCGGCGCGGCGAGGCGGAGGCGAGGACGAGCGTCATTACAATGTCTTCCCGAACGGTTCCGCCTGCGGAAGCGACGCCGTCAGTTGAAGCGACCCATCACTTGAAGCGATAGGTGATCCGACCCTTGGTGAGATCATAGGGGGTCAATTCGACCAGCACTTCGTCGCCCACCAGGACGCGGATGCGGTTCTTGCGCATCTTGCCAGCGGTATGACCGAGAATTTCATGGTCGTTTTCGAGCTTTACGCGGAACATGGCGTTGGGGAGAAGCTCCACCACCTGTCCACGCATTTCGAGCAGTTCTTCCTTGGCCAAACAAACCTCTAGCGATGTTACGGAAATATGGGAACGCGGCCCTTAGCCGAAGGTGCGCCAAAAGGAAAGCGCGGGCGGAATGGGGGGCGGGGAGGATGCTTTCGGTTCGTCATCTCCGCGGGGGAGAGACCTCTGCCAGAGTTGGGTCACGACGCGTCATTTGCTGTTTTCCCGCGCAGGCGGGAATCCAGAGACAAGCAGAACAACGGTTCACAGCTCTCGGGACTCCTGGGCTCCCGCCTTCGCGGGAGAACACCTATGGCTTTGGAGAGGTTTCGCCCTCGCAGGAATGACAGATCAAGAGAGGGCGAATTGCCCGCCTCAGTCGTGGTCGCCCGTGGGCGTTTCCATCAGCTCGACCAGCACCCCGCCCATGTCGCGCGGGTGGATAAAAACGATCGGCGTGCCGTGTGCACCAATGCGCGGTTCGCCCAGGATCGTCGCGCCCTTCGCCGTGAGGTCGGCGACCGCGGCGTGGATGTCGGGGACTTCGAAGCACATGTGATGCTGCCCGCCTGCCGGGTTCTTGCGCAGGAACCCCGCGATCGGCGAGCTGTCGTCATACGGCTCGATCAGCTCGATCTGCGTGTTGGGCGTATCGATGAAGCAGACCTTCACCCCCTGCGCGGGAAGATCGAACGGCGCGCCGATCCGCGTCGCGCCCAGCAGGTCGCGGTAGATCGCAATCGACTTTTCGATCGACGGCGTCGCGACGCCGACATGGTTTAGGCGGCCGAGCTGCATCGTCTATTCCTCGTCTGCGGGCGTCGCCCTGGCGGCAGGCGCGGCGACGGGAACGGCCGACCGCGCCGGGACGACCCCGAGCTGATAGCCGCACGCGGTCAGCACGCGCGTGACCGGCGCGTCGGTCGCGGGGCCGGTGAAGACGGCGTCGACCGGCGTATTGTCCGGGTTGATCACCCGCACCTTGATCGCCTTGCCGTGCGCGATCTGCGCCGCGAGCGTGGTGACGATCGCATCCTGGCTGGTGAACGCGCCACTTCCGGGAAACTGCCAGTTCGACCCGAGCCAGCCATTGTCGTCGATGTTCATCGACACCGGGCGCGGCTGCGCGGCAGGGAAACCGCCGCGCGGGATGAACTGGATCGAGACGATCTTCTCGTTCGCGGCGTCGCACCGCACCACCAGCCGCGCCGCGCCGTCCTGCGACCAGACGGACGCCGAGGTTGCCGTGCTCGCCCCGTTGACCTTGGTCGTCACCGCCCACGGCACCGGAGTCGATGTGGCGGCCTGAAGGAGCAGGGCGAGCAGCAGCATTTACTTGACGCCAGCGCCGACGACGCTCTCGGGCAGGTCCTTGCCGAACACGCGCTGATAATATTCCGCGACCAGCGACCGCTCGGTCTCGTCGCACTTGTTGAGGAACGACAATCGGAAGGCGAAGCCGACATCGCCGAAGATCAGCGTGTTCTGCGCCCAGGTGATGACGGTGCGCGGGCTCATCACGGTCGAGATGTCGCCGTTCATGAAGCCGCGGCGGGTGAGATCCGCGACGCGGACCATATTCTCGACCTCGGCCTTGCCGGTCGGCTTGTCATATTCGCCCGACTTGGCGAGCACGATCCGCGCCTCGACTGCCGCCGGCAGATAGTTGAGCGTGACGACGATGTTCCAGCGGTCCATCTGGCCCTGGTTGATCTGCTGCGTGCCATGATACAGGCCCGACGTGTCGCCAAGGCCGACCGTGTTGGCGGTCGCGAACAGGCGGAAATACGGGTTCGGGCGGATCACGCGGTTCTGGTCGAGCAGCGTCAGCTTGCCCTCGGTCTCGAGCACGCGCTGGATCACGAACATCACGTCGGGGCGGCCCGCGTCATATTCGTCGAAGACGAGCGCGGTCGGGGTCTGCAGCGCCCAGGGGAGCAGGCCTTCGCGAAATTCGGTGACCTGCTGGCCATCGCGCAGCACGATCGCGTCGCGGCCGACCAGATCGATGCGGCTGATGTGCGCGTCGAGGTTGATGCGGATGCACGGCCATTTGAGGCGCGCCGCGACCTGCTCGATGTGCGTCGACTTGCCGGTGCCGTGATAGCCCTGGACCATCACGCGGCGATTGTGCGCGAAGCCCGCGCAGATCGCGAGCGTGGTCGGCGCATCGAACACATAGGCCGGGTCGAGATCGGGAACGCGCTCGTCGGCTTCGCTGAACGCGGGCACTTCCATGTCCGAATCGATCCCGAACAGGTCGCGGACTTTCACCATGCGATCGGGCGCGTCGAGGATCGTCGTCTCGCGGCTGTCGGGCTGGGTGTTGGGGAGATCGGTCATGAGGAGGGCGCTCTTACAGAAGGTCATCCCTCCCTAGACGTTTGCGGCGCGCCAAGTCGAGCCGTCAGTTGCATCCGATCTTTGGCGGAAGTTCGAAAAACGTGCAGAAACGCGTGGCCAGCGCGACGTCGCCGGTGACGTCTAGCCTGCCTTTCGCAATGACGTCCGGCAACGGCGTGGTGCCGAACAGCGCGGGCAGGAACGCGTTGGGCTCACCCGAAAGGACGGCACCGGCGCGGTCGAGCGCGCCACGTTCGATCAGCACCATGCCGTTCACGACCCGCGCGCAATAGGCGTCCTTGCCCATGCGAAAGCCGATCGTCGCGTCGAAGCCGCGCGTACGCTCGGGCAGGAGCATCATGCGCAGTGCCAGCATCAACGAGACGGGCGAAAACGGCAGCGAAGGATCATGCGCGGGGGAGCGAAGCGCCCAGCGTCCGAGCGCCATGACGATCGGTTCTGCCTCCCGGCCCCACGGCGTCAGCGCATAGGCCTGGACATGCGCGGGGGGCGGCGTGGTTTCCCGCGTCAGCACCCCGGCGGCCTCCAGCGTTTGCAGCCGCTGTGTCAGGACGTTGGCGCTCACGCCCGGCAGGCCGCTCCGGATCTCGCCGAAGCGGCGCGGGCCCAGCAGGAGCTCGCGCACGATCAGCAGCGCCCAGCGCTCGCCGAGAAACTCGAGCGCCAGCGCGGTCCCGCAGGCGTCGTCATACCAGCGTTCCGTGGTTATCTTTTCTAACTTCATGGTTGTTTTTGCTAACCAGTCGGAGCAGTCTTTGCAAACGACGAGTCGCAAAGGGGAGAGTGCGCCGTGGCCAAGACGATCTTTATCAGCCTGCCGGTGGCCGACGTAGCGGTTTCGACGGCGTTCTACGAAGCGATCGGCTGCACCCGCGACCCGCGCATGTCGGGGGATCAGGCGGCGGCGATGGCCTGGTCGGATACGATCACCTTCATGCTGGCGAGCCACCGTTTCTATCGGACGCTGACGCCCAAACCGGTCGCCGATGTCGGAGCGACGAGCGCCGCCCTTTTTGCGCTGGCGTGCGAAAGCCGTGCGGCGGTCGATGCCTTCGCCGCCGCGGCCGTCGCCGCCGGCGGTCGCGAGGTGCATGGCGCGGAAGACCTAGGCTTCATGTATTCGCGCGGGGTCGAGGATCCCGACGGGCATGGCTTCGGGCCGATGTGGATGGACGAAACGGCGGCTGTCGCTGCCATGGCCGAAGGCGAGGCGGTGGCCTGAAGCACGATGGGATCGGGAGATGGCGGCATGACCCCCAGCATCACGACGTTCCGATGGGTACCACCGTTCGCGCGCGGCCATGTCCGCGACATCCGCGCGCGCTGGGCGTTCGAGGAAACCGGAGTCGCCTATCACGTCGATCTGGTGGAAAGCGCCAAGACCCCCGAACATCGTGCGTTCCAGCCGTTCGGGCAGGTTCCCACCTATCGCGACGACACGGTCGAGCTGTTCGAATCGGGGGCGATCGTGCTCCATATCGCGCGACAGGCCCCGGGGTTGCTGCCGGCCGATCCGCCCGGGCGGGCGCGCGCCGAGCAATGGGTGATCGCCGCGCTCAATTCGGTCGAACCGTTCGTCACCGATCTGGTCACGGTCGACCTGTTCCAGGCGGACAAGCCCTGGTCTTCAACGCGGCGCCCCGCGGTGGTTGAGGCGTTGCGCGCCCGGCTCGGCGATCTTGCCGCTGCGCTGGGCGACAAGACGTTTCTGGACGATGCGTTCAGCGCCGGGGACCTCATCATGGCATGCGTGCTGCGGAGCGTGCCGCGTAACGAGATCCTCGCCGCCTATCCCACGCTGCTGGCCTATCTCGACCGCTGCACCGCGCGTCCGGCCTTTCGCAAGGCGCTTGCGGATCAGCTCGCGCTGTATGCGCCGGCGGACAAGCGGGCGGAGGTGACGGCATGATCTATATCGATGGCCTGGTCATCCCGGTGAAGGCAGGAACCGACAGCGCGGGCTACGCCCGTTTCGCCGAGGCGATTGCGCCGATCTTCAAGGACCATGGCGCAACCCGGATCGTCGAGGGCTGGGCCGATGACGTGCCCGATGGCAAAGTCACCGACTTTCGCCGGGCGGTCCAGGCCGCCGACGACGAGACCGTGGTGTTCTCATGGATCGAATGGCCCGACAAGGCGACGCGCGACGCCGGAATGGTGCTGGTCCGTGAGGACCCGCGCATGGTGCCCGCCGGCGCCGCCATGCCGATCGACGGCGCGCGGATGATCTTCGGGGGCTTTCAGGCGGTACTCGACGTCTGATCGCGCCGGACAGCAGGAGGGAATGATGGCGAACGGTCATGGCATGCCAATCTGGTACGAACTGGTCAGCCCCGATCCATCCGCGTCGCGGGTCTTCTACGATGCGGTGATCGGCTGGAGCATCGAGCCGGAACCAACGGGCGCGATGGATTACCGCATGATTACGAGTGGCACCGATACTGTGGGCGGCGTGATGCGCCTGACCGACGAGATGGCCGCGGCAGGGGCGAAGCCGCGCTGGCTGTTCTACCTCAATGTCGCGGACGTCGATGCGAAGGCGGCGGAAGTGACCGCCGCCGGTGGTACGATCCTGATGGAACCGTGGACCATCCCCGACATTGGCCGAATCGCGCTCGCGAACGATCCCCAGGGCATTCCGCTGTACATCATGCAGCCCGAGCCGGTCGGCGAGAGTGGTGTGTTCGATCGGACCGGCATGGGCAAATGCAGCTGGAACGAACTCGTCACGCCGGACCAGGCATCGGCCAACGCCTTTTACGCACAGCTGTTCGGCTGGACCTATCCCGACAAGATGACGATGCCCGAGGGGCGCGGCGACTATGTCTTCGTTGAAGCCGGCGGTGGCCAGATCGGCGCGACCATGCCCTGCCGGAACGGCGAGCCGGCGCCGGGCTGGAATTTCTATTTCCGCGCCCCTGATATCGACGCAGCGGCGGCAGCGGTCCGGGATGGCGGCGGGACGGTGCTGATGGGGCCGCAGGATGTCCCCGGCGGCGACCGGATCATCCTGGCGACCGATCCCCACGGGGTTACCTTCGGGGTCGTCGCACCGGGGGCGGTTGCGTAGGCGGCAAGCATCCCGACGGCCCGACACGTAACGTTGCGCTCGGGGTCTGCTGCCCGGCAGCGCCTTCCATCGCCCGCCTGTCATCCTGCCGCTGTGCCGGGATCGACCGAGCTACGTGATCCACGGAAGCCTTTGGGCGCCGCGGTGCACCCCAGGACAGGTCCCGGATGACGGCGGACGGGCGAACGCTGCGCAATCACGCGAACGCCGGTGCGCCCTTCAACTGCGTATAGGCACCGATCACTTCCTGCAGCTTCGCCTCGAAGCTCCGATCCCCCCCGTTACGATCCGGATGATAGCGCCGCACGAGCTCGGCATAGCGTTCGCGCAGCGCGCGCCGGTCGACGTCGGTCGCGAGACCCAGCACCTTGAGCGAGCGCCGGTCCGCCTCCGACAACGGACGGCCGTCCTTGCGCTGCGCCTCCGCCGCGCGGCGGAAGCGCGCACCGATCGCGTCGAGCGGATCATGGAAGTCGGACCATTTCGGCGGCACGTCCGCGCCCGAATGCGCGAACGCGCGAGTCTCGCGTTCCCATCCGGAGAAGGGGCGTTGCTGTTGCTGGATTTCGTCCGGGCTCATGCCGGAAAAGAAGTTGTAGCGCGCGTTGAACGCACGGACATGCTCGAGGCAGAACCAGCGATACGGGCGTGGCCCCTCGAACCCGTTCGCCGGGCCTTCCTCGGGCGGCGCCCGGAATTCGCCCGGTTCGGGGCAGCCGGGGTGCGAGCACGGGCGTCCGGTCCCCTCCACCCGACCGTGGAAACGAGCATTGGGTCGGTCTTTCTTTTCGGATTCGCGCGCCACGCAGGCTCCCTGAGGATGCAAAAGCGCCCTATATAGGCGCGATGATCGAACCTTCCAGCACAGCCGCCCCCGCCATTCCGCTCGTCTTCGAGATCGAGAACCGCCTGAATTCAGCGCTTTCCCCGACGCGTCTCGACGTCAGCAACGACAGCGCGCAGCATGCCGGGCACATGGGGGACGACGGTACGGGCGAATCGCACTTCTCGGTGACGATCGAGGCGCCCGCCTTTACCGGCGTCTCCCGGGTGCAGCGGCAGCGGCTGGTCAACCAGGCGCTGGCGGATCTGCTGCGGGATCGCATCCACGCCCTTGCGATCCGCGCAACGGCGCCGGGAGAATGACGTTGCGCTACGGGCTGTGGTATTGGCCGAGTATCCAGGGACGCGGTGAATTCATCCGGTTGCCGATGGAAGCCGCCGGGATCGACTATGTCGATTGCGCGCGAGACCAGGGGGTCGAGGCGCTGGTCGCCAATCTCGAAAAGCACGCCGCGAAGCGCGGGTCGTTCGCGCCGCCCTATCTCGAGCTCGACGGGATGGTGATCGGGCAGGTCGCCAACATCCTGCTGTATCTCGGCGAGCGGCATCAGATTGCGCCGTCGAACATGGCGGACCGGTTGTGGCTCAACCAGCTGCAGCTGACGATGTCCGACATGATCGCCGAGGTCCACGACGTCCACCATCCGGTCGACATGATGGCCTATTACGAAGACCAGAAGACCGCCGCCCTGGGCGCGGCCGATGCGTTTCGCGACGAGCGGATGCCGAAATTCTTCCGGCACTTCGAACAGGCCGCTGCGTCGCACAAGGGGGACTGGCTGGTCGACCATCGCTGGACCTACGCCGACACGTCGCTGTTCCAGCTGGTCGAGGGGCTGCGCTACATGTTCCCCAAGCGGATGGCGACGATCGAGGGCGATTATCCGCGCGTGATCGCGATCCACGATCAGGTCGCCGAATTGCCGGGGATCCGCGCCTATCTCAAGAGCGAGCGCCGCCTGCCGTTCTCGACCGAGGGCATCTTCCGCCATTATCCCGAGCTGGACGGCGAATGAGCGGCGAGGGCATTGCGCGCGCGCTGCGCCCGGCGGCGCGGATCCTGTTGCGCGACGCGGCCGACCGCGTGCTGCTGTTCCGCTTCGACCCCGACGACCGCCCGCCCTTCTGGTGCACCCCCGGCGGCGCGCTCGACCCAGGCGAAGATTATGCGACCGCGGCGCGGCGCGAGCTGATCGAGGAAACCGGGATCCATGCCGACCCCGGCCCCGAAGTGTTGCAACGCGACGTCGAGTTCATCACGATCGAGGGCGTGCCGGTGAGCGCGGACGAACGCTATTTCCATGTGCGGACCGACGCGGATGCGATCGACACCGCCGGCCACACCGCGCTCGAACAGCGCGTGATGACGCGCTGGCGCTGGTTCACGCCCGCCGAGCTCTCGGCGCTCGACGAACCCTATTTTCCTGGCGATCTCGGCGAGATCCTCGCGGCTCTGGAGCCTGACCTGTGACCAATGACGATCTGATCCTCCAGACGATCACCCCGGTGACGCACGACCTCGGGGGATTCAAGGTGCATCGCACGCTGCCGTCGCGGCCACGCACGATGGTCGGGCCGTTCATCTTCTTCGACCAGATGGGCCCCGCGGTGCTGAGCGTGGGCGAGGGAATCGACGTCCGCCCGCATCCGCATATCAACCTCGCTACAGTGACGTACCTGTTCGCGGGCGCGATCGACCATCGCGATTCGATCGGGAGCCTCGCGACGATCGAGCCCGGCGCGGTCAATCTGATGACCGCCGGGCACGGGATCGTCCACAGCGAGCGTTCTCCCACGGCCGAGCGCGCGCATGGGCCGGAGCTTTCCGGGATCCAGACATGGATCGCGCTTCCCGAAAAGGACGAGGAGATGGACCCGGCGTTCGAGCATGTCGCGCGCGATCGGTTGCCGACCGTGGAGACGCCGGGGGCACAGGCGCGGGTGGTGATGGGGAACCTGTGGGGCGCGACCGCCCCGACCACGACCTATGCCAGCACGATCTATGCGGACATCCTGCTCGCGCCGGGCGGGTCGGTCCCGATCGATGCCGCCGCCGACGAACGCGCGCTCTACGTCGCGATGGGGGAGGCGAGCCTCGACGGGATGCGGCTCGAGCCGATGATGCTCTATGTGCTGCGCCCCGGCATCGCGGCGACGCTTCGTTCGGCAGATGGCGGGCGCGTCACGCTGTGCGGGGGTGAGGCGTTCACGACGCCGCGGCATGTGTGGTGGAATTTCGTCTCGTCGCGCCGCGACCGGATCGACGAGGCCAAGCGCGCCTGGACCGCGGGCGAATTCGCGCGGGTGCCCGGGGACGAGAAGGAGTGGATCCCGATCCCGGCGGTGCCGAAGACGGTGAGTTATCCGTAAGTCTGCTTAAGCCCCTCCCCTTCAGGGGAGGGGTTTGGGGTGGGGCAGTGCCTCGCAGAGAGCTAAGTTCTGCTGGACTTCCCCACCCCCAACCCCTCCCCTGAAGGGGAGGGGCTTAGAAAAAAATAAAAGGGAGAGAGACAATGGCTGATGACCTGCACCGGATCGACCTGCCCACCGGCGTGACGCTCGACGTCGCCACCGCGGGCGACCCAGCCAACCCGCCGGTCATCCTGCTCCACGGCTTCCCCGAATCGCATCGCACCTGGCGTGAGGTCATGCCCGAGCTGGCGCGCGACCATTTCGTGATCGCACCCGACCAGCGCGGGTTCGCGCGGTCGTCCAAGCCGGCGGCGGTCAGCGATTATACGCCCGACAAGATCGTCGCCGACCTGCTCGCGCTCGCCGACCATTTCGGGATCGCCCAGTTCACGCTCGTCGGGCACGACTGGGGCGGCGCGATCGCGTGGATGGCGGCGTTGCAGAACCCCGGCCGGATCACGCGCCTCGTCATCATCAACGCACCGCACCCCTTCGTCTTCCAGAAGACGCTTTTCGACGACATGGCGCAGCGCGAGGCGAGCCAGTATATCCGCGCCTTCCGCAATCCCGATCTCGAACAGCATATCGACAGCATCGGCCTGTCGGCGTTCTTCGACGGCAGCTTCCTGAAGCACACCGATTTCGACAAGATTGCGGACGAGAAACCGGTCTATCTCGACCAGTGGAGCCAGCCCGGCGCACTGACCGCGATGCTCAACTGGTATCGCGCGAGTGCGATCATCGTGCCCGCGATGGACGAGACGCCCGAGCGCCCGGCGTTCCTCGACGCGGCGTTCCCGCCGGTGCGGCAACCGACGCTGGTGATCTGGGGCATGAAGGACGCGGCGTTGCTGCCGAGCCAGTTGGAGGGGCTGGACGTGCTCGTGCCGGATCTGACGGTGCGGCACGTGGATGCGGGGCATTTCGTGCCGTGGGAGAATGCGCCTGCGGTGGTTGACGCGATCCGGGGGTGGTTGGGGGATAGCTGAATTCGGCGGCGCGTGCTTCCCCAATAACACGCTTCCCCGGCGAAGGCCGGGGCCCAGTAGCGAAGGTTTTTGTTACCGCGCGTAGCGATCCCCAAATATCGTTCCGCTACTGGGCCCCGGCCTTCGCCGGGGAAGAAGAAAGGGGAAGAAAGCGGAAGGGGAAGGGGGGCAGAAATTTACACCGCGACCCTGGCACCCTCCGGCAACGCCACCAGCGGCGCATCCCCAATTCCCCCGCCGCTATCCACCCAGCTCCCATGCGCGTGCGCGGTTGCGACCGTCTCCCAAGCGCCATCCCCCGGCCAGCTGCGCGCGCGAATCAGTTGGTGCCCGAGCGAACGGTCCGGCTCCATCATCACCCAGCCGAGCGGGCGTTCCGCCGTCGCCCGCGCCCCCGCCGCCGCCATCGCCGCGCGGATGCGCGCCGCGACAGCCTCGGGCAGATATTGCCACACGACCGAATGCATCAGCACGCGCGTCACCCCTGCCGCCTGCGGTTCGGCGAGCTGCGCCTCGACCCAGTCGGCGGCATCCGCGCGGACCAGATCGACTCCGCGTTCCCCGAGCATCGCGATCGCGGTGCGCACCCGCGCGAGTCGTTCGGGCGTCTCCGGCCAGACAAAGGCCGCAAGCCGCGCAGCGACCGCCGGATCTGTCGCGTCCATCGGGTTGATGTCGCAGCCGCGCACCGACACGATGTCGAGCGGGACCGACGGGGCAGGGGCGCCCTGCCACGCGGGCCGGATCGTCACGGGCGAGTCCGCCGGGCCATAAGCGGTCCCGCCGAGATCGAAGCGGTAGCGGTCGATCAGCAGGTTGAGCCCGGCGCTCGACCCGATCTCGAGCAGCTCGATCCGCGGCCCGTGCCGTTGCGCGAGCGCGATCAGCCCGAGCATCAGTGCGCCCGAGCGCCCCGGCTCGTTGGTCTGGGGCGGCCCATCGAGCCACGGGAGCAGCGCCGCCGCATGGTCGGCGAACACGCGCTCAAGGGTCGCGCTGATCGCGCCCGGATCGGTGACGCGCCCCGCGTACACCTCCGCGAGCCCTGCATCCGCCCCTGCCAGCACCAGCGCATGAAGGCCGCCGAACAGCCGCAACGGCAGCGCGTCGCGGGTCGGTTCGCTCGGCCAGTCGAGCACGCGCGCGCCGATCGCGCTGTCCCGCGTCACGCCCGCCGCCACCGCCGCGCACATCCGGGCATAGATCGGCGCGGCGTTGCGGTCGCAATACTGCTGCTGGATCAGGAAGGCGCCGCGGTTGGTCTGTTCGTCGGCCATTGAACCAATCCTTTTGACGCGGCGTTTGGCGCAGCTCCGGGTGTTGTTGCGCCCACCCCCCCGCCCAAGTAAAGCCCCGACCCATATGGCCGATCCGATCATCATCGCCGTCCCCAAGGGGCGGATCCTGTCCGAAGCGGTTCCGTTGCTGGAACGCGCCGGAATCGTTCCCGAAGCCGCGTTCAGCGACCCGGAGTCGCGCGCGTTGCGCTTCACCACCAACAACCCCGGGATCGACCTGATCCGGGTGCGCGCGTTCGATGTCGCGACCTTCGTCGCGCATGGCGCGGCGCAATTGGGGATCGTCGGGTCGGACGTGCTGGCGGAGTTCGATTATTCGGAGCTGTACGCGCCAGTCGATCTCGGGATCGGGCATTGCCGTTTGTCGGTCGCGGAACCTGCGGATCTGGCGGCGCATGACGACCCGCGCGGGTGGAGCCATGTGCGTATCGCGACCAAATATCCGCATGTTACCGAGGCGCATTTTGCGGCGCGCGGCGTGTCGGCGGAGTGCGTCAAGTTGAACGGGGCGATGGAGCTGGCACCCTTGCTGGGGCTCGCGCCGCGGATCGTCGATCTGGTGTCTTCGGGGCGGACGCTCAAAGAGAACGGGTTGGTCGAGGTGGCGGTGATCTGCGAGGTTACCAGTCGGCTGATCGTCAATCGCGCGGCGTTCAAGACGCGGGGGCAGATCGTGCCGCTTGTCGAGGCGTTTCGGCGGGCGGTTTCGCAGGAGATGGCGGCGTGAAGACGATTTCTCTTCTTAAGCCCCTCCCCTTCAGGGGAGGGGTTGGGGTGGGGCCGTCCAGCCAACACAGCATCGGAATTCTGCACTGCCCCACCCCCAGCCCTTCCCCTGAAGGGGAGGGGAGTCTGGCATGATCCGTCTCTCCACCTCCGAGCCCGGCTTCGACCGGGCGTTCGAGACCCTCGTCAACGCCCGCCGCGAAGCCGACGCCGATGTCGCGCGCGATGTCCGCACGATCGTCTCCAGCGTCCGCGACGAAGGCGATGCCGCGCTCCACGCGTTCACGCGCAAGTTCGACCAGCATGATCTCAACGAAACCGGCTGGCGGATCGAACGTGCCGAGTGGCTCGCTGCCTATGAGGCGCTGACCCCCGAATTACGCGATGCGCTCGATCTCGCGGCGGCGCGGATCCGGACCTATCACGAGAAGCAGAAGCCCGCCGACAGCGACACGACCGATGAGGCGGGTGTGCGGCTCGGCGCGCGGTGGAATGCGGTGGCGGCGGCGGGGCTGTATGTGCCCGGCGGGCGCGCGGCCTATCCGTCTTCGGTGCTGATGAACGCGATTCCCGCCAAGGTCGCGGGCGTCGACCGGCTGGTGATGGTCACGCCGACCCCCAAGGGCGAGGTCAACCCGCTGGTGCTCGCCGCCGCGCATGTCGCTGGCGTCGACGAGATGTGGCGGATCGGCGGCGCGCAGGCGGTGGCGGCGCTCGCTTATGGCACCGGGCGGATCGGCGCGGTCGATGTCGTGACGGGGCCGGGGAACGCCTGGGTCGCGGAGGCCAAGCGGCAATTGTACGGCGTGGTCGGGATCGACATGGTCGCGGGGCCGTCAGAAATCGTCGTCGTTGCGGACGGGAAGAACCGGGCGGACTGGATCGCGGCCGACCTTCTGTCGCAAAGCGAGCATGACCCGACGAGCCAGTCGATCCTGTTCACCGACGATGCCGCCTTCGCGCGTGCGGTGGCGGAGGAGGTGGATCTGCAGATCGGGACGCTTGCGACGTCCAAGGTCGCGCGCGCGGCGTGGGATGCGAATGGCGCGATCATCGTGACCGCGAGCCTCGAGGAGGCGTTGCCGCTGGTGGACCGGCTTGCGCCCGAGCATCTGGAGCTGGCGTGCGATGACCCGCAGGCGTTGTTCGACCGGGTGCGTCATGCCGGGTCGGTGTTCATGGGGCGGCATACGCCCGAGGCGATCGGGGATTATGTTGCTGGGCCGAACCATGTGCTTCCGACCGGGCGGCGGGCGCGGTTCTCGAGTGGGTTGTCGGTGCTCGATTTCATGAAGCGGACGAGCTTCCTGGAGCTTGGGGCGCAAGGGTTGGCGGCGATCGGGCCGGCGGCGGTGGCGCTGGCGGAGGCCGAGGGGTTGCCGGCGCATGCTAGGTCGGTGGCGTTGCGGCTTTAGTCTCTTAGCCCTCCCCTTCAGGGGAGGGCGTCCTATTCTAAAGCCCCTCCCCTTCAGGGGAGGGGTTTGGGGTGGGGCAGTGCCTCGCAGAGAGCGAAGTCCTGCTGGACTTCCCCACCCCAACCCCTCCCCCGAGGGGGAGGGGCTAAGAAGGATCGCCCCAGCTTCCCGTGCGCCGCATTTTCCCCTAAGGGCCGCGCAATGTCTTCCCACCTTACCCCCCGCACCGCCCCGCGCTCCAAGGCGCGCGCCGCCGCTCGCCTTGCCGCCGTCCAGGCGCTGTACCAGCACGACATGGAAGCGACCGCGATCCCGGTGCTGCTCCACGAATTCCACAACCACCGCCTCGGCGCGACGATCGAGGATGCCGAATATGCCGAGCCCGAGGTCGATTTCTTCGACGACGTGGTGAAGGGCACCAGCGCGCGGCTGTCCGAGATCGACACCGCGATCGCGGGCAAGCTCGCAAGCGGGTGGAACCTCGCGCGGCTCGACAAGGCGATGCGCGCGATCCTGCGCGCGGGGACCTATGAACTGCTCGCGCGCGCGGACGTACCGACCGGCGCGGTCATCACCGAATATGTCGATGTCGCGCACGCCTTCTTCGACAAGCGCGAGTCGGGGTTCGTCAACGGGCTGCTCGACGCGATCGCCAAGGACGTGCGCGGCTGAGCATGGCGGAGGTCATCAACCTCCGCCGCGCCCGCAAGGCCCGCGCGCGCGATGCCGCCGCCGCAGGTGCTGCCGCCAACCGCGTGGCGTTCGGACGGACCAGGGCCGAGCGCGACTCCGCCGCGGCAGATGCCGAACGCCAGGCGCGGCTGCTCGACGGAGCGAAGCGCGAGGAGTGAGCGCGGCGTTTACTCCTGCGCCAACTTGCCTACCGTCGCGGCGATGACCGAAGCCGAATTCCTCGCCTGCCTGCGCCGCCTCCCGCTCCATCCCGGCGCGCTCGACCTGCGCGACGATGCGGCGCGGTTGGGGGATCTGGTGCTCACCACCGATACGCTGGTGGAGGGGGTGCATTATCTTTCCGACGATCCGGCGGGGGATGTGGCGTGGAAGCTGGTGGCGACGAACCTGTCGGATCTGGCGGCAAAGGGGGCGGTGCCGTTGGGGGTGATGCTCAACTATCCGCTGCGGGCGTCTTCTTCCCCTTCTTCCTTCGCTTCCCCGGCGAAGGCCGGGGCCCAGTCGCGGGACGATGATGGCGAAGGCCAGCCAGACGTTACATCGGCCATCTCGACTGGGCCCCGGCCTTCGCCGGGGAAGGAAGAAGGGGGGAAGCGGGAAGGGGGGATTGGGGAAAGCTGGGACGCTGCTTTTCTCCAAGGCTTCGGCCACGCGCTTACCACCTTCAGCGCCCCGCTGCTCGGCGGCGATACCGTATCGCTCCCGGCGCACGCGCCGCGTGTCATCACCCTCACCGCGATCGGCTCGACCACAACCGCGCCGATCCGCACGGGTGCGCGCGCGGGGGATGCGCTCTATGTCACCGGGACGATCGGCGATGCGGGCGCGGGGCTGACGATCGCGCAGGGGGAGGCGGGCCCCGCCGACCTGCTCGCCGCGTACCGCCGCCCGCAGCCTCGCCTCGCCGAAGGACGCGCACTGGCGAGCGTCGTGAGCGCGATGATGGACGTGTCCGACGGCTTGCTGATCGATGCGCAGCGAATGGCGGCGGCCAGCGGGCTGTCGGTCACGCTCGACCTCGCCGATATTCCGCTGTCCGACGCCTATCGCGGCTTCGCGGGGGAGGATCGCGCGGCGCGGATCGCGGCGGCGACCGCGGGGGACGATTACCAACTCCTGTTCGCCGCCGCGCCCGACGTCATGCTGCCGTGTGCCGCGACGCGCGTCGGCCGGTTTGCGGCGGGCGCGGGGCTGACGCTGATCGACGCGGGCGAGGCGGTTCCGCTTCCCGGCAATCTCGGCTTCCAGCACAACCGGTAGGCGCCGCCCCCGCTTGCCAACCCATCCTCCACCTGTAGGATGACGACCAAGAGCGGGGACGAGACCGCGTGTCGCGATCCTTGCCGGACTCAGGAAAGGAACAGCATGACGATCGTCTATGCCGCCATCATCTGTGGCCTGATCGCCGTCGCCTACGGCGCGATCACCAGCCAGCAGGTGCTCCGCGCGCCCGCGGGCAACGACAAGATGCAGGATATCGCCGCCGCGATCCAGGAGGGGGCGAAGGCCTATCTCGGGCGGCAATATCGCACGATCGCAATTGTCGGCGTCATCGTCCTGCTGCTGGTGTGGGTTTTCCTCGATGGAATGCGCACGCCGGTGTCGGCGCTGAGCTTCGCGCTGGGCGCGGTGCTGTCGGGCGTGGCGGGGTATGTCGGCATGAACATCTCGGTCCGCGCCAACGTGCGGACCGCCGAGGCCGCGCGGACGTCGCTCCAGGGCGGGCTGACGATGGCGTTCCGCTCGGGTGCGGTGACGGGGTTGCTCGTCGCGGGGCTGGGGTTGCTGTCGATCTCGGGGACGTTCCTGTATCTTGCAGGGCCGAACGGTGCCGACGCGGGCGCGCCGGTGGTGGTCAAGGCGCTGACCGCGCTGGCGTTCGGCGCATCGCTCATCTCGATCTTCGCGCGGCTCGGCGGCGGCATCTTCACCAAGGCGGCGGACGTCGGCGCGGATCTGGTCGGCAAGGTGGAGGCGGGGATCCCCGAGGACGACCCGCGCAACCCCGCCACCATCGCGGACAACGTCGGCGACAATGTCGGCGATTGCGCGGGGATGGCGGCGGATCTGTTCGAGACCTATGTCGTCACGATCGGCGTGACGATGATCTCGGTCGCGCTCGCGCTCAAGAATGCGGACCATTTGCTGAGCGTGATGACGCTGCCGCTGATCGTCGGCGGGGTGTGCATCCTGACCTCGATCCTCGGCACCTATGCGGTGCGGCTGGGGAACGGCACGATCATGGGGGCGCTGTACAAGGGCTTCTGGCTGAGCGTCGGCCTGTCGATCCCGGCGATCTACTTCGTGACCAGCTATACGCTCGGCGACATGGGCGCGCGGATCGGGGGGAATGCCTTCCTCGATGGCGCGACGCCCGAGGCGATCGCGGGAATGGCGGCGACGAGCTTTACCGGGATGCAATTGTTCTGGTGCATGATGATCGGGCTTGCGGTGACCGGTCTGCTGGTGTGGATCACCGAATATTACACCGGCACCAACTTCCGCCCGGTCCGCTCGATCGCCAAGGCATCCGAGACGGGGCATGGCACCAACGTGATCCAGGGGCTCGCGATCAGCCTCGAATCGACCGCGCTGCCGACGCTCGTCATCGTCGTCGCGGTGATCGCGGCGTATCAATTGGCGGGGGTGATCGGGATTGCGTTTGCCGCGACTGCGATGCTCGCGCAGGCGGGGATGGTCGTCGCGCTCGACGCTTATGGGCCGGTGACCGACAATGCGGGGGGCATCGCCGAGATGGCGGGGCTGCCCGACGACGTGCGGCATCGCACCGACGCGCTGGACGCGGTCGGCAATACCACCAAGGCGGTGACCAAGGGCTATGCGATCGGGTCGGCGGCTTTGGCTGCGCTGGTGTTGTTCAATGCCTATACGTCCGATCTGGCGCGCGATTTCCCGACGCTCACGGTCAATTTCGCTTTGTCCAACCCGTACGTCATCGTCGGACTGCTGCTCGGCGCGTTGCTGCCGTATCTGTTCGGCGCGATGGGGATGACCGCGGTCGGGCGTGCGGCGGGCGCTGTCGTCGAGGAAGTCCGCGCGCAGTTCCGCGACAATCCGGGGATCATGCTCGGCACCAGCCGGCCCGATTATGCGCGGACGGTCGATCTCGTGACGCGCGCGGCGATTCGCGAGATGATCGTGCCGTCGCTGCTCCCGGTGCTGTCACCGATCCTGGTGTATTTCGTGATCACCTTCGTCGCGGGGCAGGCCGAGGGGTTTGCTGCCTTGGGCGCGATGTTGCTCGGGGTGATCGTGTCGGGGTTGTTCGTTGCGATCTCGATGACCTCGGGCGGGGGCGCGTGGGACAATGCCAAGAAGTTCATCGAGGATGGGAATTATGGTGGCAAGGGGTCCGAGGCGCACAAGGCGGCGGTGACGGGGGATACGGTGGGGGATCCGTATAAGGATACCGCGGGGCCTGCGGTGAACCCGATGATCAAGATCACGAATATCGTCGCGTTGCTGTTGCTGGCGGCGCTTGCGGCGGCGGGGTGAGGGGCCCCATCATCACACCCCGCCACCCGGGCGAAGGCCGGGGCCCAATAGCGATGGTTGCGGCAAGCAAGCGCAGTCGCCAGCAACTTCACGGTGCGCTATTGGGCCCCGGCCTTCGCCGGGGTGGCTCCGTTCAATAGCAATGGTCGTGGCAAGAGAGCGCAGTCGCCAGCAATCGTTCGGTGCGGTATCGAGCGCCCGCCTTTCGCCAGACCTCAGCGAAAGCCGATTCACGCACCCCACGTTGGCTGTTTTCCCGCGAAGGCGGGAACCCAGGGCCAAGCAGAACAACGGCTTGCGGTTCTCGCGACTCCTGGACTCCCGCCTTCGCGGGAGAACAAGTATGTTTCGCAGAGGCTATGCCCTCGCCAGGGTGGCACCGTTCGAAAAGACGCCCATCGTTCCGAAGCAGTTTCCAAGGACCAAGTGATGCCCGACCCCATGATCCAGACCGAGCGGCGCGGCGACGTGCTGATCGTCACGCTCAATCGCCCCGACCGGCTCAACGCCGCGCCGCCGCAGATGTTCGACGACCTGCGCGACGCGCTCGCCACGCTCGACGGCGCGCGTGCGGTGCTGATCGCGGCAGCGGGGCGGGGGTTCTGCTCGGGGGCGGACGTCGGCGGCGGGGCGCTCGGCAGCGACAACCCGGGCAACAGCACCTTCAAGGCGCTGACCGAGGCGTATAACCCGACGATCGCGGCGATCGCGGACCTGTCCGTTCCCGTCGTCAGCGCGGTGCGTGGGCCTGCCGCGGGGATCGGGTGCAGCCTCGCGCTCGCCGCCGACTTCTGCGTCGCGAGCGAGACCGCCTATTTCCTCCAGGCGTTCGTCAACATCGGTCTCGTTCCCGATGGCGGCGCATCGTGGATGCTCCCGCGGCTCATTGGCCGGGCGCGCGCGACCGAGATGATGCTGCTCGGCGAGCGTGTTCCCGCCGCCAAGGCGCTCGACTGGGGGATGATACACAAGGTCGTCGCCGACGACTCGCTCGATGCGGAAGCGATCGCATTGGCGGAACGGCTCTCCGCCGGGCCGACCGTCGCGATGGGGCTGATCCGCCGCCAGATCCGCCATGCCTATGAGGCGGATTACGCCGCCGCGATGCTGCAGGAGGCGGAGAACCAGCGGCACGTTCGCGGCACCGCCGATTCGATGGAAGGCGGCATGGCCTTCTTGCAGAAACGAAAGCCACGGTTCACAGGAACCTGATGGTAGAGATTGAAACCAATACGGGTGAGGACGCCGGGAGCACGCCGGCCCCACGCGACCTTCCCGAGCCGAGCACGCGTCCGACGCTGGATGCCTGGGCCGCCGCCGCCGCCAAGGAGGTCAAGGGCAAGGACCTGACCTGGCACACCCCCGAAGGGATCGACGTCAAGCCGCTCTACACCGCGGCGGACGTGGCGGACATCGACCCCGGCCTCCCCGGTTTCGCGCCGTTCACGCGCGGCGTGCGCGCGTCGATGTATGCGGGGCGGCCGTGGACGATCCGGCAGTACGCGGGGTTCTCGACTGCGGAAGCGTCCAACGCCTTCTACCGGCGCAATCTTGCGGCGGGGCAGAAGGGCCTGTCGGTCGCGTTCGATCTGGCGACGCACCGCGGCTATGACAGCGACCATCCACGCGTGACCGGCGATGTCGGCAAGGCGGGGGTCGCGATCGACACGATCGACGACATGAAGATCCTGTTCGACGGGATCCCGCTCGACAAGATGTCGGTCAGCATGACGATGAACGGCGCGGTGATCCCGATCCTCGCCTTCTTCATCGTCGCGGGCGAGGAGCAGGGGGTGCCGCAGCATCTGCTCGACGGGACCATCCAGAACGACATCCTCAAGGAGTTCATGGTCCGCAACACCTATATCTACCCGCCGGCGCCTTCGATGCGGATCATCTCGGACATCATCGGGTATACGTCGGCGCACATGCCGAAGTTCAACTCGATCTCGATCTCCGGCTATCACATGCAGGAAGCGGGGGCGACGCAGCTTCAGGAGCTGGCGTTCACGATCGCGGACGGGCGCGAATATGCCAAGGCGGCGATGGCCTCCGGGCTCGATCTTGATGCGTTCGCCGGGCGGCTGAGCTTCTTCTTCGCGATCGGCATGAACTTCTTCATGGAAATTGCGAAGCTGCGCGCGGCGCGGAAGCTGTGGCACCGCGTGATGACCGATCTTGGCGCGAAGGACGAGCGGTCCAAGATGCTGCGGACGCATTGCCAGACGAGCGGTGTGTCGCTGACCGAGCAGGACCCGTATAACAACGTGATCCGCACCACGGTCGAGGCGATGGCGGCGATGTTGGGCGGCACGCAAAGCCTCCACACCAACGCGCTCGACGAGGCGATCGCGCTGCCGACCGACTTCTCCGCCCGGATCGCGCGCAACACGCAGATCGTGCTGCAGGAAGAGACGGGGATGACCAAGGTCGTCGATCCGCTCGGCGGCTCATACTATATCGAGAGCCTGACCGAGGAGCTGGTCGACAAGGCGTGGGAGATCATCCAGCGCGTCGAGGCCGAGGGCGGAATGGCACAGGCGGTCGCGGCGGGCTGGCCCAAGGCGATGATCGAGGAAGCCTCTGCGGGCCGTGCCGCGCGGGTCGACAAGGGCGAGGACGTCATCGTCGGCGTCAACAAGTACAAGCTCGCCGAGCAGGACCCGATCGACATTCTCGACGTCGACAACGTCGCGGTGCGCGAGGCGCAGATTGCGAGGATTGCGCGGTCGAAGGCCGGGCGGGACGAGGCGAAGTGCCAGACGGCGTTGGACGCGTTGCGCGAGGGTGCGCGCAAATCCTCCCCCGCCATGGCGGAGGAGGGGGACCGTGGGCATTCAGCGAACGGTGGAGGGGGCGATCCGGGCGCAGCGCCTGCGGCAGAACCCCTCCACCACCCGGCTGAAGAAGCCGGGCGGTCCCCCTCCCCCGTTGGGGGAGGAATGGAAACGAATCTCCTCGCGCTCGCGGTCGAGTGTGCGCGGCAGCGCGCGACGCTTGGCGAGATTTCCTCCGCGATGGAGGATGTGTTCGGGCGGTATGACACCGTGCCGACGCCGGTGTCGGGCATCTACGGCGGCGCGCATGAGTTCGACGCGGCGTGGCAGGGGCTGAAGGAAGGCGTCGTTTCTCTGGAAACGCGCAACGGGCGCAAGCCCCGGATGCTCGTCGCCAAGATGGGGCAGGACGGGCATGACCGTGGCGCGAACCTCGTGTCGTCCGCGTTCGGCGATCTCGGGTTCGAGGTCGTGCCGGGGCCGCTGTTCCAAACGCCTGCCGAAGCCGCCGAACTCGCGATCGCGCGCGATGTCGACGTGGTGGGTGCGTCGTCGCTCGCGGCGGGGCACAAGACGTTGATCCCCGAGCTGATCGGGCATTTGCGCGAGGCGGGGCGCGGCGACATCAAGGTGATCGCGGGCGGGGTGATCCCCGCGCAGGATTATCAGGTGCTGCGCGACGCGGGCGTGCAGGGGATTTTCGGGCCCGGGACCAATCTGGTCGAGGCGGCGGGCGAAGTGTTGCGATTGCTGGGGCATAATATGCCCCCGGTTGAGGATGGTGTGGAATGAACGTGATCACAACGCATAGCCCCTCCCCTTCAGGGGAGGGGTTGGGGTGGGGCCGTGCAGCGGACTCAACCGACGTCGGGCTCGGTGAGACGTCCCCCACCCCCATCCCCTCCCCTGAAGGGGAGGGGCGGACCCGGAACGACTGGACGCGCGCGGAAATCGCCGCCTTGTTCGACCTTCCGTTTGACGAACTGATGTTCCGTGCGCAGACCACGCACCGCGCGCATCACGCCGCGGGGCAGGTGCAGCTGTGCACGCTCCTGTCGATCAAGACCGGCGGCTGCCCGGAGGATTGCGGCTATTGCAACCAGTCCGCGAGCGCCGACACCGAGCTCAAGGCCTCCAAGCTGATGGACGTGCGCGCCGTCCTGCAATCCGCCGCCCAGGCGCGCGATGCCGGTAGCCAGCGCTTCTGCATGGGCGCGGCGTGGCGCAATCCCAAGGACAAGGACATGCCCGCGATCATCGAGATGGTGCAGGGCGTCCGCCAGATGGGGATGGAAACCTGCATGACGCTCGGGATGCTGGAGCCGCACCAGGCAAAGCAGCTCGCCGATGCGGGCCTCGATTATTACAACCATAACATCGATACCTCGCCCGAGAAATACGCCGAGGTCATCACCACGCGCACCTTCCAGGACCGGCTCGACACGCTCGAGCACGTGCGCGAGGCGGGGATCAACGTGTGCTGCGGCGGGATCGTCGGGATGGGCGAGACGCGCGGGGATCGCGTCGGCTTCATCCATGCGCTCGCCACCTTGCCGCGTCACCCCGAGAGCGTGCCGGTCAATGCGCTGGTGCCAGTCAAGGGCACGGTGCTCGGCAACATGCTCGCGGATACGCCACTCGCCAAGATCGACGACATCGAGTTCGTCCGCACCGTCGCGGTCGCGCGCGTTACGATGCCGCTGAGCATGGTGCGGCTGTCGGCGGGGCGCGAGAGCATGTCCGAGGCGACGCAGGCCTTGTGCTTCATGGCGGGCGCGAATTCGATCTTCACCGGCGACAAGTTGCTGACCACGGGCAATGCCGGGGACGACAAGGACGCCGCATTGCTGGCCAAGCTCGGGCTCGTCCCGATGGTCGGCGAGGAACCGATGCGGAAGGAAAAGACATGCTGCTGATCGCGCTGCTGATCGCTGCCGCGGCCCCGGTCCAGACTCAGGCGGATATGAACCGCACTGCCGGGTCGAGCTACACGGCCGCCGATGCCGCGATGACCGCGCAGTGGAAGCGGACCTACGCGTACATGAAGGGGCGTGACGCGCAGGACACGTCGCGCGGCGGCGGGTTCGGCTATGCGGCGGCGCTGCTCGAGAGCCAGCGCGCGTGGCTCAAGTTCCGCGACACGCAGTGCGTGATCGAGGGTGGGCAATATGCCGGCGGGTCGGCGCAGGGCATGACGACGGCGTCTTGCCGGACGAGCCTGACGCGGGCGCGGACGGCGCAACTCAAGTCGATGATCTGGTACCAATAACGATCAGTCCGCACCCGGCATCCGGTCGGGGAGACGGCACACTCTAGGGCGAGCGATGTTCAAGAAAATCCTGGTCGCGAACCGCGGCGAAATTGCCTGCCGCGTGATGCGGACCGCGAAGAAGATGGGGATCGCGACGGTCGCGGTCTATTCCGACGCGGACGCGCGCGCGCCGCATGTGCTGATGGCGGACGAAAGCGTCCGGCTCGGGCCGCCGCCTGCAGGGGAGAGCTATCTGCTCGCCGACCTGATCCTGCTCGCGGCCAAGGAGACGGGCGCGGACTGTATCCATCCCGGCTACGGCTTCCTGTCCGAGCGCGAGAGCTTCGCGCGCGCCTGCGCCGACGCGGGGATCGCGTTCGTCGGGCCGCCCCCGAAAGCGATCGCCGCGATGGGGGACAAGATCGAGTCCAAGAAGCTCGCCAAGGCCGCGGGCGTCAACGTCGTCCCCGGGTTCCTCGGCGAGATCGCGGATACCGACGAAGCGGTGAAGATCGCGACCGACATCGGCTATCCGGTGATGATGAAGGCATCGGCGGGCGGCGGCGGCAAGGGGATGCGGCTCGCTTACTCCGAGCAGGACGTGCGCGAGGGGTTCGAGGCGACCAAGCGCGAGGGGCTGGCGTCGTTCGGCGACGACCGCGTGTTCATCGAGAAGTTCATTGAAAGCCCGCGCCATATCGAGATCCAGGTGATGGGGGATCAGCACGGCACCATCGTTTATCTCGGCGAGCGCGAATGCTCGATCCAGCGGCGGCACCAGAAGGTGGTCGAGGAAGCGCCGTCGCCGTTCGTGACGCCCAAGATGCGGAAAGCGATGGGGGAGCAGGCGGTCGCCTTGGCGCGCGCGGTCGGGTATTTTTCGGCGGGGACGGTCGAGCTGATCGTCTCGGGCGCGGACACGACGGGGGAGGGGTTTTACTTCCTCGAGATGAACACCCGGCTCCAGGTCGAGCATCCGGTGACCGAGGCGGTGACCGGGCTGGATCTGGTGGAGCTGATGATTCGGGTTGCTTACGGTGAAGCGTTGCCGTTTTCGCAGGATGACGTGACGCTCAAGGGGTGGGCGATCGAGAACCGGGTTTATGCGGAGGATCCGTATCGCGGGTTCTTGCCGAGCACGGGGCGGTTGGTGCGGTATCAGCCGCCGGAGAGTGTGGGGACGCCGTACACTTCTCTTAGCCCCTCCCCTTCAGGGGAGGGGTTGGGGTGGGGCCGTGCAGCGGACTCAACCGATGTTGCGCTCGGTGAGACCGCCCCCACCCCCTACCCCTCCCCTGAAGGGGAGGGGCAAGAAGAAGAAGGGGCCTTCCTTTCCTCCCCTGAAGGGGAGGGGCAAGAAGGAGAAGGAGAAGCTTACGTCCGTGTCGACGATGGCGTTCGCGAGGGGGGCGAGGTCAGCATCTTCTACGATCCGATGATCGCCAAGCTCATCACCTGGGCCCCCACGCGCGAGGAGGCGATCGATGAGCAGATCGCCGCGCTCGACGCGTTCGAGATCACTGGCCCGGGCAACAACATCGACTTCCTCTCCGCGCTGATGCAGCACCCGCGCTTCCGCTCGGGCAACATCACGACCGGCTTCATCGCGGAGGAATATCCCGACGGCTTCCACGGTGCTCCCGCATCGCCCGAGCTGATCCGCGACCTGTCCGCGATCGCCGCCTTCGCCGCGACCGCCGAGGCGGATCGCGCGCGCCGGATCGATGGCCAGCTCGGCAAGCGGTTGCGTCCGCCCGCGCAATGGTCGGTCAGGATCGGCGAGGCGACGCATGTCGTCCATATCTCGACCGATGGCGTAACCGTGGACGGCGAGGACCTCGACATCGGGCTGGAATATACCCCCGGCGACCGGATGGTCCACGCCGAGATCGACGACGCCGACCTCAGCGTGAAGATCGTCCGCACCCGCGGTGGGTTCCGCCTGACCACGCGCGGCGCGAGCCATGACGCGCGCGTGCTCCCCGCGCATGTCGCGCCTTACGCGCAGCATCTGATCGACAAGGTCCCGCCCGATCTCTCGAAGTTCCTGCTGTGCCCGATGCCGGGCCTGCTGATGCGGCTCGACGTCGGCGTCGGCGACAAGGTCGAGGCGGGGCAGCCGCTCGCGGTGGTCGAGGCGATGAAGATGGAGAACATCCTGCGCGCCGAAAAGGCCGGCACGGTCAAGGCGGTCAACGCCAGGACCGGGGATAGTCTCGCGGTCGATGCAATCATTCTTGAAATGGAATAACCCGCGATTGCACGTTCGCAAAAGCTTGTAACAAGAAATCGGTGGACCGCGCGCGGTGTGTTAGCCACATAGAGGCGATGCGTCACCGCCCGATCCTGTCGTTCGCCCTGACGTTCCCGCTGGTCGCCTGCACCGTTGGACCGAATTACCATCCCGCTACGCCAGCCGCGCTTGGCGTGCCGGATGCCTATTCGGTGCCGCTCCCGGCGCAGGCGCGCGGCGATCTCACGGCCTGGTGGACGCGGTTCGACGACCCGCTGCTGACCAGCGTGGTCGAGCGTGCGCGCGCCAACAACCTCGATATCGCGCAAGCGCTCGCGCGGTTGCGGCAGGCGCGCGAGGCCCTGGTCCAGTCGCGCGCGCAGTTGCTGCCGACGCTCAGCGGCTCGGCCGGCTATACCCGCTCGCAAAGCATCGTTGGCGGGACGACGACGCTGCCGGGCGGTGCGACGATCGTGACCGGGCGCGGATCGGGGGATACGCTATCGCTCGGGCTCGACGTGCAATATCAGGTCGGGCTGTTCGGCGAGATCCGCCGCACGATCGAATCGTCGCGCGCGCAATATGAGACGTCGGGCTACGACCTGGCGACGGTGCTCCTTTCGACCGAGGCGGAGGCGGCACGCAACTACATGCTCGCGCGGCTCTACCAGGCGCAGCTTGCCAATGCGCGCGCGTCGTTGCGGGTGCAGGACGACAATCTCGAGATCGCGGGATTCCGTGTGCAGGCCGGGCTGGTCTCCTCGCTCGATGTCGAACAGGCGCGCTCGCAGCGGGCCAGCACCGCAGCGACGATCCCGACGATCGAACAGAATTACAACGCCGCGGTCTCGCGGATCGGCGTGCTGACCGGGCAGGCTCCCGGAGCACTGAAAGGGGAGCTTGCGGCAACGCGACCGATCCCCGCCGGGCCCGACAGCGTCGCGATCGGCGTGCCGCTCGATACGCTGCGCCAGCGCCCCGATGTCCGGGCCGCCGAGCGCCAGCTCGCCGCGGCGACCGCGCAGATCGGTGTGGCCAAGGCGCAACTCTATCCAGCGCTCGCGATCAGCGGCAGCCTGTCGACCGATGCGTCCAAGCTCGGCAGCCTGTTCCAGACCATCGCGGGGCAGGTGTTTGCCGGTTTGACGCAGGCGATCTTCAACGGCGGTCGATTGCGGGCGCAGGTGCGCAGCAACGAAGCCGCCGCCGATGGTGCATTCGCGGCCTACAAGTCGACCGTCCTGCAGGGACTGGAGGATGTCGAGAATGCGGTCGTGGCGCTCGATTCCGCCAAGCGGCGTGCCGAGCAATTCGCGATCGCGCTCGATGCGGCAAACAACAGCGCGATCCTCTCGCGCACCCAGTATCGCGCGGGGCTGACCGACTTCGTCACGTTGAACACCACCGAAACCAGCCTGCTCAATGCACGCAACGGTCTGAGCCAGGCGCAGTCGGACCGGGCGACCGCGTTGGTGCAATTGTTCCTCGCGCTCGGCGGCGGGTGGGACAGCACTGCCGATCCGACCGCCGTGATCGCCGCGCCCGCGTCAAACCCCATCGTCCGCCAGGAACGCTAAATGGCCAGCACGCCCCCGACCTCTGTTCCCACCAATACCGATCTGGACGCCTTTCTGGGCGCCAAGCCCGTCCCGGCATGGCGGCGCTGGGCGAAGTGGGTGCTAGTCGCAGTCGGCGTGCTGTTGTTGCTCCTTCTGTTGAAGAGCTGTTTCGCCGGGTCAGACAAGCCGGACTATGCAACGGCGGCGGTAGAGCGCGGCGCGCTTTCGGTCAGCGTTTCGGCGACCGGCAAGCTGCAGCCGACCAACCAGGTCCAGGTCGGCTCGGAACTGTCCGGCCTCGTCACCAAGGTCGTGGTCGACGTCAACGATCGCGTGACCAAGAACCAGCCGCTTGCGCTGGTCGATCCGTCGCGCTTTCAGGACGCGGTCAACCAGAGCCAGGCGGCGCTCGATGCGGCAGTCGCGACGGTGGCGCAGAATCAGGCGACGCTCGCGCAGGCCAATGCGACACTCGCGCGCTACCAAGAGGTAAGCCGCCTGTCGGGCGGTCGTGTTCCCGCCAAGACCGAGCTCGACCAGGCACGCGCCGACCGGGACCGCGGCATTGCGAATGTGCGCGCGGCGCAGGCCAACGTGGTTTCGGCGCGCGCAACGTTGTCGTCGAATGCGACGCAGCTGGTGAAGACCGTGGTCCGTTCCCCGGTCAACGGTGTCGTCCTCGCGCGTCAGATCGAGCCGGGTCAGACCGTCGCGGCGTCGTTCAGCACGCCGACCCTGTTCGTGATCGCGGAGGACCTCAGCCGGATGAAGCTCGCGGTCGCGATCGACGAGGCCGACGTCGGCTCGGTGAAGGAAGGGCAGAGCGCGACCTTCACGGTCGACGCGTTCCCGGGCAAGACATTCCCCGCCGCGATCACGCGGGTCGATCTGGGGTCGAACCTCAGCGCGTCGACCACGGCGTCAACCAGCGCGACGACGACCACTACCGCGGGGCAGGTCGTGTCCTACAGCGCCACGCTTTCGGTCGCCAACTCCGGGCTGCAGCTGCGCCCGGGCATGACCGCGACCGCCGACATTGTCACCACGGCAAAGCCCAACGTCCTGCTCGTCCCCAACGCAGCGCTGCGCTTCAAGCCGGTGGATACGACCGCGACCGCGAACAAGGGGATCGCGGGGGCGCTCGTTCCCGGGCGGCCGCGGCGGGGTGGCGCGGGCAGCGGCAAGGGCGAGACGGTCAAGCGCGGGGGATCGCAGACCGTCTACACGCTCGGAGCGGACGGGACCGCGCAACCCGTCGCGATCACCACCGGCGAAAGCAACGGGACGATGACCGAAGTGATCGGCGGTGCGCTCAAGCCTGGCGACAAGGTCATCACCGGGCAACTCGCGAAGGATTCGTCCGGTGCGGCAGCAGGCTCCGGCAGCGGCGGGGGGCAACGGCGGCGATCGGGCGGGCAGGGCGGTGGCCAGTAACCCCGCGCCCCTGCCGCTTCACGGGGCGGTGCCGGGGCTCCCGATCATCTCGCTGCGCAGCGTCACCAAGAGCTATGGCGAAGGCGCGACCGCGTTCCTCGCGCTCAAGGGGATCGACCTCGACATCACGCAGGGCGATTTCGTCGCGGTGATGGGCGCGAGCGGATCGGGCAAGTCGACCACGATGAACATTCTCGGCTGTCTCGACGTGCCGACCGGCGGCACGTTCGCGTTCAAGGGCGTCCATGTCGAATCGCTCGATCGTGACCAGCGCGCGCTGTTGCGGCGCAAGTATCTCGGCTTCGTGTTCCAGGGGTTCAACCTGCTCGCGCGCACGACAGCACTCGAGAATGTCGAGCTGCCGTTGCTGTATCGCGGCGATGCAAAGGGCGCGCGGCGGGCGGCGGCGATGGCGGCGCTCGACAAGGTGGGGCTGGCGAACTGGTGGGACCATACGCCCGCCGAACTGTCGGGCGGGCAGCAGCAGCGCGTCGCGATCGCGCGGGCGATCGTCACCAGCCCGGCAGTGCTGCTTGCGGACGAGCCGACGGGAAATCTGGATTCGGAACGCTCGGTCGAGATCATGGAATTGCTGTCGGGGCTCAATCGCGACAGCGGGATCACGGTGATCATGGTGACGCACGAACCCGACATGGCGGCGTTCGCGCGGACGATCGTGCACTTCAAGGACGGGCTGGTCGAGCGGATCGACACGCAGCATCACCAGGGCGAGGTGGCGTCGTGACGCGCGAAACCAAAAAGCCCCTCCCCTTCAGGGGAGGGGTTGGGGGGGTGGGGCCGTGCAGCATTCCGATGCGGCGTTATCTGCACGCCCCCACCCCAACCCAGTGTCGGGTGAAGGATGCCCCGCATCCTTCAGGCCATGCCGGGGGCATGGCCGACCCGACACTCCTGAAGGGGAGGGGCTAGGATAATGCTCGGCACGACCCTCCTCCTCGCGCTGCGCTCGATCGCGCGGCACAAGCTGCGCTCGTTTCTCACCACGCTCGGGATCATCATCGGCGTTGCCGCCGTCGTGACGATGGTCACGCTCGGCAAGGCGACCACCGCTGCGGTGCAGAAGTCGATCTCCTCGCTCGGCACCAACATCCTCCAGGTCCGCCCCGGGCAGGGTTTCGGGCGCGGCGGCGGGGGCCCACGGCCGCCCGACTTCAAGCCGCAGGACGCGATCGCGATCCGCGATCAGATCGCGGGCGTCACCGCCGTCGCCGCGCAGGCGGGCACCACCGCGACCGCGATCTACGAGGGCGCGAACTGGTCGACCACGCTCAACGGCACGACCAACGCCTATTTCCAGGTTCAGCCGTGGCCGCTGACCGAGGGCCGCTATTTCACGCCCGCCGAAGAAGGCGCGGGCAAATCGGTCTGCATCATCGGCAATACGGTCAACACGAACCTGTATCGCGGCGGATCCCCGCTCGGCACGCGGATGCGGATCGGCGGAATCTCGTGCGACGTGATCGGGCGACTGTCGGCACGCGGACAGGCCGGCTTTGGCGGCGATCAGGACGATGTCGTGATCATGCCGTTGAAAGCCGTGCAACGTCGCTTCACCGGTTCGACCGACCTCAAGCTGATGCTGGTGGGCGTCGATCAGGCCTATTCGAGCGCAGCGGTGCAATCCTCGATCGAGGACCTGCTACGCGAACGCCGCAACATCAACGGCGGCAAGGACGATGACTTCAACATCTTCGACACCGCCCAGATTTCGGCAACGCTGACCCAGTCGACCACGCTGCTGACGGGAATCGTCACCGCGGTGGCGGCGATCAGCCTGATCGTCGGGGGGATCGGGATCATGAACATCATGCTCGTCTCTGTGACCGAGCGGACACGCGAGATCGGCATTCGCCTGGCGATCGGCGCGGTCGCGCGGGAGGTGTTGCTCCAGTTTCTCGTCGAGGCCATCGCCTTGTCGATGCTGGGCGGGCTGATCGGGCTGGTGGTCGCGCAGATGGCGGTGTTGTCGCTCGCGGGGGTGATGAAGGTCGACTATCTGTTCGATCCGCAGATCAACATGATCGCCTTTGCGATCTCGGCGGTGATCGGCGTCGTCTTCGGCTATTTCCCGGCCCGTCGCGCCGCCGCGCTCAACCCGATCGACGCGCTGCGCCACGAATAGCCGCGCGCAGCGCAAAAACATCTACTTCTACCTTCGTGGCTTTGTGCCTTTGTGCGAGTCCATCTTCTTCTGAAGAAGGCAGAATGGACTCGCACGAAGCCACAAAGCCACGAAGAGAAGAAGGGGTTTGTAGGACGCTTGCGCGTCGGTGCGTAGGCGGGCAGGAGCGGGACCATGACCAGCTGGAAATTGAGCCTTCCCTGCACACGCGCCGAGGCCGAGGCGATCGACGCCGCCGAGGATATTGCCGAAGGCGTCGTGCTGATGACGACCGAGCTTTATGAGGACGACCGGGAGCATTGGCGCCTCGACGCCTATCTCGAGGCGGAGCCCGCCCCGGAGACGATCGCGCTGATCCACGCGCTGGTGCCGAGCGCGACCAGCGTGTCGCCCCAGGTGGAGATGCTTGCGGACGAGGATTGGGTCACGCTCAGCCAGCAGGGGCTGGAGCCGATCGCCGAAGGGCGGTTCCTCGTGCACACCAGTGCGCATCCCGTCGACGTGCCAGCCGGTGGTCGCGCCTTTCTGATCGAGGCCGGGCAGGCATTCGGGACGGGGCACCATGCGACCACTTCGGGGTGTCTCGCGATGCTCGACCGCATGGCGGATGCACGGTTCACCCGTGCGATCGACATCGGCACGGGGACTGGCCTGCTCGCCTTTGCGGCGCGGCATCTTTGGCCCGACGCCGAGATCCTCGCGACCGACATCGATCCGCGCGCGATCGTCGTCACCCGCGAGAATGCCGACGTGAACGGCGTCGCTGCGGTCGATCTCATCGTCGCGGACGGGACGCTGGACGATGCGATCACCGCGCGCGCGCCCTATGATTTGGTGATTGCCAATATCCTGGCGGGGCCGCTGGTCTCGATGGCACCCGAAATCGCCGCGATCGCGGCCCCACGGGCGACGATCGTGCTGGCCGGACTGCTCGATACGCAGCGCGCCGATGTCGTCGCGGCCTTTGAACGGTGTGGTTGCGTGCTCACCGAGATCGATCGTCGCGGCGACTGGACGATTCTGCGGTTGACCGCGGCAGCACAGCGCTATGTCCCGACCCAGCCGATCGACCCCAAGGGGCGCGACGGCTGGGCGCTGGACCTGTGACCTTCAGCCCAGCACTTCGCTGATCAGTTGCCTGGGTGCGGCGTCGGTGAAGTTCGCCACGTCGGCGAAGATCTCCTGCGCATGCGGGCCGCTCATCGCCTGCTGCACCGCCGCCATCGACGCGAACGACAGTTCCGCGATGATCGCGAAAGCAGGTGCGCCGCCATCCGGTCCCGGCACACCCTAGAGCACGCGCGTACCGGTCAGTTCCTGCGACCACCGGTCGCGCACCATCGGCATGTGCTGGGTAAGATAATAGTCTTGGTCGAAGCGATCGGGCTTTTCGTACAGGATGCTGACGATGATCACGATGGATTCCTTTCGAGAACGTCTACCGCTTGCCCAACGCATAGGCCTGGGTTCCGTTCGTGATCATCCTGTCCTGCGGCAAGACATCGGCCACCGGCACGTCGGGAACGCTTGCCAGCTCCTGGTATAGCGGGCCGAAATCGGTTTCCACCGTGACGCGGAGCAACTCCTCCAGGCTGGGGATCACGAAATAGTTCTGCTGGAAATCGTCGATGCGATATTCGGTCCGCATCACGCGCTTCAGATCGAAGGCGATGCGGTTGGGACTGGCATCGTCGAGCGCGAAGCGGCTCTCGGCGAAGCTCGACACGATGCCGGCCCCGTAGATGCGCAGGCCCTCCGGCTCGGCGATCAGGCCAAACTCCACCGTATACCAATAGAGCCGGCCGAGATATTTCAGCGCGTCCAGCCCCTGTGCGCGCTGCCCGCCACGGCCATAGGCGGCCAGATAATCGGCGAAGACCGGATCGGCGAGCATCGGCACATGGCCGAACACGTCGTGGAAGACGTCGGGCTCCTGCAGGTAATCGAGCTGGTCCGCGCGCCGGATGAAATTGCCGGCCACGAAGCGGCGATTCGCCATATGGTCGAAAAAGACGTCGTCGGGTACCAGACCGGGGACGGCCACCACTTGCCAGCCGGTCAGCTTCATCAGGCGTTCGGACAAATCCTCGAAATCGGGAATCCCGGGTTTGGACAGCTTCAGTACATCAAGACCCCGTAGATAGGCGTCCGATGCCCGGCCGGGGAGCAGTTTCGCTTGCCGTTCGAACAGCGTGTCCCAGACGCGATGTTCTTCCGCCGTGAAATGCGCCCAGTTTTGCGGGATCGTCCAGTCGGCGTTGGCGCCTTCGGGAGGGGCGTCGAGAACATGCGTATCTTCGGTCATGGAACGTCCCTATCATAGCGCCCGCCGGGGATGAAACAGGAAGCGAATGCCACAAGTAATCCATTCAATCGGCACGGGACTTTTCGTCGTCATGCTCGCCTTGGCGGGCTATGGTGCGGCAGGGATGGTCGGCGGCGCGGTCCCGGCCAATACCGGGTGGACCGCGCCAGTGGACGGCGTGCGGATTCTGGTCGAGAGCAATGGCGTCCATACCGGACTGGTGCTGCCGAAAGTGGCGGCCGGAGTCGACTGGCGCGCGCTTGCGCGGGCGGAAGATCTCGCTGACCCGCGCTATGCCGGTTATGACCACGTCGCGATCGGATGGGGAGACCGCCGGTTCTACGTGGAAACACCCACATGGCGCGACGTCCGGCCGGCCACCGTGGCGGCAGCGGCGCTCGGGAGTGGGCAGACCGTGCTGCACGTCGAGCATATCGCGCTGCCATCGCCGGGTGATCAGGCGCGCGTGGTGACGCTGCGTCCCGCGGAATACCGGCGGCTCGCCGCCTTCGTCCGGGGCAGTTTCGGCCCACGTGGCTGGCACCGCACCGGTTATGGCATGGATGACGCGTTTTACGCGGCGACCGGTCGCTATGATGCGCTGCGTACCTGCAACAGCTGGACCGGGGATGCCCTGCGCGCGGCGGGCGTCAGGATCGGCGCGTGGACCCCGTTTCCGGTGACCGTGCTGGGCTGGTTCGCGGCATGAGGCCCCCGTCGCGCCTGTTGTGGGCGGCGGAACTGCCGCGTGCCGCCTTTGGCCTCGCGTCGTTGCTGGGCGCGCAGCGAAAGCTCGCCAAGGCACCGCGCGGCGACGGGCGGCCGATCCTGTTGCTGCCCGGGCTGATCAACAGCGATCGCTCGCTCGTCGTGCTGCGACGCTATCTGAACCAGCTCGGCTATCGTGCCGAGGGGTGGGGTCTGGGCCGCAATTTCGGGGTTCGTGCGATCGGCAACGAAGGCGCGCTTCTGCTCGACCGGGTTCGTGCGCTGCATGCCGAAACCGGGGAACGCGTCACGCTGATCGGGGTCAGTCTTGGCGGGATCATGGCACGGTATGCGGCACACCGCCTGCCCGACATGGTGCGCGAGGTCGTCACGATCAGCTCGCCGTTCGCGGGGTCGCCGCGCGCCACGAACGTATGGCGATCGTTCCAGGTGCTGACCGGGGAGCAGATCGACGCGCCGAACGTGCTGGCGCAGCGCAAGCTGGTGGCGGAACCGCTGCCGGTACCGTCCACCGCAATCTGGAGCCGGAGCGACGGTTTCGTCAACGGCATGATCTGTCACGACACGAACGGCCGGACGATCGAGGTACGCAGCAGCCACGTGCTGGTCCAGGTTCGTCCGGAGGTGTTGCTGGCGGTGGCGCGCGTGCTGGGGGAAAGCGCGCGCGACCCGATGGGCTGACCACCGCGCAGGGGTGCGATCAATCCGGCGCCGTTGCCGGGGTACGGCAGCCCCACAGCGCGTAGAACAGTACGTACAGCTCGCACGCGGCCGTCAGCAGGAACGACGCCTGCAACCCGTACATGTCGGCGAGCTTGCCCTGCACCACGACCAGTGCCCCGCCGGCGATCGCCATGATCAGCAGCCCCGAACCTTCCTCGGTGAGCGGCCCAAGGCCCTTGATCCCGAGCGTGAAGATCGTCGGGAACATGATCGAGTGAAACAGCCCGACGAGGATCAGCGCCCACATCGCGACCGGCCCGGTCGTGAACACGGTCACGAGCATCACCACGAACGCGCCGATCGAGAAGGCCGCTAGCACCGTTTCAGCCGGAATCTTCTGCATGATGAACGAACCCACGAACCGCCCGATCATCATCCCGCCCCACAGGAAGGTGAGATAACGCCCGGCCTGTTCGTGCGTCAGGTCGGCGATCTGCGGCTGGCTGACAAAATTGACGAACAGGTTGGCGACGCCGATCTCGGCAATCAGATAGATGAAGATTGCGGGAATGCCGAACACCAGGTTGCGGTGGCGCCAGAGCGAATGGTTCTTGCGCTCTTCCTTCGCCATGCGGCTGGTCGTGCCCCCCATCGCGGGCAGTGGAAAGCGTGCGATCACGACCGCGAGGACGACCAGTACGATCGCCACCAGCACATAGGGCAACACCACCGACTGCGCATCGGCGAGCCGCTCGGCCTGGGTGAAGACAGCCCCCGACTTGGCGGTGCCGCTGGTCGAGCGCCCAAGGATCAGATAGGCGCCGAACAAGGGCGCGAGCATCGTCCCGGCCGAGTTGAGCGCCTGGACCAGGTTGAGCCGCGCCGAGGCGGTCTCGGGGGCACCGATCACGGCGACATAGGGGTTGGCGGCGACCTGCAGCAGCGTGATCCCGCTGGCGATCACGAACAGCATGACGAGCGTGACGCCGTAGGACGGAATGCTCGCGGCAAGCGTCATCCCGACCGCGCCCGCCGCCATGATCAGCAACCCGGTGACGAGCGAGCGCTTGTAGCCGATCCGCTCGATCAGCTTGGCCGAGGGGATCGACGCGAAGAAATAGGCAATGAACCAGACGCTCTCGATCAGCGTCGTCTGGGTGTAGCTCAGGTCGAACACGCTGCGCAGGTGCGGCAGCAACGTGTTGTTGATGACCGTGATGAAACCCCACATGAAGAACAGGGTACCGAGCAGCACGAGCGCGCTCACATAGGACGGGCGTATCCCGTCCTCCGTCGCCGCCGTTTCAGGGGCAGATTGCCGGGTCGGAGTAATCGCCATTGGCTCGCATCCTCATTGATCTTATAATTGTCTGAGTATATCCCCGTACCGATAGCGTCAAACGCGGAGTTCCCGAAAATGTCCGAGTCCACCCCTCCCAAGCTCCGCAGCCGTGCGTGGTTCGATAATCCCGACAACATCGACATGACCGCGCTGTATCTCGAGCGGTATCTCAACTTCGGCCTGAGCCTTGCCGAGCTGCAATCGGGCAAGCCGATCATCGGCATTGCGCAGACGGGTTCCGACCTGTCGCCGTGCAACCGCCACCACCTCGTGCTTGCCGAGCGGCTGCGCGAAGGCATTCGCGAAGCGGGCGGGATCGCGCTCGAATTCCCGGTCCATCCGATCCAGGAGACCGGCAAGCGCCCGACCGCCGGGCTCGACCGCAACCTTGCGTATCTCGGGCTGGTCGAGACGCTGTACGGCTATCCGCTCGACGGCGTCGTGCTGACGATCGGCTGCGACAAGACGACGCCCGCCTGTCTGATGGCGGCGGCGACCGTGAACATTCCGGCGATCGCTTTGTCGGTCGGCCCGATGCTCAACGGCTGGCACAAGGGCGAGCGCACCGGCTCCGGCACGATCGTGTGGAAGGCGCGCGAGCTGCTCGCGGCGGGCGAGATCGATCACGCAGAGTTCATCCGCCTGGTGGCGTCGTCCGCGCCATCGACCGGTTATTGCAACACGATGGGCACCGCGACGACGATGAACTCGCTGTGCGAGGCGCTCGGCATGTCGTTGCCAGGTTCGGCCGCCATCCCCGCGCCGTATCGTGACCGCCAGGAAGTCGCCTATCTCACCGGCAAGCGCATCGTCGACATGGTCGCCGAGGACCTCAAGCCCTCGGACATCATGACGCGCGACGCCTTCCTCAACGCGATTCGGGTCAATTCCGCGATCGGCGGGTCGACCAACGCGCCGATCCATCTGACGGCCATCTCGCGCCACATCGGCGTCGATGTGCCGGTCGAGACGTGGCAGTCGCACGGGCTCGACATTCCTTTGCTCGTCAATTTGCAGCCCGCGGGCGAATATCTCGGTGAGGATTTTTACCGTGCGGGCGGTGTCCCGGCGGTCGTGTCGCAGCTGATCGACCAGGGGCTAATCGCCGAGGGCGCGATGACCGTCAACGGCAAGACGATGGGCGAGAATTGCCGCGGCGTCGGAATCGAGGACGAGAAGGTGATCCGTCCGTTCGCGACCCCGCTGATGGAAGCGGCGGGCTTCGTCGTGCTGTCGGGCAATCTGTTCGACAATGCGGTCATGAAGACGAGCGTGATCTCGCCCGAATTCCGCGAGCGCTATCTCTCCACGCCGGGCGACCTCGACGCGTTCGAGGGGCCGGTCGTGGTGTTCGACGGGCCGGAGGAATATCACCGGCTGATCGACGATCCCGCGACCGGGATCACGCCCGAAACGCTGCTGGTGATGCGTGGCGCGGGGCCGATCGGCTATCCGGGGGCTGCCGAAGTCGTCAACATGCGCCCGCCCGCGCATCTGATCCTCGACGGCGTCCACGCGCTGCCGTGCATCGGCGATGGTCGCCAGTCGGGGACCAGCGGCAGTCCGTCGATCCTCAACGCTTCGCCCGAAGCGGCGGCCGGCGGCACGCTTGCGCTACTGCGCACGGGGGACCGGGTGCGGATCGACCTCAACCGCGGCACCGCCGACGTGCTGATCGACGATGCCGAGATCGCGGCACGCCGCGCGGCGCTGGCGGCGGCGGGGGGGTATCAGTATCCCGCGTCGCAGACGCCGTGGCAGGAGATCCAGCGTTCGGTCGTCGGGCAGTTGGGGACGGGCGCGATCCTCGAAGGCTCGGAGGCGTATCAGCGCATCGCGCAGACGCGTGGGCTGCCGCGGGATAATCACTGATCGGAGCTGGGGACTTCATGATTGGGAAGTCCCCGTTTCTCAGCTGGCGACTTCCCCGGCGAAGGCCGGGGCCCAGTCGAGAAGGTCGTGGTAACGGGCAGGTGCGCTCGATCCACCACGGCCACCGCTACTGGGCCCCGGCCTGCGCCGGGGAAGCACCTTTAGGTACGATCGGGGTCATTCTCCCCGCGCGACCGCCCCGTCGATCGGCCTGCCTACTCGCGCTCCGCCAGCCCCATGTCGCCGAGCGCCAGCCGCAGAAGCTCGACCATCGCACGCTGCGCGGCTACTGCGTCCCCCGCGACGATCGCCACGTGCACGCGCTCATGATCCGGCAATGGATCGCGGGGCAAAGCGTGCTTGCGGTGCTTGAACGTCGTCGTCCAGCGCACCGCCGCGCCGACGCTGTTCGCCAGCGCCGCCAGCGGTTCGTTGCGCGCTGCGGCGAGGATCGCGCGGTGGAAGCGCTGGTCGGCGGTCTGCCCGCGCGCGTCCTTGAGGCCGTAGCGCCGCATCGCTTCCAGCGCGTCGTGCATCTCGGCAAGGTCGACATCCCGCCGCCGACGCGCCGCGAACGCCGCCGCCGCTGGCTCGATCACACCGCGCAATTCGAACAGGTCGATGATGAAATCGGTGTCGGGCTCGCCCTCGAACGTCCATGCCAGCACGTCGACGTCGAGCAGGTTCCAGCGGCTGCGGGGGGTGACGCGCGTGCCGGCCTTGGGTCGGCTCTCGACCAGTCCCTTGGCGGCCAGGATACGGATCGCCTCGCGGTAGGCGGTGCGCGAGATGCCGAGCGCCTCGCTCGCCTCGATCTCGCCGCCGAACACGGTGCCGGGCTGGCGTACCCCGCTGACGATCTCGACGCCAATGTCGTGCGCGATGATCCCGTGAATGCGCGGGGCAAAGCTGCGGTCGTCGTCTCCGGTCATGCCGCTCCCTTGCGTGTGGCACCGATGCTAGCCGATCGCGTAGCGCTCCGGAAGCTGCACGCGATTATAGCGCGCGGACCTGCGGAACGACCGTCTCCCCCACAGCCAGCGGGTTGCTGACGGGAAGCGTGAATGGCGCCGCCGCAATTTCGAATACGTCCCCCGGCCGTGTCTGGAAGCCTTCGCTGAACGACAGTGTCGCAGTCCCGAAGAAGTGCACGTGAACGTCGCCGGGG
Organism: Sphingomonas sp. CARO-RG-8B-R24-01; assembly: GCF_022662295.1. Lineage (NCBI taxonomy): Bacteria > Pseudomonadati > Pseudomonadota > Alphaproteobacteria > Sphingomonadales > Sphingomonadaceae > Sphingomonas > Sphingomonas sp. CARO-RG-8B-R24-01. Next base: position 862,840 of record NZ_JAKNQI010000001.1, on the reverse strand, counting down.
CGGCGAAAGCCGGCATATTTGAAATGATGATGCTCGAGGTTGGCGATGCTGTGCGACATGTTCGCCTCGCCCGACAGGAACGGCTTTTCCCAAACGGTCGCGCCATCCCGCACGATCCGGCTGGTACCGCGGACGTCGGCGGGGAGGTCGCCGAGCAGCAGTTCGGGGCCGAGCGCGGCAGGGCGCAATTTCGAATGGGCGAGCCATAGGTAATTGCCGCGCTCGGTCACGTGATCCGAGAATTCGTTGCCGAGCGCGAAGCCCAGCCGCACCGGCGTTCCGTCCGACGCGATCAGGTAGATCCCCGCGATCTCGGGTTCCTCGCCACCGTCGAGCGCGAAGCCCGGCATCGTCAGCGGTTCGCCGGGGGCAGCGAGGATCGCGCCGTCGCCCTTGTAGAACCATTCGGGCTGGACGCCCGTTTCGCCCACCGCAGGCTTGCCGCCATCGACGCCCATCAGGAACATCTTCATCGAATCGGTCGGGTCGGGATTTTCCGCTGCCTTGCGATGCATCTGGTCGCGGCCCTCGGCCGAGCCGAGATGCGTCAGCCCGGTCCCGCTGACGAGCAGATGCGCGTCGTCGGCGTGATCGATCGGCGACAACACGCGTACGCCCGCCAGATCCACGACGTCCCCGAGTCGCGTCTCCGCAAGCGCGGCCAGCCCCATTTCGGACTGGACCGCGAGATCGGCGAGCGCGAACACGGTCGACACCCCGATGACGCGGCGTGCGCCATCGGGGGTCAGCGCGGCAACGCCGCGCGCGCCATCGTCGAACTGGACGAGCGAGATGATCATCGTGCGGAAGCCTCGCGCACCCCGTCGATCCGGCGCGCGATGTCCCACGGGTTGCCATCGCGCAACGCCGCCGGAAGCATCGCCTGCGGCAGGTTCTGGAACGAGACCGGGCGCAGGAAGCGATAGATGGCGAGCGTGCCGACCGAGGTCGTGCGCCCGTCGCTGGTCGCCGGGAAGGGGCCGCCGTGTACCATCGCGTGACTGACTTCGACACCCGTCGGCCAGCCGTTCGCGAGAATGCGCCCGACGCGCCCGGCAATGATCGGGACGATCCCCGCCGCCGCTTCGGCATCGGCCGCGTCGATCTGGACCGTCGCGGTCAACTGGCCTTCGAGCGAGGCGATCACATGACCGACCTCGGCAAGGTCCTTGCAGCGCACGACGACCGACGACGAGCCGAACACTTCATGTCCAAGCGCGCGGTCCGCGAGGAAGCTCGCCGCGTCGGTTTCGAACAGCGCGCCGATCGCCTGGTTCGGGCCGGTGTCGGCGACGCCGCGGGCAACGGTCCGGACCGCCGAATGCCCGCCGAGCGCATCGACGCCCTTCTGATAGGCTTCATGGATCCCCGGCGTCAGCATCGTCAGCGCCGCGCTGCCCGTCAGGGCCTCGCCCGCAGCCGCGACGAACGTGTCGAGATCCGGCCCCTCGACTGCGATCACCAGGCCCGGGTTGGTGCAGAACTGCCCTGCGCCCATCGTCAGCGACTGGACGTAAGCGGCACCCAGCTCCTTTGCGCGCGCGGCAAGAGCGGCGGGGAACAGGATGACCGGGTTGATGCTCGACATCTCGGCATAGACCGGGATCGGCTCGTCGCGCTCGGCCGCGATCTTCATCAGCGCGAGGCCACCGCCGCGCGAACCGGTGAAGCCGACCGCCTTGACGCGCGGATCAGCGACGAGCGCGCCACCCAAGGCGTTCGTGTCACCCGGCAGATAGGAGAAGACGCCCGCTGGCAGTCCGCTCGACTGGACCGCCGACGCGATCGCGCGTGCGACGAGTTCGCCGGTGCCGGGATGCGCCGGATGACCCTTGACGATCACCGGGCAGCCAGCAGCCAGCGCCGATGCGGTGTCACCGCCAGCGACCGAGAAAGCGAGCGGGAAGTTGGACGCGCCGAACACCGCGACGGGGCCGACGGCTACGTTGATGCGGCGCAGGTCCGGGCGCGGCAGGGGTGCACGGTCGGGGAGCGCCGGGTCGATCGTCGCGTCCAGGAAATCGCCCTGGCGGACCATCTGCGCAAACATGCGAAGCTGGCCGACGGTACGACCGCGCTCGCCTTCGAGACGCGGGCGGGGGAGACCGCTCTCGCTCATCGCGCGAACGATCAGGTCGTCGCCGATCGCGAGGATCGCCTCGGCGATCGCCTCGAGGAATGCGGCGCGCGTGGTGAGGTCGGTCGTCGAATAGACCGGGAACGCTGCTTCGGCGAGCGCGGCCGCTTCGGCGACGGCTTCGGGCCCGGCGGCCGAGAAGTTCGGCTCGAGCGTTTCGCCGGTCGCGGGGTTGATTGCGGTGAACCGCGTATCGGCCTGACGAACGTCAGCACCGATCAAAATTGCTCCATCGATCACGAAAAGCCCTTCCATAATAACTCAGACATAATAGGGTTTACGGACGCCAACTGCAAGGCGAGACTGAGGATGCGCGCCATGTCCCGACCGATTTCGACGACGGCCCGCATCGTCCGGATGATGCTAGCGGCAGGTCGTTACAGCGCCATGGCAGTCGGCGCACTGGCGCTGGTCACGGGCGCGGCGCAGGCGGCGGGCCCGGCACGGTTCGCCTGGGTGTCCTACAGCGGCAGCGATGGCGCGACGGTTCCTGCTGGAAGCTATCGCAATCCGATTCTCGCAGGCTATCATCCCGACCCGAGCATCGTCCGGGTGGGTGCCGATTATTACCTCGTCAATTCGACCTTCTCCTGGTTCCCCGGCATCCCGGTTTTCCACAGCCGCGATCTCGTCCACTGGCGCCAGATCGGCAATGCGATCGACCGGCCCGGTCAGCTCGACTTCACCGGGCGTGCGATGTCGGAGGGGGTGTTTGCCCCCGCGATCAATTACCACGCCGGGCGCTTCTTCATCGTCAATACCTGCGTCAAATGCGGCGGCAACTTCGTGATTACCGCGACCAACCCGGCGGGACCATGGTCCGATCCCGTGTTCCTGCCGAGCGTGGAGGGGATCGATCCGTCGCTATACTTCGATACCGATGGCAAGGCGTGGCTGGTCAACAACCGCGCGCCGGTCGGCGGATCCAAATACGACGGTCACCGCGCGCTGTGGATCGAACAGTTCGATCCGGTCGCGCTCAGGATGCTCGGGCATCCCAGGATGATCGTCGACGGCGGGGTCGATCTCGCGGCCAAGCCGGTGTGGATCGAGGGACCGCATATCTATCGCATCGAGGGCGCTTATTATCTGCTCGCGGCGGAAGGGGGCACCAGCGTCAACCACAGCGAGGTCGTGTTCCGCGCAAAGTCGGTCGAGGGGCCGTATGTCCCCGCGCCGCGGGACATCAACCCGGTGCTGACCCAGCGCGATCAGCCGGCCGGCCGGCCCAATCCCGTCAGTGCGACGGGCCATGCCGATCTGGTCCAGCTACCCGACGGGCACTGGTGGGCGGTGTTCCTCGGCACGCGGCCATACACGCGGGACTATTACAATATCGGGCGCGAGACCTTCCTGCTGCCGGTCGACTGGTCTTCGGGGTGGCCGGTGATCCTGCCCAAGGGCCAAGGCGTTCCGCGCGTGGCGCGCGCGCCGTTGCCCTCGATGCCGAGGGCGTCGACCCCGCTGACCGGGAGCTATTCGGTCCGCACCGACTTCACCGGGCCACAGCTGGATCGCGAGTGGATGACGATGCGCGGCGCGCCGTATCGGCTCGGGGGTGGCGATCTGTTGCTCGATCCGCTGGCGGATGGGATCGGCGATTTCGGCAAGCCCGCGTTCGTCGCGCGGCGGCAGGAACATGCGATCGCGCGCGTTTCGACCGAAGTCCGCTTCACGCCAGGCGAGGGCGAGATGGCGGGGCTCGCCGCAGTGCAGAACGACGCTTATTTCCTGACGATTGCGTTGACCCGGCACGACGGCAAGACCTTCGTCCGCGCCGCCCGCCGCGCGGGCAAGAGCGATCCGCGGACCGGCATGACCGTGGCGGAGCGTGCGGTCGCGGTCAGCGGGCCGGTGCGGTTCCGCATTTCGGCGCGCGGCGGACAGTACGACTTGGCCTATGCGACCGGAAAAACATGGGTGACGTTGGCACCGGACGTCGACGCGACCAACCTCAGCACCGACAAGGCGGGCGGGTTCGTGGGCACGATGATCGGCCCGTTCGCGCAAGGGGCGCGGTAGCAGCCGAGGGCATCGGATCCAAACGGGCTCCCCCCCAGGAACATTTTGACCGAGTTTTATAATGCGTTGGTTGTGCTACCCATCGCCCATCTTGCGGATGGGACGTCGGGGGACAGATGCGTTTAACGGAGAAATCGGCCTGGGGGCTCGATCGGATTTACCTGCTGTGCTGCATTCCCGTCATTCTCGCGCTGGCCTACATATTGCCTCCCTTCCAGGCGCCGGATGAGGCCGCCCATTTCTACCGATCGATCCAGTTGTCCCATGGGGACATCAGACCGGTACTGGTGGATAATATCTATCGCCAAGGGGCAGGCGGGCTCGTGGACGCGGACGCCGTGGCCCTGGTCAAAACCTACTGCGCTTTCCCGAACTGGCGCTGTCCGATCATGGTCCGGCCAAGCCTGTCCGACCTGCTGAAGCGCTCGGCGATGCGCAATGCTCGTCAGCTAACGTCTTTCAGCAATACCGTCGTGTATTTGCCGATCGCGCATCTGGCACCGGCGTTGGGCATCGCCGCCGCGCGCTCCTTTGGTTTTTCGCCGATGGCCTGGCTCTACGCCGGGCGGATCGCCAACGGGGCGTTGGCGGTCGGTATCACGTGGTTGGCACTGGGCCTGCTGGGCGGAAACCGAGCGACGCTTGTGGTCTTTGCCGTAGCTACCGTGCCGATGGTTGTTTCCGTGATGCCGACGCTCAGTGCCGACGCGGCCGTCCTGAGCGGCAGTTTTCTGTTGTTAGCGCTGTGTGTCCGGATGTTTGACGATCGGCGTTGGCACTGGTGGCTTTGGCCGTTGCTCGTCTTCGCGGTTTCAGCGGCCGCGGCGGCGAAGCTGGCTTACCTGCCACTGGCCTTCATTCCCGTCGGGTCGGCGTTGGCGGCACGCCGAAGCACGATGTTCATCGTTGCGACGCTCGCCATTGCAGCAGTGGCGATCGCCGCAACGCTTGCCTGGTCCCTGACGATAAACGACTATGTCTTTCCGATCTCGCAGGATCCGGATGTCATTCCCAAAATGCAGATCGCATTCATCCGGCACCATCCTCTGGCAACACTTGCGGTGATGGGTAAATCGATGTTCCATGTCGCGCCCTACGCGCTCAAGACCATGCTCGGGAACAGCCTCTCCGACCTCAAAGTGCATGTCCCCTTCTGGTATTTGCTGGCGTCGATGGTGGCGCTCGCCAGTGCTGTCTTGTCGTTTGGGGCCTATCGTTTGCCGATGCTGTTTCGCGCTTTCGTCGGGATCGTGGTGACTGGCTGTGCCACGGCGACATTTCTCTTTCTGTACATCCAGAACAGCCCGGTCGCAGGGGTTGACGTCGCAGGGTATCAAGGACGGTATCTGCTGCCGATACTTCCCTTCGTTGCGCTCATCATACCGTATAACCGGGTTTCTATCATGGTAGCTGAGCCGCCCGCGAGGGCTTTGACTGCCGTTTGCGGTGTTGTGTCCGTTTGGGCGATCACAGTGTTTCTCGCGTTGCGAACCTGGGGCTAGAACAGGCGTGGCAGCGCGCTGCATCTGAAACGCAGGCAAAAAAAGGGGCGCGGCACGATGTGCCTGCGCCCCAGTATCCATCACGGGATCGTTGCGATCAGAGGAAGCGGTTGATCAGATTCTCGATCCGCTCCTGACGGCCTGAACGCGGCTGCGGGTCGATATTCTGCTCGACCGCGAGATCCGCGATCCCCGCCAGGTCGAGCGACCCGACCTTCTGGCCGAACTCGGCATCCCAACCGGCGTACCGCTCGGTCTTGACTGCATCGAGACGACCGTCCTCGATCAGCGCCGCTGCATTGAGCAGGCCCTTGGCGACGACGTCGATCGCGCCGACATGGCCGTGGAACAGGTCGACCGCGTCCATCGACTGGCGGCGGACCTTAGCGTCGAAGTTGAACCCGCCGGTGGTGAAGCCGCCCGCGCGGATGATTTCGAGATTGGCGAGCGTCAGTTCCTCGACCGAATTGGGGAACTGGTCGGTATCCCAGCCATTCTGCGGATCGCCGCGGTTCGCGTCGATCGAGCCGAAGATGCCGAGCGCCGCAGCGGTCGCGATCTCATGCTCGAAGGTGTGGCTGGCGAGGGTCGCGTGGTTCGCCTCGATGTTGACCTTCACTTCATTCTCGAGGCCGTAGCGCTTGAGGAAGCCGTACACCGTCGCGGTGTCGAAATCATATTGGTGCTTGGTCGGCTCGAACGGCTTCGGCTCGATCAGGATCGTGCCGGTGAAGCCGATCTTGTGCTTATGCTCGACGACGAGCGACAGGAAGCGCCCGAGATTGTCGAGCTCGCGCTTCATGTCGGTGTTGAGCAGCGTCTCATAGCCCTCGCGACCGCCCCACAGCACGTAGTTCGCGCCACCCAGGCGATGCGTCGCCTCGAGCGCGTCGCGGACCTGCATCGCGCCGAACGCGAACACTTCCGGGTTCGGATTGGTAGCACCACCGGCGGCGAAGCGCGGATGGCTGAACAGGTTGGCGGTGCCCCACAACAGCTTGCGGCCCGACGAAGCCTGCAGCTTCTCGAGATGATCGACCGCCTCGGCGAAGTTGCGGCGATGCTCGGTGATGTTGGCGGCATCCGCCATCACGTCGACATCGTGGAACGCATAGAAGGGGATGTCGAGCTTGGTGAAGAAGTCGAATGCGACTTCGCGCTTCTGCGCGGCGGCGGCTGCATCGTTGGCACCGGCATGCCACGGGCGGTTGAACGTGCCGCCACCGAACACGTCCGACCCCGGCCAGCAGAAGGTGTGCCAGAAGCAGGCGGCGAAGCGCAGATGGTCTTCCATCCGCTTGCCCATGACGACCCGGTCCTTGTCGTAATAGCGATAGGCGAGCTCGTCGTCGGTCTCGGGGCCCTTGAAGGCGATCTGGGGGATGTCGGCAAAGAAATCATTGGCCATTGGGGCGCTCCTTCGAAAAGTCAGTTGGATGCGGTGAGGGGGGCGATGCGGGTGTAGGCGGCGCGGAACGCAGCCTTCTTGGGCGCAAGCCGTGCGGTCAATTCCGCATCGGGCGCAATCCGGTGCGAAACGGGTGGGGCGACGCAGACTTCAGCCGGGGTCCCGCCGTCGACCGCAATCTGCGCAAGCCGGGCCGCGCCGAGGGCGGGGCCGACTTCGCCACCCTGGAGATACACCAGCGGCACCTCCATCGCGGCGGCAAGCGTCTCGCCCCAATAGCGCGAGCGTGCGCCGCCACCGATGACCGCGAGTTCGGCGACTTGCGTTCCGGCTTCGCGCAGCACGTCGAGCCCGTCCGCGAGCGCGAAGGCGACGCCTTCGAGCACCGCCTGCGCGAGCCGGTTGGGGTCGGTGTCATTGTCTAGCCCGAAGAACGCGCCGCGGACCTGCGCGTCATTGTGCGGCGTGCGTTCGCCCGAGAGATAGGGGAGGAAAATCTCGGGACCGTTCGCAGGCCCCGCCGCTTCGGCGCGCTGGAACAGCTCGGAGGCGCCGCTCGCGCCGGTCAGGCGGGCGACCCAATCGATGCACGAGGCGGCGCTGAGGTGGACCGCCATCTGATGCCACATGTCGGGCAGGCAATGCGCGAACGCATGGACCGCGCGCGCCGGGTTGGGCCGGAATGCGTCATTGGCGACGAAGATCACGCCCGAGGTGCCGAGCGACAGCAACGCCTTGCCGTCGGTGACGACGCCGACGCCTGCAGCACCGCCGGCATTGTCGCCAGCGCCACCCGCGACCGGAACCTGCGCCATGCCCCATGCCTCGGCGATATCGGCGCGGAGCGTTCCCGCGACGTCGGTGCCCTCGACCAGCCGCGGCATCTGCGCCTCGGTCAGCCCGCAAGCCGCGAGCAACGTCTCGCTCCAGCGGCGGCCTGCGACGTCGAGCCACAAAGTGCCCGCCGAATCCGACATGTCGGACGCCTTCTCGCCGGTCATCCGGAGCCGGACATAGTCCTTGGGCAACAGCACGGTCGCGACCTGCGCGAAGATCTCGGGCTCGTGCCGACGGACCCATTCGAGCTTGGGCGCGGTGAAGCCCGGCATCACAATGTTGCCGCCAACCGTGCGGAAATCGCCCGTCGTCGCTTCCAGCGCGGCGCATTCGGCGAAGGAACGTCCGTCGTTCCACAGGATCGCGGGGCGCAAGGGTTTGTCGTCCGCGCCGAGCAGGGTCGCGCCGTGCATCTGCCCGGCAAGCCCGATCCCGCGCACCGCACGGCGAACCTCCGGGTCGATCGCGAGGACCGCGGCGGTCGTCGCCTTCCACCAGTCCTCGGGGTCCTGCTCGGACCACAAAGGCTGGGGCCGCTGGACGGAGAGCGCGGCGACGCCCTGGCCGACGACCACGCCATGCGTGTCGAGGACGACGGCCTTGACGCCCGACGTGCCGATATCGATTCCCAAGAACATCGGCTGCCTTATTTGACCAACGGATCGATCGTCTGGATCGTCCCGTCATTGTTGAAATGGAGTTCGGTCACCTTGACGTTGCGCAGGTGATTCTTGTTGCTCAACTGCGTGTCCGCATAGAACAGCCACCATTTGCCGCCGGTCTGGATGATCGAATGATGCGTCGTCCAACCCTGCACCGGCAGCAGGAAATGCCCGCGATAGGTGAATGGGCCATAGGGGTTGGTCCCGGTCGCATAGTTGAGGAAATGCGTGTCGCCGGTCGAGTAGGTGTAATAATATTGCCCGCCGCGCTTGAACATCCACGACGCCTCGAAGAAGCGCTTCTCATGATCGCCGCCGAGGATCGGCTTGCCGTTTGCGTCGAGGATCACCGCGTCGCGCGGCGTCTCGGCGAGGCTTTTCATGTCGGGGTTCATCCGCGCGACCTTGCCGGTCAGCGCGGGCTGCCCGTCCTGCAGCAGATCGGTGTCGCTGCCGTTCGGATCGAACGTCCCGTTCTTCCAGCGCTGAAGCTGCCCGCCCCAGATCCCGCCGAAATACATGTAGCTCTTGCCGTCTGCGTCGGTGAATACCGCCGGATCCATCGAGAACGCGCCGGCGATCGGCTTGGGGTCGGCCTTGAACGGGCCCATCGGGTTCTTCGAGGTCGCCACGCCGATCATGAACTTGCCGAGGCCGTTCTTGTCCTTGGTCTTGTCGCGCGCCGGGAAGTACAGATAGTAGGTGCCGTTCTTGTACGCGGCGTCGGGGGCCCACATCTGCTGCGACGCCCAGGGAACCTGCTTCACGTCGAGCGCGACCGGGCCGACCGTGACGGGTGCGCCGATCCGGTCCATCTTCAGGACGCGATAGTCGTGCATGGCATATTCGTTGCCGAGGTCGTCGTCAGCAATTGCGGTCGGGACGTCGTGGCTGGGGTAGACGTAGATCTTGCCGGCGAAGACGTGGGCCGACGGGTCGGCCGTGTAGATCGACTTCACCAGCGGTTGCGACAGGAAGCGCTTGGCGTCCGCGGGTTTGTCTTGCGCGACCAGCGCGGTCGTCGCGGCGAGGCCAATGCCCGCCATGCCGCATAGTGCGGCGATATACATGCCCTTCGTCATCCTGCTTCTCCCGAATCCCGCGCTCGTTGTCGCGTGTTCCAGGCAAAGTTAGCGCTACCAGACGTGTTCCACAAGTGCATTCGTGGGGGGATCCGACGGGGTTGGTGCAGGTTCGGCTGGTGTGGTGCCGACGGTCCTGCACCCCGCGGAACGGAGAATGGCCGAGCCGCTGGTTCATCCCGGAACGAGGGTTCGTGGTAGGCGAGCCGGCGGCAGACGCCTTATGCCGCCCCCAGCTTCCAGTCCCACCCCAGCGCATCGCCGTCCATCACCTCAACGCCGGCCGCCGCAAGCGCATCGCGGATCGCATCCGACGCCGCGAAATCCTTGTCGACCCGCGCCTGCTTGCGTTCCGCGATCCGCGCTTCGATCGTTGCCGCGTCGATCGTCGCTTCCACCGGGCGCACTCGCATCTCGGACCGGGTCAGGTCCGCCAGCCGCAGCCCCAGCACGGCATCGAAATCCCCGATCGCGCCAGTCCGCACCGCCGGCGACAGCTTCTTGTCCGCGATCATCTCGTCGAGCACCGTCAGCGCGCGCGGCGTGTTGAGATCGTCCGCCACCGCTTCCTCGAGCCGCGCGAGATAGGGTTCGGCGTTGCCCTTGAGTGTTCCGTCGTCGCGCGCGCGCAGGGCGTCGAGCGCGATCACCAGCCGCTTCAGCCGGGTGAGGGCGGCGGCGAGGTTCTCCCAGGTGAACTCGAGCTCGCTGCGATAGTGCGCCTGCAGGCACATCAGCCGGTAGGCGAGGGGGTGGAAGCCTGCATCGACCAACGTCTGCAAGCGGAGGAATTCGCCACTCGACTTCGACATCTTGCCCCCGCGATCCACGAGGAAGTTGTTGTGCATCCAGATTCGCGCACCGGTATCCTCGCACGAACAGAACGCCTGGTTCTGCGCGATCTCATTGGGGTGGTGGATCTCGCGGTGGTCGATCCCGCCGGTATGGATGTCGAACGGATGCCCGAGGTGCTGGAGGCTCATCACCGAACATTCGAGATGCCAGCCGGGCGCGCCCTTGCCCCATGGCGAATCCCATTCCATCTGGCGCTGCTCGCCCGGTGGCGACCGCCGCCAGATCGCGAAATCGGCGGCGTTGCGCTTGCCCGACACCGGGTCGATCCGGCTTTCGCCCCGGCTTTCATCGAGATCCGTCGTCGCCCGCGCGAGCGCGCCATAATGCGGCACTTTGCTGGTGTCGAAATACAGGCCGCCTTCGATCAGGTAGCAGTCCTTCTCGATCGTTCTGGCGAAGTCGATCATCTGCGGGATATGGTCGGTCGCGACGGTCCATTCGGCCGGCGGCTCGATGTTGAGCCGTGCGACATCGTCCTTGAACGCCGCCGTATAATGCGCGGCGATGTCCCAGATCGACTTGGCCTGCGCGGCGGCGGCCTTTTCCATCTTGTCGTCGCCCGCATCCGCGTCGCTGGTCAGGTGGCCGACGTCGGTGATGTTGATGACGTGCTTGGTCGGCCAGCCCTTCCACCGAATCACCCGCCCCAGCGTGTCCGCGAAGAGGAACGCGCGCATGTTGCCGATGTGCTGATAGTTATAGACGGTCGGGCCGCAGGTGTAGATCCGCACCACGCGCGGGTCGATCGGCGCGAACGGCTCTAGCGTTCGCGTCAGGCTGTTATAGAGCGTAAGGGGTGTTCCGGTCATGGTGTTCGCTTAGCGAGCGCAGGGCCGGCAAGTCACGTAAAAGCTGCGCCACGGGTTGAAACTTACAACCCACCCGTGTAGGGCGCACGCCTTGCGACGCGGACCTGATGTCCGCGGCGGCGCTTTTCTATCGATTCGGAGCTGTTCGGGTTTATGCAAATCATCGTTCGCGACAACAATGTCGACCAGGCGCTGCGCGCGCTCAAGAAGAAGCTGCAGCGCGAAGGCGTGTATCGCGAAATGAAGTTGCGCCGTCATTACGAGAAGCCGAGCGAGAAGCGTGCGCGCGAGCGCGCTGCTGCCGTTCGCCGCGCGCGCAAGCTCGAGCGCAAGCGCATGGAGCGTGACGGCGCACGGTAAGATCCGTGTTCCGGGCGGGCCAGTCTGGCCCGCTGCTATCCTGACTTGCCGATCCTGAACCGACCGCCCACCCGGGAGCTCCCATGTCGATCACCGCCGTTCCGCTGAAGCCCGTCAAGCGGCGTGTCTTGGTGTATCTGTGGGCCGGCATCGCGGTGGCCGCGGTCGGCGCTGGGGCGCTGGCGATGCAGACTCCGGTCGATCCGTCGGCGACGTTCCTTGCGCACAATGCGCAGAACAAGGGCGTCAAGCAGACTCCGTCGGGCCTGCAATATCAGGTGCTGACACCGGGCACGGGTACGCCGCCGACCGACCAGGACGTCGCGCTCGTCAATTACGAGGGCAAGTTCGTCGACGGCACGACCTTCGACAAGAGCCAGCGTCCGTTCCCGGTGCCGCTCGGCGAGCATGCGGTCGTTCCCGGTTTCGAGGAAGCGCTGTCGCTGATCCCCAAGGGCGGCAAGTATCGGGTTTGGATCAAGCCTAGCCTTGCTTATGGCGATACCGCGCGTCCGGGGATGCCGGCGCACTCGACGCTCGTCTTCGATATCGAGATGCTCGATTTCCTGTCGAAGGCGGCGGTCCAGCAGCTCCAGCAACAGCAGCAGATGCAGCAGCAGATGATGCAGGGCGGCGGCGCGCCGGGCGGGATGCCGCCGGGCGGCGTCCCCGGTGGAGCGCCTGCGGGCGGCCCGAACGGAGCACCGCCGCAGGGCAACTGATCGCTTCGCAGATGTAAGAATACCCAGGACCCCGGCGCGATGCGTCGGGGTCTTGGCGTTTCGGGGCTGGTGCCCTTGGAGCGAAATGACCCTTGCCCGGGACGTCCTATCCGTCCGTTTCGAGCGGGGTCAAAGGCCGACGCAGCTAAAATGAAGCAGTCGAGCGCAAGGGGCCGGTTTGCTGCAAGAGCTCTACCGGCACGCAGCCCGCTTGCGCCGGTGTCCTACACCGCGCCTCTCTGATAGGGTCCCCGGGCTCTTTGACAGCCCTGGAACACATAGCGACGGCACAGCGGAACAGCGCCCGGATGCCGCGCGATTCCGCCTAACTTTCCCCTAACCTTCCGATCGTCTGGGAAGGCCGTTCAGTTCTCGTCGCCCATCCGCAGCGCGGCGATGAACGCCTCCTGCGGGATGCTGACCGAGCCATATTCGCGCATCTTGAGCTTGCCCTTCTTTTGCTTGTCGAGCAGCTTGCGCTTGCGGCTGGCGTCGCCGCCATAGCATTTCGCGGTCACGTCCTTGCGCATCGCGCTGATCGTCTCGCGCGCGATCACCTTGCCGCCGATCGCCGCCTGGATCGGAATCTTGAACAGATGCCGCGGGATGAGGTCCTTCAACCGCTCGACCATCCCGCGCCCGCGCACTTCGGCGGTGCCGCGGTGGACGATCATCGACAGTGCATCGACCGGCTCCTCGTTGACGAGGATGCTCATCTTGACGAGGTCGCCTTCGCGATAGCCGATCTGATGATAATCGAAGCTGGCATAACCCTTCGACATCGACTTCAGCCGGTCGTAGAAATCGAACACCACTTCGTTGAGCGGCAGTTCGTAGGTCGCCTGCGCGCGGCCGCCGACATAGGTCAGGTTCTTCTGGATGCCGCGGCGATCCTGGCACAGCTTGAGCACGCTGCCGAGATATTCGTCGGGGACGTAGATCGTCGCCTCGATCCACGGCTCGCTGATCGTCGCGATCTTGTTGGGCTCGGGCATGTCGGCGGGGTTGTGCAACTCGATTTGCGTCGTGCCCGCAGGATCGGGGTGAGTCAGCTCGATCTCGTACACCACCGACGGCGCAGTCGTGATCAGGTCGAGGTCGTATTCGCGCGTCAGGCGCTCCTGGATGATCTCCAGATGCAGCAGCCCCAGGAACCCGCAGCGGAAGCCGAAGCCGAGCGCCGCCGAGGTCTCCATCTCGAACGAGAAGCTCGCATCGTTCAGCCGCAGCTTGCTGATGCTCTCGCGCAGCTTCTCGAACTCGGCGGCGTCGACCGGGAAGAGGCCGCAGAACACCACCGGCTGGACTTCCTTGAAGCCCGCCAACGCTTCGAGCGCGGGGCGCTTCGCATCGGTGATCGTGTCGCCGACGCGAGTCTGCGCGACCTCTTTGATCTGCGCGGTGATGAAGCCCATCTCGCCCGTGCCGAGTTCGGTCAACTGCTCGATCTTGGGGCGGAAACACCCGACCCGGTCGACCAGATGCATCGTGCCGGTCTGCATGAACTTGATCTGCTGGCCCTTCTTCAGGACGCCGTCGATCACGCGGACAAGGATGACGACGCCGAGATACGGATCGTACCAGCTGTCGACCAGCATCGCCTTCAGCGGTGCCTCGGGATCGCCCTTGGGCGGCGGAATCTTCGTGACGATCGCCTCGAGGATGTCCTCGATGCCGATCCCCGACTTCGCCGACGCGAGCACCGCGCCGGACGCGTCGATGCCGATCACGTCCTCGATTTCCTTGCGGACCTTTTCAGGTTCGGCGGCGGGGAGATCGATCTTGTTGATGACCGGCACGATCTCGTGGTCATGCTCGATCGACTGGTAGACGTTGGCCAGCGTCTGCGCCTCGACGCCCTGCGCCGCATCGACCACGAGCAGCGCGCCCTCGCACGCGGCGAGGCTGCGGCTCACCTCATAGGCGAAGTCGACATGCCCCGGCGTGTCCATCAGGTTGAGGACGTAATCGAGACCGTCCTTGGCCTTGTAGGCGAGGCGCACGGTCTGCGCCTTGATCGTGATCCCGCGCTCTTTCTCGATGTCCATGTTGTCGAGCACCTGCTCGGACATTTCGCGCGCGGTGAGGCCGCCGGTCTGCTGGATCAGGCGGTCGGCGAGCGTCGACTTGCCGTGGTCGATATGCGCGATGATCGAAAAGTTGCGGATGCGGTCGAGCGGGGTGGTCATGCTCGTGGCGATAGCATGCACGGGCCCCAACGCAACATCAGCGATTCGTCGCTGGCGGAACAAAAGGGGGCAGGCTAGGCTTCGCAAAAGTTCATCAGGAGAAGTCGCATGAAGCTCGCCCGTCCGTATGCCGCAGTCGCCCTCGCCCTGACGGCGACCGTCGCCTTCGCCATGCCCGCCCAAGCCGCGCTCAAGGTCGGCGCGAAGGCCCCCGACTTCACCACCCAGGGCGCGCTCGGCGGCAAGCCGTTCACCTTCTCGCTCGCGTCGGCGCTCAAGAAGGGGCCGGTCGTGGTATACTTCTTCCCGGCGGCCTTTACCGCGGGGTGCACGATCGAGGCGCACAAGTTCGCCGAGGCCGCGGCTGACTTCAAGAAGGCGGGCGCGACGCTGGTCGGGCTGACCGCGGGTGGGATCGACAAGATCGATGCCTTCTCGAAGGAAGAATGCCGCAGCGCCTTCCCGGTCGCTGCCGCGACCCCGCCGATGATCACCAACTATGACGTGTCCTATGCGGCGGGCTCGAAGATCACGAGCCGCACGTCCTATGTCATCGCGCCGACCGGCGAGGTGATCTACGAGCTCACCCAGAACAACCCGGTCGGCCATGTCGAGGGGACGCTCCAGGCGGTTCGCGACTGGCGCGCGAAGCACAAGGGCTGAGGTTTCACAGCAAAGTTCTACCACCCCGGCGAAGGCCGGGGCCCAGTAGCGAAGGTCGAGGTAAGGTAGCGCAGCGCCCGTTGGCAAACGCCCGCTACTGGGCCCCGGCCTTCGCCGGGAAGGTGTAAAAGGAAGAAAAGACTTTCGGGGATCACGCCTCGAGCCGCCAGGGCGAAGCTATCGCTGCAATGGTCGGGGCGATAGGATTCGAACCTACGACCCCTGGACCCCGAGACCAGTGCGCTACCAGACTGCGCCACGCCCCGACACATTGCAGGGGCGAGCGGTTAGCCGGGCGGCGGGCTGCGATCAAGCGAAAAGTGGCGGTTGGCGATGATCGCTGCGCCGAACGCTAGGCACGCGCGGCGAGCATCTCGGCGATCGTCGCGAATTTCTCGCGCGGCGCGCCCGTTCTCGCCCGGGTGATTTCGGCGGCTTCGATCTTCTGCCAGTCGCGGAAGGTGACGATATCGACGCCGCGCTGATCGAGCAGCGCATCGAGCCCGGCACGACCCGGCTTGCCGCTACCGGCTGCGATGTCCGCCGCGATGAACTCGGCGATCGCGAAGCCGTCCGGGCGGTTGGTCCCGATCGTACCCGTGGGGCCGCGCCGTGCCCAGCCGACCGCATAGAGCCCTGGCGCGATGCGTCCGTCGACATTGGCGAAGCGGCCGAGCGCATCGTCATAGGGCACGCCCGCGATCGGGGGGGTGCGATAACCGATGCAGCTCACCACCAGCGTTGCGGGGATGGCATATTCCTCGCCGGTATCGACAACGCGACCCGTCGGATCGATTCGCGTGCGGGCGACGATGACCCGCTCTGCGCTGGCGTCGCCTTCGATCCGGACCGGGCGGGCGAAGAAATCGAACACGATCCGCACCGGCTTGTCATCGTGCACGGCTGCGAAGTCGCGCAAATAGGCGACGGATTTGCGCAGCCCTGGTTCGAGCTCGGCATCCGCCGCGATCGGTGGAAGGTCGGCAGGGTCGACCAGCGGGACGGCCCGGGTCAGATGCGCCAGCTCGCCGAGTTCCTTGGGTGTCATCGCGATCTGGTGCGGGCCGCGCCGCGCAAGCAAGGTCACGGTCGCATGTTCGGCCGCCCGCAGCCGGTCGAGCGCATGGCCGACGATATCCGACCCACCGAATTCGGCCTCGGTCTTGGCGAGGATCCGCGCGACGTCGAGCGCGACGTTGCCCGCGCCGACGACAACGGCGTCCAGTCCGTGGACGGGGGGATCGAGCTGCGCGAAATCAGGGTGGCCGTTGTACCAGCCGACGAACGCCGCCGAGCCGATCACGCCCGGCAGGTCGTCCCCCGGCACCCCGAGCGGCTTGTCCGCCGGCGCGCCGGTCGCAAGCACGACCGCATCGTAAAGGTCGAGCAGTTCCGGGATCGCGACATCGTCGCCGACCGATACATTGCCGACGAACCGCACGGTATCGCTCAACGCGACCGCTTCGTAGCGCCGCGCGACGCCCTTGATCGATTGATGATCCGGGGCGACGCCGGTGCGGATCAGGCCATAAGGCACCGGCAGCCGATCCAGGATGTCGACCCGGCAGTCGCTGCCGAACGCCTTCTGGCACGCCTCGGCGGTATAATATCCGGCCGGTCCCGAACCGATGATCGCGATGTGGCGCATGTCGTTCGTTCTCCTGTCGGTCGATCGTAGCCGCATGCCGCAGCGGGGCAAGCGATGAAGCCCGGCCGCAGCGATCTGCCGACCGCGAAGGGCCGAATGAATTCAATGTCATCTTGGCGTCGGGCTATGGCCATGCGAAGGGACCGATGCGATTGTGTCAGGCTGTTACAAAGGAAGTCTCGCCGATGAGCCGTGCGCCCGTTTTCTATGATGCCTCGGGTCGCCGGCGTCGTCGCTTTGCCATGGCCGTGGCAGCTTTCATATTGCTGCTGCTGCTGTCGATCGCCGCGCTCGGGGTGTCGATCGGTGCGGTGCCGGCGCCCCCGTTGCTGCCCGTAGAAGCGGAACATGCGGCCTTTACCAAGCTGCCCCCGCCGCACGATCCGTTGCTCAAGCGCGCGCGGCGGAGGATCATCGATTATGCACGGTTGATGGGCGCCGCGCCGCCGCGTGGGGTCGGGGCAGCGGTCGACCAGCCGCTGGCGATCGCCTTTCACGTGCCATGGGATCAGTCGAGCGTCGCGTCGTTGAGGCGTCACATCGGGGAACTCGACTGGCTGATCCCCGGCTGGGTATCGGTGACGGGCGCCGCACACGACATCACCGTCTATCGCGATACCGCTGGGCGCGAGATCCTCAACCGCTCGCCGCATCGCCCGTTGCTGCTGCCGATGATCCAGAACGCCAAGGACGGCAATTGGGACGCGAAGGGCATGGAGGCATTGTTGCGCTCGGCTGCGCAACGCAAGGCGTTCCTCGACCGACTGGAACCCTGGCTGGCGCAGAATCGCGCGGGTGGCGCGTTCTTCGACTTCGAGGAACTGAGTCCGCGCGGGCAGGCCGACTTCCGCACCTTCCTGCGCGAAACCAAGGCGCGCTTCGCCAGGCACAATTGGGTCATCGCGATCGCGGTCCCGATCGGGGCGGCCGAGGGCGAGGACGGCTGGAACATCGGGGCGTTCGCCGCCATCGTCGATCGCGTGTTCCTGATGGCCTATGACGAGCACGAGGTCGGCGGCGAGTCCGGACCGATCGCCTCGCAGGGGTGGTTCGAACAGTCGGTCGCACGCGCGGTGCGCGGTGTCCCGCGCAGCAAGATCGTCGTCGCGATCGGCAGCTATGGCTATGACTGGCACGACGGCGGCGGCGAACCACTCTCGATCGACGAGGCATGGCAGAACGCGCGCGAATCGAGCGCAATGCCGGTGTTCGACAAGGCAAGCGGCAACACCAGCTTCGCCTATATGGAAGGCAAGAGTCGCCATGTCGTCTGGCTGCTCGATGCGGCGTCCGCGTATAACGAGATGAAATTCCTCAACCGCGTCGGGCTGAACGGCGTCGCGGTGTGGCGCCTGGGCGCGGAGGATCCCGGGCTCTGGTCCGTCTTCGGTCGCTCGCACCGCACGTTGCCCGCGCCTTCGGCGATCAACGCGATCCCGGCGGGTACCGACGTCGACATCGAGGGCAGCGGCGAGATCCTCAAGATCGCGGGCGTACCGGTCGCGGGTGTTCGCCAAGCGGTGGCCAATGCGCGCGGCGGGATCGGCGACGTTCGTTTCGTCCAGTTGCCATCGCCGTACATCGTCGCGCGGACCGGGTATCGCCCCGGCCTGGTGGCGCTGACGTTCGACGACGGGCCCGATCCTACCTGGACCCCGCGCATTCTCGACATCCTGAAGGAAAAGAAGGTTCCGGGCACGTTCTTCATCATCGGCGAGAATGCGCTGACCCAGCGCCGCCTGCTCGAACGGATGATGCGCGAAGGCCATGAGATCGGCAGCCACACCTATACCCACCCCAATCTGGCGGGTGCCTCGGAAACCGAGACGAGCTTCCAGCTGAACACCACGCAACGGTTGTTCCAGGCGTTCACGGGGCATTCCTTGCGACTGTTCCGCGCGCCCTATTTCGGCGATGCCGAGCCGACCACCGCGGACGAAATCGATCCGGCGTTGCAGGCGCAGAACCGCGGCTACATCTCGGTCGGTCTGCACGTCGATCCGGGTGACTGGAAACGACCGGGCACGCAGTCGATCATCGACAGCACGGTCGACGACGTCACGGATCCGGTCGGGCGGTGCACGGGTGACGGTGAGCCGCAGTGCAGCCGCAACATCGTGCTGCTCCACGACGCGGGCGGCGATCGTTCGCAGACCGTGGCTGCGCTGCCGCAGATCATCGATCAGCTCCGGGCCAAGGGGTACCGCTTCGTGCCGGTGTCGGAACTGGCCGGCATCCCGCGCAACCTCGCGATGCCGCCGATCACCGAGAGCGAACAGGTCGCTGCGCAGTTCAACCTGTTCATCTTCAGCGCGCTGGGCGGTATCGTCATCGCGCTTGGCTGGATCTTCTTCTTTGCGATCTCGATTGGGATCGCCCGCGCGATCGTCCTGTCGGCGCTTGCACTGATCCAGGCGCGGCGCGAGGGGCGGATGGTGTTCCCGCCGATCGACCCGACCACGTTCGTCACGGTGATGATCCCCGCGTTCAACGAGGAACTGGTGATCGAGCGCGCGGTGCGCGGCGTGCTCGCGTCGACCGACGTCCGGGTCGAGGTGATCGTGATCGACGACGGCTCGTCCGACGGGACCAGCGCGGTGATTCAGGCCGCATTTGCCGGCGATGCCCGCGTGAAGCTGCTGACGCTCGAGAATGGCGGCAAGGCGCGCGCGCTCAATCGGGGAATCGAGCTGGCGACCGGCGAGATCGTGATCGCACTCGATGCCGATACGCAGTTTGAGCCGACCACGATCGCGCGGCTGGCGCGCTGGTTCGTCGACCCCGCGCTCGGGGCAGTCGCGGGCAATGCCAAGGTTGGCAACCGCGTCAATCTGCTCACGCGGTTCCAGGCGGTCGAATACATTACCGCACAGAACCTCGAACGGCGCGCCCTCGCGCGGCTCGATGCGATGACGGTGGTGCCAGGCGCGGTGGGCGCGTGGCGTCTGTCGGCGATCAAGCAGGTCGGCGGCTACCCGGACGACACGCTCGCCGAGGACCAGGACCTGACGATCGCGATCCAGCGCGCCGGATGGAAGGTCACCTATGACCAATATGCCGTCGCCTGGACCGAATCGCCCGAGACGATCAAGGGCCTCGCCAAGCAGCGCTTCCGCTGGGCGTTCGGGACGCTGCAATGCCTGTGGAAGCACGGCGTGATCATGGCCACGGGCAAACCCCGCGGGCTCGCGCGCGTCGGGCTGCCGCAGGCGATCCTGTTCCAGATCGTGTTCGCTGCGATTTCACCGATCATCGATCTCGCGCTGATCGTCAGTTTCGTCATGACCTATCTCGCCGTGCTGGCGCATGGCTGGGCGCAGACGCAGCATGATGTCGAGAAGATGCTGATCTACTGGCTGGTCTTCACGCTGATCGACCTGCTCGCCGCGACGGTCGCGTTCGCGCTGGAACGGCGCGAGGATTGGCGGCTGTTGTGGCTGCTGGTGCCGCAGCGCTTCGGCTATCGCCAGATCATGTATTATGTCGTGTTGAAGGCGATTACCCAGGCGCTGCGCGGACGAAGCGTGGGATGGGGCAAGCTGGTGCGGACCGGGCGCGTGAACGTCTAGGCTGGGCGTTCGAGGGAACCAGGCACCGCGCTTCCCCGGCGACGGCCGGGGCTTGGTCGTCATCGGGAGGCGTGGGGCGTCACATCAGCGATCGATCAGCAGATCCAGCCGGTCGCCCGTCGTCACGTCCCCGCGCGGCACGCGGATCAGCACCCCGTCGCGATCGCGCGCGACGATCCGGGCGGTGATGCGATCCCCTCCGACGATCGACGGCCCTCCGGTCGCCACCACCCGCCCGTGCTCGAGCATCACGACGTGATCCGCAACCGCGCGGACCTCGTCCGGACTGTGGGTGACATACAGCATCGGCAGCGCGAAATCGGCCTTGAGCCGCGCAATATATGCCAGGATCTCGTCCTTGCGCGCGCCATCGAGCGCGGCGAGCGGTTCGTCCAGCAAAAGCAGCTCGGGCTGGCTCAGCAACGCGCGGCCGAGTGCGATCCGCTGACGCTCGCCACCCGACAGGTCGCGAACGCCGCGCCGCAACAGATGGCCGATGTCGAGCGTCGCGACGACCTGGTCGAACCCGATGCGATGCGGCCCCGGCGCGCGCTTCAGTCCGTAACGCAGGTTCGCATCCACCCGCAGGTGGGGGAACAACCGCGCGTCCTGGAACACCCAGCCGATCCGGCGCGCGCGCGGCGGCACGTTGACCCGGGAACCATGATCGAACAGCACGCGGTCCCCCAGCACGATCCGCCCCGCCTCGATCATGCCGCTCCCGGCAATTGCGGCCAGCGTCGCGCTTTTGCCGGCGCCCGAAGGGCCGAACAGCGCTGTCACGCCGTTGGCCGCACCCTCGAACGCCACGTCGAGCGTGAATTCGCCGAGCCTGCGCTTGATCGCGACCGAGATCATTGCCCACTCCGCCGCCGGCCATAGGCCAGCAACGCCTCCGACAGGAGCAGCGCGACGATCGCCACGCCGAACGAGATCCCCGCCAGGCGCAACGCGACCGCCTCGCCACCGGGTTGCTGGAGCGCGGCATAGATGGCGAGCGCGAGCGTCTGCGTCTCGCCCGGAATGTTGGCCGCAAAGGTGATGACCGCGCCGAATTCGCCAAGCGCGGCGGCAAAGCCGATGACCGCAGCGGCGATCAGCCCGGGCGCGGCGAGCGGCAGCGTCACCGACAGCGTCCGATCCCAGAAGCCTGCGCCAAGGCTGTCCGCGACCGCCTCGATCCGGGGGTCGACCGCCTCGATCGCCTGCCGGCAGGCGCGCAGCATCAGCGGGAACGCCATCACGCCGGCCGCGAGCGCCGCGCCATTGGCGGTGAAGATCAGCCGGATGCCAAGGCTGGCCAGGAAACGTCCGATCGGTCCGTCCGCGCCGAACAATAGGATCAGCACGAACCCGACCACCACCGGCGGAAGGAAGAGCGACGAATGCAACACCGCGTCGAGCACGGTACGCCCTGGGAATCGCGTCCGCGCCATCATCCAGCCAAGCAACAGCGCGACCGGCAGCGCGACCAGCACGGCACGGCCGGCGATCGATACGCTGAGCCCCAGCACGTCCCATTCGGCGGCGGTGAGCACGCTCTAGCCGGCCGTCCGGAAGCCATAGCGGCGGAACACCGCCAGTGCGGCCGGGCTGTGGAGATAGCCGAGGAAGCCGCGCGCCGCCCCGCTTCCGCCGCGCACGAGGGCGGCGGGATAATCGATCGGGGCGTGGCTGGCTTCGGGGAAGATGCCGACGATTCGTACACCCGGTTCGGCGCGTGCGTCGGTCTCATAGACGATCCCGAGCGGTGCCTCGTGACGGGCGACATAGGACAGTGCGACCCGGACATTGTCCGCCCGGGCGAGCCGGCCCTGCACGCTCGCCCAGACGCCTAGCCGCGTCAGTGCGGTCTGGGCATAGATTCCGGCGGGAACATAGGCGGGGTCGCCAACGGCGAGCCGACCGGAGTGTCCGAGCAGTGTCGTAAGCGGAAAGCGCGGCGCAATCCGCACGTTGACGTTGCTGTCGGCCGGTGCGATCAAGGCGAGGCGGCCGCGCAAGAGCGTACTTCGGCTGGCGACGTCGATTCGCCCCGCCTTCTGTGCATGGTCCATCCAGACGAGATCGGCCGCGACGAAAAGGTCGGCTTTGGCACCCGATTCGATCTGTCGCGCAAGCAGGCTGCTCGAAGCGAAGGAAAAGCGCACCGGAACGCCGGTACGCTGGGTATAGGCCTTGCCCACGGCCTGCAGGGCGTCGGTCAGAGACGCCGCGGCGAACACGGTAACGGGGGGCGGGGGCGCGGCCTGGGCCGTTCCGCAGCCGATCGCAGCGGCGATCGCGGCAAAGGATGTCAGGAGAGTGCGGCGGTTCATGGAAGTCCGATCGGGTGCTATATCGCGGGACATATAGCGGATCGGAGGCCGGCGGATAGGCTTGGCGGACTGCTTTCAGCGACGCGTGGCGCAGTGACACGGTCGCGCTACCCTCCACCCGAAGGGCCGGGACTGTTCCGGCACCCGCTACGTCAGGTTCCCGTTCGGGGACCGGGAACTACGGTCGATCCCGGCAAAATGCCGGGATCGAGGCTGAGCCGAGCGTCAAGCGTAGCGGACGGTCGTCTTGCGCCGCCGCGCCATGGCACCGATGCCCGCGAAGCCCGCCAGCATCATCGCCCAGGTCGAAGGCTCGGGCACGGCGCCGGTCAGTTGTTGCGCGACGAAACCGGGCAGGTCCGCGTCGCTGAACCCGAACACGAAGAACTGGTTCTGCCCGGCGGATGCCGGAACGAAATCATTGTCGTTCGCGACGAACAGCGTGTGGAGCAGCTGTCCGTTGTAAGTCACGTCCTGCCCGAACGCGAGACCTTCGATCTTCGCTGGGATTTGCGAAGCGGGGATCCCCGCCGCGGTCAGCGCGGTGACGAGGTTGAGGAACGGCGTCGTTCCCTTGGTAACCGCTGTCGCCTTGCTTGCGTCGGTCCCTGACAGCGCGGTGATGTCGGTCGCGCCGTTCAGGTCGATCCGGAAGAACTGCTTGACCGCGGCGTTCGTGCCGTCGCCGAGGCCCTTGCCGTCGCGCTCGTCGACCAGGAATTCGTGGTCGTTGATCGCGACGATGTCGCTGACGCCCGATCCGGTGGTGAGCTTGTAGCCATATTCATGCGTCGTGCCGCTCGCGACGTCGATCGTCACGATCCGCACGAACTTCGCCGGGTCCTGCTCGAGCGGTGCCTGCATGATCCCTACCAACGTCTTGCCGTCCGGCGTCAGCGCGAGGCCTTCCATGCCCTTGTTGGCGACGCGGCCGACCGTATTGCCCGCGATCTCGACGTCGCCCCTGGGCGACTGGTTGGTCACGGCGAGGTTGGCCGGGAGCGTGAAGGTCTTGACCAGGCTGCCGGTGGCGCGATCGAACTGGCGGACATAGGGGCCATATTCGTCCGAGACGAAGACGCTCTTGCCATCGTTCGAGACACGGACCGACTCCGGATCGAATCGCGCATTCGCCGAATCGGTCGACAGGCCGGACGCGTAATTGTCCGAGCGACCGGTGAAATAATAAGCGCCCGCGCTGTTCTGGGCAGGCGCACCAGAACCGAGCGGCGTGCCGTCGATCCTGTTGCCGAGGCCAGCGCCCGTCCCGTAATTCAGCGCGGTCGGGCTCGACAACAGCGTCGTACCGGTCAGCGCGGCGGTCACGCCGAACGGCAGGCCGCTGCCGGAGGTGTTGGCGGTCAGCGCGAGCGACAGCGTCTGGAAGCGGCTGATGTAAGACGTGGTATCGTCGACCGCAGAATTATACGCGGTGGCGTTGGGGCCGCGGTCCGGCGTGGCGATGAAGGTGTTGCCGCCGGCATAGGCCAGCCCCGAGCCGATCCCACCGAGAATATTCCCCGGCAGACCGTTCTCGAGCGTCCCGGTCAGCCCCGACAGATCGACGTTGGCACCAGCGCTGCTGCCGTTGATCGAGCCGTTGGCGAGGTAGATCGGCGCGGCGGTCGCGGGAACGGAAAGCAACGCGGCAACCGTGATTGCAGCCGAGCGGAAACGGATCATCATACACCTGTCCTACGCGTTCGTAAAAGATGAACGCGGCGTTAACGATGTACAATTACAGCAATAAGTCAGTCACATAGAGAAATATGCCGAACGGCCGGGCACACATGGGCCCGGCCAGAGGGGCGCTTACTTGCTGCGCTCGACCTGCTCGAATTCGAGCTCGACCGGGGTGGCTCGACCGAAGATCGACACCGACACCTTGACGCGGCTGCGGTCGAAATCGAGTTCCTCGACGATGCCGTTGAAACTCGCGAACGGGCCGTCGAGCACCTTGACCGAATCGCCGATCTCGAAATCGACCTTGACCTTCTGCTTGGGTGCAGCGGCGGCGGCCTCGTCCTTGGTGTTGAGCATCCGGGCGGCTTCCGATTCCGGAATCGCCTGCGGCTTGCCGTTCGGGCCCAGGAAACCGGTCACCTTCGGGGTGTTCTTGACGAGGTGATAGACGTCGTCGTTCATGTTCAGCTTGGCAAGGACGTAGCCCGGCATGAACTTGCGCTCGACCGCGATCTTCTTGCCACGGCGGGCTTCGGTCACGGTCTCGGTCGGAACCTCGATCTGCTCGACCAGCTGCTCGAGCCCCATGCGGGTCGCTTCCGCCATGATCGCGTCGCGGACCTTGCCCTCGAAACCCGAATAGGCGTGGATGATGTACCAACGTGCCATGTCGTCTGTCTGTCCGTTATTTCGCGAGGGTGAGCAGCAGGTGGACGATTGCCTCGAACGCGGTGTCGATGACGAAGAAGAAGACGCCCAGCAGCGTCGCCATGATGACGACCATCACGCCGGTCATCAGGGTTTCGCGTCGCGTCGGCCAGACGACCTTCTTGGTCTCGGCCTGGACCTGACGGATGAATTCGAGAGGGGTCGTCTTCGCCACTGTGCTGCACTCGTGTTTTTCGCCGAAGGATGGGACATGGGCCCGCTGCCCGGCCCTGTGAAGGGCCGATGACGGTCATTCCCAATTTCGGAATGATACGACCCTAATCCGCGCCGGCGTTTAAATCAAGCTGCGGGCGGAACGGGAGCGAATCGGAATAGGTGGCAGGGGAGCACGGACTCGAACCGTGGGCCTTCGGTTTTGGAGACCGACGCTCTAACCAACTGAGCTACACCCCTATCGAGGGCCTCTCTATCGCGACAATTTGCGGATCGCAAGCGGATCAAGCAGCGGCGCGATCCCGCGCGGCCCGTTGCGCCACGCCGCGCGCATCCTCGACCGGGAGGGGACGGCCGAAATAATAGCCCTGGACCTTGGTGCAGCCGAGGTTCTGCACCATGCGATGCTCCTCCTCGGTCTCAACCCCCTCGGCGGTCGTCGCCATGCCCAGGCTCTGCGCCAGCGCCACGACGGCGCGGACGATCGCCAGCGCCTCGCGGACGCCCTTCGAGGCGCCGGTCACGAAGCTGCGATCGATCTTGATCGTCGAGAATCGCGTACGGCTGAGATAGCCGAGCGAGGAATATCCCGTTCCGAAATCGTCCAGGCTGAGCCGTACGCCAAGATCCAGGATCCGCTCGAGCACCTTCACCGCCGCGGTATCGTCTCGCATGAAGACGCTCTCGGTCACTTCCAGTTCGAGCCGGCCCGCCGGAAGGCCCGAATTGCTGAGCGCCGATGTGACGACGGCAACGAACCCGGGGTTGTGCAACTGTTCGGGCGAGACGTTGACCGCGATCCGCGCCTGTCCGGGCCAGCGCGCCGCCTCCATGCAAGCATTGCGGAGTACCCATTCGCCGATCGGCGCGATCAGTCGCGCATCCTCCGCGAGCGGAATGAACTTGGCCGGCGATATGACGCCGAGCTCCGGGTGCGTCCAGCGCACCAGCGCCTCGAACCCGGTCAGCTGTTCGCTCCCGGCATCGACCACGGGCTGGTAGCAGATGTGCAATTCGTCCTTTTGCAGGGCGAGGCGGAGTGCCTGTTCGAGGACACGGCGCTCTTCTGCGGCAATGTGCAGTTGCGGTTCGTAGCAATGGTACGTCCCGCCGCCGGCGTCCTTGGACCGATAGAGCGCCAGATCGGCTGAACGGATCAGCATTTCGGCGGTGCGACCGTCGCGTGGACCAGTGGCGACACCGACGCTGGCGCCGGTGTAAAGCGTGTGCTGGTCCAGTTCGTACGGACGCGAGAGCGCATCCACGATCGTCTGCGCGAGCCGTTCGACCCGCGCCGTGTCGCTCGCGTCCCGCACGACGACGGCGAACTCGTCGCCGCCGAGTCGTCCGATGATTTCGTTTTCGGTCATCAGCACGGCGAGCCGTTCCGACACCCGGCCCAGCAACCGGTCGCCGATCGGATGTCCCAGCGTGTCGTTCACGGCCTTGAAGCGATCGAGATCGATCATCATGAAGGCACAGCGGCTGCCCCATTTCGCCGCATCCGTCATTGCGTGCGCCAGCGATTCGTTGATGTAGAGTCGGTTGGGCAGGCCGGTGAGCGTGTCGAAGCGCGCCATGCGGTTGATCTTGTCGGCGGACGCGCGCTGTTCGGTGACGTCCGAGCCGACGCCGCGAAACCCGATGAAGATGTCGCGTTCATCGTAGCGCGGATTGGCGGCGATCTCGAACCAGCGCTCGCTCTCGCCGACCTGAACCGGCAACAACAGCCCGCGAAATGGCTCGCGACCTTTGAGATATTCAGCGAGGTCCCGCAGCCCCGAGGCGAAATTGCCCGCCTCCCAGGTCGGGCCGGCAAGGACCTCGAGCAGCGACTTGCCGTTGACCGTCGTGGTGTCGAGCCCGACCGACTCGGCAAACCGCGGCGAAGCGCGCACCACGCGCCGCTGCGCGTCGGTTTCCCATAACCAGTCCGACGAATGTTCCTCGGCCTCGCGCAGCAGCAAGCTGACGGTTTCGTCCCGTTCCCCAAGCGCGATCTCGCTGGCGCGAACGACAACCAGCGCCTTTGCGCGCGTGAAGCAGCCGATCATCAGCAATGCGGTGAACAGCACCACCGCAGACGCCAGGACCGGTCCTCCCGTCCACAGCATCATCGCCGCAATCGCGACGCCCAGAATGCCGAGAAAGCTCAGCGTCGCAAGCGGCAACGCGGCCATGGCTACCGCGGAGGCGGTCATCAGCAGCGACAGGACCACCCAGAGGTTGAGGGCGGTCGTCGTATCGGCCCGGATGCCGCAGGCGAAGGGTGGGATCGACCAGACCAGGCCAAGCAGCAGGCCGTCGAGCAACGTGGCGCGCACGTCACGCAGGCTTGCGGTATAGGCGGCGCGGTGACGGGTGGCGAGGCGGCGAACGGCGACCGCAACGCTGACCACGGCGGCAACCGTGCCCCACAAGGCGAGCGCCCAGAGCGGCGCGCAATGCGCGAGCGTCAGCGTCACCAGCGCGGCGCCGATGACGTTCGCTGCAACCAGGAACAGTGCCAGCTGGCTTCCGGCATGGAGCTGGGCTGCCCGAATGGGCCCCCAGTCCGTCGTGTCCGCCGGATCGTGCAGACCCAGCAGCGCGCGTGCGTCGATGCGCGGCTTGGCGAATTGGGAGGAGGATGAGTTGCTCACCCGCACACCGATACGCCCCCTAAGGTTAGCGGATCGTTAGAGCGGTACGCCATGGCCCGGATTGGGCGCGCTGACCCATCATTTCGCTTGATTATGCCGCCAGATCGTAGGGTTTGATGTCGCCGCTGAGATAAAGATTGCGCGCCTTTGCCCGACTGAGCTTGCCCGAACTGGTGCGCGGCAGGGTCCGGGGCGGGATCAGCTCGATCACGCAGTTCATTCCGGTGACCGAACGGACCCGCTCACGGATTTCCTCGCGCAGGCGTACCCGTTCGGCATCGTCCGAACTGCGGCACTGCACGAGCACGGCCGGCGTTTCCTCGCCGCCCGGGGTCGTGATCGCGAAAGCCGCAATATCGCCCGCCTTGAACCCTGGCAGCTGCTCGACCGCCCATTCGATGTCCTGCGGCCAGTGATTCCGACCGTTGACGATGATCATGTCCTTGGCGCGGCCGACGATGTAGACATAGCCATCGGAGAGATAGCCCATGTCGCCCGTGTCCAGCCAGCCATCGACGAGGCAGGCGTCGGTCGCCGCCTGATCGCGGAAATAACCGACCATCAGTGAGGGGCCGGAGCACCAGAGCTTGCCGATTGCGCGTTCCGGCAAGGGCGTGCCGTCCTCCTCGCGGATCTCGACCTTCATGTCCTTGACCGGCTTCCCGCAATTGACGATCGCGCGATATCGCTGCGGGCGATCCTCGCCTGCCGCGACTCCCGAAAGTTGTGTTTCCTCCACCAGTTCCACGCGAATGCCTTCGGCCGGGGGCATGATCGACACCGCCAGCGTAGCCTCGGCCAGGCCGTAGCTGGGCAGGAACGCACTGGCCTTGAACCCGGCGTCGGCGAAGGCGTCGACGAAACATTGCATCACGTCGGGCCTAATCATGTCCGCCCCATTGCCCGCCAGCCGCCACCGCGACAGGTCGAAGCGATCTGACGCCTTGGTCTGGCTCGAGATGCGTCGCGCGCAAATGTCATAGCCGAACGTCGGCGAGTAGCTGATCGAATTGCCCGGATTGCGGCTGATCAGATCGAGCCACGCCAAGGGACGGCGTGCGAAGTCCTCGGTCTTGAGATAATCGGTGGAAACTTGGTTGGCGACCGGCGACAGGAAGCAGCCCACCAGGCCCATGTCATGATACCAGGGAAGCCACGAGATGCAGCGGTCCCGGTCGACCAACTGCATGCCATAGGCGTGGGCGGTCAAATTGTTGAGCAGCGCGTGATGCGTAATCACGACGCCATGCGGAAACCGGGTCGAGCCGCTCGAATATTGGAGATAGGCGACGTCCTGGCCGCTTGCTTCGGGCAGGGCGATCATCGGGGCGGGGCGTTGGCCCAGTTCGGACCAGTCGATACCGTCGGTTCCAGCGGCACGGGCAGCGTCCTGGCCCATGTGCGCGAGTTCGGGCGGATAGATGAGGACGACCGGCTCGCAGCTCGACAGTTGGACACGCAGCTGTTCGACGTAGGAATCGCGGCCGCCGAAGGACGTTGGCAAGGGCAATGGAACGGGCCACGCACCGGCATAGACGGCACCAAAGAACAACGCGGCAAACTCCGGGCTCGTTTCGGCGACGATCGCCACCCGATCCTGCGGCTTGATGCCGGCATGGACCAGGCGCCGTGCCATTGCCAGCGCATCGCCTTGAAGTTCGGCAAACGGATAGGCGCGAGTCAGTGCGCCACGCGCGTCGTGAAAATTAAGCCCGCGTTGACCTGTGGCGGCGTAATCGAGGGCCGCCCCAAGCGTTTCGAAATCCGCGAAGCGCCGCGGCAGCGAATCTTCGGTGGGCGTGGCGACCGGCTTCGGCGTTTCGGCCTCAAGGTCGTGCGTGCCCGCAACGTCAACTGTCATCTGTATCTGCGCCCTCGATCGCGGCATCATTCAGCGGCCGCGCTTATGGTCCCTTTCGGCAAGCACCCCTGCTTATGCCAAGCGTTCAAAATCCGGTTCGACTGTGGCACAATGATGGCGCCATGCACCAACGCCCCACGAACCAATCCCGAACACGGGAAAAAAAGCCAATCCCACCACTAGATAGCGGAGCATTGGAACGACTTGCCTTACGCTATGTCGAGCGTTTTTCAACGACCCGCGCACGCCTCGTGACCTATCTGGTTCGCAAGATCCGCGAACGCGGCTGGGAAGGGGCGCTGCGTGACCCGGCCGAGATCGCCGAAAAGTTCGCGGAGCTCGGCTATATCGACGACCGTGCGTTCGGCGAGGCGCGTGCTGCGGCGATGGGTCGGCGGGGTCTGGGCGAGCGGCGAGTCAGCGGTGCGTTGCGTCAGGCCGGATTGGACGAGGCCGATAGCGCCGCGATCGCTCCCGGTATGGCCGATCGTGCGCTCGAAACCGCGCTTGCCTTCGCGCGGCGTCGGCGGATCGGGCCGTTTGCCCTGGCGCCGGTGGATCGGCCACAGCGCGAGAAACATATCGCCGCAATGATTCGGGGCGGTCACAGTTTTTCGATGGCCCGAATGATTGCGAATCTTCTGCCCGGAGAAAGTCCTTCATTTGATGAATAGCCTTGTCATAGTATATAGAACCCCCATTTCCGTAATGTTTAAGAAAAGATTGTGGGACACGGCATTACAGAGCTTTGGATCGGGCTGTATGTCATGCTATGGGCGCGAGCGGGGGACTTGCTACGATGCGAAATGTACCGATTCCGGCGTTTGGGGAGCCGGATCGCGAGGGTCGAATGGATGACGGCGCACATATCGCGAACGAAGAATCGCGACATTATACAGGCGTACTCAAATGGTTCGACATGACGCGTGGGTTCGGCTTTCTTGTTGCCGACGAGGAGGGCGTCAGCGATATTCTGATTCACTTTTCGGTGCTGCGGCCGCACGGTCGACGCAGCCTGCCGGAAGGGGCGCGCCTGGAATGTATCGCTTCGCTGCGCGAGCGCGGATTGCAGGCGAGCGAAATCCTGTCGATCGACCTGAGCAATGCCGTCGAACCACCACCCAAGCCCCGCAGCGAGCCGCAACGACCGGATCCTGCGGCTTTGATCGAAGGGGCCGGACCGTTTGAGCCGG
This sequence comes from Sphingomonas sp. CARO-RG-8B-R24-01, assembly GCF_022662295.1. Lineage (NCBI taxonomy): Bacteria > Pseudomonadati > Pseudomonadota > Alphaproteobacteria > Sphingomonadales > Sphingomonadaceae > Sphingomonas > Sphingomonas sp. CARO-RG-8B-R24-01. Next base: position 831,796 of record NZ_JAKNQI010000001.1, on the reverse strand, counting down.
TCACGGTCAAATGGTTCAACCGGTTGAAGGGGTACGGATTTCTGGTGCGCGAAGACAATTCGGGCGATATCTTCGTACACGTCGAGACGCTTCGCCGCGCCGGCCTGGAAGAGGTCGAGCCCGGACAGTTTCTTTACGCCCGCATGGTGGCCGGCGAAAAAGGGCCGCTTGCGGTTACGGTCGAACAGAAAGTCTAGGAGCCGCCCTGTGCGCCAGCGTTTCGCGAATGTCATCGGCTTCGCGATGCTGGTCGCAACCGGAGGTTGTGACGACGGCGCGCCAGCGAAGCCGCCCGTCGACGCGGCGTCCGGCCTCGTTGCCGTTACGGTCGCAAGCCATAACGGACGGCATCGCTTCTTGGTCGAGCCGGCCGTAACGGCGGAAGAGCAGCGGCGCGGGCTGATGTTCCGAACCGATCTGGCTGCGGATGGCGGCATGTTGTTTGCGCCATATCCACCGAATGGACCTCCGCGTGAGGCCAGTTTCTGGATGAAGGACACGCCGACCCCGCTGGACATCATCTTTGTCCGGGCGGACCATACGATCGCGCGTATCGCGGAAAATGCCGCGCCGCAGTCCGAGGTGCCGGTATCCTCGGGCGAGCCGGTGGCTGCCGTCCTGGAGATCCGCGGGGGGCGATCGCTCGACCTCGGGATAAGGGAAGGCGACACGGTCAGCTGGCGCGCATCGACGGCGCGTTGATGCCGGTTGAAGGCGACAGCGCGGCGCGCTAAGCGCTACACCATGGGCATCAATCTTAATCCCTTCACCTGGTGGACCGGCGCGAGCTGGGGCACGGCATTCGGTCTCCGTGGCAAGGCGCGGGTCGGCGAGGATTCGCTCGGCAACGTCTATTACGAGGGTGGCCGCGATACCGCGGGCAACCCGCGCCGGTGGGTCATCTACAACGGGGTGAACGATTCGAGCCGTATCGCTCCGGAATGGTTCAGTTGGTTGCATCATCAGGTGGCGGACGTGCCGGCGCGTGCGCTTCCTGCTCCGCGTGCGTGGCAATTGCCCGCCGAACCCAATCTTACCGGCACGACACTGGCCTATCGTCCCAGCGGCGCGCTCGAGAAGGGCGGGGTCCGCGCGCAGGCCACGGGCGACTACGAAGCCTGGACGCCGGACGCGTGATCCGGCGCGCGCTGGGCGTCGGCGCCCTGGCCGCGCTCATAGCGACGAGCGGATGTGACCGGGCTGCCAAGGCGCCCGAGCCCACGCCTACGGAAACCGCGGAAACCGCGCTGGATGCGGATACGAGCGCGCAGAACGTCGTGACCGTCGATGTCGCGGGGGGCGTCGATCCGAGCCTGGGCGCCACGCCGATGGCGCAGCGTGTCGCAACGCTCGGGCTGCTCAACAAGCGCAATGGACAGGCGCGGGATGTGACGTTGAAGCCGGGCGAGACAGTCCGCGTCGGCGATGTCGTGCTGCACCTGAAAGCCTGTGAGCAGACTGCCCCCTGGGAGCAGGAGCATTACACCGGAGCGTTTGTACAGGTCGACGTGTCAGGCACGGACAAGGTCTGGCGTCGGGTCTTTTCGGGATGGTTGTTCAAGGAACGTCCCGGCCTGAACGTCGTCCAACACCCGATTTACGATGTCTGGACCAAGAGCTGCGCGATGAGCTTCCCGGAAGGCGGGCCGGAGTCGATCCCGGCGGGAGCAGCCTCCAATGCCGCAGCCCCCCGGTCCAGCGCAAAGAAGTCGCCGACGCCCGAGGCCGAGGCGTCGCCGCCGACGACGCCCGACAGCGCACTCGACAATTCCACGAGATAGGCGGCGCGCGGAATTTCGACCGCGCCCATCGATGCGAGATGCTCGGTCATGAACTGGCAGTCGAGCAGGACGAAACCGCCGACCCGTAGCCGGGCGACCAGCCATGCCATCGCCACCTTCGAGACGTCGCGCGCCCGGCTGACCATGCTTTCACCAAAGAAGGCACGTCCCAGCGCCAGTCCGTAGAGGCCGCCCACCAGCGTCTCACCGTCCCAAACTTCGATCGAATGCGCGAAGCCGAGGGTATGGAGCCGATTGAACACCTGTTCGATCTGCGGATTGATCCACGTGTCGGGCCGATTGGGGACCGATTCGGCACACAGCCGCATCATGTCGGCAAAACAGCGATCGGCCGTTACCCTAAAGTGATCGCGCACCACCGTCTTGCGCAGGGATTGCGACAGATGAAACCCGTCGAGCGGGAGGACTGCGCGATCCTGGGGTTCAACCCAGTAGATTTCGTCGGCGGTCCTGCTGTCGGCCATTGGAAACACGCCCACGGCATAGGCGCCAAGCACGAGGTTCGGGTCGAGCATCTCGGCCTCGCCTGCGCGCTTCGGGGCCTTGCTCACGCTGCGATACGGCGCTCGATCGCCTGCCACAATTGCGCGAAGGCGGCGGCGCCGGCGGAGCGCGGCGCGAAGCTACCGACCGGCGCGCGTCGTGCGGTGACCTGCTCGATCAGGCTCGCCATCGGAACGACCGGCCAGTCCGGGTGTCGCGCCAGCGCATCGGCGTGCAGTTTTCGACGGCGATCGACCATCGAATGGACCGGCATGATGTCGGCACGGCTGCCCAGATGCTTGACCACCTCCGCCAGGGCACGCTCGGACAACGGCGAGGGGATGACCGGGACGACGATCAGATCGGCCGCCCGCATGACCTGGTCGCTCGTCTCGGTCAATCCGGGCGGACAGTCCAGCAGGATGCGATCGTAACTCTTGCGAAGGCCCGTCAGCAGCTTTTGCAGGCGCTTCTTCTTGTCCATCTCGTGGAACAGCAAGTCCAGGCCGCGCAGCGAAGCGTCGGCGCCGAGCAGATCGAGACGCGGGACGGCAGTCTTTTCGATCAACCGCTCGGGTTCGACGTCCTTGGCGAAGACCGACTGCGCCAGGTCGCGCAGCTTGGTCCCGTCGTTGCGGGTGGTCAGAAGGAAGCTGCTGGCGGCTTGTGGATCAAGATCCCACAGCAGGGTCCGCCGCGCGGATTGGATCGCGGCGGACCAGGCCAGATTGACGGCGAGCGTCGTCTTCCCGACGCCGCCTTTCAGACTGTAGATCGCAATCGTCGACACCGGCAGGCCCTTCGCTCAGGAATGGCTATCGTGACGGATGCCGACGTAGTGCGCAACAATGGCGGCGGGTTAGAGGTCGCAGAGCTGCTTCGGCTTGCCCGGCTGAGTCAGCGTCACGGCCTTGACCGTACCCGTCATCTCATAGCCGTCGGCCTTGAGCGGGTCGCCGGCCTTTTCGGCGGTGAGCTTGGTCGGCGTGCCGGTCTCGGTCGTCTTCACCAGCGCCTGCTTGTCGCCTTCGAAGAAGGTTACGTAGACCAGGCTATTGTCCTTGCAGCGGAAGGTGACTTCCTTCTTGATCGCGGGCGGCAGTTCGACCGGCGCGCGGTTGGCAATTTCGGCAGCCATCGGGTCGGGCGTGACCGAGCTGACCTCGGTTGGCTTGTTGTCACAGGCCGACAGCGCGAGGAGCGCAACGGCAGCGGCGGGGAGGAGTCGGTTGAGCATTCGATTTTCTTCGCGCACGCGGTAGAATGCGTCAAGACCCGACGGTCGTGGCCGATCACGCTTTCATGCGCTGCAACAAATAGTTCATGGTAACGTCATCATTATTCGTGAAACTCGTCGAGATCAGGGATGCGTCCAAAGGCGATCTTTGTTCCGACGCGGTCTATTCTTCCCCCATGTTGCGGCCCCAGGCTGACCGCGTGCCTGCCGAACTTTTCGTTAATCCGGTCCATCGCACGACTCAGCGCAAGCGTGCGCGTTTCACGGGCGAGCGGGTCGTCAGGATCGAGCAAGCCGAACAGCGATTCCTGTTCCCCGCTCACCGGCTCGATCTCGGCCAGGGTAACGCCGACCATTCTGACCTGGAAATCGCCGGGTCGCGCCTTTCCGGCCGCCAGGAGGCGTGGGAAGAGCGTTTCGAGGGCCGCGAGGACTACGAAACTGTCCTGGGTCGCGGGCAGCTTTACCGAGCAGCGCCACGTCGATTTGTCGTCCTCGAACCGGGCATGCAGCACCAGCAGGCGGGCGCGATAGGCTTTGCGGCGAAGCCGGCTCGTCGCCTTCAATGCCAGCCGGCGGGCGGTCAGTCGCACAGGTACCGCGCCGCGCTTCCCGGGAGAGAGGACGTGGCTATGCCCGATCGACCGGCTCTGTGTTGCCTTCTCGGGAAGATCGACCCCGTGCAGGAGATACCATAAGCGGTCTCCATTGGTGCCGCCCCATGCGGTGCCAGCGTCGCGCGGGCGGCGCTCGCAATATTGGCGGATGTCGTTGATCCCCTCTTGCGCCAAGCGCCGCTCCATTTTCGCACCGATTCCCGCGATGTCCCGCAGTTGAAGATCGTACAGCCGCTGCGGCAGGGTCTCGGCATGGAAGATGATGAGGCCATCGGGCTTCTGGAGATCCGAGGCGAGTTTGGCGAGCAGCCGGTTGGGCGCGATCCCGACCGAGCTCGTCATGCACGCCCCGACATTGGCGCGTATTCCGGCCTTGATACGATAGGCCAGTGCCGTTGCCGCCTCGATGCTGTTCTCGTTGTCGAGCAGGCGGCATGCCACTTCATCGATCGAGCAGACCTTCGTGACGGGAATATGCCGCCAGATCTCGGCAACGATCGCCTCATGGAATTCGACGTATTTGTCGTGGCGCGCAGGTGTCACGATCAGGTCGCGGCAAAGACGTTTGGCTTCCCACACGGGCGTTCCGGTCTTGATGCCAAAGCGCTTGGCTTCGACGCTGGCGGCGATGGCAACGGTGGTGTCGCTGTCGACCGGCGCGATCAGCACCGGCTTGCCGCGCAGCGCCGGGTTCAGTTGCTGCTCCACGCTGGCGAAATAGCTGTTGAGGTCCAGAAACAGCCAGCGCAGCGGTCGGGGTGGAAACGCCAGCATGGCGCCAGGGGACTCGGGTGCGGCGCTCATCACTGCGGAACGATAGCAGAACATCGCGCCCCCGAACAGGACGCCCCGAACAGGAGGCAGCGGCTCCGGTGCGAAAGTTTAGGCGTCTTTCCAGAAATCCAATTCCTCCAGGGCGACGCTCCTCCTCCGCAGCAAGGCGTAAACGGTCGTCGCATGGAGGAAGATGTTCGGGATTACGTAGTTCATGGCATAGTCTCGTGCCGTAAACGTCAGCGATTGGCCGGTCAGCGGCTTCCCGCCTCGTTATGCCGGGCGTCACTGCGGGATCGCGCATTTTGCCATGAGGCCGGCCAAGCGAAGCTTGCTTGCGGGTCGGGATCGGGACGCATAGCTAGGCAAGTATGCATACGACCCCGAACACGCTCGCCCTGATCGGCAATACCCCGCTCGTGCTGCTGAAAGGCCCCAGCGAGGCGGCTGGTGCCGAAATCTACGGCAAGTGCGAATTTGCCAACCCAGGTGCCTCGGTCAAGGATCGGGCGGCGCTCGGCATCGTCGAGGATGCGGAGGCCCGCGATCAGATCGCGCCCGGCGGCACCTTCGTGGAGGGAACCGCGGGCAATACCGGCATCGGGCTTGCGCTGGTCGCCAATGCGAAGGGGTATAAGACGATCATCGTCATGCCGGAGACGCAAAGCCGGGAGAAAATGGATACGCTGCGCGCCTTGGGGGCGGAACTGGTCCTCGTGCCGGCCGCGCCATATTCGAATCCCGGACATTTCGTGCACACCTCGCGCCGGATCGCGGAGGAAACGCCGAATGCGGTCTGGGCGAACCAATTCGACAATATCGCCAATCGTCGCGCGCATATCACCGGCACGGCAGAGGAAATCTGGGCGCAGATGGACGGTCGGGTCGACGGGTTCACGTGCGCCGCGGGGACCGGCGGTACGATTGCAGGCGTCGGCCTTGGTCTCAAGGCGCATGACGAGCGCATCTGCATCGCGCTCAGCGATCCGCATGGCGCAGCGCTTTATGAGTATTACGCGCACGGGGAATTGAAGTCGGAAGGCTCGTCGGTGGCGGAGGGCATCGGGCAGGGGCGGATCACGGCGAATCTGGAAGGCGCGCCGATCGATACGCAATTCCGCATTTCCGATGCCGAAGGCATGGAGTGGGTGACGCGCCTGCTCGCGGAGGAAGGGCTCTGCCTCGGCCTTTCGTCGGGGATCAACGTTGCCGGCGCAGTGCGGTTGGCGCGGCACCTGGGGCCCGGGTCACGGGTGGCAACTATCTTGTGCGACACGGGATTCCGCTATCTTTCCACGCTGTATAACCGGGCTTGGCTCGAGCAGAAAGGGCTCGCCGTGCCGCCGTGGCTGGTGGCCGATTGAGGGTGGCATCGACAAAGACGTTTTAAGACGTTACATTTATGCCACAGCTTATGAAAATCATCGCAAAAGACGCAGCGCAGACGACGCAGCGGTTCCGGGTCGGGATGATCGGACTCGCCGCGGTCCTGCTGTTCATCGGACTCGTTGCCGCCATCTTCTCGACGGCCAATCATGATCGCCAGGTCGTGGCAATCGGCAGCGCGCGCGCCGATGTCGTCGCCAACATGGTATCGGGCGATGCCGGTGCGCCGGGGGCGGCGGCGAATCGGGAGCCGCTCGCCGAGCTTGGGGTCGCCCCCAGCGCTGAGCTGGATAACGCGACCGCCATCGACAATGCGATGAAACCGCAGGCGCAAAGCGCGCGGTGACAGACACCATCGCTCGCATGGGTGCGATCCAGGCATTTTTGGGCCGAGTCATCAGGCCGGGTGAGGCGGGGAATTTGCGGGAAAGCCGATGCTCCGAGCCCCTGAGGGAAGAGATTCGCTCTGTTCCGGCTATCAACCATTCGAACACACCGGGAACGGGCTAAATTGATGAAAGTATTTTTGCGCCGAAAACCTTCGGATTAGACTTTAGTCCCGTCCAATCCCCGGGTTTCCCCTTGTATCCCCGCCGCTCCCCGTGATACCTCCTTAGCGACAGGGGCAGACCGAACTCGCCTGCATTTCGCGGCGCTGAGATTGCAGAGATGCGATTCTCGGTACGGGGGAGGCTTGCCCGCCTAGTGCGGGGTAAGCGTGGACGAACGCGGAGATTATCAGGGGGACGGTCTTGGCCTTGTCGACGACAAGGGCCGGGTCGCGATTCCTGCTTCGCTCCGCGCAACGCTGGCGGCGAACGCGCCGCGTCCTGACGGCAAGGACGGCGGGACGGTGATTGTCGGCGTTCACCCGAAGCACAAATGCCTGCGCGCCTACGATCCGGCCTATGTCCGCATCCTGCGCGCGCAACTCGATGCGCGCGAAGCCGCGCACACCGGCGCCGACGGCGAACCCAATTACAATTTCAAGCGTCGCGGCGCGAGCGGCGAGCCCGTGCCGTTCGACGGTTCGGGGCGGTTCATCATGCCCGGTTTTCCGCGCGACTATGCCGGGATTGGCGAGCATGCCTTCTTCTGGGGAACGCTCGACTGGATCGAGATCTGGGATCCGAAGACGCTGCTCGATGCAGAAGACGTCGATCCGGTGATGCAGGCCGCTTGCCGCTATCATTGCAAGACCAAGGGAGTCGCGCTGTGAGCGATCGTCCCGCCACCGCCCCGCATGTCCCCGTCCTGCTCGACGAAGTGATCGACGCGCTCGCCATTGCCGCGGGCGACGTGCATGTCGACGCGACTTTCGGCGCGGGCGGCTACACCCGCGCGATGCTGGCGCGCGGCGCGCGCGTGTTTGCGTTCGACCGTGATCCGGACGCGATCGCCGCCGGGGCGGCGATGGTCGATGCGGCCGACGGTGCGTTGATGCTCGTGCCCGCGACCTTCTCCGCGCTGGAAGCCGAACTCACCGCGCGCGATGCCGTGCCGGTGCACGGCGTGACGATGGATATCGGCGTGTCGTCGATGCAGCTGGACCAGGCCGAACGCGGGTTCAGTTTCCAGTCGGACGGTCCGCTCGACATGCGGATGAGCCAGGAAGGCGAGAGCGCTGCGGATTTCGTCAACATGGCGGATGAAGGCGCGATCGCGGACGTGCTCTACCAGTATGGCGACGAGCCCCGCTCGCGCCGGGTCGCCCGCGCGATCGTCGCGGCACGGCCGATCACGCGGACCGGCGAGCTGGCACATGTCGTTCGCCGCGCGCTTGGCTACAAGGCGCACGACAAGAAGGACCCGGCGACGCGGACCTTCCAGGCGATCCGCATCCATATCAATCGTGAACTGGGCGAACTGGCCGATGGTCTTGCCGCCGCGGAACGCGTGCTTGCACCCGGTGGGCGGCTGGCGGTGGTGACGTTCCACAGCCTCGAGGACCGGATGGTCAAGCGCTTCCTGCGCGAGCGCTCGGGGGGGCTGCCGTCGGGGTCGCGCCATCTGCCCGAAGTGGCGGCGGCGCATGCACCCAGTTTCGAGGCGGTCGGTCGCGGCGTGCGACCCAGTGAAGACGAAATCGCGCGCAATCCGCGCGCACGATCGGCAACATTGCGGACGGCACGGCGTACGAGTGCTGCCGCCTGGACGGAAGGGGCGTTGTAATGCTTGGGCTGGCTTGGAAGAGTCTGGGATGGTTCCTGGCGAGCGTCGCTGTCGCGCTCGGCTTCCTGCTCGTGCCGTTGCAGGTTGCGGCCGAGCGCAAGAAGCTCGACCGCACCGTCGGGGATATCGCGCGGGCCGAGCGCGATATCCGCGCGCTGGAAACCGAATTCGACACGCGCGCCAATCTCGCGCAGCTTGACAAATGGAACGCCGAGAAGCTCGGCCTCGTCGCGCCGTCGGCGGGCCAGTTCGTCGCGGACGAGGCGGCGCTGGCCGCGATCGAGCCGAGCGCGCCGAACGCGCCGCAACTCGCATCGTTCAAGCCGCTCGCGCCGCTGCCTGAGGCGACCGCCACCGCGACCACGGCAGATGCGGCCGCCCCGGTCCAGGCTGCCGCCGTCCAGACGGCGGCGCTGTCGACGCCACGGGCACAGCCGTCGGTCGCAACGGTGGCTGCGGCACCGCACGCCAAGTCGACCCCGGTACGGGCTGCGGCGCCGGTCGCACGCACCGCGATGGCAGCGGTGGCCGCGCCCAAGCCCCGCGCGGCGGTGGCGATGCTTGATCGCGCCTTGCTGGACGACAGCATGTTGGGCGACCTGCGCAGCGGCGCGCGTGCCGAAACCCGGTCGCGTCGGTGACCACGCTCGTCGCCCGGCCGGTCCCCGCGCGACGGGGTAACGACCAGCGCCACGCGCTGGTCGCGGTCGCGCACGTGCGGCTGATGATGCTGATGCTGCTGATCATGGCGGGGTTCCTGCTGGTGATCGGGCGGATCGCGTTGCTGGGGATACTCGGCACGCCGGCAGGGGCCGCCAATTTGGTCGCGAACCCGCAGGTGCGCGGCGACATTCTCGATCGCAACGGCCAGCCGCTGGCGCGAACGATCGAGGCATGGACGATTGGCGTCCGGCCCGCGCAGCTGCTCGGCGACCGGCAGGTGCTGGCGGACTCGCTGGCGCGGTTGCTGCCCGGGCACGATTCGAGCTGGTATTTCCAGCGGCTGACGATGCGCGGCAAGTTCACCTATCTCGAAAAGCACGCGTCGCCCGACCTGGTGAACCAGATCCATGCGCTCGGCGAACCCGGCATCGTCTTCGCACGCGAGCCCGAGCGACTGTATCCGCAATCGACGATGGCGGCGCACGTGCTCGGCTACATTGGCCCGACCGCGACTGACGCGCATATCGCCGGCCGTGCCGGGATCGAGCGCGCGTTCGACGAGCGGCTGAGCGACCCGCGCCGGCGGGGCGAGCCGATCGCGCTGTCGATCGATGCCCGCGTCCAGGCCGCGATGGAAAGTGAACTCGGGCGCGCGATGACATCGTTCCGCGCCAAGGCCGCAACCGGCGTGGTACTCGACGTCCATACCGGCGAAATCATCTCGATGGTGTCGCTGCCCGTCTACAACCCGAACAGGATCAGCGGCTCCAGCAGCGACGCTCTGCGCAACAACGTGACGCAGTCGGTCTATGAGCTCGGTTCCACCTTCAAGCCGATCGCGATTGCAGCGGCGATCAACGACGGTGTCATCACCGACATGACCCGCCGGTTCGATGCGACCAAGCCGCTCAAGGTTGGCCGGTTCACGATCCATGACGATCGCGGTGACCCCAAACGCTGGCTCAACATTCCCGAGACGCTCGTCTATTCGTCGAACGTCGCGACCGCGCAGATCGCCGACAAGATGGGCAAGGATCGGATGGCGGCGATGTTCACCGCGCTCGGGTTCGGTGAACGTCCCGCGACCGAGTTGCGCGAGCGCGCCGGGCCGATCTGGCCGCGCTTCTGGGGCCGGACGACGGTGATGACGACCGCGTACGGGCACGGCATCGCGGTGACGCCGCTGCATCTGGCGAACGCTTATGCCACGCTCGTCAACGGCGGGATCTATCGCCCGACGACGCTGCGGAAGATCGCGCCGGGTGCTGCCTCCAAGGGGCGCCGCGTGTTGACCGAAGAGACCAGCGCACGGATGCGCCAGTTGCTGCGGCTGGTCGTTCTGCTCGGCACGGGCCGCAAGGGCGACGCCGTGGGCTACCGGGTCGGCGGCAAGACCGGAACCGGCGAGATCGCGGGCGCGGGCGGCTATTCGCGCAGCAAGAACGTGTCGACCTTCGCGGCGGCCTTCCCGATGGATGCGCCACGCTATGTCGTCGTCGCAATGCTCGATTCGCCCAACGGGACGAAGGAAACCTTCGGCCTGACCACTGCCGCGTGGAACGCCGCCCCCGTCGTCGGGCGGGTGATCTCGCGCACCGGGGCGATGCTCGGCGTGACGCCGGATACGTCGCGAGACATCGATGTATCCAAGCTTTTGCCTCTGGTATGGACCGGGGAGAAGAAACTCGTCCCGACCGCAGAATGAGAGATGTAACGTGAAATTGGGTGCGCTGACCGGCGGAAACGAGAACGCCACGGTAAGCGGCTTCGCGATCGACCACCGCAAGGTCGCGCCGGGGACGGTGTTCGGCGCCTTCCAGGGGGCTGCGGTCAACGGCGAAGACTTTATCGAAGCAGCGGTTGCGGGTGGCGCGATCGGGATCGTCGCGCGGCCGGAGGCGCAGGTGACGGGCGCGGTGCATATCGCCGATGCCAACCCGCGTCGCGCCTTCGCCCGGCTTGCCGCGCGCTTCTTCGCGCCGTTCCCGGCGGTGGCGGTCGCGGTGACAGGGACCAACGGCAAGACCTCGACCGTCGAGATGGTCCGGCAATTGTGGCGGATGGCGGGGTATCACGCGGCCTCGATCGGGACGCTCGGCGTGACGACGGGCGACGACCGCGTCTCGACCGGGCTGACGACGCCCGATGTCGTCACCTTCCTGTCCAATGTCGCTGGGCTTGCGCGCGAAGGCGTCAGCCACGTTGCGTTCGAGGCGTCTAGCCACGGTTTGTCGCAATATCGCACCGAGGGGCTGGCGGTGCGTGCGGCGGCGTTCACCAATCTCAGCCGCGATCATCTCGATTATCACGGGACGATGGATGCTTACCTGGATGCGAAGCTGCGGCTGTTCGCGGAAGTGCTGGCAGACGACGGGACGGCGGTGCTGTGGGCGGACGATGCGGCGAGCGCAAAGGTTGCCAAGGTTGCACAGGCGCGTGGCGTTGCGGTGGCGCTGGTCGGGGCGGCTGGGGATCGCCTCCGGCTGGTCGGGCGGGTGCCGAGCCTGCTGGGTCAGGCGCTGACGATCGAGGCGGATGGCGCGACGTACAAGATCACCCTGCCGCTGATCGGCGCGTATCAGGCGGCGAACGCGCTGACCGCGGCTGGGCTGGTGATCGCGACCGGCGGGGATGTCGCCAAGACATTGGCAAATATCGCACATTTACAACCAGTTAGGGGTCGCCTGGAACGCGCGGTCATCACGTCCGGCGGCGCGCCGGTCTATGTCGATTATGCGCATACGCCCGATGCGCTCGATGCGGCGATCGCGGCGCTGAAGCCGCATGCGGGCGGGCGGTTGATCGTCGTCATCGGCGCGGGCGGGGACCGGGATCAAGGCAAGCGCGCGGACATGGGCCGCGTCGCGATCGAACAGGCCGATCATGTCATCGTTACCGATGACAATCCCCGCAGCGAGGACCCCGCCGCGATCCGCGCGATGGTGCTCGAAGGCGCGCCGGGCGCGGTCGAGATCGGGTCGCGGCGCGAGGCGATCCGCGCGGCGATTGCGGGGGCGGGGCCGCAGGATATCGTGCTGATCGCGGGCAAGGGGCATGAGCAGGGGCAGATCGTCGGCGATCTGGTGCTGCCGTTCGACGACGTCGGCGTCGCGCGCGAGATGGCGCAGGAGCTGAGCGCATGAGCGCGCCGCTGTGGACCGCCGCCGACGTTGCCGCTGCGACCAGTGGCAATGCATCTGCCGACTTTGCCGCCAGCGGTGTCACCTTCGATTCGCGTGAGGTCGGGCCGGGCGACCTGTTCATCGCGCTGCACGGCGAGTTCAGCGACGGCCACCGTTTCCTCGACGCCGCGTTTGCGCAAGGCGCGGCGGGGGCGATCGTGTCGCAGCCTACGGCGCACCCGCACGTGCTGGTCGCGGACACGACGCTGGCGCTCGACGCGCTGGCGCGGGCGGCGCGGGCGCGGACGTCTGCCAAGATCATCGGCGTGACCGGGTCGGTCGGCAAGACCGGGACCAAGGAGGCGTTGTTCGAGGCGCTCGATCGCGGCGCGCCGGGTGGCGCGCATCGCTCGGTCAAGAGCTACAACAACCATACGGGCGTGCCGCTCAGCCTGTCGCGGATGCCCGCCGCGACGCGCTTCGGCGTGTTCGAGATGGGGATGAACCATGCGGGCGAACTCGCACAACTGACGCAGCTCGTCCGCCCGCACGTCGCGATCGTCACGACGATCGCGCCCGCGCATACCGAATTCTTCGCGAGCGAGGAAGCGATCGCGGATGCCAAGGGTGAGATCTTCGCCGGGCTCGAACCCGGCGGCGTCGCAATTGTCCCTTATGACAGCCCGCACCGTGACCGGCTGATCGCGGCGGCAACCCCATATGCGGCGCGGATCGTGACGTTCGGGCTGAACAAGGCCGCCGACGTCCATGCGATCGAGACGATGCGGACCGCGCGCGGGGCGACCTTCGTCACCGCACGCGTCGGCACTCGCGAACTCAGCTTCACGATGGCGCAGCCGGGGATGCACTGGGTGTCGAACGGGCTCGCGGTGCTCGCGGCGGTCGATGCGGTCGGGGGCGATCTCGCCGCCGCCGGGCTGGCGCTCGCCGAAATGGGCGGGCTCGCGGGGCGGGGCGCGCGGTTCGCGGTCGCGGCAGCGGGCGGGTCTGCGCTGGTGATCGACGAGAGCTACAACGCCAACCCCGCCTCGATGCGCGCGACGCTCGCGGTGCTGGCGGCGGAGAAGGGCGTGCGGCGGATCGTCGTGCTCGGCGAGATGCGCGAGCTTGGCGACGACAGCGATTCCTATCATGCGGCGCTTGCCGAGCCCATCCTCGCGGCAGGGGTCGAAGCGGGCATTCTGGTCGGTGAACGCATCGCCCCGCTGGCGAACGCGCTTGAGGGGAAGGGCGATTTCGTCCATGTCGCGGACGCCGCCGCCGCGCGTGCCAGCCTTTCAACGATGCTGGCGGCGGGGGACGCGGTGCTCATCAAGGGATCGAACGGCGTGGGGTTGGCGGCAGTCGTCGCAAGCCTACGGAGCGGGACACAGTAATGCTCTATTTCATCGCCGAATATCTGGGATTCCCGGGGGCGCTCAACCTCTTCCGCTATCTCTCGTTCCGCACCGGCGGGGCGGTGGCGACGTCGCTGTTCCTCGGCATGCTGATCGGCCCGCGCTTCATCGGCTGGCTGCGCGTGCGGCAGGGCAAGGGGCAGCCGATTCGCCTCGATGGCCCGCAATCGCATCTGTCGAAGCGCGGCACGCCGACGATGGGCGGGCTGATGATCCTGACCAGCCTGGTGATTTCCAGCCTGTTGTGGATGGACCTGTCCAACCCGTTCGTCTGGGCGTGCACCTTCGTGACACTCGGGTTCGGCGCGATCGGGTTCCTTGATGATTACGACAAGGTGCGCAAGGCGAGCACCGCGGGCGTCTCGAGCCGGTTGCGGCTGCTCGGCGAATTCGCGATCGCGCTGATCGCCAGCGCGATCATCGTCCACCAGAACGGGACGCATCTGTATCTGCCGTTCTATACCGGGCCGGTGATCCAGCTCGGGTGGTTCTACATCGTGTTCGCAGCGTTCACGATCGTCGCGTTCGGCAATGCGGTGAACCTGACGGACGGTCTCGACGGGTTGGCGACGATGCCGGTGATCATCGCGAGCGTCGCGTTCATGCTGATCGTCTATCTGGCGGGCAACGCGAAGTTCGCGGCCTATCTCGGCATTCCACACGTGCCGCATGCGGGTGATCTGGCGATTTTCTGTGGCGGGATCGTCGGGGCGGGGCTTGCCTTCCTGTGGTTCAACGCGCCGCCGGCCGCGGTGTTCATGGGCGATACCGGGAGCCTTGCGCTCGGTGGCGCGCTCGGGGCGATTTCGGTCGTCGCGCATCACGAGATCGTGCTCGGGATCATCGGCGGGCTGTTCGTAATCGAGGCGATGAGCGTGATCATCCAGGTGTTCTTTTACAAGCGGACGGGGAAGCGCGTGTTCCGCATGGCGCCGATCCACCACCATTTCGAACAGCTTGGCTGGAGTGAGCCGACCGTCGTGATCCGGTTCTGGATCATTGCGCTGGTGCTGGCGCTGGCGGGTCTTTCGACGTTGAAGTTGCGGTGATCGTTTCGAGGATCTTGGGCGGCGTGCGCCTCTTGCTCAAGCCCCTCCCCTTCAGGGGAGGGGTTGGGGGTGGGGCGTGTCTCACCGAGGGCAACGCTTGCAACTGCCCCACCCCAACCCCTCCCCTGAAGGGGAGGGGCTTTTTCTTGATGGTGACGCTCTCGTGATCGTTTCCTCTCTCTGGGCTGGAAAGCGCTACGCCGTGCTGGGGCTTGCGCGGTCGGGTGTGGCGAGCGTGCGTTCGCTGGTTGCGGGCGGCGCGGAGGTCGTTGCGTGGGATTCCAGCGCGGCAAGGCGAGACGCTCTTCTTTCTGTAGCCCCTCCCCTTCAGGGGAGGGGTTGGGGTGGGGCTGTACCAGGCGCTGATCTCGGAGAGACGTCCCCCACCCCCAACACCTCCCCTGAAGGGGAGGGGCTTTTTCCTGTGGTGGTGCTGCTGTGATTATTTCGCCGACCTGGGCTGGGAAGCGCTACGCCGTGCTGGGGCTTGCGCGGTCGGGCGTGGCGAGCGTGCGTTCGCTGGTTGCGGGCGGAGCTGAGGTCGTTGCGTGGGATTCCAGCGCGGCAAGGCGAGACGCTCTTCTTTCTCAAGCCCCTCCCCTTCAGGGGAGGGGTTGGGGTGGGGCTGTACCAGGCGCAGGTCTCGGTGAGACTTCCCCCACCCCCAACCCCTCCCCTGAAGGGGAGGGGCTTTTAGATTTCGCTGATCCCGAAACCTTCGACCTCTCGGCCTTCAACGCCCTCGTCGTCTCCCCCGGCGTCCCCCTCAACCGCCACCCGGTGGCCGCGCGCGCGCGCGCGGCGAACGTCCCCATTCTCGGCGACATCGAACTCTTCGCCCAGGCGCGCAGCACCCTGCCGCGCCACAAGGTCGTCGGCATCACCGGCACCAACGGCAAGTCGACCACCACCGCACTCGTCCACCACATCCTGCAAACGGCAGGCATCCCCAGCCTGATGGGCGGCAACATCGGCCTGCCGATCCTCGAGCAGCAGCCGCTGCCCGAAGGCGGCGTCTATGTGCTCGAATTGTCGAGCTACCAGATCGACCTGACGCAGAGCCTCGATTGCGACGTCGCGGTGCTGCTCAACGTCACCCCCGATCATCTCGACCGCTACGACGGGTTCGACGCCTACGCCGCGTCCAAGGCCCGCCTGTTCGAAATGCAGTCGCCCGAGCACGCCGCGATCATCGGGATCGGCGATACCCCCTCGGCGCTGATCGCGCGCAGCCTGTCCGCGCGCGGCGAGCAGCTCACCAAGATCGCGCCCGGCGTGTGCATGGACCAGTCGCGCTGGCCGTCGCTGCAAGGTCCGCACAACGCCCAGAACGCACTCGCCGCGATCGCGGTGGCGCAGGCGCTTGGCGTCAGCGAAGCCGCGATCGACGAGGGCTTGCGCAGCTTCACCGGTCTGCCGCACCGGATGGAGCGTGTCCGCACCCACAATGGCGTCGCCTGGGTCAACGACAGCAAGGCGACCAACCCCGAATCTACCGCCCCCGCGCTCGCCGCGTTCGACCGGATCCACTGGATCCTCGGCGGGGAAGCCAAGTCCGACGATCTCGACGCCTGCGCAGCCCAATTCGGGCACATCGCCAGCGCCTATACGATCGGCGCCGCCGGCCCGCGCTTCGCCGCGATCCTCGCGGGGAAAGTGCCGGTCGAACAATGCGGTGACCTTGCCACCGCCGTCGCCGCTGCGGCGCGCTCGGCTGCGCCGGGCGATACGGTACTGCTGTCGCCGGCGTGCGCGTCGTTCGATCAGTTCCGGGATTTCGAGGATCGTGGGAACCAGTTCCGCACTCTGGTCGAGGCGCTCGCGTGAACGACATGAGCAATAGCCCGCCGAAATTGTGGAAAAGCATGAAGGGTCGCGGCGGACGCGGCGACCGGTCGCCGCTCGGCACGTGGTTCTGGGATATCGACCGGATGCTACTGCTGCTGACGCTGCTGCTGATCGCAGTCGGGCTGGTCGCGGTCGGCGCGGCGTCGCCCGCCGCGGCGACGCGCTATTCGGACGAAAAGCATCACGTCGCGCCGCTGTTCTATCTGTGGTGGCAGCTGGCGTGGGTCGGCGTATCGCTCCCGGTATTGCTGGCCGTATCGATGCTGCCGGTTCCGGTCGCGCGGCGGATGGCGTTGATCGGGACGGTCGCGTGCCTTGTCCTGCTGATGCTGGTCCCCGTGTTCGGCGTCGAGAAGAACGGCGCGACGCGCTGGCTCAATCTCGGCGTTTCGCTGCTTCAGCCATCCGAATTCCTCAAGCCCTTCTTCATCGTCACCGCCGCCTGGGTGCTGTCGATGCGGGCGCAGGATGAATCGCTTCCCGTGGTCACGATCACCGCGGGGATGACCGCGCTCGTCGCGGTGCTGCTGATGCTCCAGCCGGATTTCGGGCAGACGGTGGTGTTCTGCACGGTGTGGATGGCGCTGCTGCTGATCTCGGGGACGTCGCCCAGGATCATCGCGGGGCTGGTCGCCGCGGTCCCCGCCGGGCTGACCGCCGCCTATATGTTCTACGGCACGGCGCGGGCGCGGATCAACGCGTTCCTGTTCCCGGACCATGACGGCGTCGGCGCGGCGGATCATTATCAGACCAATGCGGCGCACGATACGATTACGGCGGGCGGCTGGCGCGGGACCGGGCCGGGCGGCGGATCGATGAAGTTCCGGCTGCCCGAGGGGCATACCGATTACATCTTCTCGGTCATCGGCGAGGAATTCGGGCTGATCGCCTGCATGATCATCGCGTTGCTGTTCCTCGCGATCGTCGTGCGCGTGTTCGTCAAGTTGCTGGACGAGCAGGATGAATTCCGGCTGTTCGCAGCGGCCGGGCTGGCGACGCAGTTCGGCGTGCAGGCGCTCATCTCGATGGCGGTCAACACCGGGATCGCCCCCTCCAAGGGAATGACGCTGCCGTTCATTTCCTATGGTGGGTCGTCGCTGGTCGCGCTGTCGATCGGAATGGGCTTGCTGCTGGCGTTTACCCGACGCAATCCGTTCGTCATGCGATCCAAATATATCGCACGATGGAGCGGCGAATGAGCGTGGCGAGACATTTCGTACTGGCTGCCGGGGGGACCGGCGGGCACATGGTGCCCGCGGCGGCGTTGGCGACCGAGCTGATGCGCCGCGGCCATCATGTTGCGCTGATCAGCGACGAGCGTGGCGTGCGCTTCCCCGGCCTGTTCGAGGGGATCCAGACGCATATCCTCCCCGCCGGGCGACCGGGGGGTGGGCCGATCGGCTATGCCAAGGCGGCCTCGGCGATGCTGAAGGGCCGCGCGATGGCGATCCAGCTCTACAAGAGCTTTCGTCCCGATGCGGTGATCGGCTTTGGCGGCTACCCCGCGCTCCCCGCGCTGCTCGGCGCGTTCAACCAGAACATCCCGACCGCGGTGCACGAACAGAATGCGGTGCTGGGCCGGGTCAACCGGCTGGTCGCGCGCAAGGTCGATGCGATCGCCACCTCCTATGCCGAGGTCGAGCGGCTCAAGCCGGGAATGCGCGCCAAGACCCATCTCGTCGGCAACCCAGTGCGCGACGCGGTGCTGGCGCTGCGCGCCAAACCGTATCCGCTGCTCGAGGAAGACGGGATCTTCCGCGTGCTCGTCACCGGTGGCAGCCAGGGCGCGAGCGTGCTGAGCCAGGTCGTCCCCGACGGCCTGTCGCTGCTGCCGCTCGCATTCCGGCGGCGGCTGCAGGTGACGCATCAGGCGCGGATCGAGGATATCGACGCCTGCCGCGCGAAATATGCCGAGCTGTCGATCGCGGCGGACCTAGCGACCTATCTGCCCGACCTGCCCGAGCAGCTGGCGTGGGCGCATGTCGTGATCGCGCGCGCGGGCGCCTCGACGCTCGCGGAGCTGACGTGTGCGGGGCGTCCGGCGATCCTCGTGCCGCTGCCGTCGGCGACCGACGACCACCAGACCGTCAACGCACGCGAA
Organism: Sphingomonas sp. CARO-RG-8B-R24-01; assembly: GCF_022662295.1. Lineage (NCBI taxonomy): Bacteria > Pseudomonadati > Pseudomonadota > Alphaproteobacteria > Sphingomonadales > Sphingomonadaceae > Sphingomonas > Sphingomonas sp. CARO-RG-8B-R24-01. Next base: position 813,124 of record NZ_JAKNQI010000001.1, on the reverse strand, counting down.
ATGACGCAGGCGGGGGGCGCGCGGACGATCGACCAGCGCAGCTTTACGCCGGTGGAACTCGCCAAGCAGATGCAGAAGCTCGGGCTCGACCCGGCGGCGTTGCAGAATGCCGCCGCGCGGGCGCGCGCGTGCGGTCGCCCCGAAGCGGCGAGCGATCTCGCGGATCTGGTCGAGAGCCTCGCCAATCCCCACGGCGACATGCCGATCGGCGCGGCGCGACCGCGCAAACCCAGTCAGAAGGCAGCATTCGCATGAAGGGTGTCGCAACCGACATCGGCACGATCCATTTCGTCGGCATCGGCGGGATCGGCATGTCGGGCATTGCCGAGGTGATGAAGAACCTCGGCTACAGTGTGCAGGGGTCCGACGTGGCCGAGGGCTATGTCATCGAGGGGCTGCGCGAGAAGGGCATTCCGGTCCTGATCGGGCATCACGCCGACAATCTCGGCGATGCGGCGGTGATCGTCACGTCGACCGCGATCAAGCGCGGCAACCCCGAGGTCGAGGCGGCGCTCGAGCGGCGTATCCCGGTGGTGCGGCGCGCGGAAATGCTGGCCGAGCTGATGCGGCTCAAATCGACCGTCGCGGTCGCGGGGACGCACGGCAAGACGACGACGACCAGCATGGTCGCCGCGCTGCTCGACGCGGGCGGGGTCGACCCGACCGTCATCAATGGCGGGATCATCAACAGCTACGGCTCGAACGCGCGCCTCGGCGCGAGCGACTGGATGGTGGTCGAGGCGGACGAGAGCGACGGCAGCTTCCTGCGGCTCGACGGGACGATCGCGGTCGTCACCAACATCGATCCCGAGCATCTCGACCATTATGGCAGCTTCGAGCACGCCAAGAACGCCTATGTCGAGTTCATCGAGAACGTGCCCTTCTATGGTGCTGCGTTGCTGTGCCTCGATCACCCCGAGGTCCAGAACATCATCCCGCGCGTCCGCGACCGGCGCGTCGTGACCTACGGCTTCGCGGCGCAGGCCGACGTGCGCGGGGTCAACGTGACGCCGGTGCCGGGTGGCAACCGCTTCGAGGTGATCATCCGCCACCGCGACGGGACGAGCCGCTCGATCGAGGGAATCGAGCTGCCGATGCCCGGCCGCCACAACGTCCAGAACGCGCTCGCCGCGATCGGGGTCGCGCTCGAACTGGGGATCGAGGACGCGACGATCCAGCAGGGGTTCGCACAGTTCGGCGGGGTCAAGCGGCGCTTCACCAAGGTCGGCGAAATCGTGGTGCCCGGCGGGGTCGTCACGGTGATCGACGACTACGGGCATCATCCGGTCGAGATCCGCGCGGTGCTCGCCGCGGCGCGCGAGGGCGTGCGCAACCGCGTGATCGCGGTGGTGCAGCCGCATCGCTATTCGCGATTGGGCGATCTGATGGAGGAGTTCCAGGGCGCGTTCAACGATGCCGACATGGTGCTGGTGACCCCGGTCTATGCCGCGGGCGAGCAGCCGGTCGCGGGTGTCGACGCGGACGCGCTGGTCGAGGGAATCAAGCGGCGCGGGCATCGCTCGGCGGCGACGATCGCCGACGCCGGGGCGCTGGCGCAGGTGCTGGCCCCGCTGGTTCAGGCCGGGGACATGGTCGTGTGCCTTGGTGCTGGCGACATCACGAAATGGGCGGCGGGTCTTGCCGGCGCGATCGAGGCGGCGCGTGCCTGAGGCGGCGCATCAGGATCCGACGGCAGCCACGGCCGAACCGATGCCGATCGTAGCCGGTCGTCTGACGCGGCATGCACCGCTTGCGCCGCTCGTATGGTTCAAGTCGGGCGGCGCGGCCGACTGGCTGTTCGAGCCGAGCGATGCGGAGGATCTGGCACAATTCCTCGCGGCGCTCGATCCTTCGGTGCCGGTGATGCCGCTCGGGCTGGGCTCGAACCTGATCGTCCGCGATGGCGGGGTACCGGGCGTGGTGATCCGGCTCGGCAAGCCGTTTGCCAAGGTCGCGGCGATCGACGCGACGACGCTGGTGTGCGGAGGCGGGGCAAGCGGGATCCTGGTATCCTCGTCGGCGCGCGACGCCGGGATCGGCGGGGTCGAGTTCCTGCGCTCGATCCCGGGCACGGTCGGCGGGTTCGTGCGGATGAACGGCGGCGCCTACGGATGCGAGACCAGGGACGTGCTGGTCGAATGCGAGATCGTGCTGCGGTCTGGCGAGCGGCGGGTGCTGTCGGTCGGGGAGCTTGGGTACAGCTATCGGCATTCGACGCTGCCCGAAGGCTGCGTCGTCGTCAGCGCGACGTTCCGCGGGCATCCGGAGGAACCGTCGGTGATCCAGACGGAGATGGACCGTATCGCGGCAGAGCGCGAAGCGTCGCAGCCGCTCCGCTCGCGGACGGGCGGGTCGACGTTCAAGAACCCCGAGGGCCACAAGGCGTGGGCGCTGATCGACGCCGCCGGGTGTCGCGGACTGACGCGGGGCGACGCGCAGGTCAGCGAGAAGCATTGCAACTTTCTGCTCAACCTCGGGGCAGCGTCCAGCGCCGAGATCGAGGCGCTGGGGGAAGAGGTTCGGGATCGCGTGAAGGCACAATCGGGGGTTGAATTGACGTGGGAAATCCAGCGGGTCGGGGTGACGTGTTGTGAGCGAACTCCACGTAGCCGTGCTTATGGGTGGCCCGTCCGCCGAACGCGAAGTCTCGCTTAAGTCGGGCACTGGCGTGGCCGACGCACTGGAATCGCTCGGCCACCGCGTCACCCGGATTGACATGGGCAAGGACGTCGCGGCGCGGCTCGCGGAAGCGAACCCCGACGTCGTGTTCAACGCGCTCCATGGCACGCCGGGAGAGGATGGCACCGTCCAGGGGCTGCTCGACCTGATGGGGCTGACCTATACGCACAGCGGCCTCGCGACGTCGGTCATTGCGATCGACAAGCAGCTGACCAAGCTGCTGCTCGTCCCCGGCGGTATCCCCATGCCGGGCGGACGGATCGTCAAGTCGGAGTCGCTGTACGAGGGCGACCCGCTGCCGCGCCCCTATGTGCTCAAGCCGGTCAACGAAGGCTCGTCGGTCGGGGTTGCGATCGTCACCGACGAGGGCAATTACGGCAACCCGATCGCGCGCGGCGTGGCGGGGCCGTGGACCGAATTCGAGGAATTGCTCGCCGAACCGTACATTCGCGGCCGCGAACTGACGACCGCAGTGCTCGGCGACCGGGCGCTCGGCGTTACCGAACTCAAGCCCAAGACCGGCTGGTACGATTTCGACGCCAAATACACCGACGGGCTGACCGAACACGTTTTTCCCGCCGACATCCCCGACGAGATCGCGCAAGCCTGCCAGCGGATCGCGCTCGACGCGCACCGGCTCCTCGGCTGCAAGGGCACGTCGCGCTCGGATTTCCGCTGGGATGACCAGCAGGGCGTCGATGGGCTGTTCCTGCTCGAGGTCAATACCCAGCCCGGGATGACCGCGCTCAGCCTCGTCCCTGAGCAGGCGCGGCATTGCGGGATCGACTATCCGCAGCTCGTCCAGATCATCATCGATGAGGCGCTCAAGGACAAAGCGGCGAAGGCGGGTTCGCCATGAGCGGCACGATCAAGCGCGGCACCGTCCGCCGCCCGGTCCAGCCCAAGCGGAAGCAAGCCGCCAAGCCCTCGGTCATCGACCGCGCGATCACCGCGCTTCCGGTGAGCGAGGTGACATTGCGCAAGGCCGCGACCTGGACGATCACCGGCGTGGTCGGTGCGGGTCTGATCGCGCTCGCGTCGTTTTTCGGGATCCCCGGCGCGATAGGCACCGCGATCGGCGAGGGGATCGGCGATGCCGGCTTCAAGGTCACCAACATCCAGATCACCGGGCTTAACCGGATGGACCACAACGTCATCTACAAGATCGCGGCGAACCAGCCGTCGATGGCGATGCCGCTCGTCAGCCTCGAGAAGATCCGTCAGGACCTCGTCTCGCACAGCGGCTGGATCGAGGACGTGCATGTCTCGCGGCGCTTGCCCGACACGCTGCTGGTCAATGTGATCGAGCGCCAGCCGAGCGCGATCTGGCAGAACAAGGGGCAGCTTGCGCTGATCGCCGCGAACGGGACGTGGCTCGAGCCGGTCGACCCGCAGGCGATGCCCGATCTGCCGGTGGTGATCGGCCCGCATGCGAACGAACAGGAGGTCTCCTACCGCACCCTGCTCGACGCGGCGCCCGCGCTGAAGGGGCAGGTCAAGGCGGCGACCTGGGTCGGCAACCGGCGCTGGACGCTGACCTTCGAGACCGGCGAGACGCTCGCCTTGCCAGAGGGCGATACCGAGGCAGCGAAGGCGCTGGTCAAGTTCGCGCAGCTCGACGGGGTCCGGCCGTTGCTCGGCAAGGGCTGGCTCGGGTTCGACATGCGCGACCCGACGCGGCTGGTGGCGCGCAAGCCGGGGGTGACGACCAATAAGGCGATCACCGACCCCGGGGCCGCGCCCGGCATGGCACCCACCGCGGCGCCATCGGCGACGCCGAGCCCGGCGGCTTCCGAAAGCAGCGCGCCGCGGCTGACGGCGTTAAAAAGAACGAGCACGGATTCACAGGCTTAACCGATTGCGTTAAGGGTTGGCGGGAACAGGGGTAAGGGCATGGCGAAAACCGCACCGGAAGGGTTGATCACCGCACTCGACATCGGATCGTCGAAGGTGTCGGCGATGATCGCGCAGAAGGGCGATGGCGGGGAACTGATCGTCCTCGGCACCGGCCAGCGCGAGAGCAAGGGCGTCAAGCGCGGCTATATCGCCGATGCCGCCGCGACCGAAGTCGCGGTGCGCGAGGCGGTCGAGCAGGCCGAGCGGATCGCGGGTCTCAACATCGAGAACGTCTGGGTCAGCTTCTCAGCGGGCGGACTGGTGTCCGACGTCGCGTCGATCGAGTTCGAGCTGGGTGGGCACCGGGTCGAGCAGACCGATATCGATGCGTTGCTCCAGGCCGGGCGGGACTCGATCGATCCGGCGGGGCGGATGGTTCTCCATGCGCAGCCTGCGCTCTACACGCTCGACGGCCTCACTGGGGTGAAGCGTCCGCTCGGGCTGCACGCCGACCGGCTCGGGGTTCACATTCACGTCGTTGCGGCGGACGGTTCGCCGGTCCGCAACCTCGGGCTGTGCGTGGCCAACGCGCATCTCGAAGTGAAGTCGATCATCGCCTCGCCGGTCGCGACCGGAATGGCGTGCCTCAGCGACGAGGAGCGCGAGCTTGGCGTCGCCCTGGTCGAACTGGGCGCGGGGATCACCAACGTCTCGCTGTTCGCGGGCGGGATGCTCGTCGGGCTGATGTCGATTCCGATCGGCGCGCAGGACATTACCGACGACATCGCCTCGGCCTTTGGCACGCGCCGCGCGCAGGCGGAGCGGATGAAGTGCGTCCACGGCTCGGCCAATGCGTCGCCGCGCGACAATCACGAGATGATCGACGTCGCCCCGATTTCCGCCGAGGAAGACGCGAGCGACGGGACGCGCATCACCAAGGCGCAGTTGATCGCGGTCATCCGCCAGCGGCTCGACCATTTGATCGGCGAAGTGTCCAAGGCGCTCAAGGACCTCAAGTTCGAGGGCCCGGTTGGGCGGCAGGTCGTGCTGACCGGGGGTGGCGCGGAGCTCAAGGGCATCGCCGATTACGCGCAGGCGGCGCTCGGCCGCTCGGTCCGGATCGGTCGGCCACGTGGTCTGACGGGCCTGCCGGAAGCACACGCCACCCCGGCGTTCACGACGCTTGCAGGTCTGGCCTTCTATGCCGCCGCCGATCCGATCGACCTGCGCGCCTTGTCGAGCAAGCAGCAGCTCGTGCACCGTCCGAAGGGATTTGCGGTGATTCGTCGCCTGATGGCGGCAGCCCGTGCAAATTATTAAACAATAACGACACGAACGGGCGGTTCGCGCTGGAACGCATGGCAGCGATGGTGCAGAACCGCCTTTGAAGTAATGAGTGCGTCGGGCCGTAGCTGCCCGTTGGAGACTGGGACATGAGCATCGAATTTCTGCCCCCCGAAGTCGACGAACTGACGCCGCGCATCGCGGTGATCGGCGTCGGCGGCGCGGGCGGCAACGCTATCGCCAACATGATGCGCGCGGACGTGCAAGGCGTCGAGTTCCTCGTCGCCAACACCGACTCGCAGGCGCTCAAGCAGTCGGCGGCGAGCCACAAGATCCAGCTCGGCGTGAAGATCACGCAGGGGCTCGGCGCCGGTTCGCGTCCCGAGATCGGGCGTGCGGCGGCCGAGGAGACGATCGAGCAGGTCACCAAGATGCTCGAAGGCTCGCACATGTGCTTCATCGCGGCCGGCATGGGCGGCGGCACCGGCACCGGTGCTGCACCCGTCATCGCCAAGGCGGCGCGGGACATGGGGATCCTGACGGTCGGCGTCGTGACCAAGCCGTTCGCCTTCGAGGGCACGCGTCGCGCCAAGAGCGCCGAAGCGGGCATCGAGGAACTGCAGAAGTACGTCGACACGCTGATCGTCATTCCGAACCAGAACCTGTTCCTGGTGGCGAACGCGAACACGACCTTCAAGGAAGCGTTCCAGATGGCGGACGAGGTCCTGCAGCAGGGCGTCCGCGGGATCACCGACCTGATGGTCATGCCCGGCCTCATCAACCTCGATTTCGCCGACGTCCGTTCGGTGATGCAGGAAATGGGCAAGGCGATGATGGGCACGGGCGAGGCCGATGGCGACAATCGCGCGATCGAGGCGGCGTCCAAGGCGATCGCCAACCCGCTGCTCGACGGCGTCAGCATGAAGGGCGCGAAGGGCGTCATCGTGTCGATCACCGGCGGCGACGACATGCGCCTGCTCGAAGTCGACGAAGCCGCGAACCACATTCGCGAGTTGGTCGATGACGACGCCAACATCATCTGGGGCTCGGCGTTCAACCCCGACCTTGAGGGCAAGATCCGCGTCTCGGTGGTCGCCACCGGTATAGAGGCGGAAGCGCGCCCGGCCGAAGCTCAGGCGCCCGCCGCTCGGGCTTTCAGCTTCTCCGCCAGCAAGAAGAGTGACGAGCCCGCCTCCGCCGCTGCGACCGCCGCGCCTGCGCAGGCGCCGACGCCATCGCCTGCCCCCGCGGCGTCGGTTGCGCCTGCAGCCCCTGTGGCCGCTGCGCCCGCTCCGGTCGCAGCCAGCGCGCCGCCCGAGTCCGATGAGCTCGTCCTCGGCAGCGAAGCAGCGATGCCGCCGGCAAAGCGCGTCTACGGCGATGTCGAGGCGCCCGCGCCCGCCAGCGACGATACGCCGGCCGACGCGCCGACACGTCGCCGTTGGCTCTCGCCCGGGGCCGCGGTTTCGGAAGATGCGCCCGTTCCGGCAGCGGCCGAGCCGGTCGCTCCCGCGCCGCGCGTCAAGCTCGGCGGTACGTTGTTCGAGCGCATGTCGAGCGTTTCCCGGGGTGCGGCTCGCGAGGACGAACCCTCGTCCGACAAGGATCCGCTCGATATCCCGCGGTTCCTGCATCGGCAGAACAACCAGTAACACCTTCCCCTGCCGCACGGCCCAGGCGCGTGCGGCAGGGGCAGTCGACCCCGGGCCGCGCATCGACGTTTGCCACCCGCCTCCGATCCGTTTCGTTTTGGCGCAAGCCGAGGCAGCCCGTCATTGCCGGTTCAGCGGCGACGGGCTTTAGGATAGTTCATGCGCACCGTTCGCCTTGCTGCTTCCATCATCGCCCTGACCGCGAGCGGGGCAGGGGTTGCACAGGTCCAGCCTTCCCGACCGCTGGCCTATCCTTCGCCTTATCCCACGGGCACGTCGACCACGGTTCAGCCGGTGAGCGACGCGGACAGTCTCGCCGGCGAAATCCGCTTGCTGGCCGCCGATCCCAATAACGTCCAGGCGCTGGTGCGCGCGGGCGAGCTCGCCCTGAAACTGGGTGACGACACGGCTGCCGCGGCCTTCTTCACGCGCGCTTCACGAATAGATCCGCGAAACGCCCGGGTGAAGGCGGGTGAGGGAAGCCTTCTGGTCAGCGCGGAGCGTCCAGGCGAAGCGCTCCGGCATTTTGCGGAAGCGGAGTCCCTTGGTGGGGACGTTCGCACTTTCGCTGCCGATCGGGCATTGGCCTACGATCTGCTCGGCGAGCAGGAGCGCGCACAGCGCGATTACCGCCTGGCGCTACGAGCGGTCGAAAATGACGAGACGCGCCGACGCTATGCGCTGTCGCTCGGCATATCGGGCAAGCGTGAGCTCGCGCTCAAGGAAATCGAACCGCTGCTCCGCAAGAGCGATCGCGGCGCATGGCGTTCGCGTGCCTTCATCCTGGCGATGGGCGGGGATCGCCCCGGCGCCGAGCGGATCGCGACGACGATGATGCCCGCCGGCATGGCGCAGGGGCTCCAGCCGTTCTTTGACCTTCTGCCGACGTTGCGCCCGGCGGATCGTGCGTTCGCGGTTCACTTCGGAGAAGTGCGCGCCTCGCCCACGCGGATCGCCGACGCGCGCATGGCGCCACCGATGGCTGCGCTCGGTCCGGACACGAGCGCGCCGGTCGAAGTCGCGGCGATGAGCCGCCCCACGCCAGCTGCCAGCGCCGTCGCCGTTCCGGCGCGCAGGGATCGACGGTCGCGCAAGGAACGTCAGCGGGACACGATCGTCGCCGCAACCACGCCGCCGGTCGTGCCGCTACCGGCCCCGCCCGCTTATGTCGCACAGACGGTAATGGCGAAGGCACCGTATCAGGGACCACGCTATCAAGGCGTCAGCCGTCCTGCATCGAGCGGCACGCGCGCCGCCAATCTGGCGGCGGCGAACGCGCTGCGGACGCCCGAAGCGACGACGCGCTTCGCGCGGGCGGTGCCAAGCCCATCGGTTCCGACGCAGCCTGGCGCTGCGTCTCTGCCATCGTCGGTGGCGCTTGGATCATCGACGCTGGTAACGCCCTATCGTGGCGCGCCTCCGGCAACCGCTTCAGCGAGTCTGGCGCGACCACCGGCAGCGACCGTGTATGGCGCGCTCACGCCGACGCAGCGGGCCAACGCGGCTTCTGCGACACCCACACCCACACCGACATCCGTCCAGGCAGCACCTTCATCGGGGACGATCCCGCCAAGAGCAGAGGTTCCGTCCTTCCCGGTAGTGAGCGCGACGCCGCCGTATCGACCCGTCACGGTGGTGCCCGTCAGCGGCGCGATGCCGGCCGCTACGGCTACCGTGGCTCCGCCGCCGTCGTCATCCCCACCGCCGGTGTCGGCAGTCGCAGTCGCCCCGGTCGTTGGCGTGGCCGCAGCCCCCGCTGTCGCTGCGCCGGCGCCGATGCGCAGCGAGCAGTCGATCCTCGCCGCGATCATCGCCGATATCAACGTGCCAGGCGCTGAGCTGGGCGTTGCGCCCGAGCGCATGGCGGTAACGACGCCACCGCCGATCCAGCGTGCGATCCCGAGCCGTCCGCTTGGTGCCGAGCCCGTCGCCGTTCGGCCGCATGGCATGTCGGGTGCCGTGCGCGACCGTGCGCTGCACCAGGGGCAAACCGACAGCGCGGGCGCGAATACGGCGCGCTCGGACACGGCGATGGCGGACCGCAGGACGATCGCGCGGAAGGCTATCGTCAAGCCGCCGGTTGAGGACGATCAGCCGCCGGAGACAGCCGCCACGTCCCGCAAGGGGCCGGCCGACAAGAAGACGCTGAAGGACCGACACGGCAAGGTCGACAGCACCGAGGAGACGGACGGCAGCGCGACACCCGGCAAGGGGACCAGAAGCGACCGGCTCGACAAATCGGGCAAGAAAGCCGCGGATGCGAAGAAGCTCGCCGACGCCAAGAAGGCCGAGGAGAAACGCAGGAACGATCCGAAGCTGCTCGAGCCGCAGCGCTATTGGGTGCAGGTCGCCGGCGGGGCCAACGAAAACGACCTGTCGAAACAATGGACGAAGCTGAAGTCGAAGAACGCCAAGGCGCTCGGCGGGCGTGTCGGCTATGCCACGCCGCAGCGTGCGACCAATCGAATCCTGACCGGCCCGTTCAAGACCGAGGATGAGGCGCAGGCGTTCGTCAACAGTCTTGCCAAACAGGGCATGTCGGGCTTCGTCTTTGCCAGCGAAGCCGGCCAGAAAGTCACGAAGTTGCCTGCCAAATGAACATACCCGCGCGCTGGGCGAGCCGCCCGGAGCAGAGCCGCGGCCGTCTCCACGAAGAACCGGCCGGGGCGGTTGCCACGTCGGTGCGAGGACCGCGCGACGCGTTCCAGCGGGATCGCGACCGGATCGTCCACTCGATCAGCTTTCGTCGCCTTCGCCACAAGACGCAGGTCTTCATGGCGCCCGACGGCGACCATTTCCGGGTCCGGCTCACCCACAGTCTGGAGGTCGCGCAGATCGCTCGGACGATCGCGCGCGCGCTTGGCCTGAACGAGGACCTGACCGAGGCGCTGTCGCTGGCGCATGATATCGGCCATCCGCCGTTCGGCCATGCGGGCGAGGATGCGCTGGAACGAGCGCTGGCGGCGCAGGGCGGGTTCGATCACAACGGGCACACGCTGCGCGCGCTCATGCGGATCGACAGTCCCTATCCCCGGTGGGAAGGGCTCAACCTGACATGGGAAACGCTCGAGGGGCTGGCCAAGCACAACGGGCCGATCACCAAGCCCGGCTGGGCCCTGGCGGACTGCGACGCCGCCTTCCCGCTGGACCTGCACCGCTGGTCGAGCCTCGAGGCGCAGGTTGCGGCGATCGCCGACGATATTGCTTACGACAATCACGACATCGATGACGGATTGCGGGCCGGGTTACTGACGCGCGAGCAATTGCTGGCAGTGCCGGTGGTGGCACGCGAATGGGATGGCGTCCGCGCCCGGTTCCCGGACGTGGCGCCTGACCGCCTGATCGGCGAGCTGATCCGCACGCAGATCGGCACCATGGTCAACGATTTGATCGCGGAAACGCAGCGTCGGCTCGACGGCATCGGCGATATCGAGGATGTCCGCGCCGCCGGGCGATGCCTGGTCGGCTTCTCGGATGCGATGCGGGACGACGAGCGGACGCTGAAGCGCTTCATGTACGCCAACCTCTACCATCATCCGCGCCAGCTCGAAGCGGCGCGTGCGGCGGAGGGCATCGTTTCCAGCCTGTTCGCCGCCTATCGGGCGGACCCCGCGCTGATGCCTGGCGACTGGGCGGCGTCCCTGCCCGACGACGAACCATGGCGCAGCCGCCATATCGCCGACTTCATCGCCGGCATGACCGACCGGTATGCCGTTTCGCGGTATCGCGAAGCGGTCGGCCCGATCGATCTTCCAGACGGCTTCTAACGGACCTTCGGCGCACGGCGACTTCGCGCTCGCGCACCGTCGCCGGTCAGCATCCTTTCCAAACCCGACGGCGCGACGATATCGTGCTGCAGCATTCGTCCCAAGCGCCAAGCCCGCGCGACCGGTTGCCTGCGTGACCGTGGGGGTAGGCGCACAGGCATAGTCTTGCGACAAAGCAGGTCCATACCGTGCTTCACGACTCAGGATCGGGACAGTTCGCGTGACCAAGGCAAGTATTGCGCTTAATCGGTTCGGGCTCGGAGCACGTGGCGATCAGCCGGTTCCATCGGATCCCGTCGGCTGGTTGACCGGCCAGTTGACGACCTATGACCCGCATCCCGATGTCATCGCCAATGCACCGACGAGCGCCGCCGTGTCCGCCGAATTGGCTGACTATTTCCGGCAGCAGCGGTCCCTGCGGATGATGCAGGGCAATCGGCCGCCGATAGCTGCGCCGACGGCTGCGGGCATGATGCCGATGCAGCTGCCGGGTAAGCCGGGCATGGCTGTGCCCCCCGTGGCCGGGGGCGGGCAGGATGACGCGATGAAACAGGCGCGGCAGTTTGCGCAGCGCACCGGTCGGGAGGATTACGCTGGCGCGGTCGGCGCGCGCGCGACCAATGCGCTGGTGACCGACACGCCGTTCGTCGAGCGGCTCGTCCATTTCTGGGCGAACCATTTCGCGGTTTCGGCGGACAAGCTCGAAATCATCGGCCTTTCGGGGACGCTCGAGTTCGAGGCGATCCGCCCGCATGTGCTGGGGACGTTCCGTGACATGCTGATCGCGGTGGAACAGCACCCCGCGATGTTGCTGTATCTGGATCAGGCGGTGTCGGTCGGGCCCACCTCTCCGCGTGGGCTGCAGATCGCGGCGCGCGGCAATCGGAAGGTCGGTCTCAACGAAAATCTCGCGCGGGAGATCCTGGAACTGCACACGCTTGGCGTGCGGACCGGCTACACGCAGGCGGACGTTACCGAATTCGCCCGCGCGATGACGGGGTGGACCGTCGCGGGTATCGGACGGGGTCCGGGGGCGGCCGCTGCGGGAATGGACGGTTTGCCGGGCGATTTCATCTTTGCAGCGCCGATCCACGAGCCGGGTGATCGCACGATCATGGGCAAGCGGTATCCGGCCGGTGGCGTCGACCAGGCGCGTGCGGTTCTGCAGGACGTGTCGATCGCACCTGCCACTGCGACGCATGTCATGACAAAGCTCGCGCGGCATTTTGCGGGGGACGCCCCGCCGCCCGCACTCGTCGCGCGCCTCCAGACCGCCTTCCTTTCGTCAGGCGGCGACTTGCCGACCGTCTATCGCGCGTTGATCGCCGCGCCCGAAGTCTGGGTCGAGCGCCCGCTCAAGTTCAAGACGCCGTGGGAATGGACGATCTCGTCGATGCGCGCGCTGAACGTCAAGACGGCGGAACCGCAGGCGATGGTCGGGCTGCTCAATCAGCTCGGGCAACCGACCTGGAAGCCGGGGCAGCCGATCGGCTACGACGATATTGCCGCGAGTTGGGCGGGGCCCGACGCGGTGCTGCGCCGGGTCGAGGCGGCGGAACGGTTCGCGTCGCGCGCGGCGAACGTGGATGCACGCGCGCTGGCACCCAAGGTGCTGCCCGGAGCGGTCAGCCCCGCGACCCAGGCCGCGCTCGCCAATTGCGAGAGCCCGGCGCAGGCGCTCGCCCTGCTGCTCGTCACGCCCGAATTCCTGCGGAGGTAATCGCCATGTACGATCGTCGTTCGTTCCTTGGTGCCGGCGTCGCCGGCGCCGTGTTTGCCGCACTCAGCCCACGCATGGCGTTCGCCAAGGCGGAGACCGACAAGCGCTTCGTCTTCATCATCCAGCGGGGCGCGGCGGACGGGCTCGGGATCGTCGCGCCCGTCGGCGACCCGGCCTTCGTGGGGGCACGGGGCGATCTCGCGCTGGATTTTGCGAGCGCGCCCAAGCTCGATTCGATGTTCGCGCTGCATCCCACGATGACGACGCTGCAGGGGCTGTACGCGAGGAAGCAGGCGGTGTTCGCGCATGCGGTCGCGTCGCCCTATCGCGATCGCTCGCATTTCGACGGACAGAACGTGCTCGAGAGCGGCGGGACCGGGGCGTATCAGCTCAAGGACGGCTGGATGAACCGGCTGCTCGGCGTGCTGCCGCCGACCCAGGCCAAGGCGATCGCGGTATCGGCCACGGTGCCGCTTGCGTTGCGCGGGCCAAACGACGTCTCGTCCTACGCGCCGTCGAGCCTGCCACAGGCTTCGGACGATCTGATGCAGCGCGTCTCGATGCTGTACGAGGGCGACAGCCAGCTCCACGCCTTGTGGAGCGAGGCGATGGGGACGCGTGCGCTCACCGGGGATCTGGCGGCGGGCGGTGGGGCCAATGCCGCCGCGACGGGCGCACTCGCCGCGCGGCTGATGGCGCCCGCCAACGGCGCGCGGATCGCAATGATCGAGACCGGCGGCTGGGACACGCATACCGGGCAGCGTGGACGGTTGAGCGCGCAGCTCAAGGGGCTGGATGCGATGATCGGCGCGCTCCAGACCGGGCTCGGGCCGCTATGGAACGATACTATGGTGCTGGTCGCGACCGAGTTCGGGCGGACCGTCGCGGTCAACGGGACCGGCGGGACCGATCACGGGACCGGCAGTTCGGCGATGTTGCTCGGCGGCGCGGTGCGCGGCGGGCGGGTGCTGGCCGACTGGCCGGGGCTGGCGCAGGCCGCGCTGTTCGAGGGGCGCGATTTGCGGCCGACGATGCAGCTCGACGCGTTTATTGGTGGCGCAGTTGCGGGGCATTTCGGGGTGGAGCCGGCTAAGGCGATGGCTGCGCTGTTCCCGTCGTCCAAGGGAACGGCGGCGGTGGCGGGGCTGGTGTAGCACCGTTGCTGTTCTCCACCGCTTCGCGTCCCAAACCCTTCACGTCCCAAACCTTCACTTCCCCGGCGGAGGCCGGGGCCCAGTAGCGAAGGTCGAGGTAACTAGGCGCTGTTACCAGTTACCTTGGTTCTCGCTACTGGGCCCCGGCCTTCGCCGGGGAAGCGTAGTCTGAAGGGGGAAGCGTAGTCTAAAGGGGGAAGCGTCGTCTGAAGGTCGCTTACTGCGCCACCACCGGCAGCAACACCGCGCTTGCCCCGACGCTGCCGTGCTGGATCGTCACGGTCGCCTTCTTGTAATCGCCGGGCTTCGCCAGGAAGATGTTGGGAACGAAGGTCTGCGGGTTGCGGTCATAGACCGGGAACAGCGACGACTGCACCTGCACCATGATCTTGTGACCCGGCAGGAATTCGTGGTTCACCGCGGGCAGGCGGAAGCGATATTCCTGCGTCTTGTTCGCCGGAATCGCGGTCGGCTTCGCGAAGCTGTCGCGATAGCGGCCGCGGAAGATGTCGAGGCTGATCGCGAGCTGATAGCCGCCCATCTTGGGGTTGCTCGCGACCTCGTCGGGATAGACGTCGATCAGCTTGACCACGACGTCGCCGTCCGATCCGGTCGTCTTGGCGAAGATGTCCGCCCATGGCACGCCCGAGACCTTGACCGTCTTGGTCAGCACCGGGGTCGAATAGCTCATCACGTCGGTGCGGCCGTCGACCGAACGCTGGTCGGATACCAGCCAGTCGCCCCAGCGGCCGTCCTCGAAATTGATCGGACGCGGCAGGTACGGGACGGGGTTGGCGGGATCGGAGACATAGCTGTCCCCGCCGTTCGCCGCCCGCTGGAAGCCGAGGCCCTTGTCCGCCTGGAGATACAGCGGTGTCAGCGGCGTGTCGCAGCCCTTGTCGCAGGACAACGGCCATTTGGGGAAACTGTCCCAATGGTTCGCGCCGGTGTTGTAGATCGCGGCGGCGGGCAGGGTGACGGCGGGGCCGTCCTTCAGATACTGGTTGAAGAAGGGCAGCACCATGTCCTCGCGATATTGCTGCGCGGTGTCGCCGTTCCACGTCAGCGGGCCGAGCGTGCGGCCGTCGCGGTTGACCTGGCTGTGGCGCCACGGGCCCATCACCAGATAGTTGTTCGACTGGTGGCCCGCTTTCACCAATGCCTCATAGGCGTGGATCCCGCCCCACATGTCCTCATGATCCCACAGGCCCTGTTCCCACAGCGTGGGGACGTTCGAGGGGCTCGCGGCGAGCAACGTGTCGAGCGCCTGGCCCGACCAGAAGCTGTCATAGGCGGGATGCTGGACCATGCGGTTCCAGTAGGGAAGCTGGTCGTAGCCCGACTTCTTCGCCCAATCGCCCGCCGAGATCGTGCGGAAATTGTCGTAATCGTCGTATCCGCCCGAGGGGGGCGACTTGCCGGCGCCCTTGTAGCCGGTCTGCGACCCGAGCCAGCCGATGTTGGGCAGGCGGAACGCCCCATAGTGGAACCAGTCGTCGCCCATCCAGCCGTCGACCATCGGGCTCTGCGGCGCCGCGACCTTGAGCGCGGGGTGCGGGTGGAGCAGCGCCATCGCGACGGTGAACCCCTCGTAGGACGAGCCGATCATCCCGACGCGGCCGTTCGACTGCGGCAGGTTCGCCTTGTTCACCAGCCAGTCGATCGTGTCGTACGCGTCGGTCGTGTGATCGACCTTGGTGTTGTTGAGCGGGCCGATCACCGGGCGGGTGACGACGTAATCGCCCTCCGAGCCGTATTTGCCGCGAATGTCCTGATAGACGCGGATGTAGCCCCCTTTGACGAACATCTCGTCGGCGAGCGGCAGCGTCGACAGCTCGCTCGTGCTGTCGGTCCGGTTGGCGCGGCCCTTGGCGTTATAGGGTGTGCGCGTCAGCACGATCGGTGCGTTGGTCAGGCCCTTGGCGTAGACGATCACGGTGTAGAGCTTGGTCCCGTCGCGCATCGGGATCATCGCCTCGCGCTTGACATAGTCGCGGCCGGTCTCTGGCGGGGTGAAGGTCTTGGGAATGTCGCCGCCCGCGGGCGCCGCCGCCTTGTCCTGCGCTATGGCCGGGGTAAGCGCGAACAACGCCGCTGTGGCGGCGAGCAGGAGTGACTTGGAATGCATGAGCGACCTTTCCAGAAGATGTTGCCGCGATGGTAGGCAAGGTGTCGCAGCGTAATCAATCACTGATGATGGTGGCCGGTTGCTTTTGTCGCGATATGCGCGATGTTTTGCCCCGCGCGCGCAACTCGGCTATGCGCCGCGCTCGCTGACAAGACCGGACCGATCATGACCCTCTACACCCGTTTCGCCGCGCACATCGATGCGGCGCTCGATGCTCTCGTCGCCGCGGGCGATCTGCCCGCCGACCTGTCGCGCGCGAACGTGACGGTGGAGCCGCCGCGCGACATCACGCATGGGGATCTTGCGACCAACGCCGCGATGGTGCTGGCCAAGCCCGCCAAGACCAACCCGCGCGCGCTCGCCGAGAAGATCGCGGCGCATCTGGAGGCGCTCGACGAGGTTTCGAGCGTGTCGGTCGCGGGGCCGGGCTTCATCAACATGACGCTGACCGACGACACGTGGCGGACCGAATTGTCCGCGATCCACGATGCCGCCGGCGATTACGGTCGGTCGACCCGTGGCGCGGGGACGACGGTCAACATCGAATATGTCTCGGCCAATCCGACCGGCCCGATGCACATGGGGCATTGCCGTGGCGCGGTCGTCGGCGATGCGCTCGCCGCGCTGCTCGAGTTCGCCGGGCATAAGGTGATCCGCGAATATTACGTCAACGATGCGGGCGGGCAGGTCGATGTGCTCGCACGCTCGGTCCACCTGCGCTACCGCGAGGCGCTCGGCGAGACGGTCGAGATCCCCGAGGGCCTGTATCCGGGCGACTATCTCGTTCCCGTCGGGCAGATGCTCGCCAACGAATTCGGCGATACGTATGTCGGCAAGCCCGAGGGCGAATGGCTCGTGCTGTTCCGGACCCGCGCGGTTGCGGCGATGCTCGTGCTGATCAAGGCGGATCTCGCGCAGCTTGGCATCCACCATGACCTGTTCTCCTCGGAAGCCGAGCTTCAGGCGGCAGGCAAGCCCGAGGCGGCGGAGCACGATCTGCGTGCGCGGGGCCTGATCTATGACGGTGTGCTCGAAGCGCCCAAGGGACAGGAGCTCGAGGATTGGGAGCCGGTCGTGCTCCCGCTGTTCCGCTCGACCCAGTTCGGCGACGATCAGGATCGCCCGATCAAGAAGTCGAACGGGCAGTGGACCTATTTCGGCGCGGATCTCGCTTATCATTACCAGAAGGCGCAGACCGCCGACGCGCTGATCGACATCTGGGGTGCCGACCATGCGGGGACGGTCAAGCGGATCGTCGCGGCGGTGCAGGCGCTGACCGGGGGCAAGACGCGGTTCGACGTCAAGCTCGTCCAGATGGTGCGGCTGATGCGCAACGGCGAGCCGATCAAGATGTCGAAGCGCGCGGGCAATTTCGTCACGCTGGCGGATGTCGTGAACGAGGTCGGCAAGGACGTCGTCCGCTTCACCATGCTGACGCGCAAGGCCGATGCGCAGATGGACTTCGATTTCGCCAAGGTGGTCGAGGCGTCGAAGGACAACCCCGTCTTCTACGTGAATTACGCCCACGCGCGGATCGCGTCGCTGCACCGCCGCGCGACCGAGGCGGGAATCACCTGCGACGTGGTCGACCTGTCCCGGCTTGATACGGAAGACCTTGCACTGGTGAAGCTGGCGGCACAGTTCCCGCGCATCGTCGACACCGCCGCCGCGGCGCGCGAGCCGCATCGAATTGCTTTCTATCTCTATGACTTGGCGGCTTCGCTCCATGCGCTATGGAATGTCGGCAACGATCGCCCGGACCGGCGTTTCCTGCTGGCGGACAACCCGGGCGTTACGTGCGCGCGGCTGTTCTTGGCGGAGGGGATCGGGCAGATCATTCGCAATGGCCTGGGCATCATGGGCGTCCAGGCGGTGCAGGAGATGAATTGATGGCGCTGAGCGAGCGGGAGATGCGCGACAACGACCGGCTGCCGTGGTTGGAGACGGTCGAGCAGGTCAACGACGGCCGCACGCCCGTTATCCGGATCGTGCTGATCATCGTCGCCCTGCTCCTGCTGGTTGCGGTCGCGATCCTCGGCTACCGCTATTGGGACACCCACCGGGGGATCAACGGCAACGGCGCGCTGATCGCTGCACCGGCTGGCGACTATAAGATCCGTCCGACCGAGCCCGGCGGAATGGTGGTCGATGGCGAGGGGGATACTGCGATCGCGACGAGCAACGGCGTCGGCATGGGCAATTCCTCGATCGACATGGCGGCCGCGCCCGAAACGCCGATCGCGGGAAAGAAGGTGGTACCCACCAAGATCGACGCAGGTTCCAGCAAGGCGATTTCCGCGATTCCGACCGCTTCGGGCGAACGGTCCGGCGGGGCTGTCGTCCAGCTTGGCTCGTTCGACCGCGAGGCAGACGCCAACGAGAGCTGGACGCGGATCACCAGGCGCTTCGGCTATCTCGCCCCGCTGGGCAAATCGGTACAGATGGCGCAGGTCAATGGCCGAACCGTCTACCGACTGCGCGTCAATGCCGGCAGCGCGGGCCAGGCGACCAGCCTGTGCGGCAAGCTGGCGGCGGCCGGCCAGGCGTGCTTCGTTCCCAGGATCTGACGCGGCAGCGGGGTGACGCGGCGGGCACGGGGCGATAGGACGGGCGCATGAAGCCTGTCATTTTCGGCCTGTCCGGCCTGACCCTTACGCCCGACGAACGCGCTTTTTTTCGCGCCGTGGAGCCCGCCGGCTATATTCTGTTCAAGCGCAATATCGCGGACCGGAGCCAGCTCCGCGCGCTGACTGACAGTCTCCGGGCTGTGTCGGGGCGGGCGGACCTGCCGATCCTGATCGACCAGGAGGGCGGCCGCGTCGCGCGGATGCGCGCGCCCGAATGGCCGGAATTCCCAGCCGGACCCGCGTTCGACGCGCTCTACGATATTGCACCGATCTCCGCGATCGAGGCGGCAAAAGTCAACGCGCAGGCGATCGGCCTGATGCTCGCCGAAGTGGGGATCACGGTCGATTGCCTGCCGCTGCTCGACGTCGCGCAACCCGACACGACCGAGGCGATTACCAGCCGGGCGCTGGGCTCCGAACCGTTGCGCGTTGCCGCCATGGGGCGGGCGATCCTCGATGGGTTGCGGGCTGCGGGCGTCGTCGGCGTGGTCAAGCATATGCCTGGCCACGGGCGGGCGCGGGTCGACACGCACTATCACCTGCCGACCGTCACCGCGACGGATGCGGAGCTTGCCGTCGATCTGCAGCCCTTTGCCAGCCTCAGGCACGCCCCGATGGGCATGACGTCGCATATCGTGTTCGAGGCGTGGGATCGCGATCGACCCGCCACGCTTTCGCCCATCGTCATCGAAGAGATCATCCGCAAGCGGATCGGCTTCGATGGCCTGTTGATGACCGACGACATCGACATGAAGGCGCTGTCGGGGAGCGCGGGCGACAAGGCCGCCGGAGCGATCGCCGCGGGGTGCGACCTGGTCCTCGATTGCTGGGCACGGATGGACGAGATGATCGATATCGCGGGGCGGCTCGGCGAGATGGCGGCAGTGTCGCGCGACCGGCTCGATCGCGCGATGGCAACGGTTGCGGGGGTGGTGCCCGAGGGGGACATGGCCGCGCTGATCGCCAAGCGGGATGCGTTGCTTGCGCTGGTTTGAGGGGGCGGGGGGCGCAGATTGGCGCAGCCGCAGTACACGCATCACCCCGGAGTGGGCGCGACCTTTGCGAAACCTTTGCTGTTCTCCCGCGAACGCGGGAGTCCAGGAGTCGCAAGAACTGCAGGTCGTTGTTCTGCTCGGCTCTGGATTCCCGCCTTCGCGGGAAAACGGCAAACTTGGCGGCCCCGGCCTCCGCCGGGGTGACGGGGATTCATCACTCCGCCCTTCACCGCGTCAACGTGACAAGCCGCTCCCCCTCCATGCGCGAATTTGGTAGCGTGCCGCGCAACGCATGACCGACACGCCCGAAACCCTCACGCTCGATATCGAAGGCTGGGAAGGTCCGCTGGACCTGCTGCTCGCCCTCGCGCGGAACCAGAAAGTCGATCTCAAGCAGATCTCGATCCTCGCGCTGGTCGACCAATATCTGCGGTTTGTCGAGGATGCCAAGGCGACCCTCGAGCTGGCCGCCGATTATCTCGTGATGGCAGCGTGGCTGGCCTATCTGAAATCAGCGCTGCTGTTGCCGCGCGATCCCGAAATCGAGCCATCGCCGGAGGAATTGGCGTTGCGCCTGCACCTTCGGCTCGAACGCTTGAGTGCGATGCGCGAAGCGGGTGCGCGGCTGGTCTCCCGCGACCGAGTCGGGCGCGACGTGTTCCTGCGGGGCGCGCCCGAGGGATTGCGGACGATGCGCAAGGCGCTGTGGCAGGCGGAAATCTACGATCTGATATCGGCCTATGGGGTGATCACGGCACGAACCAGGCCGGTGATGCACATCGTTGCCCAGCGCCCGGTGATGACGCTGGAGGCAGCGCTCGCGCGCGTGTCGCGGCTGGTGGGCGCGCAGATCGACTGGAGCGTCATCGAGACGTTCCTGCCCGACGATGCGAACGGTCCGTTCCGCAAGTCCGCGCTCGCATCCTCCTTTCTCTCCGCGCTCGAATTGGCGAAGCAAGGCAAGGTCGAGCTGCGCCAGCAGTCACCGTTCGCGCCACTGTATATCCGCGCGATCGTGGCGGGCGCTGCGTGACGCCGCCCGACGCAACGGTCCGCGCCGTGGAGGCGGTGCTGTTCGCGGCTACCGAACCGATGACCGCGGATGCGATCCGGACCCATCTCGGCGGGGTCGAGGTCAAGCCGGCGCTTGCGCGGTTGCAGGCCGATTACGCCGGTCGCGGGATCGAACTCGTGCGGCGGGGGGATCGCTGGCACTTTCAGACAGCGTCCGACATGGCGCACCTGCTGCGGCGCACCCACGAGGAACCGCGCAAGCTCAGTCGCGCGGGAATCGAGACGCTGGCCATCATCGCCTATCACGAACCCGCGACACGCGCGGAAATCGAGGCGATCCGCGGGGTTCAGATTTCCAAGGGAACGCTCGACGTGTTGATGGAGGCCGGGTGGATCCGGCCCGCCGGGCGGCGCGAAGTGCCGGGCCGTCCCTTGCTATATGCGACCACGGCCGAGTTCCTTGCGCACTTCGGATTGGCCAGCCGTCGGGATCTCCCCGGGCTGGAGGACCTCAAGGCGGCAGGGCTTCTTGATCCCATCGATCTCGCGTTTGAAACTATGGAGGTGGCAAACGCGTACGATGAAGACTAGATAGAATGAATTCCTAGGAGATTGACCATGGGTGGTTTCAGCCTTGTGCACTGGCTCATTTTCGGCGTCATCGCCATCCTCGTGCTGGGCGGCGGTCGCTTCTCCAGCATGATGGGTGACGTCGCCAAGGGCATCAAGCAGTTCAAGAAGGGCATGGCCGAAGACGACGAGCCGGGCCGCGAGCCGAGCCGGATCGAAGCCAAGGCGGCAGCGGACCCTGTGTTCGACCGCGACGGCAATCGCGTTCGCGACCGCGAAGTCTGATTTCGGACCGGTAGCTGCATGTTCGACGTCGCATCGTCTGAGGTGATCATTCTCGGGGTCGTAGCCTTGCTCGTCATCCCGCCCAAGGACCTGCCCAAGGCGATGCGCACGGCAGGCTATTGGATCGGGCGGGTGCGCGGGGTTGCGACGCAGTTCCGATCGGGCTTCGATTCGATGCTGCGTGAGGCGGAACTGCACGAGATGGAAAAGAAATGGGCGGCGGAGAATGAGCGCATCATGCGCGAACATCCACCGACGCCGGTCCAGATGCTGCCGTCAGCGGACTCCGCTGCCTCCGCCGCCGAGGAGGATGCGGCACCGCATACCGTCGAGCAGCCCGTGCTGCTGCCGCCACATGGCGGGCCGGCCGGCCCGGCGCAGCCTGCGGCGGCCGATACGCCCCCGGCAGGTCCCGCTTCGCCCGCGTCCCGCGCGGTCCAGTCATGAACGCCCCCGTCGATGATCTGGAGGCGAGCCGCGCCCCGTTGCTCGACCATCTGATCGAGCTCCGGCGGCGGCTCTTCTATTCGCTGGCGACCGTGTTCGTCGCCGTCATCGTGACCTATGTCTTTTCGCGGGATATTTTCGCCATTCTGGTCCAGCCGCTGCTGAAGGCAGGACAGACGAAGATCGTCACGATCGGCGTGTTCGACGGCTTTTTCGTGCAGCTCAAGATCGCACTGTTCGCGGCGCTGATGATCTCCTTTCCGGTCATCGCGAACCAGCTTTGGGGCTTTGTCGCGCCGGGTCTGTATCGGCAGGAGAAACGCGTCTTGCTGCCGTTCCTGATCGCCACGCCCGTCCTGTTCGCGATGGGCGCGTCGATGGCCTATTTCGTCGCCGTTCCGGCGGCGCTCCACTTCCTGCTCAGTTTCCAGGGCAACCTCGGGGGCGTGCATCAGGAAGCCCTGACGTCGGTGGCGAGCTACCTCGATTTCATCATGCAGTTCCTGTTTGGCTTCGGGATCGCATTCCTGATGCCGGTCGTGCTGATGATCGTCGAACGTGCCGGCCTCGTTACCCGCAAGCAGCTGGTTGCCGCCCGGCGCTATGCGATCGTCGGATGTTTTGCGCTGGCGCTCGTTCTTGCGCCGCCGGATGCTGGATCGATGATCATGCTCGCGGTGCCGCTGGTGCTGCTCTACGAACTTGCGCTGATCGCGATCTGGTTTTCGGAGCGCGGCCGCAAGAAGGCCGAAATGACCGATCTCGTCGAAAGCTGACCGATCGGTCAGCCGGCTGCGGTTCCCTGGCTTACCTATCCAAAAAAAAAGGCCGCCCCCGGCACCCGGGGACGGCCTTTTTCAATGCTGAAGCGTCGCTTACTTCGCGCTGTCTGCCGTCTTGGCAACGGTGTTGCCGGCCGACTTCACGTCCTTGCCGACACCTTCGACGGTGTTGCAGGCGCTGACCAGAACGGCGCTGGCGATGAGAGCGAGACTAAGAACCTTACGCATACGAATCTCCTTTGACGATCAGCTTCCAGCCAAGGTTGGATGCCTGGGGACGGAATGATCCAGCGGCAAGATCGTTCCGGCTCCAACGCGCGATCGGCGCGCTCGAAGACAATTCCGACGATGCTGAAGAGAATTGGGCCCGGACGCGCCACCGGGGGGGGGAGGGGTAAGCGCGACCGGGCCCATGTTGCGGATAGCGAGAGCGGGGGGGCATAAATTCGCTATCCGAAGCATAAAACGGACTGCCCGCTGTCTGGTTCCAGCAAAAACATCGCGTCTGCGTATTTTTCGTAATGACGGTTACGTCAGTCGCGGCCGGTGATCGCGACGGAAATTTCATACGCACCGACCAGCGGATCATAGTGCAGTTTCGACCGCAACTGCCGTGACAGCCCCTCGATGACGCGACCGTAGCGTTCCTGCACCAGGGTCCGCATCGCATCGCTATCGACGAGCGACGGCGAGTTGATCCGCAATAGGGCGCGCTGCTCCGATGGATCGCTCGATACCGAGATCCGCACCTGCGTGGTCGCGTTGACGGTGATCGCGAGTTCGACGATCTCGGTAATCAGGAAGGCAATCGCGATCGCAATGTCCTGGTTGGCCAGAAACGGCGCGATATCCAGCGCTATGCTCAGCTGCGCCTCTTCCGGTGCGGTGGCGCGGATGTTGGCGGCAAGTTCGCCGATCACCGAGCGCAGCTGCAGGCCACGATTTTCCTCGATCTCGGCAAAGTGGTTGCGATGCACCACGGCCAGCGCGTCGACGCGACGCTGGATCGACGCATAGGCATCGGCGGCTTCGCGGCTGCGGGCGGCGCGCGCGTGGAAATTGATGAGACTGGAAATGACCTGAAGGTTGTTCTTCACGCGGTGATGCACTTCGCGGGTCAGTCTGGTCTGGCGGACAAGCCCTTCGGCCAGCCCCGCCTCGTGCTCCGCGACGGTACGGCTGATGGCGCGGAAGGTCTCGCCAAGTTCCCGAATTTCCTGGGCGGGGAGGGCATGCATCACGCCCGGATCGATCTCTTCGCCCGGAATGAAGAGGGCTACGCGGCTCCGCAACTGGCGAAGCGACCTGATCAGCAACCGATCGACCACGAACCAGCCGATCCCGGCGGCAGCCGCCCACATCACGATCGGCAGGACCAGTGCAATCAGGACCGGAGACGTGATCGGCGCGGTCGGCGTACGGGTCACGAGCGCAATGTCATCGACGCCGATCGGCATCGAGAGCGCTGTCCGGCGTTCGAGCGGGTTCTGGCGTGGGAGCTGTTGCAACGTGAGCGTGCGTCGATCCAGAACGAGTTCGGATTCGTACGCTTGGGCGTATGCGCTTGGAGCCGAGACCGCCTCGAGCACCGCGGCGGGGAAATACGCCGCCGCGCGCGTCCGGCCCGAACTGCTGGTGGTCGACAGCGTCAGGCCGCGACCCGGGTAGATCCGCGCCGTGACGGGGCCATCCAGGCTGGGCGGCGCCGCCGACGCGGCAACCGGCAGGGGCGCACCGCAAATCACCCGCCCGCGTGCGTCGGTAATCGCGAACCGCGTGCCTGCCGTGAGCTGGGGCGCGAAGACGCCCTGCGCCCGGGCGCAACTCGGTGCGTCGCCTGCATCGAGTTCCAGCGCGTTGAGCGATACCCGCAGCGCCGTCATGTCGCCGATCAGTTCGATCGCCAGCTTGCGGGCACTTTCGGTGGTAGTGACCCGCATTTGCGCACGCGTCGCCTCATCGGCCAGCTCGGCCGTCCGTAGCGTCGCGAAGAATGCGATGATGGCCAACGGCAACAGCGCCGCGCTGAGGATCAGAAAGACCTTGGCTCCCGTCGGGACGCGGTCGATCTTTCGGCCTGTCCGCGCGGGGGTAGTGTCGCCCGCGAATTCGGTCACCGCAGGATCAGTCTAACTTGCCAAGAAGGTCGAGCATCTCTGACGGGATCTCCTCCTCGACCGTGCGCTGATACACGGTTCGCAGAGCCGCGCCCATGTCGCGATCCTTGCTTTGCACCTTCGCACCCGCGGCAGAGCCCCCGGTCTTCGGCGCCACGGCCGCTCCCGGCTTTTTCAAAGAGTCGTCGCCCGAACGCAATGCCATCCCCCTAAGATCCGGATCCCGGATAGAGTCAAAATGCTGCCGTAACAATCCGGCTTGAGAAAACCGCTGCACGAAGAATGCAATCGGCCCGATTGGGTCATGAAACCAAATAGCGCTTCGATTGTTCCCCTTCCGATGCGAAATTAAGTTTCGACCATGTCGAAGCCAGAAAACGCGTTGCATATGCCGGGGGGCGCTTCCACAAGACCACCCGACCGACCCATCACGGAGACCCCGACAGCCATGTCGCTTGGACAGCAGCTCGCCCCCCATCTTCCCTTTCTGCGCCGCTACGGCCGCGCCCTGACCGGTAGCCAGACGCACGGCGACCGGTATGTTCGTGCGACGCTGGAGGCAATCGTCGCGGCGCCAGAGGAGTTCCCGCGCGACGTCGATCCGCGGCTTGGTCTGTATCGCATGTTCCACGCGATCTGGACGTCGACGAACTACGATGAAACGCCGGAGAACATGAGCGCGGGGGATGGCGACGGGCAGGAAGCGATCGCGCGGGCCCGTCTCGCTCGAATGACCCCGTTGTCGCGGCAGGCGCTTTTGCTGACGGCGATGGAGGGCTTTACCCCGGAAGACGCGGCCTACCTGATCGAGGTAGAGCCGGAGGAAGTGGATTCACTGGTGGCCGAAGCCTTGTCCGAGATCGAGAAGCAGACCCGGGCGCGCGTGCTCATCATCGAGGACGAACCGATCATCGCGATGGACATCGAGACGATCGTGCGCGACCTCGGGCATGATGTGACGGGCGTCGCGGTTACGCGCGACGAGGCCGTTGCGCTCGCCATGGAGGATCGTCCGGGCCTCGTGCTCGCCGACATCCAGTTGGCCGACGACAGCTCGGGCATCGATGCCGTAAAGGACATTCTGGCCGAGTTCGAAGTGCCGGTGATCTTCATCACCGCCTTCCCCGAGCGCCTGCTGACCGGGGAGCGTCCCGAGCCGACCTTCCTGATAACCAAGCCGTTCCAGCGTTCGACCGTCAAGGCGGCGATCGCCCAAGCGTTGTTCTTCGACCAGACGACCGTTCCCGCGATCTAAATGCCGATGCCTGCGAGGGTTCCCGTCGGTCGTCGGGAACCCTTGGCGGGGTCCGTAAGTTAGGGTTCCATACGATACGGAATCAGAACGAAGCGGGGCACGGATGGCCGACGACGACAAGATCAGGGTTGGCCGCGATGATGCCCGCGCCGGTGCGACGCCCCATGTGACGCGGTACGTCCTGGGCATATCGCTTGCCTTGGTGGTCGTACTTTTTGCGGTCATCTTGCTGGTTTTCAACCGCTAAACTTTATTGGTACGGGGATAACCGCAGGGTCGATGATGGACTTTGCGGCAAGTTGTCCCCATGTGTGGCGTAGGCCGCTACGAGACAGGATTTCATGACCGACGCGATCGATCAGGACGACATTCAGGACGACGCGCCAGCGGTCGAGCACGTTGCGTTGTCCGATCCCG
This sequence comes from Sphingomonas sp. CARO-RG-8B-R24-01, assembly GCF_022662295.1. Classification (NCBI taxonomy): domain Bacteria; kingdom Pseudomonadati; phylum Pseudomonadota; class Alphaproteobacteria; order Sphingomonadales; family Sphingomonadaceae; genus Sphingomonas; species Sphingomonas sp. CARO-RG-8B-R24-01. The sequence continues at coordinate 786,395 of NZ_JAKNQI010000001.1, read as the reverse complement.
AATTCAAAAAGGAATTGGCGCAGGTCATTCCGCATCTCCGCGCGTTCGGACGATCGCTGTCCGGCAATCGCGATCTTGCCGATGATCTTGTGCAGGAAACCCTGATGAAAGCCTGGGCCGCACGGCAGCGGTTCCAGGCTGGCACGAACATGCGCGCATGGACCTTCATCATCCTGCGCAATCTCTACCTTTCGCAGATGCGTCGTGCGCGCTTCAAGGGCGAGTGGGACGATCTGGTCGCGGATCGGATCCTCGCCGCGCCTGCCAGCCAGGACAAGCATGTCGAGCTGGGTGACATGCAGCGCGCATTGCTGCATCTCCCGCAGCCGCAGCGAGAAGCGCTGATCCTGGTGGGCGCAGGCGGCTTCGCCTATGAGGAAGCGGCTGAAATCTGCGGCGTTGCCGTAGGAACCATCAAGAGCCGCGTCGCGCGTGGTCGCGTTGCGCTTGAAGCCGTTATGGGGGACAATTCGCTACCGTCGCGCCGCACGCATACCAATGAGCCGGGAATGAGCGCCCTCGACACGATCATGGGCGAAGTAGACGATCTCAGTCGCGATCGCCGGTCCTGATCGTAGTGCCTACGGAGCCCAGACCAATCTGGTCGAGTGCCTTCAGAAGATGATCGAAGTCTGACGGGTTGTCCGCTTCACACTGGTAAGCGCACTTCAAAGACGCGCTCAACATGTCGCCGCGCCGTGGGGCAGCGATGACGCACGCAGCGTGCATCGACAGTTCCGAAGGAATGGCAGAAAGCGTGCGCATCATGCCATAACGATCGATGCGCCGTATTGTTGCTCTGCGCGCCGGGAAGTCGATAAGAATTGCGGCGGAGCGTATTGAACGATGCAAGTCGACGAAGCTGTGGTGTGGGCGGTCCAGCGAGCGCGGCGAGATGCTCCGTTTCTCGCGCTGATTCTCGACCGCGAGCCGGTGCTGGCGCAGGCCTTGATGCGGGGCGAACTCCCGCCGCTCGACGGGCTGACCGAGGATCTGGACGGTCTGCCGGTCGCGCAGCGTCTGCGTCTCGCGCGACGGCGGTTGGCGCTTCGCGTCGCAATTGGCGACCTCGCCGGGATCGACAATCTCACCACGGTTACGCGAACGCTGTCCGATTTCGCGGATCTTGCGCTCGATACGGCGATCCGAACCGCGATCGAGGAACGGACGCCCGACGCGCGGCCGGTTGGTTTTGCGGCAATCGCGCTGGGCAAACAGGGCAGTCGCGAGCTCAACTATTCGTCCGATATTGACCCGATCCTGATCTACGATCCGCAAACCCTGCCGTGTCGGCGCGGCGAAGCGCCTGAGGTAGCGGCGGTTCGGATCGCACGGCGCGTCGTGGAGCTCCTCCAGGCGCGCGATGGCGACGGGTATGTGCTGCGCGTGGATTTGCGGCTGAGGCCGTCGCCCGAGGTCACACCGATCGCCCTGTCGGTGGACGCCGCGATCTCCTACTATGAATCGCTTGCCCTGCCGTGGGAGCGCGCGGCGTTCATTCGTGCGCGCGCCGCCGCGGGCGATGTTGCGCTTGGCGCGCGCTTCCTCACCGCCGTCGCACCGTTCGTCTGGCGCCGTGCCCTGGATTTCGGGGCGATCGGCGAGATCCGCGGGATATCGCGCCGCATTCGCGACCATTATGCGCAGGGTCAGGCCTTCGGGCCCGGGTTTGATCTCAAGCGTGGCAGGGGAGGGATTCGCGAGGTCGAATTCTTCACCCAGATCCATCAGTTGATCCACGGCGGTCGTGATCCCGCGCTGCGCGTACCCGCAACCCGCGATGCCCTGGCGGCGCTGGCCAGGGCGGGGTGGGTCGATCAGCAGGAGGCGGACGCGCTCTGCGATGCCTACACGCTGTTCCGTACGATCGAACATCGTGTCCAGATGATCGAGGACCGCCAGACGCACACGTTGCCGGACGGTGATGCGCTGGAAGGCGTGGCACGGCTGCACGGGGTGGCGAACGGCGCCGCGTTGCTTGCGGTGCTTTCGCCGCACGTCGCGGCGACGGCGCGGACCTATGACGGCCTCGACCCGGATGCTGGCGATGCGTTGTCCTTCGACCGGGCCGCGTTGACCGCGCAATTCGCTGCGGCCGGGTTTGTCGACACCACGACCGCCGTGCAGCGTATCGAGCAATGGCGGAGCGGCAGCTATCCGGCCTTGCGCAGCCCAGCGGCCCGCGCTGCGTTGGAGGCGGTGTTGCCGGGGCTGATCCTCGCGCTCGGGCGTTCGCCCGATCCGCATGACGCGATCATCCGGCTCGACCGGATGCTGGCGCGGCTGACGAGCGCGGTCAATTTCTTCCGTTTGCTGGAAGCGCGACCGGCGCTCGCGCGGCTGTTGGGCCTCGTCCTGAGCCATGCCGTAACGCTCGCCGAAGACCTCGCGGGGCGCCCGGAACTGTTCGACGGCCTGATCGATGCGAGCGCGCTCGATCCGGTCGGCCCGGTGGCTGCTCTCATGCACGAGATGGCCGGCGGCGAGGATTATCAGGCGAAACTGGATCACGTTCGCCGGATGGTCGGCGAAAAGCGGTTTGCGCTCGGCACTCAGATCGTGGCGGGGGTGGCCGATCCGCTGGACGTGTCGGCCGGCTATGCAAGGGTTGCCGAGGCGGCGATCGGCGTGCTCGCGCAGGCGACGATCGAGGCTTTTGCGCAGGTGCACGGGGTCGTTCCCGGTAGCGAGCTGGTGATCCTGGCGTTGGGGCGCCTTGGCGGCGGTGCGCTGACCCATGCGTCCGACCTTGACCTCATCTATCTGTTCACCGGGGACTATCTAGCGGAGTCGGATGGCGCAAAGCCGCTCGGTGCGGTGCTTTATTACAATCGGCTGGCGCAGCGGCTGACCGCGGCCCTGTCGGTGCCGACGGCGTCGGGTCCATTGTACGAGATCGATACGCGGCTGCGCCCCTCCGGCACGCAGGGGCCGCTCACCGTTTCGGTCGACGGGTTCGCGCACTATCAGCGCGCGCAAGCATGGACCTGGGAGCATATGGCGCTGACCCGGGCGCGCGCCATCTTCGGATCCGACGATGCGCGGGCGGCCGTCCAGGTGATCATCGGCGACGTATTGCGGGGCAACCGTCCACAGCGGGACATCCTTGCCGACGCTGGCGGCATGCGGCGTGAAATGGCGCAGCACAAACCGCCGCTTGGACCGCTGGACGCCAAGCTGCTGCCGGGCGGATTGGTCGATCTCGAATTCGCGGTCCATATGGCCCAGCTGACCCATCGGCTCGGCTTCGACCCCAATCTGCACCGCGCGATCGATGCCCTGATCGAGGCGGGCGTGGCTCCGGCTGGCATGGCGCGGGCGTATGACGTGCTGGCCCGTCTGCTTGTCACGCTGCGGCTGGTCGCGCCATCCGCGCAGCCGCCGGGGGTGGCGACGCAAGTGCTGATAGCCGAAGCGCTCCACATGCCCGACTGGCAACAGGTGGTTGCGTCGCTCGATGCCACGCGGCAGGAAGTGGCGACATGGTTGGCGCAAGTGGAAGGAGGCGGGGCATGACGGCGTTGGCGGAAGGCGGGATGATTCCGGCCGTGGACCTGTGTGCGTCCGATGGGAGCCGGATCGATCTGCGCAGCTACGTCGGCAAGCCGCTCGTCCTTTATTTTTATCCCAAGGACGACACGCCCGGATGTACGCGCGAGGCGCAGGACTTCAGCGCCGCTTACGAGGACTTTCGCGCCTTGGGTACGGCAGTGTTGGGCGTCTCCCGGGATACGGCGGAGAAGCATCGCAAGTTTGCCGCCAAACACGACCTGATCGTGCCGCTGGCCTCGGACGATACCGAGACGGCGCTCGAGCCGTTTGGTGCGTGGGTCGAGAAGACCCTCTACGGCAAGACCTACATGGGGATCGATCGATCGACCTTCCTGTTCGATGCAGACGGCATTCTCGTTCGGGTTTGGCGCAAGGTGCGGGTGCCTGGCCACGTGGACCAGGTCCTCGACGCCGTGCGGACGCTTTCCTGACGATTCGCATGGTTAACGTGGCGTCCGACGGCCAATTCAACGACTCGCCGTAGCGTTCAGCCGTTTCGACGCGCACGGGCGCTACGCGACTTGCCGTATGGGAAAAAGTTCCGTCAAAACGATCATGGCTGGTTTCGGGGGGCTGAGACCGGTCGAAGAGGAGCGGGAGCTGGAATTTCCGGCAATCGCAAATGGTCGTCGGGGTCCAATGAAAACGAATATCATTTCGATTGCGTCCGCAGCGCGGTTCGCCTCGCGCGTCGGCACCTACTTCAAGACCCGCGATTTCATTCTGCAGGACGGCCGCGACCTCAAGCGTTTCCGCATCGGCGCCCGCGCCCAGGCCGTGGCAGCGTCGGTTGCTGCGGTGTCCATGTGTTTTTCGGCGTATGGCGTAGCCCAGGCGGCTGTTGGCGCCGCAACGATGACCGGCATTGTCGCAACCCCGCAATCACCGGAAATCAAGGTCGCGCAGATGCGGCTCAGTGTCGCGCGGCTCCAGCACGACGTCGCCACCATCCGCGCTGCGGTCGCGGCGCATGCGGTTCGCGTCGATCAACGCCAGGCATTGCTGGTCGCGGCGGTAGGCGGCAAAGCGGATGTCGCATTGCTGTCGCAGCCCACCCCGATCATCGATCCCAAGGCCGACGCGGTCGCAGCTGATGTGGTGGCACCGCTCAAGAAGGTCGAGGCGCAGCAACTCGCCGCAGCAGGCGACGTTCGGCGCGTGGCGGATCAGCGGCTATCCCGCACGGTTGCGCACATTCGCAGCCTCGGTATCGCGCCGGAGCGCCTCGTGAAACGTCAGCGACCTGCGATGGGCGGGCCGTTCGAGGCTGCCAGCAGCGCCGCCGCCGAGGCGGACCTCCGCGCCGACACGCAGTTCCGCTCGTTGTTCATGACGTGGAAGAAGCTCGATACGTTGCAGCAGGGGGTCATTGCCATTCCGTCGGCGCAGCCGGTCGAGCATCTGGCCTACACCAGCAACTACGGTATCCGCTCCGATCCATTCCGCGGCACAGCCGCGATGCACGCTGGCGTGGACATTCCTGGCCCGATGGGCACGCCCGTCTATGCAACTGCCGACGGAGTCGTTGACCGTGCGGAGCGTGCCGGGGGGTATGGCAACCTGGTCGAGCTGGATCATGGCAAGGGCATCCAGACGCGCTACGGCCATCTGTCGAAGCTCCTCGTCGAGGCGGGGACCCATGTCCATCGCGGACAACTGATCGCGTTGCTCGGTTCGACGGGTCGCTCCACGGGGCCCCATCTTCATTATGAAGTGCGCATCGATGGCCACGCGGTGAATCCGGTGCCATTCCTGCAGACCGCCGATTATCTCGTCGCCGCTCAGGACAAGTCGATCCACGCGATCCCGGTATCGGTTGGAGGCCCGGCGGCGGCAGACGCGGCAGACTGATCCGGCTGCCGGTTGCCGATGCCGTCACGAGAGCCTATCTTTCATCCATGGCTACATCGCTCGCTCCTGAAATCGCGCTGACACCCTCGGCCGCCGCGCGCGTGGCAGCGACCGCCGCCAAGCAGGGCAAGCCGGCGATCCTGCGGTTGGCGGTGGATGGCGGGGGCTGTTCGGGTTTCCAATACCGTTTTGGTTTCGCCGACACGGTCGACGCCGACGATACGGTTGCCGAACTGGATGGGGTGCGCCTGGTCGTCGATTCGGTCAGCCTGGATCTCGTTCGCGGTGCGGCGGTGGACTATGTCGAGGAACTCGGTGGCGCGGCGTTTCGGGTTACCAACCCGAATGCGGCGTCCGGTTGCGGTTGCGGTTCCAGCTTCTCGGTGTAACGTCCGGCCCGACCAGCAGGGGCCCCGCACGTGAAAATCGTCACCTACAATATCAATGGCATCAAGGCGCGTCTGCCGCGTTTGCTGGAATATCTGGCAGAGCAGCAGCCCGATGTGGTGTGCCTCCAGGAACTTAAGACCAGCGACGAAACCTTTCCCGAGGCCGACATTCGGGCTGCCGGATATGGCGTGGTCTGGCACGGTCAGAAAAGCTGGAACGGGGTCGCGATCCTGGCGCGCGGGGCCGAACCCGTCGAGCGCCAGCGTGGTCTCGCCGGCGAACCCGAAGACGACCACAGCCGCTATCTCGAAGTCGAGATCGACGATTTGATCGTTGCGTCGATCTACCTCCCGAACGGCAACCCGCGCCCAGGACCCAAATTCGATTACAAGCTGCGCTGGATCGACCGGCTCTCCGCACGCGCGCGGGACTTGTTGGCGGAGGAGCGCCCGGTCGTGCTGGCAGGTGATTACAACGTCATTCCCAATGACGACGATACCTATTCCGTCAGGGCGATGCAGGAAGACGCGTTGATGCAGCCCGAAAGCCGCGCTGGCCTGCGCGCGCTGATCGCGCAAGGTTGGACGGACGCATTGCGCACGCGGCATCCCGGGGGCGGTGTTTGGACCTTCTGGGACTATCAGGCCGGCGCCTGGCAGCGCGACGCAGGCTTCCGGATCGACCACCTGCTGCTCAGCCCCATCGCGGCAGATCGGCTGACCGACGCCGGTGTCGACAAGGATTATCGCGCGCGCGAGAAAGCCAGCGATCACGCGCCGACCTGGGTCACACTGCGGTAACGCAGACGGTAAAGGCCATCAGATCGGTCTGCGCTGGCGGTGTTAGGCCAGCTGCGGGGAAGCCGCGCGGCCTGGCGGAAAGAGATTACCCATCGGTATCCAAGCCAACCGGACGTCGCACCATAGAATGGCGAAACTTTCGCAATGTTGGCAAGATATCCCAGCGGCCTCGTAACGAAAGGTCACTAAGTGATGGAAATCGCACGTGCGAGGTGTATGGCACGCATAATGCAGTAACACGCATACCGGCGCCAATCCTGGCAACGGTATGCGGAGGAAATCATGTTCAAGCTCGTAGCTATGCTCGTCGGAGGCGCGGTAGCGGCCGCTAGCCCAGCCGTTGCTCGCGATCACGCCAAGCCCGATGGCGGAGCGGCCGCGCCGACCGCCGTGTCGTCGAACGCACCGTCCCAGACGGCGGATGCCTCCAACCCTCAGCGCTATTGCATCGTCGATACCCCGACCGGGTCGCATATCGTGTATCGGACATGCAAAACACGCGCGCAGTGGCTTGCGGAAGGCTTCGACCCGACTGCCAAATGAGCGGAGGGGGCTTGCGGCCCGTCCGCCGCAAGCCCGCCGCCCCGACGGCGCTACAGCGCCTTTTCGTAGATCCAGTACCGCTTGTTCACATGGCACCCGATGGCATCGGCGATCGAGCGCATTCCCTGATTGTCCTCGAGGATCCAGCCGATCTCGCCGCGGGTCGCGCCGTAATTGGCGACCGAGGCGCGCTTGATATATTCGATCATCATGAAGGCGAGCTGGCTCGCCATGCGGGACGACTGCAACTCCTTGAGCACGCCCATCAACGGCACGCGCATCGTCTTGACCTTGGGCTTGCGCAACCACAGCAGCAGTTTGGCCCAGCCGAACGGCAGCAGATTGCCGTTCAGCGGGGCGATCGCCTCGTTCAGGTCGGGCAAAGTGATCATGAACGCGACCGGCCGTCCGTCCACTTCGGCGATCCGGATCAGGTCGTTGAAGACGATGGGCTTGAGCTTGACGCCAACGTCCTTGATCTCAGGCTCCGTCAGCGGAACGAAGCCCCAATTGTCGGACCAGGCGTCGTTCAGAATGGCGAGGATGATCGCCGCTTCTTCGTCGAACTTGGTCTTGTCGACCTCGCGGATGCGAATCCGCGGGTTCTTTTCGCCCGAAGCGATGATCCGTTGCAGCAGCGGCGGGAAGGGAAGCGTGATGTCGAGTTCGTAGGTAAGCAGTTCCTTGACCCGCGTGTACCCTGCATTCTCGATCCAGTCGCGATATTCGGGCTTGGCGTGGCCCATCATGATCGTCGGGGGGTGATCATATCCGTCGACGAGGAGTCCGGGCTCTTCCCATACCGACATGCTGATCGGTCCGAGCACGCGGTTCATGCCTTGATGCCGCAACCAGCCTTCGGCAGCAGTAATTAACGCGTTGGCGACGATTCCATCCTCGGCATCGAGCAGGCCGAACTGTCCGCACCCCGGGCCGAAGCCCTGCGCGGGGTTCATGGTCAGCGCGAGCGTGTCGATGTGCGCGGCGACTCGCCCGACGACCTTGCCGCCGCGTTCGGCGAGAAACAGCTGCGCCTTGGCATGGCTGAACCAGCCGTTTTTTTCGGGCGTGATCAGGCCGAGCGCTTCGCCTTTCAGCGGCGGCACCCAGTTGGGATCGCCCTTATACAGTCGGAACGGGAGATCGACGAACTGCTTCCGATCAGCCTTGCTGGCGATCGGGCGAATGGCGATGGAAGCACTGGTCACGGGATAAGTCACCTTGCTGAAAGCATGCGCCCTCCCGCGCCCGGTACGCTAAGTCAAGTCGTTGCATGGCCGATACGGCTTGGACCCCTGTTTTTGCCAAGATCTAGCCACTATCTTCCTGCAATGGCTACCTCCATGACGACAACGATGCTGACCTTCGACCGCCGCGCCGATGAGCGCTCGACGCCGCCTTCGCGCGTGCCGTTGTCGGCCATCACCGACGACAAGGCGATGCTGCGGGCGGTGGTCGAGCTTACGCGCGACCTGAATGCCCCCAAGCCCGCTATCTACTGGACCGACCTGCTGGCTTCGGCTGCGGTGGGTTATGCGGGCCTCGTCGTCGCAATGACGATCGGGTCGGTTGGCTGGGCCCTGGTTGCGGCGGTGGTGGCGATTCTCGGCCTGTATCGGGCGGGTATGTTCATCCACGAAGTGTCGCACATGAAGCATAGCGCGGTGCCCGGGTTCCGGTTGGGCTTCAACACGGTGGTCGGCGTTCCGCTGCTGGTGCCGTCCTTCATGTATGAAGGCGTGCACAACCTTCACCACGCCAAGACGCGGTATGGGACAGCGGAAGATCCCGAGTATCTACCGCTGGCGCATATGGAGCCGTGGACCCTGCCGTTGTTCCTGGTGTCCTCGATCCTCGCGCCGATGGCCTTGCTGTTCCGCTATGCGGTGCTGACGCCGTTGTCGCTGGTCGTGCCGGGCATGCGGACCCTGCTGGTTTCGCGCTTTTCGTCGTTGTCGATCAATCCGCAGTTCCGTCGGCGCATGCCCGAAGGCGAAGTGGCGGCGCAATGGCGCTGGCTCGAGGGCGCGTGCAGCGTATGGGCAATCGGCCTGATAGCTTCGGTAGTGGCCGGCGTGTTCCCGTTGCACATGTTCGCGATTGCGCTTGGCGTTGCCTCCGGCGTCTATGTCCTGAACCAGGTGCGGACTCTGGTCGCGCATCTTTGGGACAACGACGGGGAAACGATGACGGTCACGGCGCAGTATCTAGATACCGTCAACGTGCCGCCGCCTGCGCTTCTGCCGGTGCTTTGGGCACCCGTGGGCCTGCGCTATCACGCGCTGCATCACCTGCTGCCGAGCGTTCCGTATCATGCCCTCAACGAGGCGCATCGGCGCCTGGTCGCGACGCTCGCACCGGACTCGCCGTATCACAAATCGAACTATGCGGGGCTTCCTGGCCTGGTTGCCCGGCTGGTGCGCAGCACGATGGTCCGCGCCCGCTAGGGTCGCGCACGGCATCCGACGGGTGCCGGGAGCGGGCAGGGATCTTGGCAGAGTGCCCGTAGCAACGGTTCGACCAGACGTCGGACGAACGGTTCGGCCATCGTCTACCGTTCCATAAACAGTCCGGGGGCTACGCGGCCTGTCGTTGGTGCCGGCCAGCGTGTGAGCGTGAAGCCGGTGCCGCGTCAGCAACGCTACGGGTTGCGGGTTCAGCCGTCTGACCCCCGTCATTCCTCGGTTCGGATCAACACCGCTTCGCCGATCATGAAGAACAGCAGGAACGGCGCCCAAGCTGCCAGGAACGGCGGATACGCGCCGATGTTACCCATCGCGAGCGCGAAGTTGTCGGCGACGAAATAGAGAAATCCCAGCATCATCCCGATCACGGCGCGGACAAACAGCTTTCCCGATCGTGCCAGGCCAAAGGCGGCGACGGCACCCAGTAGCGGCATGAGGATCGACGACAACGGCGCTGACAATTTATGCCACATCGCACCTTCGAGGGCCTTGGTCGGACGCCCGCCCGCACCAAGATCCGCGATCGCGGATCGCAATGCACCGAACGACAAGCCGCCCGCGTCGATCGTCGCCAAGGTGAACTGATCTGGGCGGACAGACTGCCCGATGACGATGGCCGGAAGTTGTGTCTTCTTGCCAGTCGCGACATCGAATCGCGTCGCTGGCGTAAGTTTCCAGCCATGGCCGTCGCGCACGCCGTTCTGACCGGTAACGATCGCGACGAGGGACCCGTTGGTGCGGTCGAACAGCGTGACGTTGGTCAGCTTGGCGTGGTCGCCCATGCCGCGTACGCGCTCGACCTGGATCAGATCGTCACCATCGCGCACCCAGACGTTGGTCCGGTCGCCGCGATCGATCGGCATCGGACCGTATTCGACCTTCTGCCAGGCATCGAGCGTTGCGGTGGCACGGCTGACGACCCGGTCATTGAACGTGAACGAGATGAGGGCAACGCCGAGGCTGGTGATCAACAGCGGCGCCAGCACCTGGTGCGCCGACAGGCCGGACGCCTTCAGCGCGATGACCTCACTGTTCTGGTTGAGCGTGGACAGGGTGATGATCGTACCAAGCAACACCGAGAAGGGCAGGAATTGCGCAATGATCTCCGGGATCCGCAGCGTCAGATACTGCCACACCTGCGGTTCGCCGTTGCCGGGATGCGCAAGGATGTGGCCCGATTCGCTGAGCAGGTCGAGCGCCTGGAGAATGAGGACGAGCATCGCCAGTACCGCGAAGGTCCGGATCAGGAACATGCGTCCCATGTAGATGGCGATGGTTCGCGACGGGAACAGGGCGCGGATCATGCTGTCTTCTCCCGGCGGCCCGGAAGCAGCTTGAGGATCGCCTTGCCAAGCTTTGCAAACACGCGCTCCAGCGCACCGATCGGCTGACCGCCCGGAACGAAGGCAATGGTGTGGAACATCCAGAGCGTAAGCCCTGCGAAAATCAGAAACGGTACCCAGATCGCGACCAGCGGATCAATCTTGCCAAGGCCGCCGACGGCTTGGGCGTACTCGTTGACCTTGTGATAGGCGACGATCATGATGATCGACAGGAAGACGCCCAGCGCCGATGTCGAGCGTTTCGGCGGGACGCCCAGGGAAATTGCTAGCAGCGGCAGCAACAGGATCGTCAGAACCTCGGCGGTGCGGAAGTGGAAGGCGGCGCGGCTGGTATCGCGCAATTCCCGCGGCGCGGCCCGGTCGCTGCCGATACGCGCCAATTCGGGCAGGGTCCGTTCGAGGTTCTCGGCCCCCCGGACGCGGAAATTCTCCGTCTTTGGAAGTGGGATCGGCAGATCGAACACCGTGAAGCGCAGCACGCGTGGCGTCGGGACCTTCGCCTCGGTCCGCACCAGCGTTCCCTCGTCGAGCCGGAATATGATCTCGTCGGGATTGTCCGTCGCGAAGAACTGGCCGTTGGCAGCCGTGATCGCGATCGATCCGCCTTTCTTGTCGTCACGCCGCAGGAAGATCCCGGAAAGTCTGCGTCCGGATTCATGGCTTTGTTCGATCCGCAGGGTCATGTCGTTGCCGAAATGCGTGAACTCGCCCACTTTGATCGATGCCCCGAGCGCGCCCGTACGCAGCTCATACCGCAGCTTTTCGTAGGCATAGCGCGCATCCGGCTGGACGAAGCCAACAATCGCCAGATTGATCGCGCCGAGCGCGATCGCATACATGTACGGAACGCGCAGCAACCGCGGATAGCTCATCCCCACCGCCCGCATCACGTCGAGCTCGGACGACGTGGCGAGCTTTCGGAAGGCAAGCAAGATGCCGAGCATCAGTCCGATCGGGATACCGAGACCTAGATATTCCGGGAGCAGGTTGGCGAGCATGCGCCACACCACGCTGACCGGCCCGCCTTCGGTCGCAACGAAGTCGAACAACCGCAACATCCGGTCGAGCACCAGCAGCATCGCGGAGATGATCAGCGTCGAAAACAGCGGCACCGCGATAAGCCGGGCCATGTAGCGGTCGATGGACTTCATGATGGCAGGAAGAGGGCCTCTGACCCGTGCGGATGCCGGGTATGCGCCGGCTATATCGTGGCGATGCGGGCGGAGCTACCTAATCCTTGTCCCGGCTTGCGAGGAAGTCCGCCACCAGGCTGTTATTCGGCGGCAATGCTGTCGACGGGGTGCGGAGGACGATCCTGTACGGCGGCGTCGATGGCGCGGGCCAGGCCCGCCAGCGTAAACGGTTTGCGCAGCACGTGGCGCCCGCCGAACTGGGCTTCTCCGCCGGCTTCTCCCGCATAGCCGGTGACGAACAGGACGGCCATGTCGGGCCGCTGCGGGGTGACGGTGTCGATCAGCTCGGGCCCCGTACGCCCCGGCATCAGGACGTCCGAGATGATCAGATCGACGTTGCCGAGGCCGTCGAGCACGCCGGGCGCAATGATCGGATCGTCGCACGCGACCGCCCGGTGCCCGAGTTCCTCCAGCGCGCCCATGGTCGCGTTGAGTACCCGCGGGTCGTCTTCCACCACGAAAATGTCGAGCGCGGTGCGCTCCGGCTTGGCCGCCGCCGGGAATGCACCGATCACCGAGGTCGTGGTCGGCGCAATGTGGCGCGGCAGGTATAAGGTGACCGTCGTTCCCACGCCGACGGTCGATTCCAGAACCACTTCGCCGGCGGCTTGCCGCACGAAGGCAAAAACCTGGCTCAGCCCCAGCCCGGTACCCTTGCCGGAGGGCTTCGTCGTGAAGAACGGCTCGAACACCCGCTCGACCAATTCAGGCGGCATGCCGCACCCGGTGTCGCACACGGCAAGCGCGATAAAGTCTCCGGCAGCGCATGTGCCGATGTCACCCTGGGCAAAAGTCGCATGCGACACGGTGATGGTGAGCTGGCCGCGTCCATCCATCGCGTCGCGGGCGTTGACCGCGAGGTTGAGAACGGCGTTCTCCAGCTGGATGCGATCGGACCGGACCATCCAGCCTCCGTCCGATTCGTGCCGCACGACGACGGTTATTCCATCCCCGAGCGTGCGGTCGAGCAAGTCCGACATGCCGCCAATCAGCGTTGCCGGATCGAGTGTTTCCGATCGCAGGGATTCCTCGCGCGAAAAGGCGAGCAGGCGTCGGGTGAGGGCGGCCGCCCGATCCGCGCCTTCGGCTGCGTTTGCAATATGGCGTTGCGCGGCTTGCGGATCATCGCCGACATGCCGGCGCGCCAGCTCCAGCCCGCCAATCACGACCGCCAGCATATTGTTGAAGTCATGCGCGATACCGCCGGTCAACTGCCCGACGGCCTCGAGCTTCTGAACCTGCCGCAGCTTGGCTTCCTGCTTGAGCAATTCCGCCGATGCCTTGGCGACCGCAGCCTCCAGCTCCAACGAGCGGTCGCGCTCGGTTTCTGCCTCCGCCCGGGCGGCCGCGCGTTGACCGAGCGCGGTGACCGTCATCCAGCCCATTGCCAGCGCGCCAAGCAGGATCAGGACGCCAAAAACGCCGAGCGTGCTCGCGATGGCACTGGAACGGGCGACCGATGCAAGCGCTGCGCCGGTGCGCTGGTCGAGTACGGTGCGTTCCTGAGTCCCGATCGTGTCGAGCAACGTGTCGATCGCCATGCGCGATGGGGCCTGGCGGGCCTTATAATACAACGCCAGCGCCTGATCGTTGCGCTTGTAGAACGTGTTCAGCGCGATATCGCCGAGTTCGTTGCTGCGCACCCGGAATGCCCGCCGCAACGCTTCGATCGCCCCTTGTTGGTCGGGATTGTCGTGCGTGATCTGCTTCAGGCGGCTGATCTGCTGGGAGGCCAGTTGCCAATCGGCCGAATAGGCCTGGCCCAGACGATCGTCGACGCTGATGACGTATCGTCCGAGGGACGCCTCGGCGCGAGCGAGCGTGCCGGACAGGTTGGCCGACAGGATCATCACTTCATAGCTATGCTTCTGAAGAGCCAGGGCGCGATCCCGTTGCCGGTCTGCTTCCCGCAACGTCCAGCTGAGCGCGACGAGCACCAGCACGCCGAGTATCGCCATCGTCACCAGCGCGAAAGAGCGCCACGTCGTGCCCGACGCCGCGCCCCCCGCCGTCTCGCCCATGTCCCCGGTCATTACGCGATCTTAGCCGATGGTCAGGTCCGTTGATAGGGGCGGTTGCGCCCGTAACGACATTAGGCGATCACGCCAACCGCCCGACCGGCGGCTTCAAACATCCGAAGTACTGTGGCGATCTGGGCAGGCGTATGCTCGGCGCACAGCGAGCAGCGCAGCAGGTAGGTCCCCGCCGGCGTGGCTGGGGGACGCGCCATGTTGACGTACAGCCCGCCCTCGAGCAGCGACTGCCACATCGCGACCGCCTGCGTCTGGTCCTCGAGGATGATCGCGAGGATCGCCGACTGCGGCGTCTCGGTGCCGAGTCGGAACCCGAGCGCCTTGAGCCCGCCGTGCAGCGCGCGCGCGTTTTCCCAGAGCTGGCGGCGCTTGTCGTGCGCGTGCATCAGCTTGCGGATCGAGGTCGCGGCGGTGGCGACGACCGACGGCGGCAGCGATGCGGTGAAGATGTACGGGCGGCACGCCATGCGGATCGCCTCGAACTTCGGGTGATTCGAGACGCAGAACCCGCCGACCGTGCCGACCGACTTGGAGAAGGTGCCGATGATGAAGTCGACGTCCGCCTCGCAGCCCTGGTCCTCGTACACGCCGCGTCCGTTCGGACCGAAGAAGCCCATCGAATGCGCCTCGTCCGATAGCACCATCGCGCCGTGCTTCTTGGCGATCGCAACCATTTCCTTGAGCGGCGCGATGTCGCCGAGCATCGAATAGACGCCCTCGAGGATGACGAGCTTGCCCGCTTCCTTGGGCAGGCGGCCGAGCCGCTTGTCGAGATCCGCGACGTCATTGTGGCGGAAGCGGACGATCTCGGCATTGCCCTGCTTGCAGCCGTCGTAGATCGAGGCGTGACTGTCCGCGTCTAGGATGATGTACTCGCCCTTGCCGACGAGCGTCGAGATCATCCCGAGGTTCGCCATATAGCCGGTCGAGAAGACGATCGCGCCGCTGACGCTGTAGAAATCGCGCAGCGCCTGCTCGACTTCCATATGATCGTGGAAGGTGCCGTTGAGCATCCGGCTGCCGTTGGTGCCCGACCCGAACTTGTCGAGCGCGTCCTTGCCCGCCGCTAGCACGTCGGGATCGAACGTCATCCCCATGTAATTGTACGTGCCGAGCAGGATCGTGTCGCGGCCCTTGATGACCGCTTCGGTCGGCGACTTGACCTCGTCCATCACGATCGAGAACGGGTCACGCACGCCCGTATCCTGCAGCGCCTGACGTTCGGCGATCAGGCCGTCGAACTTGCTCATCAGGTCGCGTTCCGGGGCGACAGTCTCGGGCTCGGCGAGCGCGTGGGCGGTGGCAGCGGCTTCGGTCATCGTAAAATCAGCCCTTGAGCTTGGCGACGGCGTCGACGAGCTGGCCGACGGTTTCGATTTCGGCCTGCATGTTCATCGTGATGATGATGTCGAACTCGTCTTCGATCGCGGCGACGAAATCCATCACGGTCAGGCTGTCCCATTCGAGATCGCCCTGGAAGGTGGTCGCGTCGCTCAGCGTCACGCCCTTCTTGTTGAACGGCTCGATCTGCGCGGTGACGGTGTCGTAGATGGATTGGCGGTCGCTCATGCTCGGTCCTTGAAACTGGGTACGCTGTGCCGCCAAAATGCGGCGGCTTTATGCACCGCCTATAGCAAGCCGTTCGCGCGATACCATGCCGCGGTGTTGGCGAGGCCCTGCGCGGTGGGAACTTGCGGGGTCCATAGATCTGAGGATGGCCGCTTGGCCGGGTCGATCGTCCAGTCGGAATGGCACATGTAGCCGACGCGGTCGTGCGTCAGCTTCGCCGCCTTTCCGCGTAGCATCGTATCGCCCCGCGCGATCAGATCGAGGACGAAGCGGGGGAGGGCGATCGGCACGACGCGTTTGCGGCCCGCGGCGATGCCCATCGCGCCGAGCAGTTCGGCATGGCTCCAGCCATTGGGTCGGCCATCGTCAGGCTCCAGGATCAGCTTGCCCGGATCGGTCTCCGCGACCGCCAGCAGCAGCGTAGCGATATCGCCGACCTCGATCACCGACAGGCGACCGCCGGGGGGCAGCAAGGCGATCCCCTTGCTCGCCATGCGGAACAGGTCGCGCATCTCCATGTCGCCGGGTCCGTAGATCGCCGGGGGGCGAATCATCGTCCAGTCGAGCGTGGAGGCCGCGACGACCGATTCGGCTTCTCGCTTGGACCAGCCGTAGATCGAGAGGTCGGGCTCACGCGCGGCCAGCGAGGAGACATGAACGAACCGGCGGACCCGCGCGCGCATGGCCGCATCGACCACCGCCTGGGTGCCGGCGATGTTCCCGGCGACGAACCCCGCACGATCGGGCGCGTTGACCACCCCCGCTACGTGCAGCACGACGTCCGAACCCGCGACCAGCGTGTCGAGCGCGTCGGGCGTGTCGAGCGCGCCCGGGATCCACGTGACGCCTGACCGTTCGGGCTGCGGCCGGCGTGTCAGCGCGCGCACAGTATGTCCCGCCGCCAGCGCCAGATCGATCAGTCGGCTCCCGACGAAACCGGTGCCGCCGGTGATGGCGAGAATCTTCTGGGTCATAGCAGCGCCATATGATTGCGGTGGATCAGCGCGGCGCGGGGCGCGTAGCCGAGGATGGCGGCTTGCGCCTCGCTGCGAAGACCGATGATCGCGGCGGCTTCGGTGGCGTGATATTCGCTCAGGCCGCGCGCGAGCGTGCGGCCTTCGGGGTCGATGACGGTTACCAGATCGCCGCGGGTGAAGCTGCCGACGATCCTGGTCGCCCCCGCCGCGAGCAGGCTCTTGCCGTTCTTGAGCGCCGCACTGGCGCCTGCGTCGATCGTGATCTCGCCCATCGCGGTGAGGCCGCCCGCGAGCCATGCCTTGCGCGCCGTGGCACTCTTTTCGGGCAGAAAGACGCTGTGGCGCGCGGGGGTGGACAACGGATGGTCGATCTTTCCGCTGACGATCGCGAGCGTCGCCCCCGCGGCGTTGGCGATGCGCGCGGCAGCGATCTTCGAGACCATCCCGCCGCTGCCCATTCCCGACGCCGACCCGCGATCCGCCATCGCCTCGATCCCGGCGTCGATCCGCTCGATCCGGCCGATATGCTGCGCGCCGGGGAGCGCCGGATTGCGGTCGTACAGGCCGTCGATGTCGCTCAGCAGCACGACGCCCTGTGCGCCCGCCGCCTGCGCGACGCGGGCCGCCAGCCGGTCGTTGTCGCCGAACCGGATCTCCTCGGTCGCGACGCTGTCATTCTCATTGATGATCGGCACCACGCCGAGCGACAGCAACCGTCCAAGCGTCGCGGCGGCGTTGAGATAGCGTCGCCGGTCTTCCAGATCGTCGAGCGTCACCAGCATCTGCGCGGCAGTCAGGCCCTGCGCGGCGAGCATTTCGGCCCAGACCTGGCTCAGCGCGATTTGCCCGGTAGCGGCGGCGGCCTGCGCATCCTCGAGACTCGCACGACCACCTTTGGCAAGGCCGAGCCTGCGCGCGCCGAGCGCGATCGCGCCGGAGGACACGACCGCGACCTGTTGTCCGGCACGGGCACGGTCGGCGATGTCGGCGACCAGCCCTTCGAGCCACTCGCGCCGCACCGTTCCATCGGGCGCGACGAGCAGCGCGGAGCCGACCTTGACGATCAGTCGCGGGCAGGAGGGGGGCGGGAAGACGGACATGCGTCCGTTTGCGTTAGCGTGACCCGCCCGCCACGCCAATGGCCTCGGCCGGGGATCAGTCGCGCGCGAAGATCTCGGCGTGCGGGATGGCGATGCCGAGGGTGGGAATCGTCACCTCGGTCGGATCGTCAAAGCTGTTGTCGACCCAGCCGCCCGGACCGGTGCGTTGCACGATCCGCACGCGTTCGTGCGCAATATCGACGAAGACGATCGTATCGACGCTCGGTAAGGCCCGATATTCGTCGAGCTTGACGCGCAGGTCGGTCCGGGCGGTGCCATCGGACAGCACCTCGAACACCGCGCGGGGATCGTCGAAGGCTATCGCGTCATCATCGCTTTCGCCATCGTGTCCGCAGAAGATCGAGACATCGGGATAGCGGATCGAATCGGGTCGCGTCCGAACCGCCATGTCCGAATTATAGGGCGTGCATCCCGACCCCCGCAGCCGGAGCGCGAGCGCAAGGAAGATGTTTCCCTGCACCCGCGCATGCCGCGCCGTCCCGCCGGCCATCATGCGGATGACGCCATTGTCGAGTTCAGCCTTCTGATCCCCGAAATCGATCTGGAGGAACGCTTCGGCGGTCAGCAGCGGGTAAACGAGATGTGTTGCCATACGCCCTTATACCAGACGGACTGCCCCCCTCAAACCGGCGACCACGCCGCCCGTTCGGGCACGTCGATCCTGCCGACTCCGGTGGTCGGCCGATAACCGTCACCCGCGAAGGCAAGACCTTTGCGAAACCGGACCTGTTCTCCCGCGAAGGCGGGAGCCTAGGAGTCGCGCAAGCTGTAAGCCGTTGTTTTACTGAGCCCTGGATTCCCGCCTTTGCGGGAAAACAGCAAACAAGGGATCAGTAAACCCACTTTCGCAGAGCCCCCCAGCCCCTTTAAACCGGCGACCACTCCGCCGGTTCGTCGCTGCCGTCTTCGCGCTTCGCCACCGTCTCGGCCGGGCCGATCGCCTCGATCAGCCGGTCGAGCACCGCATCGATCCCGTCGCCGCTCGCGCCTGACAGCGGGAGCACCTCGGCCTTGCTCGCGCGCTTGAGCTTGGTGATCAGCTTCTTGACGTCCGCCGGGTCGAGCGCGTCGACCTTGTTGAGGCCGATCACCTGCGGCTTATCCACAAGCCCCGCGCCGTACGCCTCGAGTTCTCCACGGACGATCCTGTAGTTATCCACAGGGTTATCCTCTGTCGCATCGACCAGATGGAGCAGCACCTTGCACCGCTCGATATGCCCGAGGAAGCGGTCGCCGATCCCCGCGCCATCCGCGGCGCCTTCGATCAGGCCGGGGATGTCCGCGATCACGAATTCGCGATTGTAGCGGCTGACCACGCCCAATTGCGGGCGCACGGTCGTGAAGGGATAGGCACCGACTTTCGCTTGCGCGTTGGTCACCGCGTTGATGAAGGTGGATTTGCCCGCGTTCGGGAGCCCGACGAGCCCGGCGTCGGCCAGCAGCTTCAACCGCAGCCAGACGTACATTTCCTGCGACGGCCAGCCGGTGCCGTGCTGCCGCGGGGCGCGGTTGGTCGAGGTCTTGTAGGTCGCATTGCCGCGGCCGCCGTCACCGCCGCGGAGGAACACGACGCGCTCGCCGGGCACGGTGAAGTCGGCGAGCACTTCCTCCTGATCCTCGGACAGGACCTGTGTCCCGATCGGTACGCGGATGATGAGGTCGTCACCGCCCGCGCCGGTGCGATTCGACCCAGATCCGCCGGCACCGCGTGGCGCGCGGAAATGCTGGGTGTAGCGGAAGTCGATCAGCGTATTGAGGCCGGGAATCGCCTCGAAAATGATGTCGCCACCCTTGCCGCCGTTGCCGCCGTCGGGGCCGCCATATTCGATGAACTTCTCGCGCCGGAAACTGACGGCGCCGGGGCCGCCCGCGCCCGAGCGGACGAAGATCTTTGCTTGGTCAAGAAAATGCATGGCCGCTCCTTAGCGGATTATGCGATTTTAGCCAGACTAGCCGCAGCGGCCGGTGATTCGCCACTCCGCGACGCGATCAGCGCGCGAGTCGCGATCGTCCGCGCGGCTTCGGGCGGCAGCCCGAGCGCGCTTGCCATTGCGCGACCGAGGAGAGCATCGCCCATCGCCATCAGCACCAGCTGCAGCGTTTCCTCATAGATCGCCTTGCCCGATTCATCGCCCTCGGCCAGCTCGTCGACCAAGCGGTGGATCGCGGTCAGCACCGGGTCGAGCGCATCGTGGTTGCCCGACAGGATCATCCACGAGGCCATCGCCCCGGCGCCATTGGCGAACGCATCGAACGTCAGGTCGACGATCTCGCGCGGGTCCGCCTCGCCCGCGCGCGCACGCTTCGCCGCGGCACCGATTTCCGCGGTGATCGTATCGGCGAGATGCGTGATCAGCGCCCGCTGCAGATCCGCCGCCGACCCGAAGTGGTGGAGCAAATTGGCGTGCGTCCGCCCGATCCGCTCGGCGACCGCCTTGAGCGTGACCGCCTGCGGCCCCTGTTCGATCAACAGCGCGCGGGCGGCTTCGATCGCGGCGTCGCGCGACTCTTCTGGGCTGAGGCGTTTGCGAGTTATTGACACGGATGTAAGTATGGCCTATTGACAGAACTGTCAGCAGCGCATGCCGCTACGGAGCGCTGCAGTCCACCAACACTTGGAGGATTTCGTGGCGAAAGCAACCACTCCCGCCGACCTGACGATCACGCCGCGCGACCTGCGCTTCGGCCGGGGCACGACGATGCGGCGCTGGTGGCTCAACGACGATCCGTTCGCGACCGCTTTCTACAATGCGCTGTCGGTCACTTTCCCGAAGGGGGAGGGGTTCTTCGTCGACAGCGTCCGCACTTTCCGCGAGGGCACGCCGCCGCGGCTGCGCGCTGAGATCCAGGCGTTCATCAAGCAGGAAGTGATCCACACCCGCGAGCATGTCGCGTTCAACCGGCATGTCACCGACCAGGGCTATGACACGCGGTTGCTCGAACGGCATATCGACGAGGCGCTCGCGCTCACCAAGGGCAAGCCGCCGATCGGCGCGCTCGCCGCGACGATGGCGCTCGAGCATTTCACCGCGATGCTGGCGCATGAACTGATCGCCAACCCGCGCCATCTGGCGGGGGGCGACGAACAGGCGGCGGCGCTGTGGCGGTGGCACGCCGCCGAGGAGATCGAGCATAAGGGCGTCGCCTATGACACCTGGCTGCACGCGACGCGCGACTGGCCACGGCGGCGGCGCTGGATGGTCAAGGCGATCGTCATGCTCGCGACGACGCAGAAGTTTTTCGCCGGACGGTACAAGGGGATGCTCGAGCTGCTGCGGCAGGACGGGATCACCGGCTGGCGCGCGCATCGCGGCATCCTGTGGTACGCGCTCGGACGGCCCGGCATGGCGCGCAAGATCCTGGGGGCGTGGATCGCGTTCTTCCTGCCGGGCTTCCACCCGTGGAAACATGACGACCGCGCGCTGATCGCGCTTGCGGAGAGCGATTATGCCGATGCGGTGTTGCCACGCGTAGCGGTGGCGGCGGCCTGACCGCGCTGTTGCCCGCCTCGGGTGACGTAAGCCTCGGGAAAACCGCACGAATGGGCTTTGTGATCCTGGTCCGCCGGAGTGGACGGCGATCGGAAGGTTAGGGGAAAGTTAGGCGTATCGGCACGCCGCTGCGCCGCGCCCCTTGCGCGGTCGGCATGGCTGGATCGGACCTGTCAAAGAGCGCGCGGGACGTTTAGCAAAAAGAGGCGGTGTAGGACATGGGGGTGTCGGGAAACGCCGTCACGCGGCCGCTGACCCTTGCGAACGGGTTTTCGGAAAGCCGCCATTCGGCGAGCGCGATCATTCCGTTCGCTGCCCGGGACAGGTGGTTCCGGGACAGATCAATAGGTAGCAGATTTCAGGGAAGGGGATGCTTCGGGCGGCTATTGGCGCAACCAACCGACGACTGTCGCACTATGGGTTCTTTTTGAGGCGGTCGGAATGGCAGGTGTCGCCCACTTACGGTCGTTCACGTGGGCAATAAAAGAGGGATCGGGCCGTCGCTCAATTTACTGAAGATTGCCAGCAGCAGGGATCGTTAGATCGCGCGCGGAAATAAGGGCCTGGCCTCTGGTTGTGATCCGAACTTTTCGAGAGCCGGTTCGGTTTTTCCGGCGATCAACATCATAAAGTGCTGCTTGATCGGCTGCGAAGTTTCCGACAGCAGCCGTCGCATCCTCGCGTCGTACAGATCGGGAGAATCGGCGGCACGCCGATGAACCATTGTCCAGGAACCGAACTCACGTAGCGGTATCATACAATCTCTAAGCAGGCGAAGATGATGGTGCCGACCGTCAGCCCGGATGCGCGCAAAGGCAGCTGTCACGCCTTCAGGGGAGCCTTCTATCACTTGAAGGAAGTGCATTCCATCGGACCACAGAAGCCCTGTAATGCCGTCTAACGCATTGTTATGCCGAGACTGTTCTAGGATGCCGGCAAGATCGGCTCCGTCGCCGGGGACCGTACTGACGCTAACATACAGTATTTGCTGCGTCGGCGCGACAAATGTCGCTGAGGTTGCTTTCATCGCTCGCCTTAGACTGCAAGCGAAAGCTATCCCGGCTCTCGGTCGTCATCCTGCTCGCGGCATGATCGGTGACGATATGAGAGCGGTACCACGGATATTTAAATATTGTCGCAGTATAATCGATTTGCTGAACGGAAACTGTTTGTCGACCGGCTGGTCGCATCGGCAGGTTGTATTCGATGACGCTGTTGACGGTCGCGCCGCCAGCACGTCCGTTCATACTGAGAATGAAGCTTAGCCTAGCGTTTCGCCAACGGCAGCATCCCACCACTTTTCGCCGTTCACGACATGCTAAAGCTATCAAGCCGCCCCAAAGCCGACCGGCAGCTAATGGGCAGAAAAGCTGCCAGTCCGCTTCCGCCCACTTGCAGACATTGGCCAATGCGGTACAAATAAAAGATTGAGGGCTGCAGAGACTTTGCTCAGATGAGATCAGTAATTGCTTGTTTCGCCTTAGTAACAGCGGTCCTGATGCTGCCTGACGCCGCTGATTCACAGCAAACGAGTGCAACACCACGCTCTGCACAGTGCGAACTTCATGTGTGGCCGACACGCGCGTACAACGCGGTATTTCACGGCGCGATGCCAACCTACGCGGGGCCGGGTGCCTTTACCCTCACGATGTACCTTTCTCCAATGGACCGGGTGCGCGCCGAGATGCGCGGTGCGTTGGATCCGGATATACAAAGCCGCTTGATTAAAGCCACCATTCCTAACGAAAATTCGCCTTTGGCCGGGTACAGGATCATCTTGCACGAGGCGCCGGAAAAGACCCGGTTCGCTAACTTTATCGATAAACATGTCGGCGACGGACCCAGGGAAGTCGATTCGGAGTCTAGTTGCTACGCCGAGCTGCATTTGGTGGGGCTAACTACCTATCGAACAGCCGTGTACGCCCAACTGCAAACGATTTACGTATTTCGCAACTTCGGATCGTCGAAGGAGGCGGTGAAGGTTGTGCGGGATGCGGCAAGAACAGCTCCGCCGAAAAACGGAAACAAAAATAACGCCGAGGCCGCGAATGCCATGCTCCAAGCATCGTTCGCAGATGCCATCGCGAAGATTTCGGCAATCGGAAACTTGGTTTCTGATTCGAGATCGCCCACGATGTCCGCTTTCCACCCAAGCCCAGACATGCGCCACCGGCATCGCATCGGATTTCTGCATCACTGCAATGCCCAGGATCTCGCCGTTCCGAGCGTGATGCAAAACTTGTGAGTTTCGCATCATGGATGCGAAAAACAGGTGGATAGCCTCCGGGGGCTTTCGGGGTCAGGTGAAGCCATATTGAACGTTGCCGCACCCCTCCTGGGTGTTAAGTTATAACAGGAGATCTGAAAGGCTGACTAACGATGGCATGGTGGAAGAAGGCGCTTCTCACATTGGGCCTGCTTGCGGTCTGGTTGTGCGGGCTGATCTTCGTCGGCAGCTATGGGTACCCAAGTCAGTATTTTTGGGTGTCTGGTAGCGCCCTCGCGATCGGCGTTGCCGTGGCCCCATTCTGGCGTTTTCGATCTTCAAACTGGTATTGGCCAACCACCGTAGGCCTCGGGCTTATTCATTTAGCGGCGCTATATTTCGAGCGGACTTTGGTTGGACACCGTGATTTGCCAGCGAAGGGCTTGGTCCAAGGCATGCTTGTGATCGACTGCATGGTAAGCTGGGGCATTATGGTCGGTGCCTGCTGGCTAACCACTCGTCGCTTTCCCTGGCAGTTATCTGAACAGTAGTGCTTCGATGCCAGGGAACGCTGCCCGTCCTCAAGGACCCAAGTGCAGCATCGCGAATAGCGTGCGCCAAGGGCATCGACGGTTGTGCACACTGACAGTGCGCTTCGAACACCGGGCCGCGGACTGACGCCGCGACGCCGCTCACGCCGCCAGCGGCATCGCCCGCGCCGGGGCCAGCTCCAGCGCGTAGGTGACGCCCGCCACGTCCGGGCCCCGCGCCCGGCAGGCGCGCGGCGCGACCCCGGTTTCGCGGAAGCCGAGCTTGCGCAGCACGCGGCCCGATCCCGGATTGTCGTGGAAGTGCCCCGCATGGACATGCCGCAGCCCGAGCGCATGGCGCGCGATGTCGATCACCGCGCGGCCCGCCTCGGTCGCATAGCCGCGGCCCCAGGCGTCGGGCGTCAGCCAATAGCCGAACTCGTGACCCGATTCGTCCTGCGTCAGCCCGATTCCCCCGACGAGCCCCGGCCGTGCGCCGTCGTGTGCGAGGATCAGCATCCGTGGGCTGTGATCGTCGCGCGGCAGCGCCAGATACGCCTCGGCATCCTCTAGCGTATAGGGCCAGGGCGCGCGCGCGAGCATGGTGCAGACGGATTCGTGCGCGATCGCTTCGACCAGCGCGGGCGCATCCTCGGGCCAGCCGGGGCGCAGCGTCAATCTCGGAGTCCGAGCGAACATCACAATCTCTCCTCGTGCGCCGTCGTTCGCATGCCGGGATGACATGGACACGACAGCAGGCGCGGGAGACATGAAAAAAGGGAGCCGGGGCGGACCCGTCTCCCTTGTTTCGGTATCCTTGCGGATACGCGGGTCGCCCTGGTGGGCAACCCGTCCGGTTGCCCGTTATTCGGCGGCTTGCGCCATTTCCTCGACCGAGCAGAACTTGCGACCAAGCTTGCCCTGGTGGAAGGTCACGCGACCCTCGACGAGCGCGAACAAGGTGTGGTCCTTGCCGATGCCGACGTTGGTGCCCGGGTAGAATTTGGTGCCGCGCTGACGCACGAGAATGTTGCCCGGAATGGCGATCTCGCCACCGAACTTCTTCACGCCAAGGCGACGGCCTGCCGAATCGCGACCGTTGCGCGAAGAGCCGCCTGCTTTCTTATGTGCCATCTCGAACTACTCCTTACGCCTGAGCGGCCGGGGCATCGGCCTTGGCCGGTGCTGCCTGCGTGTCATTGTTGCCGATCGCGGTGATGCGCAGGATCGTGTGACGCTGGCGATGACCGTTCTTGCGGCGATAGTTGTGACGGCGACGCTTCTTGAAGACGATGACCTTGTCCGCCTTCGCCTGCGCGATGATTTCCGCCGAGACCGTCAGGCCCTCGACCGAATGCAGCTCCGAGCCTTCGCCCGCGAGCAGAATGTCGCCGAGCGTAATCGACGCACCGGCTTCGCCGTCGAGCTTCTCAACGACGATCTTGTCTCCGGCGGCAACACGGTACTGCTTGCCGCCTGTGCGCACGATTGCGAACATGCCAAATCACTTTCAAAAATGCCTGTACCCCACGCCACGGCAAGCCGAGCGCGGGAAAGAAGCGCCAGCTATGCCAAGCGTGGCGCTGTGTCAACCGCCGAGCTGGCTTCGCAGGGGCCGATATCGTTGCCCAAACGCCATAGTCGGGCCGAAACTTACCTATTTCGGACGGTATGGCGCGCCGATCATGAACTTTATGTTGCAATGCGAAACGCGATGTGGCGTCATCCGTATCGGAACAGATGCGGCGATCCCGAATCAAGCAACAATGTTGCATGATGCAATGTTCAGCTGCACGGCCGACGATCAGGGAAAGTCCGGAAGGCGCAATTGCCCTTTCCGCAGAAGAACGAGCATTCAGGTATAGTATGCGAAGACTTGTGATGTCGCGTTTCGCGACGGGGAAACGTATGGCCGCAACTGCGGTCATGGCGAATGGAGACGTGCGTACAACGATATAGCCGTGGGAGCGGGGCGCCTGAGAGTAACCTGACATTGGGGGACTCTGAAGCCATGTTGAAGCATTCGATTTCGCTTTGTGCGCTCGCGGTCGCGAGCATCCATGCCGCGCCGACCTTCGCTTCGACGCCGGACGCCAGGGCTGGCGAACCGGCCGCGCCCGCAACGGCTCCGCCCACCGCACCCGATGCCGTGCAGGACGACATCATCGTCACCGGGACACGCCGAATCGGTACGACGGCGGCCGAGAGTGCCACGCCGATCAAGGTCCTCGGCGCCGACGAGCTCTCGCATGTCGGCCAGCCCAACCTGAACCAGGTGCTGACGCAGCTCGTCCCGTCGTTCACCGCCCAGGCCTTTGGCGGCGATACCGCCAACCTGACCCTCTCGGCCCGGCTGCGCGGGTTGAGCCCCAATCACACGCTGGTGCTGGTGAACGGCAAGCGGCGCCACGGCACGGCCAACCTGGCGGTCCTCGGGGGCCCCTACCAGGGTGCCGCGACCGCCGATCTCGACCTGATCTCGCCCAGTTCGATCGCGCGGATCGAGGTGCTCGAGGACGGGGCCGCCGCGCAATACGGGTCGGACGCGATCGCGGGCGTGATCAACATCATCCTCAAGGACGATCGCGAGGGCGGGTCCGGCTATGCCACCGCCGGGAAGAATTACGATGTCGGGGGAACGACCTATGCCGGCACGCTGCACCTGGCGACGCGCGTGGGCGATGCCGGGTTCATCAACGCGACGGTGTTCCACCGCTTCCACGATTTCACGCAGGTCGGCGGGCTCGATCGACGGGTGACGGACGGCAACGGGGCACTGCTCGGTTCGCTCAGCGCCGCGCAACGCCCGTTGTACCAGTCGATCCCGGGCTTCCCGTACGTCAACCGGATCAACGGGGATGCCAAGTCCTGGCTGACCAACGGCCAGTATAACGCTGGCTATGATTTCGGCGCGGTGCAGGCTTACAGTTTCGGGACCTACAGCAAGCGGATCGCCAGCGCTTACGAGAATCTGCGCGTCCCCGATCGCGTGATTGCGTCGCCGGTGCTCGGGGTCGGCGGCACGCTGACAACGCCGGGCGAAGTGATTCCCTATCCGAACGGCTTCAACCCGCGGGAGGGCATCCGCGAGGATGACTATGCCTTTACCGGCGGGCTGAAGGGCAAGGTCGGCGCGGTGAAGTTCGACCTGAGCACGACCTACGGCAAGGACAAGAACCTCATCTATACCCTCGACTCGGCGAATCGGTCGCTGTTCGTCGATACGCACTTCACGCCGCGCGATTTCTACAACGGGTCGTTCACCGCCTCCGAACTGACCGCCAACGCCGACTTTTCGACCGAGTTCGAGATGGGGCTGGCCTTGCCCCTGAACGTCGCGTTCGGCGCGGAGTATCGCAAGAACCGCTATGCGATCGGGTCGGGCGATCCGGGGTCGATCTACAAGGAGGGGGCGCAGTCCTACCCGGGGTTCCGGCCATCCGATGCCGGGACGCACGACCGCGAGAATGAGTCGCTCTATCTCGATGTCGCCGCCTCGCCGGTCGACGCGCTCAAGCTGGATGGCGCGGTACGCTACGAACATTACAGCGACTTCGGCAGCAAGGTGATCTTCAAGGGAACCGGCCGCTACGACTTTTCGCACGCCTTTGCGCTGCGCGGCACGGTCTCGACCGGGTTTCGTGCGCCGACCCTGGCGGAATCCTATTATTCCGCGACCAACGTCTCCCCGACGTCCGCCTTCGTGCAGCTGCCCGCCAACTCCGCCGCCGCCAAGCTGATCGGCTTCCAGAACCTGAAACCCGAAAAGTCAACCAATCTGAGCGCGGGCGCGGTTGTCCGGGCCGGGAAGCTGACCGTCACGCTCGATGCCTATCAGGTCAAGATCCGCGACCGGATCCTCGGGACCGGATCAATCTTCGGGTCGGGCGGGGCGACCAACTTCCCGATCGTCACGGCGGCGATCGTCGCCAACGGCAATGTGCTGGATCCGACCGTCAGCCAGACCGGCATCAACATTTTCACCAATGGCGCAAGTACGCGCACCCGCGGGGTCGAGCTGACCGCGACCATTCCTTCGGACTTCGGCCTATGGGGCAGGGTCAGCTGGAGCCTGTCGGGAAACTATAACGAAACGAAGATCACGCACCTTGCGGTAGCGCCGGCGACGCTCGGCAACATCCCGCTGTTCGACGCGGGTGCGCGCGCCAACCTCGAAACCGCATCGCCCAAGTTCAAGGCGATCGCCTCGGCGCTCTGGTCGGTCGCCGGGTTCACGACGACGGTGCGCGGGACGCTTTATGGAAAATCGTCGACTTATGCGAGCCCGGATGGCGGGACCTTCTACCTGCAAAAGGTGCCGACCGCGTTCATCGCCGACCTCGAGGTCAGTTATGCGCTCACGTCGGGGATCGATCTGACGGCGGGCGCGAACAACCTGTTCAACAAGCGCCCACCGACCGTTGCGCTGGTACCGGGGACGACCAACAATACGCTGGTGACCGGCGGCAACGTGCTCGATGCGCCGCTGTCGGCACCCTATGGCATCAACGGCGGCTATTATTACGGAAAGATCGCGTTCAAGTTCTGACCGGAACGCGGTCCCTGCGCGGAAGGGCGGTTGTCGACGCTGTCCTTCCCGGGGCGTTCCGCTCGGACGCGATCAATGCCGGTGTTCGCGCCGCAGCGGATATTTCCCGTCCTCATAATCGCCGAACAGGCCGGAGATCGCCGGGTGATCGACCGGCTCGTCGGTATCGTCCGGGATCAAATTCTGCTGGCTGACATAGGCGACGTAGCTCGACTCCATGTTCTCGGCGAGCAAGTGGTAGAAGGGCTGGTCCTTGCGCGGGCGGACGTTCTCGGGGATCGCGTCATACCATTCGTCGCTGTTCGCGAAGATCGGGTCGACGTCGAACACCACGCCGCGAAAATCGAACATCCGGTGCCGCACGACGTCGCCGATCGCGAATCGGGCGTGGCTGACCGGGGGCAGGGCAATGCTGCTGTCGAACGGGGGGGACGGGATGGGGGTGCGGTGCATATGGATGATTTAGGCGCTCCCGGGCGCCACACAAGCGATTGCTGTGTGACAAACCGGTGCGCAAGCGCTTGCGTCCCGCGAACCACTACGTTAGAGGCGCCCGCTCACCGACCGGTGCTGGCCTTCACGGCTGCATCACACGACCTCGCGGAGAGGTGGCAGAGTGGTCGAATGTACCGCACTCGAAATGCGGCGTGCCCTCACGGGTACCGTGGGTTCGAATCCCACCCTCTCCGCCATTTCCTTCTTTCCTCGATGAGGTTAAAGCCCGCCACATGGCATCCTACAAAGAACCTTCCTTCAAAGACCGGGCGGCCCTGTCCGCCGACGCCAAGCA
Organism: Sphingomonas sp. CARO-RG-8B-R24-01; assembly: GCF_022662295.1. NCBI lineage: Bacteria > Pseudomonadati > Pseudomonadota > Alphaproteobacteria > Sphingomonadales > Sphingomonadaceae > Sphingomonas > Sphingomonas sp. CARO-RG-8B-R24-01. Next base: position 756,992 of record NZ_JAKNQI010000001.1, on the reverse strand, counting down.
GCGCGCGCTGGAAAAGCTCAAGTCCAAGCCGCCGGTAGACCCCGCGGTCGTCGCGGCCCGCGCCGCCGCGCGCGAGGCGAAGGAAGCTGCCGAAGCCAAGAAGCGCGAAGAGAAGAAGGCGGCGATCGAGGAAGCCCGGCTTGAGAAGATCGCCAAGGCCGAAGCCGCCGAACGCGCGATCGAAGAAGCCAAGCAGGCCGCGATCCAGGCCGAGATCGACAAGAAGGCGGCGCGCGACGCCCGCTACGCGGCGCGCAAGAGCCGCAAGTAATTTCGGGTCTGGCTGCATTCCTCTTCCACTTCCCCGGCGAAGGCCGGGGCCCAGTAGAGAAGGCTGTGGTCATCTAGCGCAGCACGCGCCGTCTTTTCTCTCCCTAATGGGCCCCGGCCTTCGCCGGGGAGGCGCTACTCGGGTTGTAAGCGCGATTAGGGCTGTAAGCGCGCTTAGCGCGGCAACCCGCGCGCCAGCTCGTCCAGCCAGACCTGCGCCGTCCCGTCCGACGGCGCACGCCAGTCCCCGCGCGGCGACAGCGCGCCCCCGCCCGAAACCTTCGGCCCGTTGGGCAAGGCCGACCGCTTGAACTGGCTGGTCGCGAAGAACCGCACCAGAAACTTTTCCAGCCACGCGCGAATCACCGGCAGGTCGTACGCGACGCGCCCCGCCACCGGAAAATCGCGCGGCCAGCGGCCCGCACTCGCGTCGTGCCACGCATGCAGCGCGAGGAAGGCGATCTTCGACGGCGCCATCCCGTGCCGCACGACATAATGCAGGAAGAAGTCGTTGAGCGCATACGGCCCGATTCGCGCCTCGGTGCTCTGGATCGCGCCGTCCGCCCCCGCTGGCACGAGTTCTGGCGAGATTTCGGTCGCGAGGATCGACTCGAGGATCGAATCAGTCTCGGCGTCATATTGGTTGGTCCGGATGCACCAGCGGATCAGGAACTGGATCAGCGTCTTGGGCACGCCCGCATTCACGCCGTAATGGCTCATCTGGTCGCCGACGCCGTAGGTACACCAGCCCAGCGCCAGTTCGGACAGGTCGCCGGTGCCGACCACGATCCCGCCACGCTGGTTGGCGAGGCGGAACAGGTAATCGGTGCGCAAGCCCGCCTGGACGTTCTCGAACGTCACGTCATAGGCAGGTTCGCCGTCCGCGAACGGGTGCCCCATGTCGGCGAGCATCTGACGCGCGGCGGGGCGGATGTCGATCTCGTCGCCCTCGATCCCGAGCGCGCGCATCAGCGCCCAGGCGTTGGACTTTGTGCCGTCGCTGGTCGCGAAGCCGGGCATGGTGAAGCCGAGAATCCGGTCGCGCGGCAGGCCGAGGCGGTCCATCACTTTCGCCGCGACGATCAGCGCATGAGTCGAATCGAGCCCGCCCGACACCCCGATGACGAGTCGCTCGGAGCGCGACGCGACGAATCGCTTGAGCAGCCCCTCGACCTGGATGTTGAACGCCTCGTAGCAATCGTCGTCGAGTCGCTCGGGGGTGTTGGGGACGAACGGGAAACGCCGGATCTCACGGAGCAGCCCGGCATCGGCAAAGTCCGGTTGGTGCGCGAAGCCGATGCGGCGGAAGCGCAGTTCGGGATCGCCCGCCAGCCGCGCCGAATCGTTGAAGGTGCCGACGCGCATCCGCTCCTGCGCGATTCGCCCGGTGTCGACGTCCGCCAGCACGAGTTCGCGTTCCTGACCGAAGCGAGACGATTCGGCGAGCAGCTCGCCCATCTCGTGGATCATCGCCTGCCCGTCCCAGGCGAGGTCGGTCGTGCTCTCGCCCGGTCCCGAGGCGGCGAAGACATAGGCGCACACCGCGCGCGCGCTTTGCGACGCGCACAGCAGCGCGCGTTCGCGCGCCTTGCCCACGACGATGTTCGAGGCGGACAGGTTGCAGCAGATCAGCGCCCCCGCGAGCGCGCCCATCGTCGAGGGAGGCGTGGGGGCCCAATAATCCTCGCAAATCTCCGCATGGAAGACGAACGGCGCGAGATCGCTCGCAGCAAAAAGCAGGTCGGTGCCGAACGGCACGGTCTCGCCCGCCAGCGTGATGTCGAGCCCGGCCAGCCCGGCCCCGCTCGCGAACCAGCGCTTCTCGTAATATTCACGGTAATTGGGGAGGAAGGTCTTGGGCACCACCCCGAGGATCCGTCCGCGCGCGATCACCACTGCGCAATTGTAGAGCCGCCCGTTGCGCGGCAGCGCCGCCCCGACGACGAGCACCGGCCGCAGCTTTGCGCTCGCCGCCACGACGCTGGCGATCGCCGCGTCGGTCGCGCGGTGCTGTGCGGTCTGCAGGTGGAGATCGTCGATCGCGTAGGAGGTGATGTTGAGCTCGGGGAAGACCAGCAGGTCGGCATGGGCGGCATCACCTTGCTGCGCCAGCGCGATCGTCTCGGCGGCATTGGCGGCGGCATCGCCGACGCTGGCGCGCGGGGTGCAGGCGCCGACCCGGATCAGGCCGTGCGTGTGGATCGAATGGAACGGATGCGCCTTCGTTTTCGCCATGTCCGGCGCTTAGCGGGGTTTGGGATGGGATGCCACCGGCGCGCATTGGCTCTCGCGCCCACGCGGTGATAGAGCGGCAGCAAAGGAGAGTGTTTCGATGAAGATCAGCGCACGCAACCAGATCTCGGGCACGGTCACCGCGGTGCACGCGGGTGCCGTCAACGGGTCGGTCCATGTCGACATCGGCAATGGTACGATCGTCACGTCGAGCATCACCAACGAAGCGATCAGCGACCTCGCGCTTGCGGTCGGCGACACGGTGACCGTCATCGTCAAGGCGAGCGACGTCCTGATCGGGAAATAATGCGCGTCGGTCCGCTCAAGATCAAAGCCCAGCTCTATTGCGGCGACGAGCTCGCGATGGGGCCGGGCAAGGCCGACCTGCTCGAGGCGATCGCACGCGAGGGGTCGATCTCGGCTGCGGGCCGCGCCATGGGGATGAGCTATCGCCGCAGCTGGCTGCTGGTCGACAGCATGAACCGCTGCTGGTGCGAGAAACTGGTCGAGACGGTGGCGGGCGGCGGGCAGGGACGGGGTGCGTCCTTGACCGATCTCGGGCGCGAGGTGCTGGGGGCGTATCGTGCGCTCGAGACGGGGCTGGCGGCGGCATCGCAGCAAGGATTGCTGTCGGGACTTGAGGTGATGCTGCGGGACGAGCCGCTGCCTCCGGTGCGCGAGGAGGGATAGGCACCCGCACCCTTACCGCCCGTGCGCCCTGAGCGAAGTCGAAGGGCAAGCGCCGCGCCCGTGGGCTTCGACTTCGCTCAGCACGAACGGAAATGCGCGTATCGCGTCAATTTGATGCACTCACGAAACCACCCGCCGCGCTTCGCCGACCTGCCACGCGAGCAGCGCGGGCACCGCGATGATCACGTCCCGCGCCCGCTTGAGCAACGACAGCGCGAGCGCATGCGCAGGCGGCAGGCCGAACAGCGGGCCGATCAGGACATAGGCCGCCTCCTGCACGCCTACGGCGCCGGGAATCGCGAAGGCGACGCTGCGCAGCGTGAAGATCAGCGCCTCGATCGTCAGCACCGCCCACAGCGGCATCGTCGACCCCATGAAGCGCAGCGCGATCCACGCCCCCGCCGCACTCGCCAGCCACGCCGCGAGGTTGAAGACGAACGCCGCGATCACCCGGCGCGGAGCACGGTAGATCGCGTCGAGTTCCGCGCGGACCGCCGCCATCGCCGCGACCGACCCCGGCAACATCCGCGCGCCGAGCGAGCCGGCAAGCCGGAGCATCGGCTTCTGCGCGAAGACGAACAACAGCATCAGCGCCACCATCGCGCCTAGCCCCCCGAGCGCGAGCGGGACGATCCCTTGCTGGACCGGCGCCGCGGACAGCACCAGCAACAGCATCCCGACCCCGCACAGGGTGAAGATCAGCTGCGCCGCCATCTCGGTCGTCATGTCGGCGATCATCGAGGCATAGATCACCGGTTGCGGCACGCCGAACGCCGCCAGCGTGCGCGCACCGACGACGAGCCCGCCCAGTTGCGAGAAGGGCAGGATATCGGTCGCCGCCTCGCGCGTCGTCCGCGCCCAGACGAACCAGCCGAGCCGTTCGACCGGCTGGCCCGGTGCGACCGCGAGCCATGCCATGCCGAGGAGCGCGAGCACGCCGACCGACCACAGGGTAAAGCTTGCCATGCCGATCCAGCCGATCGACGCCATCGCCCGCAGCACCTGCTGCAGCCCGACCGTGCCGATGGTACCGACCGCGACGCCGAGCCCGACGATCGTGGCCAGCAGCAACCCGATCCGCGCGGAGCGGCTCATAGCGCGGCGGTGCCGCTGGGGACGCGGATCCGGGGAGCGGCATTCTTCATCGGAACAGGGTGGAACCAGCCGGGCTGTGCGCACATCATCTTCGTGTCTTTGTGGCTTTGTGCGAGTCAATCAAGCGCGGATCGCATGCCGTACGCGGGATCGGGCGGGGATGGGCTCGCGCTACGCCACAAAGGCCCGAAGCGGTGCCGCGACGGTCACCGGTGCGACACCGCCGCGGCAAGCTCCGCGCCGATCGCAAGGCAAGCGGGCCGATTGCGAACCGCGCCGGGGGCTGGCAGACATGTCGGTGCAACGCCGCGCGAACGGAATGACGGCAGGAAAGGGTAGGGGGATGCGCAGATATTACGGGGTCATCGCGATTGCCATGCTGGTCGGCCTCGGAGGGGCTGCGCGGGCGAGCGATTGCGCACCGCGCCGTCAACCAGCGCAGTTGCCGCTTCCCGGATTCAGCAGCGCGGCCGAAGTCGAAATGCCGCCTGCGGGCGTGGCGGCGCGTGGGGTCCTCATCCTGTTCGCCGGTTCCGACGTCGCCGACATGGACGGCGCCATCGCGGGCGTCGGGGGGACGATCGTCTCGCGACCGATGTTGCAGGTGGCCGATCGTCTTGCCTGCGCCGGCTTCGTTTCCTTCCGCTACAACAAGCGCTACGTCTCCGGCCCGACGACCGTCGATCGAGCGAAATTCGATCAGCTGAACGGCGTCGATCTGGCGGCTGACGGCCGTGCTGCGATCGCCTTCGTCCGCGGCCGTTCCGATCTGCGCGATCTGCCGCTTGGCCTGGTCGGCTGGAGCGAGGGGACGACGGTGGCGATGGCGGTTGCCGCAGGCGACCGTTCGGTGCGCGGCCTGGTCCTGATGGCGCCGGTAGTCGAGTCGCCCGCGCGTGTCGCGCAGGCGCAATATCTACGGATCGGAAAGCCGTATCTCGAACGCTTCGCGGTCGACGGCGCACTGGACGGCGATGCGATCGCGCGCGCCGACGCTGGCCCTGGCGGCGATCTCGCGCACGTTTTTGTGCGAATGTTCAAGGGGTTTCGACCCGGTGAGCGGGTCAATCCGCTGCTCGACGGCAATGCCGACGGACGTGTCACCTTTGCCGAAGCCGATCCCGTGATCGCATCCTGGTATGTTGACTCGCCGAACAGCGGGCTTGGCATGTCATCGACCGCGCGCGCCTTGCGAGGTGTCGCTGACGCGTTTCCGGCGACCGATGCCCCGATCCTCATCCTTCAAGGCATGGACGATTCGATGATCGACCCCGGCGCGGCGATTGCATTTGTCCGCCAGCCGACCGTGCGTCAGCGTGTCAAGCTCATCGCTTATCCCAAGCTCGGCCATTCATTGGGTGAGGTGGCGTCGGCGCAGAACGATACGCTGCCGCCGGTCGCAGCCCAACCGCTCGATGACATGGCGGCATGGCTCGCGACGACGCTGCGACGATGATCCGGGGCGGCAAACGACCGTTTGGATCGGCCGCAACGCTCAGACGCGAACGGGCTTTTTCCCCATGAAGCGCAGCACCAGCCGGATCATCCCCGGCACGAACTTCGGTCGGATCAGCCGCGGGTCATAGACTGCCAGGCGCCGGTCGTTCTCCGCGAGGCAGATCGCCGCCAGTTCGGGGAATTCGATCTCGACGCCGAGCTCCTTCGAGCCGTTGAGCGTGAAATTGTTTTCCTGCGCCTTGGTGTTGTCCTCGCCCATGCCCTTGGCCATGTCGATCCGTTCCCAGATCAGCGCGATCCACACCGCCCAGACCTTGAGCTCGAACCACGGGCGACGCCACAGCGGCATGTTGCGACGGTGCCACGCGACCCAGTTGACGAAGAACAGGATGTGGCGGCCTTCCTCGCGCATCACCGGCTCGAACGTGTCGATCAGTTCCTCCGGGAAGAAGCCGGTGTCGGCGGCGACCTTGAACAGGCCGAAGCCGAAGAAGCTGTCGATGCACTCGGAAAAGCCCGTCCGCATGAACGCGAACTCGGGGTCGCGCGGGCGTTTGTATTCCTCCTCGGGCTGGAGGACGATGCCGTAGAAGGTGACCATGTCCGCCAGCACGATCTTGTGGCGGCTTTCCTCATAGGCATTCATGTCGATCGCGTCGCGCAGCAGCGGATCGTGGATCTGCTCGCCGTACGTCTTGACGTTCATCCCCGCGCGGCCTTCGGTCGCCACGGCAATGTCCCAGATCGGCAGCGAGACGATCTTGTTGCGCGTTTCGGGTTCGAGCACCGGCCAGTCGATCAGCGCGGGGCGATAGGGATCGTGCGTGTCGAGCATCGTGCGGCAGAACAGCGTCTTGTGTTCGGGGCTGCCGAGCTTGATGCGGACGCCGGGCGCGGGGCCTGCAGGCGCGATCGACTTGGGAATGAAATTCATCGGGGCTCTCCCGGTTTACAGATCGGCAAAACGCGCCAGTCGGATGTGAGTGTCGGTAACGATGCCACGAGCGACCGGGTCCAGCAGTGCCGCCAGCTCGGCTTCATAGTGATAGCCGGGGGCGGACAGCGGATAGTGTCCGGTCGCCGGGTGAAGATACACTTCGCTGACGCCATCGGGAAGATGCCGCAGCACGCCGCGCAGCCGTTCGGTATGCATCGCGCCCGACCAGGCGAGGCCGAACGTATGGTCGGGCACCTTCATGCCGCCGCCACGCATCCGGCGCTGGACGCTGCGCGCGAACGGCTTGGCGATATGGAGCCCGGTCGCCTTTTCGAACTTTGCCAGCACATTGCGCGGCTCGACCGGCGCGCGGACGGTGGTCATGCCGTGGCGCTTGCCGACCTTGAGCACGGTCGCGGCGATCACAGGGTGGAGATGCATGTGCTTGTGCGAATTGACGTGGTCGAGCCGCAAGCCGGTCGCCTCGAACAAAGCGAATTGCGCGTCGATCTCGGCCTCGAGCTGGCGACGGACCGAGGCCTTGCCGACCAGCGCGAGCGCGACGGGGAGCGACTCGATGCGGAACCGGCCCGCGTCGTCGACCAGGTCGGGGATCTGTGCCGGCGACAGCGCCGGGGGCGTCTCCGCAAGCGCGATGTGCAGGCCGATGCCAAGCGTCGGGGTCCGCCGTGCGCGCATTACGGCGTCCTCTGCGGCGGCACCCGTGACCATCAGGCTGGTGACGGTCAGGATCCCCTCGCGGTGCGCCTGCTCGACCGCGGCGTTGACCTCGAGCGAGACGCCGAAATCGTCGGCAGTGATGATCGCGGTCTTCATTTCGGGGCAAATCCGTAAAACGCGGGGTCGGCAAGGACGCCTTGCGCGAACCGGCGCGGGTCGGGCGCGGCGACGCGGCGCAACAGCAGGACCATGGCGTCGAGGTCGCGCGCCTCGACCGCCCTGTTCCATTCCTCGAGCCGGCCCATCGCTTCCAGCCGCTCGTTGACCGTCATCCGCGCCAGCGTCGTCATTGCCCCAGCCTTACACGCGCTGCTTTACACGGCCTCTTTGCGACGCCGCAGGAAGTCGAAGAACTCGACGCCTTCGCGCAGGCGGCGTTTCATCATGTCCCAGTCGGTCAGCATCTCGCGGACGATTTCCCAGATCTTCGACGGGCGGAAGTAGAAGCGCTTGTAGAACTCCTCGACCTTGTCGAAGATCACCGCCGAGGACAGATGCGGGTAGCTGAGCTGCGCGATCTGGTTGCCGCCGTCGGTGAGCAATTCGTGCGAATTGTCGAACCAGCCGTTCTCGGTCGCCTGCTTGTACAGGAAGGTGCCGGGATAAGGCGCGGCGAGCGATACCTGGATCGTGTGCGGATCGATTTCCTTGGCGTAGTTGATCGTCTCCTCGATCGTCTCGAGCGTCTCGCCCGGGAGACCCAGGATGAAGGTGCCGTGGATCACCACGCCGAGCTCGTGGCAGTCCTTGGTGAACTGGCGCGCGACGTCGGTACGCAGGCCCTTCTTGATATTGTGGAGGATCTGCTGGTTGCCGCTCTCATAGCCGACGAGCAGCAGGCGCAGGCCGTTGGCCTTGAGCACTTCGAGCGTCTTGCGCGGGACGTTCGCCTTGGCGTTGCAGCTCCACGACATCTTGAAGCCGGGCTTGCCGAAGCCGAGCTTGCCGAGCGCGATCGCGAGTTCCTCGACGCGCGCATGGTTGTCGGTCAGCGTGTCGTCGTCGAAGAAGATCTCCTTGGTCTCGGGGATCTCGCGGATGATGTACTCGACTTCCTCGATCACCTTGGCGACCGAGCGGAAGCGGTAGGTATGCCCGCCGATCGTCTGCGGCCACAGGCAGAAGGTGCACCGGCTCTTGCAGCCGCGGCCGGTGTAGAAGCTGACATACGGGTGGAGCAGGTAACCGCCGAAATATTTGTCGATCTGCAGGTCGCGCTTGTAGACCGGCGAGACCATCGGCAGCGAGTCCATGTCCTCGATCATCGCGCGGTCACGGTTGCGGATGAACGCGCCGTCCGAATCGCGCCAGGTGATGCCGTCGACTTCGCGCAGCGGCTTGCCCTGCGCGATCTCGAGGATCGTGAAGTCATATTCCTCGCGCGCGACGAAATCGACGTCGGGGGTGGCGGCAAGGCTCTTGTCGGGCTCGACCGCGACCTTTGCGCCGACGAAGCCGATCAGGATCCGCGGGTTGCGCTGCTTGATCAACGCGGCGGTGCGGATGTCCTGGTTGAACGACGGCGTCGAGGTGTGGAGGATCACAAGATCGCGATCGTCGAACTCGTGCTTGATGTCGTCCCACGACTGGTCGTGCGCAGGCGCGTCGATCAGCTTCGAGCCCTCGACCATTGCCGCCGGCTGCGCGAGCCAGGTCGGATACCAGAAGGATTTGACCTCCCGCTTCATCTGGTAGCGCGCACCCGCGCCACCGTCGTAACCGTCAAAAGACGGCGCCTGGAGGAAAAGCGCCCGCATCATGCCCGTTGCTCCGCATTCTGAATCTTGTGCGCCGCAACAATGCGGCCTTCAGTCTTCATTGTAAGGGTCGCGCCGCGCCAATCAACCGATCGGACGAAGAAGCTCGCGATATAAAGGGCAAAACTCATGCCATCATGCGCCAGCGCCATCCACCACGGAGCGATGCGCCTCCCTACAGTCGCATCCACGTTCCGCACAACCACCAACCGTGCAACGACCGCCAGCGCACACAGGATCAGCCCGATGGTCGGCCAGTACAGCACCGACGAGACCGCGACCGGAAGCGGCAGGCCGATGATGATGCCGACGTAAGGCCAGAAGGCGACGTCGCGGACGGTCGCGCCCCAGCGGAGTTCGTGGCGCCACAGCGCCGCAAAGCTCGTTTCGTCAAAGGCATGGTCGACCAGCATTGCGGGTACCGCGATCTCGAGCCCTAGCGCGCGGACCGCTTCGCCCATCGCATAATCGTCGGCGAGCTTGTCGGCGAAGCGCGTGAACCCGCCGATCCGGCGCAGCGTCTCGCGGGTCATCGCGATCGTCGATCCCATGCAGGGTGCTGCCAGCTTGTTCGCGACTCCGAAGACGAGGCCGAGCATGAACTGGTAGCTGACCCCCGCCGCGCCGAAGTGCGACCAGAAGCCGGTGTCGCCGCGCCCGGCATAGACGCAAGTGACGAGTCCGATGTCGGGCGCATCGAGCGCGCGCAGGATCTGCGCGAGATAGTCGGGCGCGACCGCGATGTCGCTGTCGCTCAGCACGACGGTGTCGTGACGGATGAACGGTTCCATGTTGATGAGGTTGGAAAGCTTGCCGCTCGCACCGTGGACGGTGCCGTCGAGCACCAGGTCGATATCGGCGGCGGGATAGGCCGCCTTCAGCGCCGCGACCACCTGGATCGCCGGATCGTCCTTGCGCTGGATCCCGCACAGCAGCTGGACCGGGCCGTGATGCTCCTGCGTGAGAAAGCTCGCCAGATTGTCGTACAGCCGTGGCTCGTCGCCATAGAGCGGCTTGAGCAGCGTGACCGCCTCGTGGCGCACCGGGGCGGGCGTGGCGCTCGCGAAATAGCGTTTGAAGACGATCGCGGCGGCCGATGAATAGACGACGCCGAGCGCGGCCACGACGATCGCCAGCCAGCCGAGCGCGTGCCCTGAAAGATGCAGGATATGGATCACGATGCCCCTCCCGTAGCGTCGCCGGAATGACCGGTATAGGCGCGTACGTGTGAAAAAGCTGTCATGTTCTGGCCACGGCGGCCTTTGTTTGACGCGGATTGAGCGAGAGTGTTTGCGCTTGTCGCCGGGCGTTCTACAGCGCGCGCAGAGTGGAGGCTGAGTGACCGATCGACCCATCACGCTTGTTACCGGAGTGTCCGGCTTCGTCGGCTCGGCGGTCGCGCGGCGGCTGGCCGCGTCGGGCGTGCGTGTCCGGGGGCTGGCACGCGCGAGCAGCGCGCGGACCAACCTGACCGATTTCCCCGGAGAACTGGTCGAGGGCGATGCGCGCGACGCGGGCGCGATGGCGCGGGCGATGGCGGGGGTGGGGGCGCTGTACCACGTTGCCGCCGACTATCGCATCTGGGCGCCGGACATGGAGGAGATCGTCCGCAACAACCGGCTGAGCACGCAGACCGTGATGATGGCCGCGCTCGACGCCGGGGTGGGGCGGATCGTCTATACCAGCAGCGTCGCGACGTTGCGCCCCGATCACGGCAAGCCATCCGACGAGACGCGGCCCGCGACCCCCGAGCAGGCGGTCGGCGCGTACAAGCGGAGCAAGGTCGTCGCCGAGCGGCTGGTCGAGGCGATGGTGCGCGAACGCGGGCTGCCCGCGGTGATCGTCAACCCGTCGACCCCGATCGGCCCGCGCGATGCGCGGCCGACGCCGACCGGGCGGATCATCGTCGAAGCGGCGTCCGGCCGCATGCCCGCGTTCGTCGAAAGCGGGCTGAACCTGGTGCACGTCGACGACGTCGCGGACGGGCATATCGCGGCGATGACGCACGGGGTGATCGGCGAACGCTACGTGCTCGGCGGGCAGGACGTGTCGCTGCGCGAGATGCTCGCGACCGTCGCCGCGATAGTAGGGCGCAAGGCCCCGACGGTGCAGATTCCGCGCGGCCCGCTGTTTCCGCTGGCCTGGGCGAATGAGCAGATCGCACGGGCGACGGGGAAGGAACCGTTCCTGACGCTGGATGCGCTGCGGATGGCGGCGCACGACATGTACTATTCGAGCGCGCGAGCGGAAGCCGAGCTCGGCTATCGTGCGCGGCCTTACCGAATGGCGCTGGAAGATGCGGTGGCGTGGTTCCGGCAGGCGGGGATGCTCGCGTGATTGTTGCTGAGCGCACGCACCGACCTGCACGCACTCCCCTCCCTGGAAGGGAGGGGCTGGGGGTGGGTCGGCCCGTGGTGGCGGCGGCTGCGCGCTCTTCACACCGACCCACCCCCGACCCCTCCCTTCCAGGGAGGGGAGGAGGAGGGCGAATCTGGCTGGTGCTCGTGTTCGCGCGTGACGGGTTCTGGCAGACGCGCGAGCGCGATACGATGGACCTGGCTCCCCTCCCTGGAAGGGAGGGGCTGGGGGTGGGTCGGCCCGTGGCGGCGGCTGCGCGCTCTTCACACCGACCCACCCCCGACCCCTCCCTTCCAGGGAGGGGAGGAGAAGGGCGACGCTCCTCCTGGCAATCGGGGTGTGCGCGATGATCGTGTTCTGGATTGCGCTGCTGTCGCTGGCGATCTGGCTGGTGCTGGTGTTCGCGCGCGACGGGTTCTGGCAGACCAGCGAGCGCGATGCGTCCCCTCTTGCTCCCCTCCCGGGAAGGGAGGGGCCGGGGGTGGGTTGGCCCGTGGCGGCGGATGCGCTCTCTTCATACCCACCCACCCCCGACCCCTCCCTTGCAGGGAGGGGAGAAGACGGGCCGTGGCCTTACGTCGTCGCGATCGTGCCCGCACGCGATGAGGCCGAGGTGATCGCGCGGTCGATCGGCAGTCTCGCTGCGCAGGATTATCCGGGCGACTTCCGCATCATCCTGGTCGATGATTCGAGCAGCGACGGCACCGCCGACATCGCACGCGCCGCGGGTCGCGACCGGTTGCAGGTCCTGACGGGCGCGGCATTGGCGAACGGCTGGACTGGCAAATTGTGGGCGGTCTCGCAAGGAATCGCCGCCGCTGGCACCGCGCCCGACTATCTCCTCCTCACCGACGCCGACATCGCGCACGCGCCCGATACGCTGCGCACCCTCGTCGCGCGCGCGGTCGCGGAGGAGCGGGTGCTCGTCTCGCTGATGGCGCGGCTGCGCTGCGAGAGCCTGGCCGAACGCGCGCTGATCCCCGCGTTCGTGTGGTTCTTCCAGATGCTCTATCCCTTCGCAGCGGTGAACCGGCGCGCCTCGGGCCGCGCTGCGGCGGCGGGCGGCGTGATGCTGGTCGAGCGCACGGCGCTCGACGCTGCGGGCGGAATCGCGGCGGTGCGCTCCGCGCTGATCGACGATTGCGCGTTCGGCGCGCTGATGAAGACGCAAGGGGCGATCTGGCTAGGCCTGACCGACCGCGCCGTCAGCATCCGCCGCTATGACAGCTGGGACTCGGTCGCGCAGATGATTGCGCGCTCGGCCTATGCGCAACTCAGCTATTCGCCGGTATTGCTGGCGGGGACGACGATCGGCCTTGCGATCACCTATCTTGCGCCGCCGCTTCTCGCGATCTTCGGACAGGGCGAAACGCGGATGACCGCGATCGCCGCCTGGGCGTTGATGGCGCTGGCGTTCCAGCCGATGCTGCGCTTCTACCGACGCTCACCGCTTTGGGGACCGGCTTTGCCGGCGATCGCGACCTTTTATGCCGGGTGTACCCTGCTGTCGGCGTGGCAGCACGGTCGCGGCCGCGGCGGACTGTGGAAGGGGCGCGTCCAGGCGGCGCGCCATGAAGAAGGCTTGCCGTCATGACCGCAGCGACACTCGCCTCGGGCAAGGGGCATAAGGACGAGAACTTCCCGGTCGCCTCGGTGCTGCTCAAGAAAGCGCACCGCGCGCCGGTGATGGCCTTCTACCATTTCGCGCGCGCGGCGGACGATGTGGCGGACAATCCGGCGGCGTCGGCGAACGAGAAGCTCGCGCTGCTCGGCACGATGCGCGCGACGATCCTCGGGCACAGCGACGCGGAGGCGACCGCGCTGGCGCTGCGGCGGACGATGACCGCGCACGACCTGTCGTCGCAACATGCGACCGACCTGCTCGTCGCCTTCGCGCGCGATTGCACGGTCGACCGTTATGACGACTGGCCCGGGCTGATGGAATATTGCCGCTATTCGGCGATGCCGGTCGGGCGCTACGTGCTCGACGTCCACGGCGAGGATCATGCCACCTGGGCGGCGTCGGACGCGCTGTGCGCGGCGCTTCAGGTGATCAACCACGTCCAGGATTGCGGCAAGGATTATCGCGCGATCCAGCGGGTCTATCTGCCGCGCGATATCCTTGCGCAGCATGGCGCGCGCGTCGAGGATCTCGGTGGCGCTGCGGCGACGCCGGCGCTCCGCGCGGTGATCGTCGAGATGGCGACGCGCACCGATGCGCTGCTCGCGCAGTCGACCGGGTTCGCGCGGCAGATCCGCGACCGGCGGCTCGCGGCGGAGGTCGCGATCATCCACCGGCTCGCGGTCAGCCTGAACGCGCGGCTGAAACGGCGGGATCCGCTGTCGCAGCGGGTTCACCACCGTGCGCCCGAGGCGCTTGGTCTTGCGGCGTTGGCGGCGGTCACGCAAATGGTTAAGGGTCGGGCATGAACCCAAAGGCCACCCCCGCCCAGTTGCAGGCGCAAGTCTCGGGCAGCTCCTTCTATGCGGGCATGCGCGTGCTCCCCAAGGCGGAGCGCGAGGCGATGTACGCGGTCTATGCCTTCTGCCGGCAAGTCGATGACATTGCGGACGACGAGGGCGGCGACCGGGCAGACCGCGCGGTTGCGCTCGATGCGTGGCGGGCGGACATCGAGTCGCTCTATGCCGGGCGTGACCCCGGCCAGGCGGCGCTGCTCGTCGCGGCGGTCGATCGCTTCAAGCTGGAGAAGGTGGATTTCCTCGCGGTGATCGACGGCATGGCGATGGATGTCGAGCGCGACATCCGCTGGCCCGCGTTCGATACGCTCGATCTGTATTGCGACCGGGTCGCATCGGCGGTCGGGCGGCTGTCGGTCAAGATCTTCGGGATGGACGAGCGCCCCGGAATCGAACTGGCCTATCATCTCGGGCGCGCGCTGCAATTCACCAACATCCTCCGCGACATCGACGAGGATGCGACGATCGGCCGGGTCTATCTCCCGCGCGAACCGCTGGTGGCGGCGGGGGTCCCGCTCGACGAACCGCTGATTCTCGTGGCGGACCCGCGGATCGAGGGCGCTTGCCGGATGCTCGCGGCAAAGGCGCACGAGCATTTCGCGGCGGCCCAGACGATCCTGGCGGCAAGACCGCGCGGGCATCTGCTGGCGCCGCGGTTGATGGCGGCGGTCTATGCGCCCCTGCTGCGGCGGATGGAGGCGGCCGGTTGGGGGGCGCCGCGCACGCGCATCCGGGTCAACAAGCCAGCTTTGCTGCTGACTGTGCTGCGGCTCAGCCTGTTCCGTTGAAGCGCGAGTCGGTTCCGAAGCGCGTCCGGATCATCGGCGCGGGCATGGCCGGGCTTTCGGCCGCGGTCGAGCTCGCGCGTGAGGGCATCGCGGCCACGCTCGTCGACGGCGCGGCGCAGGCGGGCGGGCGGTGTCGCAGCTATCACGACCCGCAGCTCGGGCGGACGATCGACAATGGCAATCACCTCGTCCTGTCGGGGAACAAGGCGGTCCATCGCTATCTCGACACGATCGGCGCGCGCGATCGGTTGAGCGGGCCGAAACATGCCGATTTCGCCTTTGCCGACATCACGACGGGGTCGCGCTGGTCGGTGCGGATCAACGACGGGCCGGTGCCGTGGTGGATCTGCCGCGACGGACGCCGCGTGCCGGGGACGACGGTGCGCGACTATCTGCGTCTCGCGGGGCTCGCCGGGGGGAAGCCCGGGCAGATCGTCGCGGACCGGGTCGATCCGAGCGGGCCGGTGTGGGACAAATTGATCGATCCGGTGTTGCTCGCCGCGCTCAACACCGCGTCGGCGAGCGGCTCGGCCGTGCTGACATCGCGCGTGATCCGCGAAACGCTGGGGCGCGGCGGGCGCGCAATGCGGCCGCAGATCGCCGAGCCGACGCTGGCGGCGGCGTTTGTCGATCCGGCGCTGGCTTGGCTGGCGGGCAAGGGCACTTCGCTGTCGCTGGGGACACGCCTGCGCGCGCTGCGGTGTGACGGCGACCGGGTCGTCGCGCTCGACTATGGGCGGGGTGAGGAAGCGGTCGCGCCGGACGAGGCGATCATCCTCGCGGTGCCGCCCTGGGTCGCGGCCGACCTCGTCCCCGAGCTGACCGTACCCGACGATTTCCGCGCGATCGTCAACGCGCATTTCGCGATCGCCCCGCCGCCCGGCGTGCAGACGATGGTCGGCATCCTGGGCGGGACCGCGGAGTGGATCTTCGCCTTTCCCGACCGCATCTCTATCACGGTCAGCGCGGCGGATCACCTGGTCGACCGCGACCGGACCGCGCTGGCGCGCGCGTTCTGGTCGGATATCCGCGCGGTCCACGGTGGCCCCGCCGAAATGCCCGCGTGGCAGATCGTCAAGGAAAAGCGCGCGACGTTCGCGGCGACGCCCGAACAGGACGCGCGCCGCCCGGGAACGCGGACTCGGTTCGGCAACCTGTTCCTCGCGGGGGACTGGACGCAGACCGGCTTGCCCGCGACGATCGAGGGTGCGATTCGTTCGGGCGAGGCCGCTGCCCGCTTGGCGCGGACCGCGACGCTCGGCTAAGGCCACGCACATGGGACTACAGACGCTGAACCTTGACCGCGACGATCTCGTCGCCGCCGCCGACGCGACCGCGTCGCGTGCCGCCGCCGCGCTGGCGGGGCGCCAGAAGGACGACGGGCATTGGGTGTTCGAGCTCGAGGCCGATGCGACGATTCCGGCGGAATATGTGCTGCTGCGGCATTATCTCGGCGAACCGCGCGATGCCGAGATCGAGCGCAAGATCGGCGTGTACCTGCGGCGGATCCAGTCGGCGGCGCATCATGGCTGGGGGCTGTTCCACGGCGGCGCGTTCGACGTGAGCGCGAGCGTGAAGGCCTATTTCGCGCTCAAGATGATCGGCGACGACGTGGGGGCACCGCACATGGCGCGCGCGCGCGCGGCGATCCACAAGGCGGGCGGGGCGGCGGCGGTCAACGTGTTCACGCGGATCCAGCTCGCGCTGTTCGATTGCGCGCCGTGGAGTTCGGTGCCGACCCTGCCGGTCGAGCTGATCCTGCTGCCGCGCTGGTTCCCGGTGCATCTCTCCAAGATGTCCTATTGGGCGCGCACCGTGATCGTGCCGTTGCTGGTGCTCGCGGCGAAGAAGCCGGTCGCGCGCAACGTGTCGGGGGTGCGGGTCGATGAATTGTACACCGCGAAACGCGCGAAGCTGACGAGCAAGGCCGCGGGGACCAAACCGGGCTGGACGACCTTCTTCAACGGGCTCGATGTCGTGCTGAAGGGCGTCGAGCCGCTGTGGCCCAAGGGCACGCGGGCGCGCGCGATCGACGCGTGCGTCACCTTCGTGACCGAGCGGCTGAACGGCGAGGACGGGCTCGGCGCGATCTATCCGGCTATGGCGAACAGCGTGATGATGTTCGACTGTCTGGGGTATCCCGAGGACCATCCGGCGCGCGCGGTGGCGCGGCGGTCGGTCGAGAAGCTGCTCGTGGTCAAGGACGACGAGGCTTATTGCCAGCCGTGCGTCTCGCCGGTGTGGGATACGGCCCTTGCGGCACATGCGATGCTCGAGGCGGGGGGCGAGGAGGCCGAGGCGCGCGCGGCGGCGGGGCTGGCGTGGCTGAAGCCGTTGCAGGTGCTCGACGTGAAAGGCGACTGGGCGGACGAGAAGCCCGATGTCCGGCCTGGGGGGTGGGCGTTCCAGTATAATAACGCGCATTATCCGGATCTTGATGACACTGCCGTGGTGGTGATGGCGATGGACCGTGCGGTTCCCTTTAGCCCCTCCCCTTCAGGGGAGGGGTTGGGGTGGGGCCGTGCAGTTTACCAGACGCCGGGGCAAGGTGAGACGTCCCCACCCCCAACCCCTCCCCTGAAGGGGAGGGGAGAAGGCTACGACCACGCCATCTTCCGCGGCGTCGAATGGACCGTCGGCCTGCAAAGCAAAGACGGCGGCTGGGGTGCGTTCGATGCGGACAACAGTTATCACTACCTCAACAACATCCCCTTCGCCGATCACGGCGCGTTGCTCGACCCGCCCACCAGCGACGTCACCGCGCGAGTCGTATCGATGCTCGCGCAACTCGGCGAGCCGATCGACAGTCCCCGCATGGCAGCGGCAATGGGCTTCCTCGAGAAGGAACAGATGCCCGATGGCAGCTGGTTCGGGCGCTGGGGGGTGAATTACATCTATGGCACCTGGTCGGTGCTGTGCGCGCTCAATGCCGCCGGGCTCGACGGGCGGCATCCGATGGTGCGCAAGGCGTCGGACTGGTTGCTTCACATCCAGAACCTCGACGGCGGCTGGGGCGAGGACTGCGACAGCTATGCGCTCGATTACAAGAGCTACACGCCCGCGCCGTCGACCGCGTCGCAGACCGGCTGGGCGCTGCTCGCGCTGATGGCGGCGGGGAAGGTGGATCATCCCGCGGTCGAGCGCGGCGTGCGCCACTTGATCGCGACGCAGGACGACGAGGGGCTGTGGGGGCAGGAGATGTACACCGGCGGCGGATTCCCGCGCGTGTTCTATCTGCGCTATCATGGCTATCCGGCGTATTTCCCGCTTTGGGCGGTGGCGCGGTATCGCAATTTGAAACGCTCGAACAGCGCGCGGCCGGCGTTCGGGATGTGAGCGTGCTCGTCGCCTGCGGGCTGGTGCGCGAGGCGGCGATCCTCGCGCGGCCGGGGTTCGTGGTCGTGGCGGGCGGCGGGGATTCTGCGCGGCTGGAGCGCGAGCTCGAGGCGGCGGTTGGAGGTGCCGCGCTGGTGTTGTCGTGCGGGGTGGCGGGGGCGCTCGACCCGACGTTGCGCACGGGGGATGTGGTAGTGGGGGTGCTTGCCCCTAATTCCTTCCCCGGCGAAGGCCGGGGCCCAGTCGAGGAACAGAAGAGGATCTCGCGTGGCGCTCAGTTACAACCACCTCCGCGACTGGGCCCCGGCCTCCGCCGGGGAAGCGGAGTGGGGGGGGCGTTGGTAGAGTGGCTCCTTCAGAGCTTGCCCGACGCTCATTTCGGCACCGTAGTCGGCGCGGACACCATCATCGCCTCCGTCGCCGAAAAAGCTGCGCTCTACGCCAATACCGGTGCAATCGCAGTCGACATGGAATCGCACATCGCCGCCCGCGTCGCCGCGCGACACGATCTTCCGTTCGCCATCATCCGCACCATTTCCGACAACGCCGACCAAGCGCTTCCCCCCGCCGCGCTGGTGGGGATGAAACCCGACGGCGGCGTAGCGCTCGGGGCGATCCTCGCGTCGCTCGCGCGCAACCCGACGCAACTGCCCGCGCTCATACGCACCGGGCGCGATGCAGGGGCGGCATTCAAGGCGCTCGGCCGGACGTTTGATCTGATGGAGGCAAAGGGGTTTGCGCAGTTCGTTGCGCAAATGCCCACGTAATCCCTTCCTACCGCTGCGGTCCCGCATCCGCGCGCGGGACAAGCCGCATGATCCATTTGGGATAGCCCTCGGGGGCCAGCACGATGTCGGGCACCTCGATCGGGTCGTTCCCGGTCTCGACCCAGCCCGCACCGTGGCAATGATCGCAGATCGCGCGCTTGCAGCGGAAGCTGACGAGATCGATCTCGGTATTCCACTGGCCGTAGCCGTGGCAGATCGGGCAATGCGCATCGAGCATCCCGTTGCGCTGCTGGAGCGGGATGATGTCGAAGGCGTGCGGGCTGTCCGGCCCGTCGCAATATACGATGTCGCTGGCGTGTGGCATCACGGCCCAACGCCGCCGCCCGCGGATCGCTCCATCGGGCGGCGGCGCGCGTTCCTTCAGGCGGCGCGCTGAGTGCGCTTGAAGCCTTCGGGATCCGCCGCCTTGATCTTGGCAAGCTCGCGCTCGACGTGGAGCGAGTGGACGTCGGTCGCCTTGCGCGCGTGGCTCAGGTCGATGTCGGGTGCCATCGGTCCTTCGGTCTTCACGCCCTTGCGGCCGATCGTGAACATCTTGAGCGGGTGGCGGATCGAGTCGCTCGCAGCGGTACCCTCGAATCCGCAATGGACCATGCAGTTCGAGCACTTCTCGTATTTGCCGACGCCATATTGATCCCAGTCGGTGCCCTCCATCAGCTCGGCGAACGTGTCGACATAGCCTTCGCCGACGAGGTAGCAGGGCTTCTGCCAGCCGAAGACGGTGCGCAGCGGCATCGACCACGGGGTGCACTCATAGGTCTGGTTGCCCGCGAGGAAATCGAGGAACAGCGGCGAGTTGGTGAAGGTCCACGCCTTGCCGCCGTCGCCCTTGCGGAACACGTCGCGGAAGAAGTTCTTGGTCCGCTCGCGCGTCAGGAAATGCTCCTGGTCGGCGGCGCGCTCGTACGAATAGCCCGGCGAGATGGTGATCTCGACGCCGCGCTTCTCCATTTCGTCGAAGAAGCCGGCGAGGCGGGTCGAATCCGCTCCGTCGAACACGGTGCAATTGACCTGGACGCGGAAACCCTTGGCCTTGGCCATTTCGATCGCTTCGATCGCGACCTCATAGGTGCCGGCCTGATCGACCGCATGGTCGTGCATGCCCTTGTCGCCATCGAGATGGATCGACCAGGTAAAGTAGGACGACGGCTTATAGTCGTCGATCTTCTTCTTCATCAGCAGCGCGTTGGTGCACAGGATGACGAACTTCTTCTTGGCGATATAGCCTTCGACGATCTTGGGCATGTCGCGGTGGAGCAACGGCTCGCCCCCCGCGATCGAGACCGCAGGCGCGCCGCATTCGTCGATCGCGTCCATGCACTGGTCGAACGACAGGCGCTGGTTGAGGATCGCATCGGGATAATCGATCTTGCCGCAACCGGGGCACGCCAGATTGCAGCGCAACAGCGGCTCGAGCATCAGCACGAGCGGGTATTTGCCGCCCTTGATGTGGTTCTTGAGGGTATAGGCGCCGATGCGCGCCAGCGGGGCGATGGGGAGGCTCATGTCGGCTCCTATGCGCTTATTACAGCGGCTTGGGTAGGGGTAGGCACGTCGCGCAACTCGCGCGGCAGGCCGAACTGGATCGATTCGTCGACGCCGGCGAGCTGGCTGACCTCGACCGGGCCGAGCTTGCGCAACGCGGCGATCACGCTGTCGACCAGCTCGTCGGGGGCGGAGGCACCCGCGGTCAGGCCGACGCGTTCGATCCCCTCGAACCAGGCAGGATCGATCGCGCTGCCATCCGCGACGAGATAGCTCGGCAGCCCCTCGTCCGCGCCGAGGTCGCGCAGGCGACTCGAGTTCGAGCTGTTTTCAGACCCCACGACGAGGATAAGGTCGGCGACCTTGCACAGGTCGCGCACCGCGCTCTGGCGGTTCTGCGTGGCGTAGCAGATTTCCGATACGTCCGGGCCGATCAGGTCGCTGAAGCGGTTGCCGAGCGCCGCGATCACGCCACGCGTATCGTCGACGCTGAGCGTGGTCTGCGTGATGTACGCGAGCGGCGTATCGAGCGGCAGGTCGAGCGCGGCGACGTCTTCCTCGGTCGAGACGAGGTGGACGTGGACGTCGACCTGTCCGCGCGTGCCGATCACCTCGGCATGGCCTTCATGCCCGATCATCACGAGCGTCCGCCCGGCCTTGGCATAGCGGCGGCCCTGCAGATGGACCTTGGTGACGAGCGGGCAGGTCGCGTCGAATACGGGCAGGTTGCGGCGCTTGGCCTCTTCCTCGACCGTGCGGGCGACGCCGTGCGCGCTGAAGACCGTCATCGCGCCCTCGGGCACTTCGTCCAGATCCTCGACGAACACCGCGCCCTTGCCGCGCAGCGTGTCGACGACGTGGCGGTTATGGACGATCTCGTGCCGGACATAGACCGGGGCACCATAACGATCGAGCGCCCGTTCGACGATCTCGATCGCGCGAACAACGCCGGCGCAGAACCCGCGCGGGTTGGCGAGAATCACTTGCAAGCAAAAAACCTTTCCGTCCGCTCTCGTGCTGAAACCGGATGCCCGCCATAGAAGGACCGGGCTGGTTCGTCACGCACGCCCCAGATAGATATTCTAGTCGCGCTGCAACATATGCGAAAGCATGAAATCTCCTTCATTTATCACCATGTTGGCATTCGCGGCCGGTTTCGCGCCGGATCCGTGGCCGATTCTGGTCGTTCATCGGGGCTACAGCGGTTTGTGCTAGCGCACATGGAATGATACCGCGCGGCCCACAGCGGGGTGCGGTCGTTCCGTCTCCCCAAGGAGTTCTTGCATGACTTTTGCTATCCGTTCCGTCGTGGCCGGCGTGCTGTGTTCGGTCGCCGCCCCAGCGCTGGCGCAGACCGCAGATCCGGCGCGCGCACAGGTGCAGACGCTCGACGACGGCCTGCTCGCGATCATGAAGGGCGGCAGCAGCCTCGGTCTGCAGGGGCGCGCGAGCAAGATCGGCCCGGTGGTCGACCAGACGTTCGACATCCCGCTGATCACCCGGCTGTCGGTCGGGCCGGACTGGGTCAAGGTCGCGCCCGCCGACCAGACCGCGCTCGTCTCGGCGATGCGGCGGATGACGGTGTCGCAATATGCCACCAACTTCAGCAGCTGGTCCGGCCATACGATCACGATCGACCCGCGGATCGAGACGCGCGGTGCGGACAAGCTGGTGCGCACGACGCTGTCGGCGCCCAAGGAGGATGCCGTGCCGATCGCCTATCGCTTGCGCCAGAGCGGCGGCAAGTGGCGCGTGATCGACGTTTATTATCGTAACGCGATCAGCCAGCTCGCGACCCGTCGCGCCGATTTTGCGAGCGTGTTCGCCAAGGGCGGCGCCAAGGCGCTGATCGCGCATCTCGACGTTCTCGCCACCAAGAGCGGTCGCTAAGCATCGTGGGACTCCGGGGGGAATGCAGCGTGCTCGCGGTCGCGGCGGCGCTGATCGCGACACCGCTCGCGGCACAGGGAATGCCGGTCCAGGCGGCTGCGGACACGTCGGCACCGCGCCCCGGGGCGGCAACCGCGGTGCGCGCGGGGGCGGCGCAGGCCCCGGACACGGGACGCGCGCGGCATCACCGCACCAAGGGCGACCCGCTCGAGGGGTTCAACCGCCGGATGTTCTCCGTGAACCAGCTGTTCGACCGGATCTTGTTCCGCCCGGTCGCGATGCTTTACAAGACGGTCGTCCCCAAGGTCGCGCGCAAGGGCATCCGGCACTTCTTCTCCAACGTCGGCGAGCCGCTGGTCTTTGCCAACGACGTGCTGCAACTCAAGCCAAAGCGCGCGGTGAAGACTCTCGGACGGTTCGTGGTGAACACGACGGTGGGCCTCGGTGGTCTGCTCGACGTCGCCAAGACGCAGGATTTCCGGCTTCCGCACCGCGACAACAGCTTCGGCGACACGCTCGGCCATTATGGCGTCGGACCGGGGCCGTACATCTTCCTGCCGTTCTTCGGGCCGAGCGACTTCCGCGACCTGGGTGCCGGGATCGCGGAGAGCCAGACGCTCGCGTTCACGATCGGCACGCCATTCGACCGCGCGGAATATCGTATTTCGGAAGGCGTGCTGACCGGGCTGGATCTGCGGGTCGAGGCGGATGGCGAGTTGAACGCGCTGGTCGCGGGGGCGGTCGATCCGTACGCGACGCTGCGCTCGTCCTATCTGCAGGACCGGGCGGGGCGGATCGCGGAGACGCATGGCAGACGGGGCTCGGCGGCGGGTGCGCTGTCGGATCCGCTGGCGGACCCGTTGGCCGATCCGGCGGGTGGGGCACCGGTAGCGGTGCCGACGCCCGGGGCGGCGGCGACCGATCCGTTGGCGGATCCTTTGGCCGATCCGGCGGCGCCCGCGCGAGTTGCCGAACCGCCGACGCCTGCGCCCGCGACTCCGCGGGCGGCGGATCCGCTGGCCGATCCGTTGCAGGACCCGGCGGCGACACCGGCACCGGTCGCTCCATCCCGGTAAGCGGACTTATGGTTGAAATTGCCCGTCTGGAACCGGCAACGTCTTCCGCCCCCCTTTCCGTCATCCCCGCGGAGGCGGGGATCCATACTGGCAGACCGTGCCTGTTACCGAGCGACATAGGGAATGGATTCCCGCTTTCGCGGAAATGACGACCGTGGCGCGATGAACGCTAGGGCTCCGCGTCGTTTAGCCCTCACGCCTTCTTGCGCGGCGGCCCCAGCAACGCCGGTTCGAAGATCAGCGCGCAGACCAGAGTCCACGCGAGCGAGATCATCAGGATCTTCCCCATGCTCGCGGTCCCCGGATGATGCGACAGCCACAAGCTGCCGAACGCACTTCCGGTCGCGAGCGCGCTGAACAGCACAGCGCGTGCAAGGCTCGACTGGAGCAGGTCGGTCGCGCCGCCGCGCCACGCCATCACGAAGTAGATGTGGAATGCGACGCCCACCCCGAACAGCAGCGGGAAGGCGATGATGTTGGCAAAGTTGATCGGCTGTCCGATCAGCACGCAACTCCCGAGCGTCAGGAACCCCGACAGCACCACGGGCGCGAGCGTGAACGCGACCTCGCGCACGTCGCGCAGCACCACGAAGAGCAACACGCTGACCAGCGCGAGCGCTAGGATCCCCGCCTCGACGAAGGCCCAGGCCACCGTCCGGGCGGCCTCCTGCGTCGCGACGGGCAGGCCGCTCGCGGTCGGCGCGACCGTGCGGACCGCGGCGGTGAAGCGGCGGAGCACGGCATTGTCGTTGCTGTCGCCCTTGGGGAAGACCTGCACCAGCGCGCGCCCATCCTTCGCCACCCAATTGCCCGCGATCTCGGGTGGGAGCGTCTCGCGCGTTACCGGCTCCGCCTGGAGCGCCGCGCGGATCTGGTCGAGCATCGTCCCGAGCGGCGGGACGAGCAGCGCCGTCGCGGCGACGCGGAGCCGGGGCGCACCCGCCGCAAGCCGCTCGAACGCGGTCGCGAGTCGGGTCGCATCGGCAGCGGCGGCGCCCGGATGCGCGGCAGCGGCGGTGCGGAGGTCGGTCGCGGTCTTGCGCAAGGCGGCGGCGTTGTCGGCATCGCCCGGCGCGGACGCGAGGTCGAACGGATTGATCGTCGCATCCAGCAACAAGGATGCATCCTGCACCAGCGCGAGTTTCGCATCCTGATCCTGCGGGACGTAACCGTCGATCGACACCGCCTCGGCGACCTCGGGCAGCGCGGACAGCTTTGCGGCGAGCGCCTTGGCCGCCTGCGCATTCGGGGCGAGCACGTTGATCGTATTGGGGGTGCGCAAAGGGTCGCGCATCAGGTCCGCCAGCGCGCGCATCGCCGGGCCGTCCTTGGCACGCAGATGCAGCGGGTTGAAGTCGAACTGGACGAACGGCAGGAGCGCGATGCTCCCCGCCATCGAGAGCGCGAACGCCCACAGCACCGTCTTGCGATGCGCATGCAACCAGCGGTCGAGCGGTGCTGCCTCGGCGAACCCGACCTCGCGGCGTGGTGCTCCGGGCTTGAACAGCATGAGCAACGCCGGAAGCAGCGTGACGCTCGCCGCGAGCGCGACCAGCATGCCGAGCCCCGCGATGATCCCCAACTCCGCGATCCCGACATAATCGGTCGGCAGGAACGCCCCGAACCCGAGGAACACCGCCCCCGCCGCCAACGCCAGCGGCGCGCCGAGCGCGCTGGCCGCGCGTTCGAGCGCGGGGCCGGTGCCCGCACCCTCCAGCCGTTCCGCGTTGAAGCGCACCGCGATCTGGATCCCGAAATCGACCCCAAGCCCGACGAACAACGGAATGAACGCGACCGAGATGAGGTTGAGCGCGCCGACCGCGAGCAGCCCGAGCGCGGTCGTGACGATCAGTCCCGCGACGATCGTCAGCAGGATCGCCGCGACGATCTTGGCCGAGCGCACCGCGAACCACAGGGTCACTACCATCGCCAGCGCCATCACCGCACCGACCCAGCCGATATTCTCCTCGAGCGTCGCGAACTCCTCGTCCGCGAGCGGGACTTCGCCGGTGGTGCGGACGGTGACGCCATGCGCCGGATCGAGGCCGATCCTGGCCGCCTGCGCGACGATCGCGCCGACCGCGTCCTCGCCGGGTTGGAGCGCGCCATAGTCGAGCCGTGGCTGCGCGAGGATCAGGCGGCGGCGGGGCGGGGCGGTCTGGCCGGTGCCCGCGAACAGGTCCTGCCAGGAGAAATAGGCGGGCTTCACTGCCGCCGAGGCATCGAGCGCGTCCGCCATCGTCCGCATCGGGCGCGCGATCCGCGCGAGCGGGATGTCGCCGCGCTCGACGCCGGTCAGCATCGTCGAGAACGCTCCCGCGATCCCGCGCAACGACGGGTCGCTCGCGAGCGGGCCGAGGAGCGGTTGCGCATCGATCAAGGCCTTGGTCGAGCTCCGCACGTCGTCGACCGAACCGAACAACAGCCCCTCGCGGTCGAAATACGCGCCGCCATCGGGCCGCTGGACGCTGCGGAAATGCTTCCTGTCGGCGGTGAGCGCGGCGCTGAGCCTGGCGGTCGCGGCTTCGGCCAGTTCGGGCGTCTTGCCGTCGACGACGACGAGCAGCACGTCCTTGAGCTGCGGGAACGCCTGTTCGACCGCTTTCTCCTGCTGCCGCCAGCCGATCGTGGGCGAGATCAGCGCCGCGGTATCGGTCGTCATCGCGAAATGCCCCGCGGCGTAGAGCATCGCCCCCGTGACGAGGGCAAGGCACAGGCCGAGGACCGCGAACGGCGTTCGCACGCCGAGCGCGACGAGCCGCTGGAGCAGGCGGGCGATCATGCCGCGGCTACTGCTGTGCCGCGGGGGCGTTCGGGCCCAGGAAATAGCGCAGCTTCAACCGGATCGTTCGTTCGCGCCCGTCATAGTCGAACACGGCCTCCTCCCATTTCGGGGGCGACATGCGGATCTTGGCATCGTTCGAAAAGCCGACGCCTTCCTTGGGGATGCCAAACAGCGCGCGGTCGACCTTCCCGTTGCCATTCTGGTCGTAATAGACCTGCGCGGCATAGCGGCCGGGCTTGAGATCGCGCAGCGTCACGGTCGTCATTCCGACCTGCGCGGCGCTGTCCGCTGCGATGGGGCAATCCTTGAGGAACTGGGCCTGGGTGCACAGGTCGACATGGACCCGGCCCGTCCGCGCGCGGACATTGTCGACCTGGACGTGCAGCACGCCGCCGGATGGCGCAGCGCCGACCGTGAGCAGGGCGGCCGCGGGAAGACACAGCAGGGAGCGGGATCGCGCACGGCGCGGAGCGGCAAGGGACGTCATGCGGCGCCTCTAGCCGGAATTTCGGCCAAGATTAAGACCGCATTGCCTGCGCACGGTCTCGACCCGCCACGGCGGCGGCGTCAGGCGAAGATTTCCGAGAGTTGATCGACCTGCGGTCCGTCCTTCCAGTCGCGCAGCTCGACGTAGAGCGACGTCTGGATCGCGGCGACCGTGGCGGTGGTGATCGTGGTCGATACGGCGGTCAGCAGCGTCGACAGGGTCGTGAAGCCTTCGATCCCCCGCGCGACCGTGGGCAGCCCCGTGACGGCGAGCGTGATGACCCCGACCGCCGCGATCAGCACGTAATAGAGCACGAGCAGCAGCAGCCCCAGACCGAAGATGTTCCAGCGTGCCCCGCGGGTGAGGAACGCGCTGCGCCCGAACGCCGCGAATACGCCCGACCGGTCGACCACCAGCGACGGCACTGCAACCGCCCAGGCGAGATAGAGCATGACGCCCGGGACGATGAAGAAGGCGAAGCCGACCAGCAATGCCAGGCCCAGCAGCAAACCAAGCCCGAGCAGCGGCAGGGCGAAGCGGGCGCCGGTGGCGATGCAATCGCCGAACGAGACCCGGCGCTGATCGCTATGCGCGATCGTCGCGCGGACCAGGCCGCCCTGCGCCAGTTGCGTCAGGACGAAACTGGCGAGATAGATGGCGCCCGTCATCACGGCGTTCGTGCCGAAATCGCGGGTTGGCCCCATGCCCGACTGCCACAGGCTGAGCAGCGCGATCGGCAGCGCGCTGAACAGGAAGGCAATGCCGAACATCGTGACCGCATTGGCGCCCAGAGCGGCGAACGCGCGGTTCAGCACCCGGCCAAGCGACACGCGACGGTCGGAAACGGATGGGACGGTGGCCATGGAACCCCTCTGCACACGATGCCCCACCGAACCTAGGCGGCCACGGATTGCTGTAAAGCGCAATTTGGCGATTGCGCGCATCGCGTGTTGGTTTAGGCTCGGGGCGTAGCGACGGGTGCTGCCAGGGGAAGCCGAGTGAGCGGGGGAACAGCGCAACAGGCGGCCGCCGATGGCGACCGGTTCGCTGCCGCCCATGCGGCGCTCAGGGCTGACCCGAACGTCCAGTTCGTGCTCGGACAGCCGACTCCGCCGCCACAGCCGCCGCAGTGGGTGTCGCAATTCCTGCATTGGCTCAGACGCGTGCTGGAACCGCTCGGGCGGCTGCTCGGCTGGATCACGCGCCAGATGCCGGCCGCGCCTTATGCCAGGATCTTCCTTTGGACGGTGATCGTCGCGCTGGCGCTGGTGGTGGCGTGGATGGCTTATCAACGCATCCGGCATGGCGAATGGCGCTGGCCGTACCGCCCCCGCGCCCGCCAGGCGGCCCCGCGCGACCAGGCACCCGACTGGCAACCCGAGTCCGGCCCGGCCCGCGTGTGGTTGCGCGAGGCCGATGCGCTGGCCGACGAAGGGCGCTTCGCCGAGGCGGTACATCTGCTGCTGATCCGCTCGGTCGACGACATCGCGCGCCGCCGGCCCCGCCTCGTCCGTCCCGCGCTGACCAGCCGCGAACTGGGCGCGGCCGATGCGGTTCCGCCCGCGGCGCGGGGGTTGTTCGCCGGCATTGCGGCGCTGGTGGAACGCAGCCTGTTCGGCAACCGCCCGGTCGATGCCACGGACTGGGCGCGCGCGCGCGCCGCTTACGCCGATTTCGCCTTGCCCGGGACCTGGCGCGCATGAGCGATATCGCCATCGCGCGGACTGCGGAGCAGGGGGCGTTCGGGGTTCGCACCGTCGCCATCCTCCTGGTCGTCGGTATCGCCGCATTCGTCGGGATGGTGGTGCTGGGCGCCTATGCGCCCGATTGGCGGTCGGGTCGCAACGGCGGGGCGCACGCGCTGTCCAACGCGGCCGTGGGGTTCAGTGGGCTCGTCCGTCTGGCCGCGGCGACCGGCCGCAATCCACAGATCGTCCGCAACCCGCATGCGCTGGGGACCGAGGATCTGGTCGTGCTGACCCCCGAAAGCGCCGCCACCGACATGACCGCCGTCCTGGCGCAGCGCGCGGTCAAGCCGACGCTCGTCGTCCTGCCGAAATGGCTGACGGTGAAGGATCAGCGGCATGACGGCTGGGCCGATTACATCGCCGTCCTGCCCGCCGCGCAGCCGGAGGGCGTGCTCGCCCCGCAATATCCGCTGCGGGTACGGCACTATCGCGGTGGCGGGCAGCCGCTGAAGACGTTGGGGTGGATGCCCGCGACGCTGCGCTTCACCGCACCGCGCGCGATGCAGACGATCACCGGGCCGGGGATGCGCCCGGTGCTGAGCGATCAGGCCGGGCATGTCGTGCTCGCGCAGGTCGGCAGCCGCCCGCTCTATGTTCTCGCCGATCCCGACCTGTTGTCCAACCTCGGGATGCGCGACGCCCGACAGGCACGGGCGGCGCTCGCGCTGCTCGACTGGCTCAATTCGACCGGCGCGACTTCGATCGTGTTCGACGTCACGCTCAACGGCTTCGGCCGTTCCCCCAGTCCGCTCAAGCTAGCGCTGGAGCCGCCGTTCCTCGCGATGACGCTTGCGCTTGCGGCCGCGCTGCTGCTTGCTGGGATCCAGGCGACCGCCTCGTTCGGCGCGCCGCGCCGACGCGCCCGCGCGATTGCGTTCGGCAAGGCTGCGCTGATCGACAATGCCGCCGCGCTGGTGCGCAAGGCGGGGCGGCAGGGGGGATTGGGCGACCGCTACGCCGATGTCGTGCGCGAGCGGGCGGTCGGCGTGTTTGGCGTGCCCGCGCGGCTGCGCGACGACGCGCTCGACGGGTATCTCGACGCCCTGGCAGGGCGTGCGCGGTTCACCGCGCTGGCCGAGGACGCGCGGGCGGCGCGGCATCCGCGCGACATGCTGGCGGCGGCGCAGGCGCTGCACCAATGGTTATGGGAGAAGACACGGTGACGGTAGAAGACGTGCGCGACCTCGCGCAGACGATCCGGCGGGAGATCGGCAAGGCCGTGGTCGGGCAGGAGGCAAGCGTCGACATCCTGCTGGTCGCGCTGTTCGCTGGCGGCCATGTGCTGCTGGAGGGACCACCTGGAACCGCCAAGACCCTTTTGGCGCGGACCTTCGCCCGCGTCGTCGGTCTCGATTTCGGGCGGATCCAGTTCACCCCCGACCTGATGCCGGGGGACATCATCGGCGCGAACCTGTTCAATTTCCAGACCAGCACCTTCACGCTGACGCGTGGCCCGATCTTCACCGATCTGCTGCTCGCCGACGAGATCAACCGCACCCCGCCCAAGACCCAGGCCGCGCTGCTGGAGGCGATGCAGGAGCGCACGGTCACGATCGACGGCGAGAGCCTGCCGCTGGGCGCGCGCTTCATGGTGGTGGCGACGCAAAACCCGATCGAGCAGCAGGGCGTCTATCCCTTGCCCGAGGCACAGCTCGACCGGTTCCTGTTCAAGCAGACCGTCGACTATCCCTCCGCCGCCGAGGAGCGCCGGATCATCGCGACGTACGGCGCGCAGCAGCAGGCGATGGCGCCGGAGGGATGGGGCGTGGAACCGCGCACCGATGCAGCCACGATCGGCGCGGCGATCGACACGGTCGCGAGCGTGCGGCTGGTCGATGAGGTGATCGACTATATCGCGGCGCTGGTGCGGGGCACGCGCGGGGTCGCCGATCTGGAAAGCGGCGCATCGCCGCGCGCGGGGGCGATGCTGGCGGGCGCGGCGCGTGCGCGGGCCGCGATCGACGGCCGCGATTTCGTGATCCCCGACGACGTGAAGGCGCTGGCGCCGGCGTTGCTGCGGCACCGGCTGATCCTCTCGCCCGCCGCCGAAATCGACGGGCGCGCGATCGAGGACGTCGTCGCGACGATCATCGAAACGATCGAAGCGCCGCGGTGAGCCTGGCGGCAAAGGTCAGGCGCATCGTGCGTCTTCGCTGCCGGCGCGGCGGCACGACGCGCGCGAGACGGCGCGCGTGATCTATCCGACGCGCATGGCGGTGCTGGCAGCGGCGGCGGGGGCGCCGGTTGCGCTGGTGATCGGCGTGCTGATGCCGGAGCGCTGGTATGCCGGGCTGGCGTGGCCGCTGGCGGTGCTGCTGCTGGCGGCGGTCGACGCGGTGACGGGCGCACGTACCGCCACGGCGCGGATCGACGCGCCAGCGACCGCATCGGTCGGCGAGACCGTCGACGCGACCGTAACCGTGGTGCTTGCCGGCGCGTCCCCCCCGCGGAGCGCCGAAATTGCCCTGGCGGTCGGCCCGGTGTTCGAAACACCGGACGATGCGCGCGCCTGGGTCGCGCTGCGGGGCGGAACGGGGGCGGTGCTGCTCGCGCTGACCGCCTTGCGCCGCGGAACGGGTCGGATCGAGCGGATCTGGCTGCGCTGGCGCGGGGGATGGGGGCTGGTGTGGCATCAGCGCAGCATCGCGACCGCAACGCGGATCGTCGTGCTGCCCGATATTCGCGCGCTGAAGGACAAGGGTGCGGAGATCTTTCGCCGCCACGCGCTGGAGGGCCTGCTGACGCAGGTCGATCGCGGCGACGGGACCGACTTCGATGCGCTCGTCGAGTTTCGTTCGGGCATGGACCGGCGCGCGATCGACTGGAAACAGTCGGCGCGGCATCGCAAGCTGCACGCGAAGGAATTCCGCACCGAACGCAACAACCAGATCGTCTTCGCGATCGATTCGGGACGGCAGATGTCGGAACCGGTGGCGGGACTGCCGCGCGTCGATCGCGCGGTGTCGGCGATGTTGCTGACGGCGTGGGTGGCGCTGAAGCTCGGCGACCGGGTTGCGCTCCATGCGTTCGACTCGCGCCCGCGGATCGCGAGCGGTCTGGTGTCGGGCATGCCCGCCTTCGCCAACCTTCAGCGGCTCGCCGCGGAGATCGACTACAGCGGTGAGGAAACCAATTACACCTTTGCGCTGACGACGCTCGGCACGCGGTTGACGCGGCGCTCGATGATCGTCGTGTTCACCGAATTCACCGACCTGACGAGCGCGGACTTTCTGGTGCGGGCGGCGATGCGGATCGTGAAGACGCATCTGCTGCTGGTCGTCGTGCTGCGCGACGAAGACGTCGAGGCGATCGCGGACCGCGCGCCCGCGACCGCGGATGACGTGACGCGCGCGGTGACCGCGGCGGCGCTGCTGCGCGACCGCCGCCTGGTGCTCGCACGCCTGGAGCATGTCGGGGTGCATGTGATCGAGGCCGAACACGACCGGGTCGGCGAACGGCTCGTGGCGGGCTATGTTGCGCTCAAACGGAGGAACCTGCTTTGATGGCGACTGCCGCCGCCCCGTCGCTCGGCCAGCCGGTGCTGGTCAACGCCACCCGCTTTCGCGCGGCGCATGCCGCCGAATGGGAGCGGCTGGACGCGATCATCCGTCGAATCGAGAAACGGTCGATCCGCGCCGTGTCGCAGGAGGATCTGCTCGCGCTGCCGCTGCTGTACCGCACGACGCTGTCGTCCCTGTCGGTCGCGCGCGAAACCTCGCTGGACCGCGCGCTGGTCGGGTATCTCGAGCAGCTGTGCACCCGCGCCTATTTCCAGATCTACGGCGTCCAGACGTCGGCACTCGGGCAACTCGGGCGGTTCTTCACGCATGGCTGGCCGATGGCGGTCCAATCGCTTTGGCGCGAGACGCTGGTTTCGTTCCTGCTGACGGTGGCGGGGGCGGTGGTCGGCTATCTGCTCGTGCGCGGCGACTCCGCCTGGTTCTTCGCGATCGTCGGCGATGGCATGGCGGGCGGCCGCGATCCGTCCGCCTCGGTCGAGACGCTCCGCAAGACGATCTACACGACCGAGCACCGCGAGATGCTGGCGACCTTCGCGGCGTTCCTGTTCACCCATAATGCGCAGATCGCGATCCTGTCCTTTGCGCTGGGGTTCGCCTTCGCGGTGCCGACCGCCTTGCTCATCACCTATAACGGCCTGATGTTGGGGGCGTTCATGGCGGTGTTCGTGCCGAAGGGGCTGGGTGTCGGCTTTACCGGGTGGATCATGATCCACGGCACGACCGAATTGTTCGCGATCATCCTGTCGGGCGCCGCCGGTTTCCGGATCGGCACCGCGATCGCCTTCCCCGGGCGAAGGACGCGCAACGATGCGGCGGTGGCGGCGGGGCGGACGGGCGCGATCGCCATGGCGGGAACCGTCGTAATGCTGTCGATCGCCGGGATTC
Source organism: Sphingomonas sp. CARO-RG-8B-R24-01 (assembly GCF_022662295.1). Lineage (NCBI taxonomy): Bacteria > Pseudomonadati > Pseudomonadota > Alphaproteobacteria > Sphingomonadales > Sphingomonadaceae > Sphingomonas > Sphingomonas sp. CARO-RG-8B-R24-01. The sequence continues at coordinate 724,187 of NZ_JAKNQI010000001.1, read as the reverse complement.
TGGAAGGGATCGGGCGGCAGGTACTGACCGACGACCTGACGCGCTATGCGATCGGAACCGGCATGCTGGTCGCCTGGCTGCTGTATTTCTACCTGTCGAGGAGCGCCGATGCGACCGCCCCGGCCTGACCGCGCGGCGCGCCCGACGTCGCTGCGGCGTAGCTTCGTGACGCCGGAAGGAGTCGATCTGCGGCTCGAACTGGGGACGGCCGGGGCGCGCGTGACCGCGTTCCTGATCGACGCGGTCGCCATCATCGCCCTGCTCGTCGCGGCGACGATCGTGCTGTTGCTGCTGTTCTTCTCGGCCCACGCCAGCGGCCTGGCGATCATCTGGCTGCTCGGGTGCTTCGTCCTGCGCAACGGCTGGTTCACGCTGTTCGAAATGGGCGGGCGCGGGGCTACGCCGGGCAAGCGGATCATGGGGTTGCGGGTGGTCGCGCGCGATGGCGCGCGGCTGACCGGCGGTGCGGTGATCGCGCGCAACGCGATGCGCGAGATCGAACTGTTCCTGCCGCTGACCTTCCTCGGCCAGCGATCCCTGGAGGGGCAGGCCGATGCGGCCCTGACGCTCTTTTCGCTCGGCTGGAGCGGCATTTTCCTGTTTTTCCCGCTGTTGAATCGCGACCGGCTGCGGGTCGGCGATCTGCTCGCGGGAACATGGGTCGTGCGAACCGCGACGGAACGGCTCGAGTCCGACCTGGCGCAACCGGAGGTGCCGGCCCGCCGGGTCTTTTCCGAAGCGGCGCTGGGGCTATACGGCGAATTCGAGTTGCAGACGCTGGAGACCGTCCTGCGCAGCGGCAGCGATGCGGCGGTGGCGACCGTGGCCGCGACGATTCGCCGCAAGGCCGATCTGCCGGATGATGGCGACGATCGCGGGTTTCTGACGGAATATTACGCGGCCCTGTGCGTCCGGTTGGAACGCGGGCTGCTGATCGGCAAGCGCCGCCCCGACAAGTTCATCGCCAACGCGCCGCGCTGACCTGCAAGACCGGCACCGGCGCGGGGGGGCGCGCCGGTGCCGATCGGGTGTCGGAGCGCCGGGCTTTAGCCCTTGCTGGCGCTGAGGCCGGTGACGAGCGCGCCGAGCAGGAAGCCTGCGGCAGCCGTGATCCCGAGCGCGAGCAGCGGGCTGTGCTCGACGGTTGCGCGCGTTGCGCTGACGGCATCCCCGTAAGCACCCTCGAGCTGCCCGGCGACCTTGCGCGCGGCGCCCGATACTTCGGTCGTGCGATCGCCGGTCAGTCGGCCGAAGCCTTCTTCGAGTGCGCCTGCGGTGTGCTTGATTTCGCCGGTAACCTGATGCGTGTCCATGATCGTCTCCTGTGAGGGGGGGGCAGTGTAATTTGGGGAATGACGGCCGCCGCAAAGGCTACGCTACAGGCGGCGACCGCCATTCCCTGCGCGCCCGGGGGGCAGGCGCGCGTCCTTGCCGGCGCCGGTTAGGCGCGGCGGACCTCATGACCGCGGCGGCGCGTCGCGGCGGCCCCGGCAAAACCGGCTGCGCCTGCACCGAGCAACAGCGCGATGACCGCGGTGAAGGACGTCCCGGCTGCCGCGCTTGCGCCGGCATCGGCTGCGGTCTTGGCGGTGGCGACCGTATTGTCCTTGGCCTGGACGAACTGCTGCTTGGCGCGCGCTACCTGCGCGGCGGCCTCGGCACGGGGAATCTTGCGCTGCGCGGCGACGATGTCGACGATCCGCGCTTCGGCCTGATTCCCTTCGGCACCGCCACGCGCCATTGCCGGCAACTGCTTGGCGACTTCCTTCTGCGCTTCCTGCGGCGTCATCTGGGCCGGGTCGGCCGGGGCCGTGTCGAGATAGGCCGCGGCCTCGTCCTGGACATCGATGCCGGCCGCCTTGGCGACGGTCGGCGCGGACGCGCCGATGCTGGTCCCGGCGGCGCTCGCGACGCCGCCGATCGTGCGGAACGTGCCGCCGATGATCGACCCGACCGCCGAGGTCAGCAGGTACAGCGTGATGATCAGCGTCACGCCCCAGATGACCAGACCGTGGACGAAGCCGTCGAACTGTTCGTTCAGGCCAGCAAGGCGGGATGCGGCGTAACTGCCGGCACCCAGCGCGACGATCGTGCTGACCACCCACCACAGCGCGGCACCGATGCCGAAGCCGCTCGCGCTCGGGGTCGAGCCGTTGACCGGATCCACCAGGCTCATGCCGATCCCGGTCCCGAGCAGCCCGAGAACGATCTGGATGGCGATCGCGATGGTCACGCCCGCGAACACCGCCTGCCACGACATGCGCGAGCGATGGAGGACGGCAGCGCCGGGGGCGTGCCCGTGGTCCGCAGCATGGACCGGATCGACGTAGGATTGTGCCATTCGATATTCCTTGTTGGGTTGACGTCGCCGTTCAGCGGAAGACGCCAACGGGACGGTTAATTTTTCTGGAGGTCGTGCGAGGCGGCGTTGGCCTTGCCGATGGCGGCCTGCGCCTGGCCGGCCGCTTTTTCGGCGGCGCCCGCAGCTTGCCTTGCCCGGTCACCGGTGATCTTGCCGATCGCTTCCTTGATCGAGCCGATCGCCTGCTTGGCAGCGCCTTCGATGTGGTCGTCCATCGTGCCGTCCCTTCCATTCCGGCCGCGCCCACGCGCCGCCGTTGAGGGAGAGAAATAGTACCGGAACGGGCGCGCCCTAGAGCCGCCTGCACCAAATCGTCTGGTGCAGGTTTACCATTCCGTATCCGTCAGCGCGACGCCGGGCGGCGGGTGGAGGGGAGCGGGAAACCGCGCTCGCGCGCCCAGATGATGGCTGCGCCGCGTCGATTGACGCCGAGCTTGCCGTAGATGCGGGCCACGTTGTTGCGAACCGTGTTGCGCGACACGCCCATCGCCGTCGCAATGGCGGGATCGTCCAGCCCTTCGCACATCAGGCTGAGCGTTTCGCGCTCGCGCCCGGTCAGCGAGGACACCTCGGCGACATGCTGCTGCGCACTGGGCGCACGCAGATTGGCGAGCTTCTCGACGATCGTGCGGCTGAACCAGTTGGTATCGCGCATCACCGTCTCGATCGCCCCGATCAGCTCGCGTTCGGACTGGCGCCGCTCGGCGATGTCCTGGACCACCCACAACACGCAGTCGCTGCCATGCATCGGAAAGATCCCGGTGGAGATCAGCACGTCGATCCGCGCGCCGTCCTTGCGTTGCAGGCACGCGTCGCGCGCCTGGAACCCGCCGTCCTGGCGCATCGCCTGCTCGATGTCCGCCCGCGCGGCGGCGTTTTCCCAGAGTTTGAGCGACCCGGCGGTTTGCTGCTGCAATTCGTCCGCCGTATATCCGGTGAGGTCCAGCAGCGCGGCGTTCCCCTGCAGGAAGCGGTGATCGTCGAGCGTGGCGACGCCGAGCCCGATCGGCGCGAGCTCGAACATGCGGTGCGATCTCGCCTCGCTCTCCCGCAATTCGCCTTCGATCCGGCGGCGCGGCTCGAGATCGGCGAAGGTGAACAGCATGCACGGCTGTTCGTTGAGGTCGATCGGCTGGCCACCGACGATCACCAGCTTGCGGCCACCGCCGGGCAGGTGCAAGTCGGCCTGCATCTGCGGGATCGTCCGCCCTTCGCGCAGGCGCTGCTTGGCGAGACCGGGATCGGTGACGTCGGCGAGCACGTCGAGTTCATAGACCGTGTGCCCGAGTACGTCGTCCCGTTCCCAGCCGGTCATTTCCAGAAAGCCCGCATTGACCTTGACGAAGCGCTGGTCGGACAGGCGACAGATGACGGCGGGCGCGGGATTGGCCTTGAAAGTCTGCTCGAACCGTTCCTCGGCCTCGAACCGCAGCGAGACGTCCTGGATGACGAGGACCAGCAGGTCCGGCCGGTCGTCGCCGTCGGTCAGGACCAGGCTGCGGATCTGGTGGATCCAGCGCGCTTCGTCCTCCCCCTCCCGGACGACCTCGACGACGACTTCGCTGAACGCTTCCCCGGCGACCGCGCGTTCGATCGGATAGTCGGCCGGATCGAGCCAGTGGTTGTTGCGATACCGCAGACGGAACCGCTGGCGATAGTCGTCGACCGTCCTGCCGAGGTCGGGGATGCGTTCGACACCGTGCATCCGCAGACCCGCTTCGTTCGCCCATACGATGTCCTGCTCCGGCGACACGATCACGACGCCTTCGGTCAGTCCGGACACGATCTGCTGGAGGCGGCGGAGATCGACACCGGTACGATGTAAGGCAGGCATTGCGACGTCTTCCATGAGGGCCGCGGGATGCGGGTCGGCGGATAACGCGGGACCGGCGATGTGGGTACCAAGGGCTTCCGATCCCGCTGCATCACCATCGTCGCGGGATGGCGCGAGCCTGGACCGTCGGTCAGCCGGGTTGGCCGAGGTGACGCGCCGCGAGCTCGTGTTCGGCGACGTCGCCGGTGCGACGCAGCGCCTCGAGCTCTTCCTCGGTCTTGCCCTCGATGCCGGCGATCTCGTTCCGCGCGCCCTTCATCGCGAAGACCAACTCGTCGATCTTCATGTGGAGCGCGCGTTCGCTCAGCCGCTGCTGGTTGAGCACCATCTGCGTCAGCGTGATTGCCAGCACCGACAGGACGAGCGTCAGGGTATTCTCAGCGGCCGCACCGCCGACGATGAACCAGGTCGCACAACCGAGCGCGACGATCAGGATCGCCATCGGATGGCCCGCCAGCGTCGAACCCCAGGCGGAGAGCTTGCATCCGAAATTATAGAGACGCTTCAGCATGGCAGGTTTCGTCCGATCGCCCATGAGACCATCCTCGGTTGCACCCGATGGCGTTTCGCAGACCGCCACCCGCGCGACGCCGCGTCGTATCGGATTAGAGCGGCAGCGCGGCGCGTCAACGCCGCGCTGCCGCGGTCTTCAGGTTACTTGCCGGTCGAGACGTTGCCCTTGAAGTCCAGCCCGACATGAAGGGTACGCGCGCCCTTCTTGGCAGTGCCGCGCCAGACGCCGTGCGCGTCCTTGGTCAACCCCGAGACATTGGTGAAGCCCGACTTGGCAATGTGCTCGCGCGCCTGCGCCTGGGTGAACGAGTTGGCGCCGCTGCGCGACGCACCGTCGTCGACGGTATGCGCGTCCTTGATCGCCACATTGTTCTTGGCGGGGGACGTCTGGGCGAGCGCGGGGCCGGCGGCGAGTGCCGCGGCGAGCAGGATCGGTGTCGTGATACGCATGTCTTATACTCCTTCGATGCGGGGATCAGGTGCGCGTGTAGCGCGCCCGTTCGGCAGCAATTTCGCTGTCCGAGTAGGCCGGCGCGGTGTCGTCGAACGCGTTCCAGCCCTGCGACTGATACGCCTGGCGACGCTCGGCGACCTGTACCGTGCGGTCGTCGCTGAGGATCGTGCGGGCGGTGGCTGCCATCGGCTCGTCGACCTTTGCGGTGACCAGCGTGCCGCCGCGGCGGACACCCTCGGCATAAACATGCGCGTCGTCCTCGGGAACGCCGGCATGCGTCAGCGCGCCGACCAGGCCGCCTGCGGCTGCGCCGACCAGCGCACCGCCGGCTGCACCTGCGGCCGTCGCCGCCAGCCAACCGGCCGCCACGACCGGGCCGATGCCCGGGATCGCCAGCAGGCCGAGACCCGCGAGCAGCCCGCCGACGCCACCGATCGTGGCCCCGATCCCGGCTCCAGCGCCGGCATCCTCTGCGGCAGGCTCGGCCATGTTGGAGGCACGGTCGGTACCCGCGTCGTCGTGCTTGTCATGCGCGACGATGCTGATGTCGCGATGGGCGACGCCGGCGGCTTCGAGATCCTGCACCGCGCGGCGCGCGTCGTCGTAGCGGTCGAACAAGCCTGTGATGGTCTGTGTCATGATATGTCTCTCCCAAACCCGGACGATAGTCGTCCGGGCGTATGTGTCGTTGCGTGGCAAGGGTTCAGCGGGCGGTGCCGCGGACCACCAGGTGATAGAGGATGAGCACGACGATCGCGCCGATGACGGCGACCACGAGGCTGTAGACGTTCAGACCGGTGACGCCGGCTGCGCCGAACTGGTTGAACAGGAACCCGCCGACCACGGCGCCCACGACACCGAGGACGATGTCGAGCAGCAGTCCTTCACCGCTCTTGTTGACGACCTTGCTGCCGATGAAGCCGGCGACGAGGCCAAGGATGATCCATGCAAGAATGGACATTGACGTTCTCCTCTCAAGCCGGGCGACTGCCCGGATGAGGGGAAGTTAAGGCGGCGGCAGGGTTGGCCAAAGATGCGCGGGCACCCGTTCGATGGGTGCCTCGACACCAATCGCGTCGATTAGTTGGTCGTGTCGAACTCCAGCTGATGCCCGCGGTCGCGCGCCCAGATGATCGCCTCGGCGCGGCTGTGCGCGCCGATCTTCGCGTACAGGCGCGCCACGTGGTTGCGCACGGTATTGCGTTTCAGCGACAGCGCGCTGGCGATCGCATCGTCCGTCTTGCCCTTGGTGATCAGGGCCAGCACCTCGCGTTCGCGCGCGGTGAGATCGACGGTCGGGCTGCCCGAAGCGCCCTTGGCGGCTTTACCCCGCAGGGCTGCCATCCGGTCCATGATCTTCTGGCTCAGCCAGCTCGAATCCTGCATGGCGCCCTCGATCGCGGCGATCAGGTCGAGCTCGGTGCGCTTGCGGTCGCTGATGTCCTGAAACGCGGCGAGGATGCAGAACTGGCCGTTGATCGACACCGTCTCGGCCGACGCGATGCACGTCACCAGCGATCCGGTCCGCGTCTTGACCTGCAGCTCATAGCCGCGGAACGACCCGCTTTCGGAGACCTTCCTTTCAATCTCGCGCCGCGTGGCCGAGCTTTCGAACAGTTCGATTTCGGCGGGCTTGCGGCCTACCACGCTGTCGTGCCCCCAGTCGGTCAGCGCGAGGAAGGCGTGATTGACGTTGAGGATGCGATGCCCGTCCAGGCTGGTCAGCAGCATCGGCACCGGCGCGAAGCGGAACGCGGTGGCGAATCGCTCCTCGCTCTGGCGCAGCGCCATCTCGGCACGTCGGCGTGGCTCGAGATCGGCGAAGGTGAAGATCATGCACGGCTCGTTGTTGGGCATTTCCGCCGGGTGGCCGGCGAGCAGGACGAGCTTCGTGTCGCCATTGGGGAGCGGCAGGTCTGCTTCCATCTGCGGGATGACATCCGCTTCGGCAAGCCGGGCCTTTGCCTTGTCCTTCTCGGCCGCCTGGTCGAGGATGTCGAAATCGTAGAGCGAGCGGCCGACGATCTGGTCCCGCTCCCAGCCGGACAGGTCCAGGAACCCCTCGTTGACCCGCACGTAGCGCAGGTCCGCCAGCCGCACGATCACCGCCGGCGCGGGGTTCGCGTTGAACATGCTTTCGAAGCGTTCCTCCGCCTCGAACGCTTCGGTCGCGTCGCAGATGATCAGCACCAGGCAATCCGGCTGCCCCGCGCGATCGAGCACGAAACCGCGCTCCCGGTGCACCCAGTCGGGTTCCGCCTGATGCGTCTTGCGGACATTCACCACGACATCGTGAAACGCCTCGCCGCGGCACAGCCGGGCGATGGGATAGGCGGCGGGGGGGACGGGTTGGCCGCTGCGCAGGCGCAGGTCGAACCGGTGTCGATACCCGTCGGCAGTACCGCCCAGCTCGGACAGGGCGGTACAGCCGTGCATGGAAAGCGCGGCGGCGTTCGCCCAGACGATCCGGCCGTCGGGCTCGATCAGGATCACGCCGTCGCTGAGGTCCTCGACGATGCGATGCAGCTGCTCCCGGTCGGGCTGCTCGTCGCGTGGTGCTGCGGTCGTGGTCATGCGCCTGGATCTTCCCTGTCAACGGCCCAGCGGACCGACACCGCGCGGACCGCGCCGGCGACGGTCGCGGCATGTCTGGCGCGGGCGTGCGGTCGGTCACGGTCGATCCGCCGGCCGTCCGAACCGGGGCGTCGCACGGCGTGCCCCATCCTCACGTGACCCGCCCTCAATTGTCGAAATACCGGCGCGATTGCGGCATCCGGCGCCGCTTTCGCGTGGCAAAGGCCCAGCAGGTCAGCCCGACGCCGAGTTGCAGCAGGACGACCAGCGCGATCATCAGGATGCTTGCAGCCACGGCCCCGCGCGCGAACGCCAGCGCGGCGAAGGTCGCCACCAGATAGCCCACGCAGGCAGCCAGCACCCGGTTGCGCTGCCGGGGGGTAGGGGCATCGAACGGTGCGACGATCGCCAGGCACGCGGACGCCGCGAGCAATGCGACCGCGACGCCGATCCCGGCTTCCGACACGATGGCGATGATGATCGTTGCCAGCGTCAGGATCGACACGATGGCGGCGCAGAGGCGCAGTCGTAACATTATGATTCTCCTCGACCATCCTCGAGTGGGCGGGGCCGCACGTCAGAGGATTCGGCGGCGGGGACGCGCGCCTGTATGAACGCGATGCTGGATCCGTCCAGCCGGACGGCGGTCAAGACGCCGGTCGCATAGGCGCCGGTGTCGATCCCGATCCGATTCGCCGTGACCACCGGTGCGTCCGAGTTCCAGCTGTGTCCGTGGACGACGACCTTTTCGAAGCGGTGGTCGGACCGCAAAAACTCCTTGCCGATCCACAGGCAATCCTCGTCCTCCTGGCGCGCGAGCGATACGCCGGGCCGCAGCCCGGCATGGACGAAGACGTAATCGCCGCACACGCGCCGGATCGGCAGCGCGCGCAGGAAGTCGAGGTGCGACGCAGGCATCTGGTCCAGCAACTGATCGCGTAGCGCGACGCAGTCTTCCTCCAGCGTGTCGCTGTCCGATTCCGCAACCGCGACCCCGTACGACATCAGCGTCCGCGCGCCGTCGCGCCGCAGCCACGCGAGACTTTCGCCCGGCTGTTCCAGGAAACCCAGCAGCATCTCCTCGTGGTTGCCACGCAGGAAAACGACATCGAGCGCGGGGTGGCGCGCAAGCCAGATCAGCGCGGTGAGGACATTCGATGTTTCCGGGCCACGGTCGACGTAATCCCCGCAAAAGACCAACAACGGAGGCGCTGCGCTCGCAAGCGTCGCAAGGTCCGCGACGATCGCCTCGAGCAACGCGGACAGCTGTCTATAGCAGCCGTGGATATCGCCAATCGCGAAAATGACCCGGCCGTCGGTCGACCGTGCGCGGGCCGCGGGGGACCCATGCGGCGATCGCAAGATCCGTACACCGCTCGCTGGCATTGCGGCGTCGATCGTCACTCACCGTTCCCCTGGCGCGCCCGATCGAGCTGATCGGCGAGCCGGTCATACCGCTGGATCGTCCCGTCCGGATCATCCTGCGCCAGGTCGCGCGCGCGCCGCCAGCGCTGGTTGATCTCGGTGAGTTGCCACGTCGGCACGCCGCCTTGCCGCGCCTGGCGATAGGCACGCCGAAGCCGCGCGTCGGCCGCCAGGACGTCCTGATAGATGCAGCGATCCTCGTTGCTTCCGGGTGGGCATCGGCCGGCGCTCGCGGCATCCTCCGCATCGGTGCGCGCGCGGAAAGACGGTGAAACGCGGTTGCCGGGCGCCGATGCCGCAGGCGTCGCGGAGCGGGTTCTGGTGGCGGCATAGGCCGGTCGTACGGCCGGTCTCGGCCGTGGCGAAACGGCTGCCGGCATTCTCGCGAGCGGCACCGATCCGGCGGCTGCGGCCGCGTTCGCCATGGTCACGTCCCCGCCGCCATTTTCTTGGGGCATCGGTGACGCATCGTCCGATCCGGTCGGCATATCGGACGGCATCGGCCGCGGTGGCGTGGGGGACGTCGGTACGACTGCCGCATAAGCCTTTGCCGGGGGCGTGGCGGCGGCCCTGGACGGGGGCGTTTGCGCCTGGCGGACATAGCCGATCGCAAGCGCGGTCGTCGCGAGCAGCACGAGCGCGGGCGCCGCGAACGTCACGGCGCGTCCCTTCCGCCACCGGCGCGCAGGTACCGGGCGGTCCGCCAGCGGGATTGCCGGCACGCTTCGATCGTTCAGCGGCCGGAAAATCCGATCCATGTCGGCAGCCACGGATTTCGTGGGAGGATTGATCGCCATCGCCCTGTTCCTTGCCGCGCGACCCTTGCGGTGAACGCCTGTACTTCGGCTTAACCGGTATCAGGAACACGCCGGGGGCACCAAGGGTCCATTCGGGTGGGCAGCGCGCGCGGACGAGGATGCGAAGAACTTGCAACGCGCGACGGATGGTCGGGAACGCTCCCCGGACGACGCGCGGCTTTCCCTAGGTAGCGGATCGGCGGCCGGGTCCTACTGAACGAGCTCCACCCCATATGGCGGCAGCGCGAGCGTGCCGGCGTGGGACTGTTTCGACAATATGCCCCGCTTCGTGCCGGTGAACGATACGGTGACCGGAGCCTGTGTCGTGTTGACGTAGAGCGTACGCCCATCGACGTCGCGAGCGATGACACCGGCGGGGGTGTCGGGACCACGCTTGATCCCCAGCGCGGGATATAACGAGCGAACCAGCGGCCCGAGCAGTTCGGACTGCGGCGCGGTCGCGACGTAGATCGCCTGGCCCTTGCCGTAATGGTTGATCGTGATTGCCGGGCTCTTCTGCGGCGTATTGTCGAACGTGGCGAGCGGTGTCGCGGTGCTCGGCTCGAGGATTTCGTAATAGGGGTCGCTGCCGGTCAGCGTCTGGCCCTTGAACGAAACCTTCAGCGGTTGCTCGGACCGGTAAAAGGCGTTGGTCCGGACGCCGAACACATCGCCAAGGCGACCGGGCAGGGGCGTCTCGAACCATTTGCCGGTCTCATCGACCTTCGCCGAATAGCCGGTCATGATCACCGTTCCGCCATTCGCGACATATTTCCGCACGGCGGCGGCTGTCGGAGCGTCCATGACATAGGCGCTCGGCAGGATCGCGAGCTTGTATCTGGCGAGCGAATCGTGACCGAAATCGATCACCGCGGCGTCGATATTGTCCTCGAACAGCGGGCGATAGGCCGCCTGTTCGAACTTGCTGTAATCACCCTTGAAATATTCCTGCATCGTATTGGGGCCGGGGGGCGGGCTGGTCAGCCAATAGCTCTGGTACGAGAAGTTCACCGCCACTTGCGGCGGATCGTAGCGCGGGAAGCCGAGCGTCTTCAGCGTCTTGAACTCGCGCGCGAGCTGCGCGAACTCGTCGACCTTCCAGGATGGCCGGCCGTCATGATCGACCAGCCCGAACAGTGCCTGCTCCTCGCCGCCGCTGTGCGAGTTGAAGGTCCAGGCGAGGAAACTCTGCGTATAATAGATCAGCCCGAAATAGGCCCACATCCGCGACCGGCCGGGCGTTCCGTAATAGCCGCCGCCGCCGGCGGTGAATTCGTTGAACCACATCGGCGTGTCATGGCCCGCGCGGTTGGACATCACGTCGAACGCGGCGCCGACCGGATCACCTGGATAGAAGCCCTGCGCGCCATAGGTCGAGATCTTGTCCCAGGCGCGCAGATAGTCGAATCCCTTGGATCCTGCGTTCGGCCAGAAGTTCGAGGCGACGGGCAAATTGGGGGCGAATTGCTTGCGCACCGCCTCCAGCTCCTCGAGCGCACCGACCGTGTCGTCGGACCAGAAGCGGTGGAGGTCGAGGTAGCGTTCGTTCGGGCCGGGGCCGCGTTCATAGGGCAGGTCGACCTGGTCCCAGCTGTTGATCCGGCGTGACCAGCGCTGCGTTGCCCAAGCCGTGTTGAGCGCCGCGATCGTACCGTAGCGGCGTTTCAGCCACGCGACGAAGCGCGTCCGATCGGCGGGCGAATAGGACATGTGTCCATTGCCGATCTCATTGTCATAGCCGAGTGCGATCACCGCCGGATTGTGCGCGTAGCGCTCCATCATCTTCTGCGCGAGGCGCGCCGCCAGGCGGCGATAGTCGGGGTCGCTGATATTGTCCCAATAGCGGCTCGCGGCGTTGAGGCGCACGCCGTCCTGGTTGACGATATCGACGCCGGGATAGTGTTTGTGCAGCCAGATCGGCGCGGGCTGCCCGGGAATGTCGACGATCACGCGGATCCCGGCGGCGTGCATCTGCGCGATCACGTCGTCGAACCACTTGAAGTCGAAGCGGCCTTCCTCCGGCTCGATCGAATCCCACGACAGGTCCCCCATGCGCACCATCGTCATGCCGGCGCGCTTCATGATCGCAATGTCCTGGCGGATCTGTTCGGGGCTGCGATCGATCGGCTGATAGCAGGTGCCGACGAACAGCGCCCCCTTGCCGGGCCAGTCGGGATGGCCGACCGCGCTCTGCGCGCGTGCCGACGGGGTGAACGCGTTCGGCACAAGGCCGCTGGAGAGCGAGAGCGCGAGCGCAATTCCGGCTAGGCGAGCAGGGCGACGATTCATGGCAGGTCCTTCGTATCGCGTATCGCGTATCGGGGGGTGGCGTCAGGCCCGGTGGATGCGGAAGACGCTGGCATGGCGGGTCGGCAGCCGCGCGGGGACGTCGATCGACAGCGCGCTGGCGGTCTGGCGGAAGGGCACCGGCCCGGCACCGAGCACGTCGACCCCGACCACGCGCCCCTGCGAATGCGCCGCGCCGCTGCGCAGCGCGGTGATCTCGGTGACGCCCCGTGGTTCCCCCAGCGTGATCGCGTAGAGCAGGTTGCCCTTGGTCGTGAAGCGGATGTCCCGCGGGGAATAGTCAGCCTTTTCCTTAAACATGCCCTCCGCGGCCTCGGTCGGCCCCTCGCCGAATTGCGTCCACGGGCGCGTGCCGTGGATCGCCTCGCCATTCACGGCCATCCACGCGGCGAGGTCGCTCAACAGGCGGTCGGATTCGGGCGGCAGGGACCCGTCGGCGCGCAGGACGACGTTCAGCAGCATGTTGCCATTCTTGCTGACGATGTCGGCGAGCATCGTGACGATCTCGTTCGACGTCTTGTACTTGACGTCGTCGCTGTAGAACCAGTCGCCGTTGGACGTGTCGGTCTGCCAGGGAAGCGGGTTGATCCCCTTGAGCACGCCGCGCTCGACGTCCTGCACCATGCCTTCCTTGAAAAACTCGCCGGTGCCGGAATCCTTGCAGTTGTACACCGCCTCCAGCTGCCCGGTCCGCGCGATGCTGCTGTTGTACAGGTGCGCGACCAGGCTGCGGCCGACCGCGCCGAATGGTAATCCGCCATCGGAATAGAGCAGATCGGGCTGATACCCATCGACCAGGTCGCGGATCCGCCTGAGCCACAGCTGATGATACGCGGGGTTGGTGGTGTACCAACTCGCCTTGGTGTCGATGAACGGCTCGGTGCGATTGTCGTGATACAGATCGGCATAGGCCGGATTGGCACCGTCATAGGGAATGCCGAGCTTCGGCCAGAACTGGTCATACAGGTGATTGGGATACCACCAGTTGTGGCTCGCGCCGAGGTGTTCGGAAACGCCGAAGCGCAGGCCCTGCCGCTTCGCGGCGGTTTGCCAGGCGCCGACGACGTCGCGCTTCGGCCCCATCGCGGCCGCGTTCCAGCGGTTGTGCTTCGACGCCCACAAGTCGAAATTGTCGTGGTGGACGCCCATCGACACGAAGTATTTCGCGCCGGCGCTGGCGTAGCGCGCCATCAGCGCTTCGGGATCCCAGCGCTCGGCCCGCCATAGCGGGATGATGTCCTTATACCCTCTTTCCGAGGGATGACCGTAGGTCTTGAGATGATGGTCGTAATGCGGGTGGCCCGGGACGTACATCCAGCGCGCGTACCAGTCGCCGCGGCCCGGAACGGCCTGCGGCCCCCAATGCGCCCAGATCCCGAACTTCGCATCCTTGAACCATTCGGGCGTGCTGTACGTCGCGAGCGATGCATGCGTCGCATCGAACCGGCCGTTGGCAATCGCCCCGGGCGCCATCGCGCGCGGTGCGGCCAGCGCGGGCGCCGCGCGGCCTAGCGCACCGGCGCCGAGGGCGGCGAGCGGTCCGCACAGGATCTCGCGCTTGCTGAAGGTCGTCATCTCTCTCTCCCGCGGATGGACGTGCCATCCAGTTGGATCGCCCGAGCGGCCGTTGCCGCCCGGTTTTTCCCCCGCGCCGTCGCGGCGTTGCCACGCGCAGCCGCAGCAACCCACGGAACGCCACGTTGCGACCCTGTCGGCGCAGCTCCGTCATTCCATTCCCGGTCCATGCTCGCAACGGAGCCCAGGAACGCTTTCATGGGTGCAATATAACTCTCTTGGATGCAAGCCACGACCTGTCGAAAACACGCTTGGGATAGCACTTATAAATTCCTGTTTTCATATGTGATGATGTGCGGTATGCAGCTCGCGAGCCCGGACAGGGACATGGGGAGGGGATCGATGAGGGATACGATACGCATTCTTGCTGGGGTTTCGGGGCTGGCCGTCAGCATCTGCAGCATGTCGACGCTTGCCCAGGCGCAGGCCCAGGCGGCGCCCGATCCGCAGCCGAGCGGAACCGTGACGACCGCCGCCGCGCCCGCGGGACAGGCCGACGATGCTTCCGCGCCGGTCGATATCGTCGTGACCGGGTTGCGCGGCAGCCTCGCCTCTGCGCAGGCGATCAAGCAGAATTCCGAGCAGATCATTGATTCGATCACGGCCCAGGACATCGGCAAGTTTCCCGACAGTAACGTCGCAGAGGCGTTGCAGCGGATCCCCGGAATCCAGATCCAGCGCAATCTCGGCGAAGGCAGCGCCGTCGCGATCCGCGGGCTGAGCGAAGTCCGCACCGAACTCAACGGCCACGATATCTTCTCGGCCAATGGCGGCGTCGGGCTGTCGTTCGAGGATGTCGGCCCGGACTTGCTGTCGCGCCTCGACGTCTACAAGAACCCCTCGGCCGAGATGATCGAAGGGTCGCTCGGCGGCACGATCGATCTGCGCACGCGCATGCCGTTCGATGCGTCGGGCCAGATCGTCTCGGCGACCGGATCGGCGACGCGCTACGATCTCGCCAAGAAGAACGGCTACGGCTTTTCGGCCTTGTACAGCAATCGCTGGCATACCGGCATCGGCGAGATCGGCTTCCTGTTGAACGGGTCGTTCCAGACCACGTCGTTCCGGCAGGATCTCGATCAGGTCGAGCCGTACATCTACCACGGGCCGAACCCCAGCCCCGACAGCTCTCCGCAGCAATCCTCGGCGGTGCCGGGCTATCCCAACCAGGATATCCAGGTGCAGCAGGGCGGCGGCTTCAACGTCGCGCAGGGCGATCGGCGGCGGATCAGCGGGTCGGCCGTCCTGCAATGGCGACCGGCCAGCAATCTCGACATCTACGCGCAGGTACTGACCAGCGACTATCGGTTCCGCGATACCGGCGTGTCGTATTTCGCGACCGACCAGGGTGCCGCTCCGACCGGGACGTACACCGTCGTGAACGGTGTCGCGACGTCGGGCTCGCTGGCCAATCCGGGCGGATCGTCGGTTACCTACGGGTCGACCCGCAAGACGCGCACCACCGACTACAGCACGGGCGCCAAATGGGCGATCACCCGGCGGCTGCATCTGGGCGTCGATTATCAGCACATCGACGCCAAGGTCGATCAGGATTCGCTCAACCTGACGATCAATCCCTACACCAGCACCAACGGGGTCGCCGGGGTGTTCAACGCGACCTACAATTATACGTTCGACAACCGGGGTGCCTTTCCCACGCAGCTCGCGACGGACCCGGCGACCGGCAAGGCCTCGACCTTCTTCGCCGACCCGGCGAACTACGGCTTCACCGCGGTTCAGCCCGATCGCACCAGGAACACCGCCACGGGCGACAGCGTCCGTGCCGACCTGACCTGGGACTTCGACGATGGAGGGTTCCTGCACAGCCTGACCGCCGGCGCGCGCTACAGCGGCAAGACCGCCATCAACCGCGACACCAACATCAACAACTGGCAGACGATCGGCGGGACTTGCGCCAACTGGTCGAGCGCGGCCAATTGCCATCCCGTGTCGGCGCATCCCGAGTTCGTCGAGAACAATCCCGGCCAGGCAACGCTGTTCCGCGGTGCCGGCACGAGCTCGGTGTTCGGGCCGATCCTGCAATGGAACCTGTACGACGCGCAGCATCCCGAGTCGGCATTCGCACATATCAAGCAGATCAGCGGCCAGACCATCGGCTTCGGATCGCTGGATGATCCGACGCAATCGACGACCAGCACCGTGAAGGAGGACGACTACGCGGCGTATTTCCGCGCGGCGTTCGGAACGACGCTCGCGGGGGTCGATTTCGACGGCAATGCCGGCTTGCGCTATGTGCGCACGAGCGAGAGCGGCCAGGGCTTCCAGGTGCTGAGCTATCGCACGGCAGGCGGGGCGACCCCGACCAGCACATCGATCGTGGCGCCCTATAGCGGCGGGCGGGAATACGCTTTCTGGCTGCCGAGCCTCAACGTGCGTTTCCATGTCGCGCCCAAGCTGCAGGCGCGGCTGGCTTTCTCGAAGAACATCTTCCGTCCGACCTTCAACCAGCTCAACCCCAGCTTTACGCTGTCGCCGACCTACAACGCCTCGGACGCGACGCCGCTGACGGTGAACTCCAATCAACCCTACAATGCGACGACCAACCCCTATCAGGGAACCGGGTCGGTATCAGGCAATCCCAACCTGAAACCGGAACAGGTCACGTCGTTCGATGCGTCGCTCGAATGGTATTTCCAGAAGGACGGCTATATTTCGCTGACGGGGTTCAAGAAGAACCTGCGCAACGTCATTGCCAACACCAACTACCTGCAAACGCAGACGATCCCCAGCGTGGGGGCGGTGCAGTTCAACGTATCGTCGGTGGCGAACATCGCGACGGGGTATGTTCAGGGCTTTGAAATCGCCGGTCAGAAGTTCTTCGATTTCCTGCCGGGTGCCTTGTCCGGGTTCGGTGTCTCGGCGAACTATACGCTGGCCGATAGCGCCACCTCCGCCGAGTTGCTCGGCAAGTCGATCCCCCTTATCAACCTGTCGCGCAACAGCTACAACCTCATCGCGCTGTACGACAAATACGGGATCAACGCCCGCGTGGCCTATAACTGGCGCGACAAGTTCCTCGATTCGATCAGCGAGAACGGCGCCGCGAACATCCCGATCTACTTCAAATCCTATGGGTCGCTCGATGCGTCGATCAGTTATGATTTCTCGAAGCGCATATCGCTGACGCTCGACGGTCAGAACCTCACGGACACCGTCAACTACAGTTACCAGGGCCAGCCGCAATATCTGCGCAACTACCAGATCAACGATCGGCGCGTATCGGTCCGGTTGCGTGTCGGGCTGTAATGCGCTTGCTAGATCGATCAACGATCCGGCATTCTCCTTCCTTCGGCGGCCACGGGATCCGTGGCCGCCAAGGTTTTTGGCGGTGTGCGCGTGATTTCGTTTAGACCGGGGCGAACGGAACAGGGCGGCCGATGCGACACCAACCGGTAAAGCGCGTGTTGATCGTGGGCGGCGGCACTGCCGGCTGGATGGCGGCGGCGGTGCTCGCCAAGAGCTTTCCGGCCGAGGCGCTGGCGGTGACGGTCGTCGAATCCGCCGAGATCGGCACGGTCGGCGTCGGCGAGGCGACGATCCCGCCGATCCTGCAACTCAACGCGCTGTTGGGGCTAGACGAGGACGAACTCGTCCGGCGCACGCAGGCGACCTACAAGCTCGGGATCGAATTCCGCGATTGGGGCGCGCTCGGGGAGCGCTACTTTCATCCCTTTGGCAGCTATGGCGCCGATCTTGGCGGGGTCGCCTTCCATCATCACTGGCTGCGCACCGGCGCGGGCGCGCTCCCCGACTATTCGATGTGCACGCTTGCCGCCTATGCGGGCAAGTTCGGCCGTCCGAGCGATGACCCCCGCAACGTCTTGTCGCGAATGTCCTACGCGCTCCACTTCGACGCCGTGCTGTATGCGGATGTCTTGCGCGAACTCGCCATCGCCAATGGCGCGACGTCGGTGGAGGGGCGGATCGTCGATGTGACGCTCGACGGCGAAAGCGGCTTCGTCGATCGCGTCCAGCTCGCCGATGGCCAGAGCCTCGCGGCGGATCTCTACATCGACTGCTCGGGTTTCCGTGGACTGTTGATCGAGCAGGCGCTCGGGACCGGTTACCTCGACTGGTCGCACTGGTTGCCGATGAACCGCGCGCTTGCCGTGCCGACCGCGGTCACAGGCGCTCCGCTGCCCTATACCCGATCGCACGCCGGGAGCGCAGGGTGGCGCTGGCGCATTCCGCTGCAGCACCGGGTCGGCAACGGCCACGTCTATTGCAGCGAGTTCATCGACGACGATGCCGCCGAAGCGCAATTGCGCGCGGGTCTCGATGCCGCGCCCCTCGCGGAACCCCGCAAGCTGCAATTCACGACGGGGCGCCGCCGGCTGTCCTGGAACAAGAACGTCGTCGCGCTCGGGCTGGCCGCGGGCTTCATCGAGCCGCTCGAATCGACCAGTATCCACCTGATCCAGCGCGGCATCGTCACGCTGATGTCGCTCTTTCCGGGCAACGGCTTCGCGCAGCCGGAGATCGACCTCTACAACCGCCTGATGCAGACCGAGGTCGAGGCGGTGCGCGATTTCGTCATCCTGCATTACAAGCAGACGCGCCGCGACGACACGCCGTTCTGGCGCCACACGCGCGCCATGGCGATCCCCGACAGCCTGGCGGAGCGGATGGCGGTGTTCGCCAATCTGGGCCGGGTCCTGCTCGATCCGGGCGAGCTGTTCCGCGATACGAGCTGGCTCTCGGTGATGCTTGGCCAAGGCCTCGTCCCGCGCGGGCATGACCCGCTCGCGGACGCATGGCCCGAGGCGCACGTCCGCGCGCAGCTGGAGCGCATGCGCACGGTGATACGCCAGGGCGTGTCGGTGTTGCCAACCCATCGCGATTTTCTCAGCGGCGTTCGCGTCGCGCCAATGGGCCGGGAGCCGAAGCCATGACGCAGATAACGCGCCGACTGCTGGTGGGTGGTGGACTGGCGCTACCGACGGTCGCTTCGCTATTGCCACCCGGGCGTGCCGCCGCGCAGCCCGACGGCAGCGCGCCGCGCATCGCGGACAGTCCCGCAGCGCTGGCGCCGCGGGAGCGGATACGGTTCGATCGCGATTGGCGCTTTGCGCTCGGCCACGGGACCGACCCGTCGAAGGATTTCGATTTCGGTATCGGTCAGGCCGATTTCTCGAAGACCGGGATCATCAAGATCGCGACGGCGGCGTTCGATGACAAGGCGTGGCGATCGCTCGATTTGCCACACGACTGGGCGGTCGAGCTGCCGTTCGTGCAGGACGACACAGGCGCGGGGGATTCGCAATTGCGCTCGCATGGCTATCGCCCGCTCGGGCGGCGCTATCCGGCGACCAGCGTCGGCTGGTATCGGCGCAGCTTCAATATTCCCAAAAGCGATCTCGGGCGGCGCATCACGATCGAATTCGACGGTGCGATGCGCGACGTGCTGGTGTTCGTCAACGGCTGCTTCATCGGTCGCAACGACAATGGATACGCGCCGTTCCGCTTCGATTGCACCGACTTCCTCGAGTATGGCGGGACGAACGTCATCGCGGTTCGCGTCGATGCGAGTTTCGGCGACGGCTGGTTTTACGAAGGCGCGGGCCTGTATCGCCACGTCTGGCTGAGCAAGACCGACCCGGTCCATTTCGGCGCGTGGGAGACCGTCGTGCGGGCCGTGCCCGGGGCGGGCGGAGCGATGCTCGACCTCGTCACCACCGTCGAGAATATGGCGCGCGTCCCCGCCGATGCTGCGCTGGACTGGACGATCGTCGACGCCCGCGGTGCCGTGGTCGCGCGGGCAACGGCGCCGGTCCAGGCGATCGCGCCGGCGGGATCGGCGACGTACCGCACCAGCGCGCGCGTGACGAACCCGGCCTTATGGTCGCTGGACACGCCCCATCTCTATACCGCGGTAGTCAAGGTCGTCGCGAACGGCACGGTCCGCGATGCCGAGACGGTCAGCTTCGGCATTCGCAGCGCGCGCTTCGACGCCGATCGCGGCTTCTTCCTCAACGACACGCCGATCAAGATCCAGGGGACGTGCAACCATCAGGATCATGCCGGCGTCGGCGCGGCCTTGCCCGATCGTCTGCAGGCGTTTCGGCTGGGCGTGCTCAAGGGCATGGGCTGCAACGCCGTCCGCACGTCGCACAACATGCCGACGCCCGAATGGGTCGAGGCGTGCGACCGGATGGGGGTGATGATGCTCTGCGAGACGCGCCAGATGAGCTCGAACCCGAGCGGGATGGCCGAGCTGGAGCGGATGGTGAAGCGGTTTCGCAATTCGCCGTCGATCATCGGCTGGTCGATCGGCAACGAGGAATTTCTGCTCCAGCAGGGCGCGCTGGCGCCGCAGGGGACGCGGATCGCGCAGGCGATGGTCGATCGCTGCCATGCGCTCGATCCGACCCGGCCCGTCACGGCTGCGGTCAACTGGAACAACGAGGCAGGGCCATCCGAACCGCTCGACATCGTCGGATTCAACTACCACCCGGAATTTCCGGAGCCGTTCCACAAGGCGCATCCGGCTCGGCCGATCTACGGATCGGAAACGTCGAGCGCGATCGCCACGCGCGGCGAATATCGCACCGATGCCGCGCGACACACCATGAGTTCGTATGACGGTGTCGTCGGTTGGGGCACGACGCCCGAGCAGTGGTGGAGCCAGTATGGCGCGCATGACTGGCTCGCCGGCGGATTCGCCTGGACCGGGTTCGATTATCGCGGCGAACCCACACCTTATGCCTGGCCGTCCAACAGCTCGCAATTCGGGATCGTCGACCTGTGTGGTTTCCCGAAGGACTATTATTACTATTACAAGGCCTGGTGGAGCACCGCGCCAAGCCTGCATCTCTTCCCACACTGGAACTGGGCCGGGCAGGAGGGGAAGCCGGTTTCGGTCTGGGTCTATTCCAACCTGGACGACATCGAGCTGTTGCTGAACGGGCAGAGCCTCGGTCGCAAGCCGATGCCGCGCCTCAAACATGTCGCGTGGCAAGTGCCGTATGCCCCCGGCGTGATCGAGGCGATCGGCCGGCGCAACGGCCAGGTCGTGTTGCGCGAACGTCGTGAAACGACCGGGCCGGGGCGCCGCCTCCGCCTGGCCGCCGACCGTATGACGATTGCGGCGGACGGGCGCGATGTCGCGGTGCTGACGGTCGACCTGCTAGATGCCCGTGGGCGCCCGGTGCCGACCGCAAACGACGCGTTGCAGTTCAGCGTGGCCGGGGCAGGCAAGCTCCTTGGCGTCGGCAACGGCAATCCCAACAGCCTGGAAAGCGATACCGCGCCGCAACGCGCCTTGTTCAACGGCCTCGCGCAGTTGATCGTGCAATCGACCGGTCGCCCGGGTGCGATCATGGTCGACGCGGTCGCCGCCAGCGGGCAAGGGAGTCCCGTCCTGCCCGCATCGGTAAGGCTGACCGCTGTCCAGGCGCCTACGTCATAACGCGCCGAACGCGCAGCAGAACTACGGGAGTTGGTATTATGCGACGGATCGCTTTGTATGGAGGCGGCGCTGTCGCGGCCGCGACCCTGGTAGCGCTACCGGCGTTCGCCGCGCCGCAGCGCGTGGTCACGGTCGACCTTGCGCAAGCGCAGGGGCCGGTCGACCGCTTCTACGACCTGTCGGTCGGCTCGGATTATCCCGGCACCTTGATGCGGGCGGACAGCCAGGCACAGCTCAAGATCGCGACCGACGAGCTCGGTTTTCGCTACCTGCGTTTCCACGCGATCTTCCACGACGTGCTCGAGACGGTCCGGATCGAGAACGGGCGAACGGTGTACGACTGGAGCGGGATCGATCGGCTGTATGACGACATGCTGCGGCGGCACATCCGGCCGTTCGTCGAGCTCGGCTTTACCCCGCAGGCGCTCAAGACGTCGGACGCATCGATCTTCTACTGGAAGGGCAACACCTCGCACCCGCGGCTCGACGGCTGGGCGGCGCTGATCGATGCCTTCGCGCGCCACCTGCAGCAGCGCTACGGCGCGGCCGAGGTGCGGAGCTGGTATTTCGAGGTATGGAACGAGCCCAATCTCGACGGCTTCTGGGAGAAGGCCGACAAGCAGGCGTACTTCGCGCTTTACGACGTGACCGCGCTTGCGCTGAAGACGGTCGATCCGGCACTGCGCGTCGGCGGGCCGTCGACCGCCGGTGCTGCGTGGGTCCCCGAATTTCTCGACCATGTCGCCAAGAGCGGCGCGCCGGTCGATTTCGTCACGACGCATACCTATGGCGTCGAGGGCGGCTTCCTCGACGAGCAGGGCAAGAGCGACACCAAGCTGTCGCCCGCGCCCGATGCAATCATCGCCGACGTGCGCAAGGTCCGCGCCGAGATCGCCGCCTCGCGCTTCCCGACGCTCCCGCTCTATTTCACCGAGTGGAGCACCAGCTACACCCCGCGCGACCCGGTCCACGACAGCTATGTCAGCGCGCCCTACATCCTCAGCAAGTTGAAGGCGGTGCAGGGCAGCGTCCAGGGGATGAGCTATTGGACCTATAGCGATCTGTTCGAGGAACCGGGGCCACCGACCGCGCCGTTCCAGGGTGGCTTCGGCCTGATGAACCCCCAGGGCATCCGCAAGCCGGCCTGGTTCGCGTACAAATATCTCAACGCATTGCGCGGCAAGGCCGTGCCGACGGTCGATGCCGACAGCTGGGCGGCGAGCGAGGGGCGGCGCACCAGCGTCGTCCTGTGGGATTGGCACCAGCCCGACCAGAAGGTCAGCAACCACCCGTTCTACACCAGATTGGTGCCGGCGACGCCGCAGACCCCCGCGGCGGTGCAGTTCGCCGGCCTCGCGCCCGGCAGCTATCGGTTGCGGACCTATCGCACCGGCTATCGTCACAACGACGCTTATTCGGCCTATATCGACATGGGCCTCCCGAAGGCGCTCACCGCGGCGCAGATCGCGCGATTGCAGGCGCTGACGCTGGACCAGCCCGAGCAGGACCGTGTCGTGCGGATCGGCACGGGCGGACGCTATGCCGCCACAGTGCCGCTCGCCACCAACGACGTGGTGTTGATGACGCTCGAGCCCACCCCGCGGCGCTGAGCCGGCTTGGCGCGACCGACCTTAGAGATATGTGGAGAATCCCGATGAACACCCCCCGCCCTGGCCGGACCATGCGGCACCGACGCGCCGCGATGGCGTCGTTGCTGTCCGCCGGATTGCTCCTTTCAGGCGGCACCGCTTCGGCACAGGCTTCGCACGAGCTGCCGCGGATCGAGAGCCGCAACGGGCATCACGCGTTGATCGTCGATGGCGCTCCCTTCTTCATGCTCGGTGCGCAGGTCAATAATTCGAGCAACTATCCGGCGCCGCTCGCCACGGCGTGGCCGGTGCTCGATCGGCTCGGCGCCAATACCGTAGAGGTGCCGGTCGCCTGGGAGCAGGTCGAGGCTCGCGAGGGCTCGTTCGATTTCAGCTTCCTGCAGACCTTGCTCGACCAGGCCCGCGCCCACGACAAGCGCGTCGTTCTGCTGTGGTTCGGGACGTGGAAGAACACGTCTTTCTCCTACACGCCCGACTGGGTGAAGCTCGACAATCGCCGCTTCCCGCGCATGAAGACCAAGGACGGCAAGGATCACGGCGTGCTCAGCGCGCACGGTGCGGCGACGCTGGCGGCGGACAAGCGGGCGTTCGTCCAGCTGATGACCTATCTGCGCGATCACGATCCGCAGAACACCGTCATCATGGTGCAGGTCGAGAATGAGACCGGCAGCTACAAGAACCCGCGCGATTTCTCCGCGACCGCCGATGCGCTGTTCGCCAAGCCGATCCCGACCGTCCTGGCGCAACGACTGCACAAGTCGGGCACGTGGAGCGCGGCGTTCGGCGCGCAGGCCGACCGGGCGTTCAACACCTGGTATGTCGGCAGCTATGTCAACGCGATCGCGGCAGCGGGCAAGGCGATCAAGGCGCTGCCGATGTACGTCAACGCCTCGCTATCGGGACCGTCCAACGTTCCGGACCCATACGGCGTGGCCAGCGGCGGCCCCCAGCAGGACGTGCTCGACATCTGGAAGGCGGCTGCGCCCGCGATCGATCTGCAGGCGCCCGATATCTATGACAAGACCAGCGCCAATGTGATCAAATATCTCGATCAATATGCCCGTGCCGACAATCCGCTGATGGTGCCCGAAATGGGCAACACGCGCGATTTCGCGCGGTTCTTCTGGCCGGCGCTCGGTCGGGGGGCGATCGGCTTCGCGCCGTTCGGCATGGATGATACCGGCTATGCCAACTATCCGCTCGGCGCGGCCGATCTTTCGGCCACCACGGTGGGCGCGTTCGCGCTGCCGTACGCCGCGGTCGGGTCGATGATGCGCGACTGGGCGCGCATCGCCTATGAAAAGCCGACCTGGGGCGCCGCAAAGCCCGACGATGGTGCCGTCCAATCCACGCGCATGGGGGACTGGACGATCACCGCGACCTGGGGCGAATGGCAGTTCGGCATGAAGGACTGGGAATGGCTTAAGAGCGACCAGGCGCCGTGGGGCAAGGAGCCGGTCGGCGGAGTCGCGGTCGCGCAATTGTCGGCGAACGAATTCCTCGTGATGGGCGACCACGTTCGCGTCTCGCTTGCCGGGGCCCCGGGCACCGGTCCCAATGGGATTGTCGTCCGCGTCGAGGAAGGCACGTTCGACAACGGCAAATGGCGGATGCGCCGGGTGTGGAACGGTGACCAAACCGACTACGGGCTCAATTTCGTCAGCCATCCGCAGGTCTTGAAGGTGACGATGGGCCACTATCGCTAAACCGCGACGGCTGACGATAGCGGCGGTATCCGGGCGGGCGCGACCGTGGAGGAGATTGGCGCGCCCGGAGGGAGTCGAACCCCCGACCGAGGAGGTAGAAGCTCCTTGCTCTATCCAACTGAGCTACGGGCGCGCACTGGCTTCGCCTGTAGCGTGGATTGCGCGGCTGCGAAACGGTCTTCATACCGGGCGTGCGGAGGAATGGGGACCGATGAACGCACCGAAGAGCATCACTGCGCGCGAACTCGGCGACCGTGCGTTCCGCTATTATGATTTCGTGATGGTCGCCTTCGTCGTGATCCTGCTGCTCTCCAACGTGGTGGGCGCGGGCAAGCGATCGGTCGTCGACCTGCCGTGGATCGGGCCGTGGCCCTTTGGCGCGGGCATCCTGTTCTTCCCGGTCAGCTATGTGATCGGCGACGTGCTGACCGAGGTTTATGGCTACGCCCGCGCGCGTCGCTGCGTCTGGGCCGGGTTCGGCGCGCTGATCTTCCTGGCGCTGATGGAGCAGATCGTCGTCGCATTGCCGTCGGCGTCGGGCTGGAGCGGGCAGGGCGCCTATGAATATGTCTTCGGTCGATCGATCTTCGTGGACCCGGCGGCCGCGACCGGGCTGCGCATCATCGTCGCGTCGGTCATCGCCTTCTGGGTCGGCGAGATCGCGAACAGCTTCGTGCTGGCGAAGCTCAAGATCCTGACGGCGGGACGGATGCTGTGGACCCGCACGATCGGTAGCACGATCGTCGCGCAGGGGTTCGACAGTCTGATCTTCTATCCGCTTGCCTTCGCCGGCGCGCCCGACTGGCCGTTTCACGACATGCTGCTGGTGATGCTCAGCCAGTTCCTGCTCAAAGTGTCGTGGGAAGTGCTGTTGACCCCCTTCACGTATCTGGTGGTCGGCTTCCTCAAGCGGCGCGAGGGGATCGACGTGTACGATCGGGGCACGGATTTCTCGCCGTTCAAGGCTTCGGTCTAGCCGGCTGCGGGCCTGCTCGGCTGCGTCCCGCATCCCGAAGGGAGCCCGCGCAAGGGGCTACGGCAGGCTCCCTGCCGTATAAGACGCACATCTTAACCATTAACGATTGCCAAGCCCGGCGCGCCCGAGCTTGTTATCGCCACCCCAATATTACGGAGAGACGAGTATATGCATCCGAATTTTCCAAAGGCTACAGTCGTCGCGATGATCCTGGTCGGATCGATCGGTGTTAGCGGTTGTGCCACCAAAGGGTACGTCAACCGGGAGATCGCCACCGTGAACTCGCGCATCGACGGGATCGACGGTCGCGTGCGTACGGTCGAGGGTACGTCCGGCCAGGCGCTCAGCCAGGCACAGGCCGCGGCAGGCCAGGCGCAGCAGAATGCGCAGCGGATCGACCAGATCAACGGCCGGGTCGATGGCCTCGACCAGCAGATGCAGCAGCAGATGCAGCGGCGCCAGCGCAAGCCGCGCGGTTGAGCCGATGATCGCAACGCTCCTGCAGTGACCGGTCGCTTCGTCGGGCACGCCAATCGCGTGTCATGAAGGCGGCCCGGATCGTTGCGCGCGTTGCGAGCGTCGCGGTCGGGGCGATACGGACGCCGATGCCGGAAATGGCGTCGACGTCCGTATCGTGCTGTCTGGCGGGGTGAGGACCTCCGGTCGCCCGGGCCGTCTCGTCGCACGCGCGAGGGTGGCGCATTCGGCCTTTGCCGCTGCGGATGACGGCGCCCCGCTGTCGCCATGGGCGCCGTCCTGCTAGGAAGCGAGGCTTCGACGAGGCGAAGGAACGATGATGATGTTGCTTGTACTGGCGCTGGCCGCGTCTTCACCGCCGCCGGTGGTGGTCAGTTCCCTGCAAACCGCCGACCTTGCGGAGCGTTGCAAGGGCAAGGACGCCGATCCGGCCGCGACGTTCTGCACCGGCTACATTCTCGGCGCATTCGACGCGCTGTCGCTGTCGCACCAGATCTGTCCGTCGCCAACCCGCGCGTCGACGATCCGGGCCGTCGCGGTGGCGCGCAAGTACCTGCGGACCCATCGCGAGGTCTGGGATAGTGCACCGACCTTCGTGATCCGGACGGCACTGAAGGCGGAATTTCCCTGCAAGCGCAAATGAACCCGGCCAGCGTCGGAGCGGCAGTTCCGACGTTGACCGGTTATGCGCCGACGGTTTCCAGCAGGCCTTCGAACATCCGCCGACCCTCGGCGCCACCGTGCGCAGCACCGTCGATGCGACGTTCCGGATGTGGCATCAATCCCATCACGTTGCCCGCCGCGTTCAGGACGCCCGCAATGTTCCGCGCGGAACCGTTGACCGGCTCGGCATAGCGCAGGGCAACCCGGCCTTCGCCTTCGAGACGATCGAGCGTTTCGGCATTGGCCGAATAATTGCCGTCGTGGTGCGCCACCGGGATGATGATCCGCTCGCCCGCGGCATAGCGGCTGGTGAAGCCGCTCTGCGCGTTCTCGACCGTCAGTGGGACTTCGCGGCAGACGAAATCGAGGCCCGCATTGCGCATCAGGGCGCCGGGCAGCAAACCGGCCTCGGTCAGCACCTGGAAGCCGTTGCAAATGCCCAGCACGGACACGCCGCGCTCGGCGGCTGCGGTCACGGCCTGCATGATCGGCGACCGCGCGCCGATCGCGCCGGAGCGCAGATAGTCGCCGTACGAAAAGCCGCCCGGCAGCGCGACCAGGTCGATTCCGTCGGGGAGCGCAGTGTCGCCATGCCACACCATGGTCGGCGCGGTCCCGCTCACCTCGCGCAAGGCAACCGCAACGTCGCGGTCGCAGTTGGAGCCCGGAAAGACGATGACCGCGGTCTTCATGCGCGCTCTACCCGGTAATTCTCGATCACCGTATTGGCGAGGAGCTTGCGGCACATCGCGTCGATCTGCGCGTCCTCGACGCTGTCCTCGACCTCGAGCTCGATCAGCTTGCCGGCGCGGACGTCGTTGACGCCCTCGAACCCCAGGCCACCGAGTGCCTTGTGGATCGCTCGACCCTGCGGATCGAGCACGCCGGGCTTCAGCGTGACGAAGATGCGGAGCTTCATAGATATGTCCTGCTGCGACGGTAGGGGATGCGGCTCGCTATGCTCGCCCGCGGCGCGGGTCGCAAGGGGTGGATGCGCGGGGATCGCGTGTCGCGCACCCTCAATGCCACTTCCCTGGCGAAGGCCGGAGCCCAGTCGAGGGCGGGTTATGGCGGGGCTGTACCCGTTACCAGAACCTGTCCACCTGGGCCCCGGCCTCCGCCGGGGAAGAAAGACGGAGCAAGTCAGCCCCGTGGCTTACTTGCCCTTGTTGAGCCGGTGCTGTTCCATGTCGAGCACCGCGCCATCGGCTTCCTCGGGTAGCAACCCGAGCCGCCGCGCGACCTCCTGATAAGCCTCGACTTCGCCGCCGAGATCGCGCCGGAAGCGATCCTTGTCGAGCTTCTCGTTGGTGGTCATGTCCCACAGACGGCAGCCGTCGGGGCTGATTTCGTCGGCGAGGATCACGCGGGGATAGTCATTGTCCCATACGCGCCCGAATTCGAGCTTGAAGTCGATCAGGCGGATGCCGATCCCGGCGAACAGGCCGCACAGGAAATCGTTCACGCGAATCGCCAGGTCGGCGATGTCGGCCATTTCTTCTTGGCCTGCCCAGCCGAATGCGGCGATATGCTCGTCGGTGATCATCGGATCGCCGAGTGCATCGTCCTTGTAATAATATTCGATGATCGTGCGCGGCAGCTGCGTGCCTTCCTCGATCCCGAGGCGAGTCGAGATCGAGCCCGCAGCGACGTTGCGAACGACGACTTCGATCGGGATGATCTCGACCTGGCGAATCAGCTGCTCGCGCATGTTGAGGCGGCGGATGAAGTGCGTCGGCACGCCGATCGCGCCGAGCAGCGTGAAGATGTGCTCGGAAATCCGGTTGTTGAGCACGCCCTTGCCGCTGATCGTGCCCTTTTTCTGGGCGTTGAAAGCGGTGGCGTCATCCTTGAAATACTGGATCAGCGTACCCGGCTCAGGACCCTCGTACAGGATCTTGGCCTTGCCCTCGTAGATCTGGCGGCGGCGTGCCATATGTGCGCTAACCCTTGGAAATGAGCGGCCCCGGCAACGCGGATCACGCGGGCCGGGGCGGGAAGACCACGCCTATACCGGATCGATGCCGGGGGTGCAATCGATCGCTTGGCCGCTCAGGTGACCGCGTTGCGCTGCTGGAAGGCCGGGTCGCGATATGCGCCGGAGGAAAGGATGTCGCCGAGGATCTCGCCGGCACGGACCACGTCCTCGAAACCCAGGTACAGCGGCGTCAGTCCGAAGCGGAGGATGTCGGGATCGCGGAAATCGCCGATTACGCCGCGCGCGATCAGCGCCTGACAGAGCGCATAGGCGTCCGGGTGCCGGAACGAAATATGGCTGCCGCGGCGGGCCGGGTCGGCAGGGCTGACGCACGCGAGGCCGAGCTTGCCGCCAATGTCCGCCAACACATCGAACAATGCGGCGCTCTTCTGCGCGACCTGCTGCTGGTCGATACCGTGCCACACGTCGAGCCCCGCCTCGAGCGCGGCGAGCCCGAGCATCGGCGGCGTGCCGGCAAGCCAGCGCGTCATGCCGGGAGCCGGGGCATAAGCGTCGGCGAAGCCGAACGGTGCTGCGTGGCCCATCCAGCCGGACAGCGGACTGGCGAGCGTGTTCTGCAAGCGCCGCGAGACGAACAGGAAGGCGGGCGCGCCGGGACCGCCGTTGAGATATTTATACCCGCAGCCGACCGCCATGTCCGCGCCGGCGCCGGTCAGGTCGATCGGGATTGCGCCAACGCTATGGCTGAGATCCCAGAGGGTCAGCGCACCTGCTTGATGCGCGCGTGCCGACCAGCCGGACATATCGAAACACTCGGATGTCTTGTAATGAACGTGGGTGAGCATTTGCACCGCGGTCTCCGGGCCGAGCGCATCCGCCAGGGTTTCGCGGGCCACCGCCTTCAGCCGCGCGCCGGGGACGCAGCCGGCGGCGCCCTCGGCGATGTGAAGATCGGTCGGGAAATTGCCGGTCTCGCTGAGGATCGTCGTGCGCGGCGCGGCGTGCCGGAGCGCCGCGACGAGCAGCTTGAACAGGTTGACCGAGGTCGAATCGGCGACGATCACCTCGTCCTCGGCGGCACCGATCAGCTTTGCGATCTTCGCGCCGACGCGGCGGGGCGCCTCGATCCAGCCTTCGTTCCAGCTGCGGATCAGCCGGTCGCCCCATTGCCGCTCGGCGATGTCGGCGAGTGCCGCTGGAGTCGCGCGCGGGAGCGGGCCGAGCGAGTTGCCGTCGAGGTAGATCACGCCGTCGGGCAGGTGGAACGCGTCGCGATAGGGGCGCAAGGGATCTGCGGCGTCGCGCGCGCGCGCTTCGGTGGGGGTCACGATTCAGTCCTTCCGTCGCAATCGCTCGTCACCCCGGGAAAGGCCGGGGCCGGCTGGCTGTTCGCGCGTGATCGCAGGATGTGCGCCCGACATGACGGCCCCGGCCTGCGCCGGGGTGACGGGGGGGATGCGGCTTGGCCGTGATTCGGGGTGACGGGGGCGGTCATTGCGCGAAGGCTGCTCGGATCAGCGTCTTTGCCTCGGCCCAGGCGGCGGTCTCGGGGGCGATCAGTTCGACGTGGCCGGTGTGGTCGATCACGTGCAGGTCTGCCCGGTCGCCCTTCGCCCGGGCCGTTGCGACATACGCCGTCCCCATCCGCAGCGGGATGATCTTGTCCTCCCGACCGTTGACGAGATCCTGCTTCACCGCGTCAGGCAGCAACCGCGGGACCGAAGTGTCGCTATAGACATCAGGCCGCACCCCGGGCGCACCGACCAGCCTGGCGACGACCGCGACGCCGCAACCATTGTCCGGGCTTGCGGCGGTCGCCTCCAGATCGGGCAGGCCGCCGAGGCTGATCACGTGCGCAATCTTCAGCGGGTGCCGCTGGTACAGCGCGCTGGCCTTCGCGATCCGCCCCCGCGCGGCGAGCCATAGCGCCAGATGCCCGCCCGCCGAATGCCCGACCGCCACGACGCGGCGGGTGTCGAGATGGAATTTCCGGGCGTTGGTGCGCAGCGCATCCGCGGCGGTGCCGGCATCGGCGAACGTCCCCGGATAGCCGCCGCCGGGCCGGTCGACGCCGCGATAGTCGACGTTCCACACCGCGATCCCGTCCTTGCGCAGGTCGTCCGCGATCCAGTTCATCAGCGTGTGATCCGCGATGCTGGTCGTCCAGCAGCCGCCGTGGACCATCAGCACCGTCGGGAACGGCCCCTTGCCCGCCGGTACCCACACGTCGACCTTCTGATACGGATCGCTGCCATAATCGACCGTCGCATTCGGTTGCGGCTTGGGACGCGTGGTCAGGTCGGGCCAGGTAAGCAGCGGTTTCGGGGCGTCCTGCGCAGCCAGCGCGGGGGCGGTGAGCAGCACGGCGGCGGCAAAAGCGAATCTCAGCATCATTGCCATCGATACGACGGCATCTGAGGCTTGTCGAAGGCCGAGCGTCACGGTGGACGCAGACGGCCCCGGCCTGCTACCCGGAACAGATGGCGACCGACATCATCGACCCCAATGATCCCTTCAACGCGATCGCCGACGCGCCGTTCGATAGCGCGCTGTCGGATCGCTATCTCGTCTATGCACTGTCGACGATCACCGCGCGCTCGCTCCCCGACCTGCGCGACGGGATGAAGCCGGTGCACCGCCGCTTGCTGTGGGCGATGCGGGCGCTGCGGATGGACCCGAGCAGCGCGTTCAAGAAATCCGCGCGCGTCGTCGGTGAAGTGATCGGCAAATACCACCCGCACGGCGATCAGTCGGTCTATGACGCGATGGTCCGGCTCGCGCAGGATTTCTCGGTGCGCTATCCGCTGGTCGAGGGGCAGGGGAATTTCGGCAATATCGACGGGGATAACGCCGCCGCCTTCCGTTACACCGAAGCCCGGCTGACGCAGGTCGCGATCGACCTGATGGAAGGTCTCGACGAAGACGCGGTCGCGTTCAAGCCGACGTACAATAACGAGGAACAGGAGCCCGAGCTGTTCCCCGGCGCTTTCCCCAATTTGCTCGCCAATGGCGCGGCGGGGATCGCGGTGGGGATGGCAACCAACATCCCACCGCACAATGTCGCCGAACTCTACGACGCCGCAATCGCGCTGATCGACCGGTCGGGCGACCTCGCCGGGTTCAACATCCTCGATCACGTCCGCGGGCCCGATTTCCCCACCGGAGGGCTGGTGGTCGATTCGCCCGCCGCGATTGCCGAGAGCTACGCGACCGGGCGCGGGGGCTTTCGGGTGCGCGCGCGCTGGCAGGTCGAGGATCTCGGGCGCGGCACGTGGACCGCGATCGTCACCGAAATTCCGTATGGCGTGCAGAAGGGCAAGTTGATCGAGCAGCTCGCCGCGATCGTCAACGACAAGAAGCTGCCGATCATGGCGGACGTCCGCGACGAATCGGACGCGGTGATCCGCATCGTGATCGAGCCGCGCAGCCGCACGGTCGACCCGGTCGTGCTGATGGAGAGCCTGTTCAAGCTGTCGGACCTCGAGAGCCGTTTCAGCCTCAACCTCAACGTGCTCGACGCGAGCCGCACGCCGCGCGTGATGAGTCTGGCGGAGGCGCTCAACGAATGGGTCCAGCACCAGTTCATCGTGTTGCGGCGGCGCGCCGAACATCGGTTGCGCAAGATCGCGGACCGGATCGAGCTGCTCGACGGCTATATCGTCGCCTACCTCAACCTTGACCGCGTGATCGAGATCATCCGCACTGAGGACGAACCCAAGCCGGTGATGATCGCCGAGTTCGAGCTCAATGACCGTCAGGCCGAGGCGATCCTCAACATGCGGCTGCGCAGCTTGCGTCGGCTCGAGGAAATGGAGCTGCGCAAGGAACGCGACACGCTCGATCGCGAGCGCGCCGGGCTCGAGGGGCTGCTCGCAAGCGAGGCGAAGCAGCGGACGCGACTGAAGCGCGACTTCGGCAAACTGCGCGACCGCTATGGCCCCGAGACAACGCTCGGGCGGCGGCGGACGACGATCGAACAGGCGGCCCCGCTGCGCGACATTCCGCTCGACGCGATGATCGAGCGCGAGCCGATCACGGTGATCCTGTCGCAACGCGGCTGGATTCGCGCGATGAAGGGGCATGTCGATGCCGCCGGGGTCGCCGCGGTCAAGTTCAAGGACGGCGACGCGCCGCTGTTCGATTTCCACGCGCAGACCACCGACAAGGTCGTCGTCGCGGCGGAGAACGGACGGTTCTTTACGCTCCCTGCGGACAAGTTGCCCGGCGGGCGCGGGTTCGGCGAGCCGCTTCGGCTGATGATCGATCTCGATGGCGATATCGGCATCGTCGGCGTGTTCCGCGCGAGTCTGTCCGATCGCTGGCTTGTCGCGGCGACCGACGGACGCGGGTTCATCGTGCGCACCGCTGACATCCATGCCGAGACCCGCAAGGGGAAGACGGTCGTCACCCCGCGGCTCGGCGCGAAGCTCAAGATCGTGCGCCCGGTTGCGGCAGAGGACGATTATGTCGGCGCGATCGGTGACAATCGCCGGTTGCTGGTCTTCCCGATCGCCGAACTGCCCGAGCTGACGCGCGGGCAGGGGGTGCAGTTGATGCGCTTCCGCGACGGCGGGCTGTCGGATGCGATCACCTTCGTCTTTGCAAGCGGGCTGAGCTGGCAAATGGGCGGCGACAGCGGCCGCGTGCGCACCGAGACCGACCTCGGCCCGTGGCGCGCGGCGCGCGGGGCTGCCGGCCGGATGCCGCCGAACGGGTTCCCGCGGGACAATCGCTTCGGCTGAAGCGGCGTTTGCCGGGGGCGGCGGGCATCGTCGCGCGGTTCGAGCGACGTCGTGGGACATGGATGCACGAGTGACGCGCTCTATCCAGCGATATCCCCGACGAAATGGCTGAAACGCGCCGTTGCAGCGGCTTGTTAACTATTCGGCCCTAGCACGATCCCAATGGCGCTCAGGACTCATCCTGTCTTGGTGGAAGATCCCGTGGTCGGTGCGCTGATCGCGATGGACAACAATGCCTTGTCGGTCATGCTGGTGTCGCGCGCGATCGATCTGTTGCCGATTCCGGCGGTGCTCGTCGTCCTCGGGCCCGGCGGTGTACGGGTCGAGGCATCCAACAGCGCGTTCGATGCCGCGGGTCTGGGGCCGGCCGAACGGCGCCCGTCGCTGATCGCGCAGATCGAGCCGCAGATCGTCGCGTTCATCCGCGGCGAATCGCTGCGTGCGGAATTCCGGATCGACTTCGGCGACGTCGTCGACGGTCGTCATTACCAGGCGACGCTGGCGCGGCTGATCCGCAACCCCGAACAACGCTGCATTCTGACGCTGGTGGACCAGACCGCCGAACTGCGGACCGAACACAATCTACGCCGGGAGATGCTGACGGACAGCCTGACCGGCCTGCCGAACCGGGCCGGGTTCAGCGACCGGCTCGAAATGCTGATCGAGGACCCGCTCAAGCGCGACCGCTATGCGGTGCTGGTCATCGACCTGGATCGCTTCAGCCGCGTCAACGCCTGCCTCGGATCGATGGCGGGGGATGAACTGCTGATCACCGTCGCTCGCCGCCTCAAGGGGGCATTGCGTGCGCAGGACGTGCTGGCCCGCACCGGCGGCGACGAATTCGCGATCCTGCTGACGCTGGAGGACGGCGCGATCGATGCGGAGCAGGTTTCAAAACGCATCTTCGGCGCGCTCGCCACGCCGTTCCGATTGTCCGACTTCGAGATCCGGGTCGCCTGCTCGATCGGCATCGCCTTTGGGGCGGCCGAGATCGACGATGCCGAGGAACTGATCCGCCACGCGCAATTCGCGGTCAAGCGATCCAAGGTGACGGGAAAATCGGAAGCCTATCAGACCCAGGCCTTCGACATCGCCCGCGAACAGTTCGGGATCGAGACCGCGCTGCGTCGCGCGATCGAGCGCGGCCAGCTGCGCTTGTGCTATCAGCCGATCGTCGATCTCGCGACGGGGCGGCTGGTCGCGTTCGAATCGCTCGCGCGCTGGCGCGACGAACAGGGGACGGAATATTCGCCGAACGATTTCATCCCGGTCGCCGAGGAATCCGGGCTGATCGTGCCGCTCGGGCGGTGGGCGATCCAGGAGGCGGCGGCGACGCTGGCGGGCTGGGATGCGCGGCTCGGCGGCGACTGCGGGGTAAAGCTCGCGGTCAACCTGTCGGCAATCCAGTTGCAGCGCGATACGATCGCGCCCGTGGTGCAGGCGGCGCTCGATTGCAACGGCTTGAGCGGGCAACGGTTCACCCTGGAACTCACCGAAAGCGCGCTGGTCAGCGACCCGGACCGGATCGCCGGGATCATGCATGCGCTGAAGGCGCTCGGCACCACGATCGCGATGGACGATTTCGGGACGGGCTATTCGAACCTCGCCTATCTCCAGAAACTGCCGATCGACGTGCTCAAGATCGATCGCAGCTTCGTGACCGGGATGCTCGCCGACCGCGACAAGATCGCGATCGTCCGCGCCATCCTGAGCCTGGCCCAGGCCCTCGGGATGCAGACCACCGCCGAGGGGATCGAGACGGTCGAACTGTCCCAGACGCTTGCGGCCCTGGGGTGCAGCTTTGGCCAGGGGTATTTCTTCGCGCGTCCGCTGGAGGCGGATGCCGCCTATGCGATGCTGGTCGACCGCCGCCACTGATCGACCGCGGCGTCGGCCAGCTGCGCGGTGCGATCCGCATCCGGAAAACCCGCCGCGATCCAAGCGTCCTCGACCTGCCGCAGCATCCGGGCCACGTCGGGCCCCTTGCCGACTCCCCGTTGAACCAGGGCGCCGCCCGTCAGCGGGAAGGTCGGAATGACGAACTCTGCGATCGCCTGCGCGCCGGTCACCGCCGCGCTTCCAGTCGTCGTCAGCAGCCAGCGGTCGAGCGCACCGTCGCGCCCGAGGCGATAGGCCAGCGCGGGCGGGGTGCCCCCCGGTTCGCCGAGCGCCGACATGATCCGCTTGCGTTGCGCGTTCGACAGCTTGAGGCGGTTGGCGATCGCTTCGCCCAGCGCGGGATCGCGCGGGAGCAGCGCCGCCAGCCGGCGCAACGGATCGGGGGCGATCGCCGCCGCCGTTTCATAGCCCGCCACCTCGTTAAGCCGGGTAACGCCGGCCTGCGTGATCTCGGGCAACACCGGCAGCAGGATGCCGTGCGCGATCATCAGGGTCAGCGTGGGGACCGCGCCGGGGGCGACCAGCAGCTTGAGCAGTTCCGCCGCGATCCGTTCGCGCGACAACGCCATCAGGTCGTTCGCGCGCGACGTGCAGGCGGCCAGCCCGTCGGCGTCGGCAACCTCGCCGAAGCGCGCGTGGAAGCGGAAGAAGCGCAGGATCCGCAGGTGATCCTCCGCGATTCGCTGCAGCGGATCGCCGATGAAGCGCACGCGTCCGGCCGCGAGATCGTCGATCCCGCCGAAATAATCGAACAGTTCGCCCGTGATCGGATCGGCATAGAGCGCGTTGATCGTAAAGTCGCGCCGCGCGGCGTCCTCGCGCCAGTCGTCGGTAAAGGCGACCACGGCGTGCCGGCCATCGGTCGTCAGGTCGCGGCGCAGCGTCGTCACCTCGACTGGTCCATCGGCGAGCACCGCGGTGATCGTACCGTGCGCGAGGCCGGTCGGCACCGCCTTGATCCGTGCGCGTTGCAGCAGCGACAGTACGTCTTCCGGGGCGTGGCGCGTCGCGAGGTCGATGTCGGAGACCGCACCGGCCAGCAACGTATCGCGCACCGCCCCGCCGACCACCCGCGTTGTGCCGGTGTCGGCCCCGAGGACGCGGCAGAGTTCGATCAGGTCCGCCCGTTCCCGCCAGGCAGCGGCGGGCAGCGTCACGCGTTCCATCGCAGCCGACGCGACAGATTGACGATCATCGCCGCGGTCGCACCCCAGATCCGGTGCTCGCCCCAGAGGATCTCGTAATAATGCCGGTTGCGCCCCTGCCACTCGACGCTCGCCTCGATGTGGTTGCCCGAATCGAGCAGGAAGCCGAGCGGCACCTCGAACACGGCGGCGACTTCGGCGGCATTGGGGGTGAAGACCAGATCGGGCGGCACGACGCCGATCACCGGGGTCACCTCGAACCCCGTCACCGTGCGATACCGGTCCGCCACGCCGACGACATGAACCGCGTCGCGGGGCAGGGCGATTTCTTCCTCGGCTTCGCGCAGGGCGGCCGCGATCGCATCGGTGTCGTCGGGATCGATCCTGCCGCCGGGAAAGGCGACCTGGCCCGCGTGGCGGCTCATCGTATCGGTGCGTCGCGTCAGGATGACACCGGGTTCGGGTCGATCGGTGACCGGAACCAGCACCGCCGCCTGCGATAGGGCGGAGGGAAGCGGATCGGTGTCGACATG
This sequence comes from Sphingomonas sp. CARO-RG-8B-R24-01, assembly GCF_022662295.1. Classification (NCBI taxonomy): domain Bacteria; kingdom Pseudomonadati; phylum Pseudomonadota; class Alphaproteobacteria; order Sphingomonadales; family Sphingomonadaceae; genus Sphingomonas; species Sphingomonas sp. CARO-RG-8B-R24-01. The sequence goes on along the minus strand of NZ_JAKNQI010000001.1, from coordinate 687,227 downwards.
ATCACCGGTCAACAGCACGGCGTCTTCGGCCGGGCCGAATTCAAGCGCGTGGCGCAATCGATCGATAAGGGTCATGCTTCAGGCTCGATTGGAAAGAAACTGCCGGCGCTCCAAACGCCGGGCGGGGTGTCGGCACCGTCGATCGCGCGTTGCGCCAGATCATAATAGACCGATCGCGCGACCACTGCGTCGAGGTCGTTCCGCACGCGCAGATAGGGGCGCGGCCCATCGTCGCGGGGTTCGAAGCGCAGCGGATGCTCGGCGTCAGCGGTGACGATGTCGCCAGTGTTGAGCCGGAACGCGAGCACGGCGTCCTTGCCGGCACGCTCGGCCTTCATCTCGACGGCAACGAACGGCGCATCCTCGACGACGATGTCGAGCTTCTCGACCGGCGTGACGAGGACGTAGCCGCCATCCGGTTCGCGTCGCAGAATCGTCGAGAACAGCCGCACCATCGCGGGCCGCCCGATCGGCGATCCCTGATGAAACCACGTGCCATCGCGGGCGATGCGCATTTCGCTGTCACCGCAATGGGTCGGGTTCCAACGGTCGACGGGCGGAAGTTTGTGCTCCTCGGCCAACCGCGCGATGTCGGCGAGCGAGAGGGATGCGAGGTCGGGGATCGGCTCCATGGGCATGGCGCAGGCGGTAGGACAGCGCAGCCGGTGCGTAAAGCGGTGCCGGGACGGCACGCCGCATTCCCCGATCAGGCGAGCGCGGGAATCCTCGGTCCAAGCAGCCCCGCACGGGCCGGAACGGCCGCGCCGCGCGCCAGCAGACGATGCGGCTCGACCGGGCCGGGGACTCGCCACAGGGCAGTCCGGCGCGCATCGAAGCCGAAGAACCGGCCATAATATTCGGGATCGCCGATCAGCGTCAGCGCATCGGCCAGCCCGGATTGCGCTGCCCGCTCCAGGGCGTGCGCAGTGAGCGTCCGCCCGATGCCGGCTTGCTGGCGCGCGGGATCGACCGCGACCGGACCGATCTGTACCATGTCCACGTCAACGCCGTCGTCCCCGACGAAGCGGATCGGCCAGCACTGGATCGTGCCGATCAGCGCGCCGCGATCGCACGCAGCGAAACTGAGGGTCGGTATCGCCGCCATGCCTTCGCGGATGCGATAGGCGGTGCGGCCGTGACGCGCCGGGCCGAACGCCTGATCGAGCAGGTGCTCGATCCGGTCGGGCGCGATGTCGGCAATCGGCACGATGTCGATCACGGAGTTGACCACGGGCACGTCCTCGCCGACGCACAGTCCCGGATGGACCGGCGGGGCTGCGCGCTTTAGCCTTCACTCCGCCGAACGCAAGAAAGAAGGAGTCCCGACGATGAAACTCTTCGATGCGGATTGGGCGCCAAGCCCGCGGCGGGTACGCATCTACTTGGCGGAGAAACAGATTACGGTCGATCGGGAACGCATCGACTTGCGCCGCGACGAACAGCTGGGCGAGGCGTACCTGAAGCTCAACCCGCGCGGCGTGGTTCCAGCGCTGCAACTCGACGACGGCGAGATCCTGTGCGAATCCGCGGCCATCTGTCGCTATTTCGAAGCGCTCGGCGCGCTATCCGCGCTATTCGGCGAAACGGCGCTCGACGTTGCGCGGATCGAGGGCTGGACCCGAAGGATCGAGGCGGAGGGCTATGCCGGCGTCGTCTATGTCCTGCGCAACCAGCGGGAGGCCTTTCGCGACCGGGGTGTGGCGGGGAAGTGGCCGGCGATCCCGCAGATCCCGGAACTGGCCGAGCGCGGGCACATCCTGTGGGATACGTTCGTACGCGCGCTCGACGCGCACCTCGCGGGGCGGTCTTGGATCGCGACCGATTCCTATAGCTTCGCGGACATCACGGCCCTGGTGACGGTCGATTTCGCCAAGGCGGCGAAGCTGGCGGTGCCGGATGGGGCGGCGCACCTGCGGCGGTGGCATGCGGCGGCGTCGGCCCGGCCCAGCGCGACGGCGTGAGGGCGGTTCCCCTGCGCCACCGATCTGCTATGGCGCGCGCCTGTACCGATTGAAGGGCTCGCCTTGGACGACCGACTGACACTGAATGTGCACGACCTCGAAGTGCAGGTGCTGACCGGCATTTATTCCGAGGAAACCCATTTGCCGCAGCCGCTGCGGATCTCGCTGACGGTCGATCTGACGGTGCCCGAGCGCTACGAGCCGGATACCCCGCTCGGCGCTTCGAAGAATTATCTGGACCTCAAGCATGCCGCGACGACGGCCTTGCCGGAAGGAGTCCATTTCACGCTGATCGAGGCCGTGGCCGATCACATCTGCGAGACGCTGTTCCTGCAGGACACGCGCGTGACGCGGGTCGAGGTGACGATCGTCAAGCTCGCGATTGCCGAGGCGGGGGAATCGATCGGGATCACGCTGACCCGACACCGGCGATGATCGGCGGATGCTGAGCAAGGCGGTCGCCGCGGCGGTCGGTCCGCACGCCGCTCTGGTCGTGGCGACGGCGGCATCGCGCACGACCGACGTGATCGCGGCGCTCCGCGCGGCAGGGCAGGGCAATACGGTCGTGCTGCTGATCGAGCCGGGCGTCGCCGCCATCGACCGGGCCATGCTGCTGGCTGCGCTGGGACCCTTGGCGGTCGCCTTGGCCCCGGTCCGGATCGCGGCGGTCGACGTCGCGGAAGGGGCGGCGGAAGAACGGGTCGTCGCCGCTGCGTCCTACCTTGCGGTCGCGCAGTCGACGACGGGCCAGTACCTGCGGGTCGTTTGAGCGCCAGCGGTCGGTTCGATCGGCGTTGAGCATGGCCGGGGCGTCCGATTAGGACGTGGTCAGGACGTTCCCGGCTCCCGTCTGTGCTATCGTCCCCCCATCACGGCGGTCCGATCGCAGGCGCCCAGGCCGCTGAGGATGGTGGCATAGTCCTCGCGCACGATCGCATTGTCGCCCTCGCTGCCGTGCAGCGCGGTGTCGGGCAGCGTTGCGGGAAGGCTGCAGGCGAGGCGATACCATAGCAAGGTTCGGGCCGCAGGCGGCGGGGCTGCCTGGTCGACGACTTCGGTCAGTGCCACCGACCAGCGGGGCGGTTGCCCGGCCTTCCGCAACACGTTGAGCGAGATCGGGCGGCTGTCGGCGGTCATCAGGAAGATCTGAGTCTCCCCGTCGCCCGGCAAGTCGCCCGCGGTGAAGAAGGCGTTGCCCACCCCGGTTACCGTCGGCGGCGTGTCGGGGGCGAGCACCTCGCGGACGATCTGTCGGGTCAGTGCGTCGGCGGCCGGGGTCCAGTTGCGCTGCGCATCCGAACGGACCAACTGAATCTGGCCCTGGTTGTTGGCGACGCCCCGGGCGAACAGCAGGACCCGCGTCTTGCGATAGCGCGGCGGGCGACCGTGGGCATCCAGGGGCACATCGATCGTATACCCGATTCTCGGCGGCACGGCGCCGGTTCCGCGAATCAGCGCGGTGACATCGGCCTCGACATACAGCCGCGCGGCGTTTTGTGGCACGTCCGGTGCTTCGGCCGGTTTGAGCCGCACTTCGCTCCGAATGGTCGCGTCGACGATCACCGGTGCCGCCACGACAAGGTCCGCATAGTCCGCATAGGGTATGGCGGGGGCCTGAGGCAAAACGGCAGAATCCAGCGGTTTCAGAGGCGTTTGCTGCGTTGCACCAAGGAGCGGAGCGGTGGTCAGGGCAGTGGCGGCGATGAGCCATTTCGGAGCATTCGTCATGCGGATGCGTTACCTGACCGTACCAGTTTTAAACAGAAATAATTCTGCCACGCAGTGGTTGTACGTTTGTTGCGTGAGACAAAGCGTTTGCGTCGTGGTTTTGGGCGCGATAGAGGTTACGGCCTGTCCAGGATACATTAACCCATGACAGGCCGGATAACGAGCGGACGTTACGGATCGGGCTTGGACCGTCGTGCCGGAATAGAGGAGTTTCGTTTCTGAATGGCTTACGCTGATCGCAATACAAGTGGCAGCCGCGCCGTGTCGATCGTGATCGTTTCGGTCATCGTCGCACTGTTTGCGTGGGGCTTCGTGAACGGGTTGACCTTCAAATATATCAAGAAGGTTACCGAGAAGCTAAACACGTTCGACGTCGTCGAACCGCCACCCCCGCCGCCTGACAAGCCGCCGCCCCCGCCGCCCGAACAGCCGCAGCTGCAGACCCCGCCGGTCGTGTCGCCGCCGCCGATCGTGCGCGTGCAGGCTCCGCCGCCGCCGGTCACAACCGTCATCACGCCGCCCCCGGCCGCACCGATCACGGTGCGGGCTGCAGCGCCTGCGCCTGTTCCCGTTCCGGCGCCGCCCGCTGCGCCGACGGTCAGCAAGGCTGCTGGTCCGAAGGGGAACCCGGCCGACTGGATCACCAACGACGACTATCCGTCCGACGCGCTGAGCGCCGAGGCCCAGGGTACGACGAAGATTCGGTGGGACATCAGCCCGGCAGGCCGTGTCGAGAATTGCACGATCGTCGCGTCCAGCGGCAATTCGTCGCTCGATCGCGCCGCCTGCAGCGCGTTGACGCGGCGTGGGCGGTACACGCCTGCGCTGGATCAGAACGGTGCGCCGATGCGGACCAGTGGCCAATCGCGCAACGTCGTCTGGCGTCTGCCCGAATAATCATCCGGCCGTGCGGCTCCCGGCGGGTCGCGCGGCTTCATAATCGAGAAGGAAGTACCCTCAATGTCGACCACCATCCTCGCCGCCGGAGCATCGGCCGCAGACAATTTCGGCTTCATGAACGCAATGAAGCAGGGCGGCCCCGTCACGTGGACGACGGCCGCCATCCTCACCATCTTCCTGTTCTTCACGCTCTACATCTTGTTCACCAAGATCTTCGAGCAGCAGAAGATCATCAACCAGGGCCGTCGCGTTCGCGCGACCTTCTGGAACTCGAACTCGCTGCGTGAGGGCGCTGCCAAGCTCGAGAAGAACTCGGCCTACAAGCAGATCGTCGACGACGGCCTGGCCGCTCAGGAGCAGCACGGCCGCCTGACCGATCCGGTCGAGGCGCATGACTGGCTGCACGGTTCGCTGATGCGGTCGGAAGCTGCGATCAACTCGCAGCTCGGCGGCGGTCTCGCCTTCCTCGCGACGGTCGGCGCAACCGCACCGTTCGTCGGTCTGTTCGGTACGGTGCTCGGTATTTACCGCGCGCTGATCGGCATCGGCCAGGCTGGCCAGGCATCGATCGACAAGGTCGCAGGCCCGGTCGGTGAGTCGCTGATCATGACCGCCTTCGGTCTGGTCGTCGCAGTTCCGGCAGTGCTCGCGTTCAACTTCCTGCAGCGTCGCAACAAGGCGATCGCGGAGCATCTGAGCGCGTTCTCGACCGACGTTCTGGGCTACCTCGCTTCGGACGGCGCAGTCCGCCCGGCAGCGTCGCGCGCGGCACCCGTCAAGGGTACCCCGCCGGTCGGTGGCACCAAGGCGGCTGCTCCGGCAACGACGACCGCCGGCCAGGCTGGTGGCGTTCAGACGCGCGTCTAAGGACGACCCGGGGCCGTCCATCCGGACGGCCCCGATTTTCTCGCCGCCCGGACGTGCCGGGTGGCCTGACTGATACGGATAGGATGGCCTTTCATGGCGATTAGTACTGGTGGTGCAGAAGACGCCCCGATGTCCGACATCAACACGACCCCGCTCGTGGACGTCATGTTGGTGTTGCTGATCATCTTCCTCATCACGGTTCCGGCGATTGTGCAGAGCGTCAAGCTGAAGCTGCCCGACGTGCGGTACGACCCGACCGTGACCAAGCCCGAGAACGTCTCGCTCTCGATCACGCGCGATCCCAGCGGCGCGTGTGCCGTCTATTGGGGCCTGACCCGCGTGAGCCACGAAGAGCTGCTCAAGCGCGCGACCGACAAGCTGAAGGAAATCGTCGACAAGGCCGGCGGTGCCGCCAACTTGACGACCGAGGACCTGCCCGAGGCGCATATCCGTGGTGACGTGGAAACGCCGTACCGGTGCATCGGCGGCGCGATCTACACGATGCAGTCGGCCGGCTTCGCCAAGGTTGGCTTCATCTCCGAACCGCCTCCCACCGGCGGTCCGTCATCGTAAGCGTGCGCTAGCACCAAGGAGTAATTAGCATGGCAATCAGTGCAGGCGGCGCCGAAGGCGAGCCCATGATGGACATGAACACGACGCCGTTGATCGACGTCATGCTCGTGCTGCTCATCATGTTCATCATCACGATCCCGATCCAGACGCATGCGGTGAAGGTCGATCTGCCGATCAACGACCCGAACCAGGTCAAGCCGCCGGTGGACCCGCAGAAGAACAAGATCGTCATCACGCCGGACGGCGTGGTCCTGTGGAACGGCGCACCGACCGACGGGGCAACGCTGCAGCAGTATCTGACGCAGACGACCCAGCTGAACCCGGAGCCGGAACTGCACTTCCAGCCGGATCCGGCGGCCCGCTACGAGAAGGTCGACCAGGTTCTGGCGATCATCAAGCGGTCGAACGTGTCGAAGCTCGGCTTCATCGGCAACGAGCAGTATCGCGGCGAATTCTGATCAAACGTCGCCACGGCGAACGAATCGGGGCGGTCCTTCGGGGCCGCCCTTTTTTTGTTGCGTTCGGCCGCGGCTCGTATCGCACGCGGCGCAGCCATGCCCTATGCTCGGTGGACATCTCGACGAACGGATCACGGGGAAGGATCGCGTGGCAATGCAGCGCAGAACCGCCAACGGCGCACGGGTCGTCCCGCTCTGGAGTATCCGGACAGTCGTAGCATTGGCGTTAGGGTCCGGCATCGTGCCAGCCTCCGCATCGGCCCAGGCGATCCTGCCGCCGCGGACGGACGGTGCGACGCTGCGAGCGCAACTCGCCCCGGTAATGGCACCCCCGGGGCGCGCCATGCCCGCGGACGCCGCCGCGCTCGACACGATGCTCGGTAAGCAAGACTGGCAGGCGCTGACCGCCAGGTTGCGCGCCACGCAGGCCGCGCCGGAGATCGTCCTGGATATGAACTGGGCGCAGGCGCACCTTCACGGCGGCGCGGGCTTTGTCATCGCCTATGCGTATATGAACGACCTGTGGCGACTCGGCAGCGCGGTGCCCGGTGCACCGGGCGATGGATTGAAGCAGAGCGCGGCGATGGTGATGCTCTACGGCTTGGATCTCGCCGTCGTGGATGGCGTGAAATGCGCAGACCGGACCGCGCCGGGGCGACGGGTTGATCAGCTGTTCGCTCAGAATGGCGCGATCCTGGCCTATCTGCGCGGACTGCCGATGGCCGCTCGCGCGACCATTGCGAACACGTCGCTGAACATCGAAGCCGCGACCACGGCAGTGCGCGCGAACGACGACGTCTTGTGCCGCGGCGGCATGGACGAGATTCGGGCGGGCCTCGACGCCCAACGGAGCAAGCCGTTGACGCAGGTCCCGAATTCGCCCGGGACGGTAGGCAAGACCTATGCCGTCTCCGCGCCACCCGGCTACGCGCTGCAGTTCGTCAGCGCCGCGACCTGGGTACCCCTGCAGCTTGCGGCGCGCCGGTCGCTGCCCGCGATGCTGACGCGACTCGTGCAAGCAGCGCCCGCAGAGCCGACCCCGATCCGCTAGGGCTGCCGCTCACAAGCGCGGAAGGGTTACCCCGCGTTGCCCCATATATTTGCCCGCCCGGTCGGCATAGCTGGTCTCGCACGGCTCGTTCCCTTCGAGGAACAGGAACTGGCAAGCGCCCTCGTTGGCGTAGATCTTGGCGGGCAAGGGCGTGGTATTCGAGAATTCCAGCGTCACATGCCCCTCCCACCCGGGCTCGAGCGGGGTGACGTTGACGATGATCCCGCAGCGCGCATAGGTCGACTTCCCGAGGCAGATCACCAGCACATCGCGCGGCACGCGGAAATATTCGACCGTCCGCGCAAGGGCGAAGCTGTTGGGCGGGATGATGCAGCAATCGGTCTTGCGGTCAACGAAGCTGTTCGCGGCGAAGTCCTTCGGGTCGACGATCACGCTGTCGATGTTGGTGAAGATCTTGAATTCGTCCGAAACGCGCGCGTCATAGCCGTAGGAGGACAGGCCGTAGGAGATACACCCGTCACGCTTCTGGCCGTCGACGAACGGCTCGATCATGCCATGCTCAAGCGCTTGCGTGCGAATCCAGCGGTCGGACATGATCGACATGCGTCTCTTTCCTTCGATAGGGCGCGATGGCCGTGGTGGCGTTTCGCCGGAAAAGGCGGTGTGGGCAAGGCACGTTGTTGCGGGGCGTGCCAACCATGGATAGCCTCGGGGCAGGGCAGGGGGCAGCGATGCGGCGCTGGTGGAGACGGGTTCAGGGAGGCATCGCGATTGCAGCGGCCGTGCTCGCAACGGTCGCGCTCGTGCCCGAGGTCCTGGCATTCCCCCATCGGCAGGCGATTGGCGATACCATCTTCTATGCCGAGCAGCCGCTGCCCGCCACCATGCCGGCGCTGCTCGCGCGGAGCGATGCGATGCTGCGCCACAGTGCGCTGTACCAGCCGGGGTATGGACGGCGCATCTTCCTGACCGATGGGGGGTGGCGGTGGCGGTTGCTGGCGTTGAGCTCGTCCGGCGCGTTCGCTTTTTCGCGTCCGTTCGGCGACGTGATCGTCGTCAATCGAAGCGATCCGACGCACGACCTCGTCTTCAACGGGCAGGCGATCGGCGGCCGTCGCGCGCTTTCGGACGTTCTTGCGCACGAGCGTACCCATGCACTGATCCGTGCGCGCTACGGCCTGCTGGCGGACCTGCGGTACCCCGCCTGGCTGCGCGAGGGCTATTGCGATGTCGTCAGCGGCGGCGGCAGCCTGTCGGATGCGCAGGCCGCGGCGCTCGAAGCCGAGCATCGCGCGCACCCGGCATTGCTCTATTATCACGGCCGCAAGCGGGTCGACGCCCTGCTTCGCGCCGCGCATGGCGACGTCGATCGCGTGTTTGCCGAAGCCGTGCGTTAGCGAGTCGGGCCCAGGCCGAGATCAGCGGGACCAAAGGCATGCGGCAGCAGCACCGATAGCGGATAGCATTCGATCGCGTCGCCTTCGGCCGCACCGCACCAGACGGTCACGTCATGCCCACCGATCTGCGCCGCCTCGTTGATGACCTGCCGACACCGGCCGCAGGGGCCGACCGGGGCCGTCCCGATCGGGCGTCCGGCGGCGTCCATTGCTCCGCCAATCACGCCGATCGCGATGACTTGCGCGAGATCCCCCGCGCTGCTGACCATCGCCAGCGCGACCGTCTCGGCGCAAAGCGACAGGCCATAGCTGGCATTCTCGAAATTCGCGGCGGTCACCGTGCGACCATCGGCCAGCAGCACCGCGGCGCCGACGGCGAAGCGCGAATAGGGCGCATGCGCGTTCAGCGCCGCGCCGCGAGCGGCGGCAATCAGCGCGGCGCCGGTAGCGCTGTCAGTCGAGGCGTGCTGCGTCATGGTCGTACGACATCCCAATGTACTGGCGTTTCGACGCCCTCGATACGCCGTTCGGCATTGGCCTGCCACATCCGCCATGATCGCGCCGGATAATCGGGGGCGAGGTAATTCTGCACCGCCCAGACCCCGCGCGGCAGCGCCGCCGTCACGCCATAAGCGGACTCGAACGGCTTGGTCACCTTGATCAGCACCGGCTTGCCGGTGTGCGCTTCGACCATCTCGAGATATTGGCGGAGCCCCGCGAGCACCGCCGCCGGCGCCGGTCGCACGGTGCAATCGGCCGCGAAATCGAGCACCACCGCCGCGGGCAGCGCATCGTCGGCGCGCGGCACGGTCGTGTTGAAGTTGTTCGCCTGGTCGACCGCCGGCTTGCACAGGGAGTAGCGATGCAGTGCCCCGCGCCGCATCCCGGTCTCTGCGACCGCAGCCCAATTCTCCTCGAACCGGGTGTCGCGCCGGTCGGCGCCGACGGTTGCGCGGAGGTAGGCGAAGTCCGCGCCGCTGCGCTTGACCGCCCACCAGTCGACCGGGCCGTTGACCGCCGAGACGTCGATCCCCTGGAATGTGTACGGTGCGCCCGGCTTCCAGCCCATGGCATACACCCATGCCCCGATCGCGCCCAGTCCGAGTGCCACGGCGACACCTGCGAACAGCGCGACCAGTCTGCCCAAACGGCGAACGGTCAACACTTTACCCCTAATATTATGCTTTGATGTGGAGGACGCAGATCAGCGTGAAGAGGCGTCGGGCGGTGTCGAAATCGATTTCGATCTTTCCAGCCAGCCGCTCGCGCAGCAATTCTGCCGCCTCATTGTGGATGCCGCGGCGCGCCATGTCCACCGTTTCGATCTGCGCAGGCGTCGCATTGCGGATTGCCTGGTAGTAACTATCGCAGATCGCGAAATAATCCCGGATGGGGCGGCGGAACCGGCCCATCGCGAGGACATAAGTCTCGAGCAGCGATTCGTCCGCGCGGTGGATCGCGATGGCGAGCCGCCCTTCCTCGACCGCGAGCGCGATCCGGTATGGCCCGGCATAGCCGTCGGGATACTCGCGTTGCGGTGCGAAGTGGTTGCCCTCGATCAGATCGAAGATCGCGATCCGCCGTTCCTGCTCGATATCTGCCGACCGCCACAGGATCGTGCGTTCGTCGAGCGTGACGGCGATGATGCGCGGATCGGCCATGCACCAGCCGTAGAGGGGAAGGGTGGGGAGAATCAACGCATTCTAGCGCGGGTCGCGGACGGTGCGAACCACGAGCGGCGTACGGCTTGGGTTATCCCGGACTTATCCACAGGTTTGTGACCACGTTATGCCGGACTTATGCAGGGCTTTTGCCGGACTTCCCCACCACCGTATCGCGGCCTCGTCCCGCAAGGCATCTTGCTGTTGTTCTGCGCGTGGACGCGCAGGCTACGGTGAGCCCCGAGGACAAGGCGGAGCGACTTACAGCAGGCGGGACGCTCTCTGATGAATGCGCGTACGCCCAAGCCGGCTTATCCACCGGTCATCCCCACGAAACGCACCGATCGTCCCGTGGTTATCCCCGACTTATCCACAGCTGCGACGTGCGGCCCGGCGCAACACGCTTGAGCCGACGGTCCGACAGGTCCAAACCGCGCGGATGGCCACCGCATTCGCTCCTCCGCCCGTCGTCCCCGAAGCCGTTTCGCTCCCGCAGAACGTCGAAGCCGAAGCTGCGATGCTCGGCGCGATGATGATCGACAACCGGCTCGCCGACGATCTCGTCGACAAGCTCCAGCCCGAACATTTCTTCGAACCGCTCCACGGCCGCATCTTCAGCGCGATCAAGGTGCTGCGCGGGAACGACATGCTGGTGACGCCGGTCACGCTGCGACCGATGTTCGAACAGGATGCCGGGATGCGCGAGCTGGGCGGCCCGTCCTATCTCGCGCAGCTGACCGGCAGCGGCGCCGGGCTGATCGGCGCGCGGCAGTTCGCGCAGCAGATCTACGATCTTGCGATGCTTCGAACGCTGGTGACGGTCGGCCGCGGGCTGGTCGATCGCGCGATGGACACCTCCGAGGAGGTCAACCCGCGCGCGCAGATCGAAGCAGCGGAAGAAGAACTGTTCAAGGTCGCGGCGGACGGCGGCAGCGAGACCGCGATCAAGAGTTTCGCGCAGGCGACGACGCTCGCGGTCAAGAATGCGGAAAAGGCGCTCAACAGCGGGGGCGGTCTTTCGGGGATCACGACCGGGCTCGACAGCGTCAACGCCAAGATCGGCGGCATGCATCATTCCGACTTGATGATCCTCGCCGGGCGTCCGGGCATGGGGAAGACCTCTCTCGCCACCAACATCGCGTTCAACGCCGCCGCGCGCTGGATGCGCGACATGCAGGACGGGTTGAAGCCAAGCGAGTCGGTCGGCGCGAAGGTCGCGTTCTTCAGCCTCGAAATGTCCGCCGACCAGCTCGCGACGCGTATCCTGTCCGAGCAGGCGCGGATCAGCTCCGAAGCGCTGCGCATGGGCAAGATCAGCCGCAACGAGTTCAACCAGCTAGCGGCGGCGGCGGCGGACCTCGAGAATCTGCCGCTTTATATCGACGATACCGCCGGACTGACGATCGGCGCGCTCCACACCCGGATGCGGCGTCTCCAGCGGCGGCACAATAACGAGATCGGGCTGGTCGTCGTCGACTATCTCCAGCTGCTGACCGGATCGGGCAAGAGCTCGGACGGCAACCGTGTGCAGGAAATCTCGGAGATCTCGCGCGGGCTGAAGACACTTGCCAAGGACATGAACGTTCCGGTGATGGCGCTGTCGCAGCTTAGCCGCGCGGTCGAAAGCCGCGAGGACAAGCGCCCGATGCTTTCGGATCTGCGTGAATCGGGGTCGATCGAGCAGGACGCCGACATCGTGTTCTTCGTGTTTCGCGAGGATTATTACGTCGCCGCGCGTGAGCCGAAGCGTCCGGTCGAGGGCGACAATCCCAAGGTGTTCGAGGACCACGCGCAATGGGCGCTCGAGATGGAGCGCGTCTTTGGCCTCGCAGAGCTGATCGTCGCCAAGCAGCGTCACGGCGCGACCGGCAAGGTGATCCTCAAGTTCGAGCCGAGCGTCACGCGCTTCAGCGACTACGTCGGCTACTGAGGCTGCGGGCTTCGTGAAGACGCTGATCGATTCGGGCCATGCGCTGCAGCAGGGGCTGCTTGCGATCCGGCGCGAATTCGCCGTGCCGGACGGCTTCCCGCCACAGGTCGAGGCGGCGGCGGCTGCGGCGGCGCGGCGCGCGCCGACCGAGCATGTCGATCGCACCGCGATGCGTTTCGTCACGCTCGATCCGGCGACGTCGACCGACCTCGACCAGGCGTTCGCGATCGAACGGAGCGGGCACGACATGCTGCTCCATTATGCGATCGCGGACGTCGCGTGGTTCGTGGCGGATGGCGACCCGGTCGACGTCGAGGCGTGGAAGCGCGGGACGACCTTGTACCTCCCCGATGGCAAGGCCGGGCTGTATCCGCCGGTGCTCGCGGAGGCGGCGGCGAGCCTGCTGCCCGACGGGCCGCGCCCGGCGGTGATCTTCACCGTCCGGGTCGCGCCCGATGGCGCGGTCAAGCTCGACGGGGCCGAGCGCGCGATCATCCGCAGCGGCGCGAAACTCGCCTATGACAGTGTCCGCGGTACCGATCTGCCCGACGGGTTCGCCGAGCTGTCGGCGCGGGTCCAGGCTGCCGAAGCGCGGCGCGGGGCATCGCGGGTCGATCCGCCCGAACAGGAAGTGAGCGCCTTGCCCGGCGGCGGGTTCGATTTGCGGTTCGCGCCGCGGCTGGAGTCCGAGGCGCGCAACGCGGCGCTGTCGCTCGCCACCAACATGGCGGTCGCGGACCTGCTGCTCGCACACCGCACCGGGCTGTTCCGCGTGATGGCCGCGCCCGACGATCATGCGGTCGCGCGGTTGCGGATCACCGCGGCGGCGCTCGGGATCGACTGGGCGGCCGACGTGCCGCTCGATGCGATCGAGCGGCGGCTCGACGGGCACGATCCGAAGCAGGCCGCGTTCATGACCGCGATCCGGCGCAACGGCGGCGGCGCGAGCTACGCACCCTATCGCGACGGCGTCGTGCCATGGCACGCGGCAATGGCGGCGACCTATGCGCACGCGACCGCACCGCTCCGGCGGCTGGCGGACCGCTATGTGATCCGCGCGGCGCTGGCGATCGCCAATGGGCAGCCGGTGCCGGAGGCGGTGATCGCGGCGTTCGAGACGCTGCCGACGGTGATGGCACGCGCCGATGCGATTGGCGGGCGGATCGACCGCGCGGTGGTCGATCTGGCCGAGGCGGTGATGCTGGCTGGGTTGGTCGGTGAGACGTTCGCGGCGGTCGTCACCGATGTCGAGGCACACGCCGCGCGGATCCAGCTGTGCGATGAGCCAGTGGTTGCACGCGTGGCGGCGACGGGGGTGGTGCCGGGGGAGCGGATCGACGTGGTGCTGCGCGCGGCGGATGCGGAGAAGCGGGTGCTGACGTTCGAGCGGGGGTGACGGCGGCCTTGCGCCGTTTTCCCGCGCAAGCCGGAACCCGGAGTTGCACGATCAGCGCTCAGTTACCCTGGGCTCCTGCCTGCGCAGGAGCACGTTGCGGATCAGAAAACCGGTTCCTCGCCCGGTTTTTCGGGCACGTGGATCCCGCATTCGACCTTGTCCCACCCGCGCCAGCGTCCGGCGCGCGGGTCTTCGCCCGGCTGCACCTTCGACGTACAAGGCGCGCAGCCGATCGATGGATAGCCCTGCGCTTCGAGCGGATGGCGGGGCAGCCGGTGCTCGGCGAAATACGCCTCCAGGCGGTCCTTGTCCCAGTCGGCGAGCGGGTTGATCTTCAGCCGGCCCTCGTCTTCCTCGAACCGCGGCATCGCGATCCGCGTCCCCGCCTGGAAGCCCTTGCGCCCCGAGATCCACGAATCGAACGGCGCGAGCGCGCGGCGCAGCGGCTCGACCTTGCGCAGGTCGCAGCAGCCATCGGGGTCGTAATTCCAGCGCAACCCGGTCGCATCCTTTTCAGCAAGCCGATGCGGGTCGGGCCGGAAGACGCGCAGATCGGTGAAGCCGAGCATTTCGGAAAGCTGGTCGCGATACGCCAGCGTTTCTCCGAAGATCTTCTGCGTGTTGAGGAAGATCACCGGAATGTCGCGGTCGACCTGCGCGATCAGGTGGAGCAGCACCGCGCTCTCCGCCCCGAACGACGAGACCGCAGCGATGCGCCCCTTGAGCTCGCCGGTCAGCAGCTCTCCGAGCAGGTCGCCGGTGCCGACGCCCGCGAAGCGCGCTTCCATCGCCGCCGCATCGGCGGGGGAGAAGGGCGCGACATCGATCAGGTCGAGGCGGCGCGCGCTGCTAGCCATGCCGCAGTTTCCACACCGGGACCTGACCGTCGGCGGCTTTCTGATAGACATGGTCGTACCGGGTCAGCGCTGCTTCGAGCGTAGCCGCGTCAATCTCCGCCTCGGGTGCGAAACTGTCGAACCCGCAGCGCTTCATGAACAGCATCTGGTCGACCAGCACGTCGCCTTGCGCGCGCAGTTCGCCGGTATAGCCCGCCTCGCGCAGGATGCGGGCGGCGGAATAGCCGCGGCCGTCGCGGAAGCTCGGGAAGCTGATCTCGACCAGCGCGATCCGGTCGAGGTGCGGGAGCAGCGCGCGTGCGTCCTCGCCCGCCTCGAGGCGGACCGCGGTGGCGTTGGTCTGGTCCTCGAGGAACGCGTCGAGCGTGACCGCTGGCTCGTCGGAGCCGATCGACATGGCGGACTTATCCATAAAGCGCTTCCTTGAACGGATCCATGCCGAGCCGGCGGTAGGTATCGAGGAAGCGCTCGCCCGCTTCCCGCTTGTCGAGATAGACGTTGGTCACGGTCTCGACTGCGTCGACGATGCCGTCCTCGCTGAAGCCGGGGCCGGTGATCCGCGCGAGGCTCGCGTCCTCCGCGCCCGAACCGCCGAGGAGGAGCTGGTAATTCTCGGTGCCCTTCTTGTCGACGCCGAGGATGCCGATATGGCCCGCATGATGATGCCCGCAGGCGTTGATGCAGCCGCTGATCTTGAGCTTCAACTCGCCCAGATCACGTTGGCGCTCGGGGTCGGCGAAGCGGGTGGCGATCTTCTGCGCGACCGGGATCGAGCGGGCGTTGGCGAGGCTGCAGTAATCGAGGCCGGGGCAGGCGATGATGTCGCTGATCAGATCGACGTTGGCAGGCGCCAGACCGGCCGCATCGAGCGCGCTCCAAACATGGTGAAGGTCGCTTACGGCGACGTGCGGCAGGACGATGTTCTGCGCATGAGTCACGCGCAACTCATTGAAACTGAACCGTTCTGCCAGGTCGGCCATGACGTCGATCTGGTCGGCCGAAGCGTCGCCGGGGATGCCGCCGGTGGGCTTCAGGCTGATTGTCACGATCGCATAGCCGGGCTGCTTGTGCGCGACGGTGTTCTGCGCGCGCCATGCGTCGAACGCGGGGTTGGGCGCGGTGTCGGCCTGCGGAACCAGCGCGGCGAAGGCGGGGGGTGCGAACATCTCGGTGATGCGGTCGAATTCGGCCTTGGGCGGATCGAGCCCGAGCGACTTCACTGCCACGAACTCCTCCTCGACCTGGCGGCGATATTCGTCCGCGCCGAGCTCGTGGATCAAAATCTTGATCCGCGCCTTGTAGATATTGTCGCGGCGGCCGTAGCGATTGTAGACGCGCAGACACGCCTCGACATAGCTCAGCAGATCATCCGCGGTGATGAAGTCCTTGATTTCGGGCGCGATCATCGGGGTGCGGCCCATGCCACCGCCGACGAAGATGCGCCCGCCGAGAACGCCGTCGCGCTCCACCAGCTGGATGCCGATGTCATGGAGCCGCATCGCCGCGCGGTCCTCGTTTGCGGCGATCACCGCGATCTTGAACTTGCGGGGCAAGTAGCTGAATTCGGGGTGGAAGGTGCTCCACTGGCGGAGCAGCTCGGCCCAGATGCGCGGATCGGCGACTTCGTCCGCGGCGGCGCCGGCGAACTGGTCGGACGAGATGTTGCGGATGCAATTGCCGCTCGTCTGGATCGCATGCATTTCGACCGTCGCCAGCTCGGCAAGGATGTCGGGCGCTTCGGACAGCTTGATCCAGTTATACTGGATGTTCTGCCGCGTCGTGAAATGGCCGTAGCCGCGATCATATTTGCGCGCGATGTGCCCGAGCATCCGCATCTGCCGCCCGTCGAGCGTGCCATAAGGGATGGCGACGCGCAGCATATAGGCGTGCAGCTGGAGATACAGGCCGTTCATCAGCCGGAGCGGCTTGAACTGGTCCTCGGTGATCTGCCCCGCGAGGCGGCGCTTCACCTGGTCACGGAATTCCTCGACGCGGGAATCGACGATCGACTGATCGTACTGGTCATATTTATACATGGTAAACTCCCGTCGCCGCAGTTGTTGCCGAGGCTGGGTGAGGAAGATGAAACGCCGTCACCCCGGCGTAGGCCGGGGCCGTCATGTTGGGTGTCGGACGGCGGTTCCGCGCGGTAACCTGGCGGCCCCGGCCTTCGCCGGGGTGACGGGAATTGGACGTCATATCACCCAGCTCCCCGCGTTCGGATCGGCGGGCTTGAGCGTCAGGTCCGGCCGCACCGTCGGCCCGAGCGCGCGGACGCGGTCCTTGATGTGCGCGGGGCGGGGCCCCTCGGGCGTCATCGTCGCGTCGATCACATAGGGGCCGGTGACGCGCTGTGCGCCTTCCTGCGCGCGCGCGATGCTCTCGCCCTGGTCGGTCACGTCACCCGCGTCCTCGATATGGCGCGACCAGCCGTTGCCGGTCCACCAGATCACATCGCCCGTGGGCAAGTCGTTTCCGGTCAGCAGTTTCACGCGACAGTCTCCGCCAATGTCCCGGCGATGCGCGCCCAGGACCCCAATTTGTCTTCCGCGTCGGACAGCTCGACGACCTCGCCGACGACGATGATCGCGGGCGACGCGACCTGCTCGCGCGAGACCATCGGCCCGAGGTCGGCGAGCAGCGTCCTGATCGCGCGATGCCCGTCCAGCGTCCCGCGCTCGAGCACCGCGACCGGCATGTCGGGCGCGACGCCGTCGCGCATCAGCTTGTCGGCAATGTCGGTCGCGGTCGCCACGCCCATGTAGATCACCAGCGTCCGGCCCTTGCCCGCGAGCCCCGACCAGTCCTGGTCGGTCAGCCCCTTGCACTGGCCCGCGACGAAGCTGACCGCGCTGGAATAGTCGCGGTGGGTGAGGGGGAGCATCGCTTCCGCCGCACAGCCGAGCGCCGCCGATACGCCGGGGATCACCTCGACCGGCAGGCCAGCCGCCCGGACTTCCTCGACCTCTTCGCCGCCGCGCCCGAAGATGAACGGATCGCCGCCCTTCAACCGCACGACGACGCTCCCGGTCTTCACATGCGCGATGATCAGCGCGTTGATCGCCTCCTGCGGCAGCGTATGTCGCGCGCGCTTCTTGGCGACCGAAATGCGTTGCGCGTCGGCCGGCGCGAGATCGAGCACGCGCGGGTCGATCAGCCCGTCATGCACGACGACATCCGCCTGCCGGAGCGCCTCGACCGCGCGGACGGTGAGCAAGCCCGGGTCGCCGGGCCCCGCGCCGACGAGGATGACTCGCCCGCGGGCGGTGGGATCGAGGAGGGTTGCCATCGCTGTCAGATGGGCTGGACCAGGCGCCACGGCAATTCAAGGATGCTTTGGGGCGAGGTAGGCAATCTTTCATTGTCCGGCTCGGTCTGGCGTCTCCGTCGTCATGCCGGGTTCATCCGCGTGTCCGCCTGACAACGCTCGGCCGGCGCGGGACCGCCCCATTCCGCGCGATGATGGCCGGGAAGCAGGCGATACGCAGCACGTCGCTTGTGACGTACCGCCCAAGCGCCTAGCCCGATACGGCAAAGTGTCTGATTTGCGTGTACCCCCCTGTCGAGGATTCCATCCGATGATCAAGAAAACGCTCATGCTGTTGACCGGAGCGACCGTGTTGCTCGCCGGTTGCGGCAGCAAGACGACGACCGACGCCGCCACCACCACCAGCAGCGCAACCCCCGCGGCGACGCGGGTGCGCGGCGTGGTCCAGTCGGTCGATACCAATGGCGTGACGATTCAGGGCTATGACGGCAAGACCACGACGGTGCCGATCGACGGCAAGACGGGCTTCGCCTGGGTCGTCGGGTCGAGCCTGTCGACGCTCAAGACCGGTGACTTCATCGGCACCGCGACGTCCGGCCCGGACAGTGCGCTGCGCGCGGTCGAGCTGGTGATCTTCCCCGAGGCGATGCGCGGGTCGGGCGAGGGCCATTACGGCTGGGATGTTCCGGGTGTCGTCGCGGCGAGCGGCGGTAACGGTGGCGGCGGTGCGAGCGGCATGACCAACGGCACCGTGCAGCAGCAGAGCGGGATGACCAACGGCACCGTGCAAGAACAGAGCGGCATGACCAACGGCACGGTCTCCTCCACCGCGGGGACGTCGGGCGAAACCAGCCTGACGATTTCGTACAAGGGCGGGACCGCGAAGGTGCTGGTGCCGGCCGGGACGCCGATCGTGCGCTTCGAACCGACGCAGCGCTCGATGCTCGCCAAGGGCCAGAAGGTGTTTGTCGTGAAGACCGCCGATGCACCCGGCGCGAAGTTCGTTGCGATCGGCAAGGACGGCCTTACGCCCCCGATGTAACCGGCCACCGCGCCGATCTGCAACGATGACAAAAAAGGGGGAGCGATCTTGCGATCGCTCCCCCGGTCGTATCAGCCTGATCAGGCGATCAGAACTTGGCCTTGAACCCCGCATAGAAGCGGCGGCCGATCGGCTCGTAGATGCCGGTGCCACCACCGATGCCGGTCGAGCCCAGCGGCGGAACGCGGTCGGTCAGGTTGTCGATGCCGAAGTAGAACTGCGACCCGCCCTGGATGTTGATCCCGAAACGCGCGTTCATGTAGAACACTTCAGGATAGTAGGGAATGCTGTAGCGGTCCGCATTCTGCGGCGGACGCCCCTGGTAGGACTGGACATCCTCGATGAAGCCGGCCGCCATCTTCCCCAGATAGTTGAGCTGGTAGTTGACTTCGAACGGCCCGAACGCGCCGTTGAGGTTCCAGTACACCTTGTCCTTGGGGCTGCCGAGTTCGCCGAGCAGATTGTCGCCGAAGTTCGGCTGGCTCGGATCGATGAACTGCGCATTCTCGAACTGGTGGGTATAGACCAGCACCGAACTCGCCTTCACGAAACCGAAGTCGTGCTGGTAGCTGAGGTTCACGTCGAGGCCGCGGACGCGCAGGCTGGCGTAGTTGAGCAGCGTCTGCTGCAGGCTGCCTTCGATTACGCGATACTGCTCTTCCCCGCTCGGTCCGGTCTGGCCAGCCGCGACGCGCTGGAACAGGCCGCAGAACTGGTTGTTGCCGGTAGGCGAATCATAGCAGCTGTTGAGGATCTGCTGCGCCGAAGGCGCGGTGATCACGTTGGCCACCTTGATGTTGTAATAGTCGACCGACAGCGTCAGGCCACGCGTGAAGCGGGGCTTCAGGACGATCCCGTAGGTGTAGGAGTCCGACTTTTCGACGTTCAGGTTGGGGTTGCCCCCGCTGAGAATGCCGAGCGTCTGCTGATACAGGTAGTTGTAGTTGGTCGGGATGCCGGCCGCAGCGCAGTTTGCGGCGCGATACTGCGTGCCGGTTGCGATGAAGTTGGCCGAGCACGGGTCGTTGACCGACGCGAAGTTCTGGCTCTGCGAGGAATAAAGCTCGGACAGGTTCGGGGCACGGACCGCGCGCGCATAAGAAGCGCGGAAGCTGATGTCCGGAACGGGCGAGTAGTTGCCACCGAAGTTGTAGGTGTAAACCGTGCCTGCGTTGCTGTTATAGTCCGAAACGCGACCAGAGGCGGTGAAGCTCAGATCCTCTGCGAACCGCATCCCCTTGAAGACCGGGATCTGGATTTCGCCATAGGCTTCCTTCACCTCGAAAGCCTGCGGGGCGAAGGTCGGCAGCGCGTTGTAGAAGGTGTATCCCTGTTCGACCAAGGGATCCGGCTTGAAGAAGTTGGTTTCCCGACGATATTCCCCGCCTACTGCGAAGCGGAGCGGACCGCCCGGCAGGTTGAAGAAGCCACTGGTGTCGCCGTTGACGAACGCGGAGACGTCAAGCTGCGTGATCTTCCCGTGCGAGACCGTGTCCTGCAGGACATAACGCTTTGCCGCATCGGAGATGTTGCCGTTGCCGAACAGGTTGATCGGCTGGCAGGCGGCGATGTCCGCGGCAAGGATTGCCGGATTGCCGCCGATGTCGGTGCCACCACGCGACGGGGTGATCTGCGAGCCGCAAACGATGTTGCCGGCGGCATTGCGCTGCGCATCCATGCCCAGCAGGAAACGCTGGACGTTGAGGTTGCCGAGAACGCGCGTATCTTCGATGAACTCGCCGTAGTTGGCGGCGACTTCATACTTCCAGTCGCCGTTGAACGTGCCGCGCACGCCGCCGACGATCCGGTAGGTCTGGCGCTTGGACTGTTCCGAGCGGACCCCCAGGTCGACGAGGTTCTTGCGGAGCGTGAAGCGGGTCGCACCCGTGATCGTCGCGGGATCCGTGCCACCGGCGATCAGCGCGTTGGTGATCGTCGTGCGGGCGGCCGTGCTCAGATACGGGTTGTCGAGGCGCGGACGCTCAAACGTCGACGTATCGTACCCGGCGAGCGTTCCGCCGGTGATGAACGCCGGGCCGGAACTGCCCTGGCCATAAGTCTCGGTCCGCGAATAGGATGCCTCGACGAACGGGACGATCGCATCCGAAATCTCGAAGTGGCCGACGAGGTTGGCCGAGTAGCGATCGAGTGCCGGCTGGATCTGAAGAAGCTGGCCTTCACGATTGGTATCGCCGTTGCCGCCGATAAACGAAGAGCCGCTCGGCGAGCTGGTGTTGGTGCCGATCCCGACGCGTGCGCCATTCTCCTGGACAAGCGAGCCGTCGCCCTGGAACAGATAGTTGCACGAGAAGCGCTTCGCAGTGTTGTCCGTCCCGCACGCGCCGGTCGGACTTGCGAAGGTCACCAGGCCGCCCGATGCGATCGTCGCGGAGTGGATGTTGCGGAAGAAGATGTTGTCCGGAACGCCGTTGAAATTCGGCAATGTCTGCCCGGTGGCGACACCCGGAGCGTCGACCTGCGTCGTGACGAAGCCGTCTACCTGCTGCAGGCGCGAACGGTCGGAGGCGTACAGGCTATTCTGCCGCGCATATTCCAGATCGACCGCGATGTTGCCGCGACCATCGGCGAAGTTCTTGCCGCCCAGGATGCTGCCGAAATACGAACCGGCATCGCCATGCTGGCTGATGCCGCCCTGCACGCGCGCTTCCAGGCCCTGGAAATGGTCCTTCAGACGGAAGTTGACGATACCCGCGATCGCGTCCGACCCGTACACTGCCGAATCGCCGCCGGTGGTGATGTCGATGCTCTCGATCAGGTCCGACGGGATCGTGTTGATGTCGACCGAGACGGCGTTGTTCAGGATGTCCGCGCCGACGTGACGGCGGCCGTTGACGAGAACGAGCGTGCGCTGCGTGCCGAGGCCGCGCAGATCGAGCAGGTTGAGGCCGGCGGTGCCGAGGAAGCGCGTCGAGTTCGCCTGGCTGAACGTGCTCTGCAGCTGTGGCAGGGTGTTGAGCGTGTCGCCGATCGAAACGCGCGACGTTGCGAGCAACTGGGTCGGCGTGATCGTCGTGATCGGGCTGGTCGAGGTCGCGTTCGGGCTGCTGATGCGCGAGCCGGTGATCACGATGTCTTGCGGCGCAGCCTGGGGCGCTGCGGTGTCGGTGCCGTCCGTGGAGGCCCCCACGGTCGTCGTCGTCTGGGTGGAAGCGCGGCCGTCGCCACTGGTCGCGGTCTGCGCGAAGCTCGCTGCAGGAAGTGCCGACAGAACGCTAACTAGCGCTGTGGCCTGCAGAAAACGGTTGAGTTTCATGATGGTCCCCTTGTTATCTTGCCCTGTGATTGGGAGGATAATCGGACGTTTCATGAAGGCGATGCAAGCAAGTGTGACAGTCTCGCAACGCATACAGTAACTTTTGCAAACACATGTTGCAAAAACGACACAATGTTCGTGTATGAGGTATCGCTACCATCCGAAAGCTGTGTCACACCGTGCGCAACGAGCGGTTCCTTTCGTCAGCCCGAATACCTTCAGCCGACAGGACGCGCTGGCAACGTCCGGTGATCCGCCCTAGATCGGTGGCGTGACATCTCCCCAGACCCGTCTCGTCGATGCCGTCCGTGCCTTGCTTGGCCCCAAGGCGGTGACCACCGATCCGACCGATATCGCGCCGTGGCTCGATGATTGGCGCGGTCGCTATCATGGCGCGAGCGCGGCGATCCTGTCGCCCGACAGCACGGCTGGCGTCGCCGGCATCGTCCGGCTTGCGGGCGACCTCGGCGTGCCGCTGGTGCCGCAGGGCGGGAACACGTCGATGGTCGGCGGGGCGACCCCGCCCGCCGATGGCTCGGCGGTGATCCTGTCGCTGCGGCGGATGAACCGGTTGCGGCGGATGGATGCGAATGCCGCGCTGGTCGTGGCCGAGGCGGGGGTGATCCTCGCCGACCTGCATGCCGCCGCCGAGGCGGAAGGGATGCGCTTTCCGCTCACGCTCGGGGCACGCGGCAGTGCGACGGTGGGCGGGCTGGTCTCGACCAATGCTGGCGGGACGCAGGTCTTGCGCTTCGGAACGATGCGCGCGCTCGTCGCGGGGCTCGAGATCGTGTTGCCGGACGGGCAGGTCCAGGATGGCCTGGCACCGCTCCGCAAAGACAATCGCGGCTATGACCTGACCCAGCTGTTGATCGGTGCCGAGGGGACGCTTGGCGTGGTGACGGCGGCGACGCTGCGACTGGTCCCGATTGCGGCGGACCGGGCGACCGGATGGATTGCAGTCGACAGCCCGCATGCGGCGCTGGCGCTGCTGCGCGTGCTGGAGCGGCGGTCGGGGGATGCGATCGAGAGCTTCGAGCTCGTGCCTGGCGAGATCTTGGACCTCGTGCTGAAACACATTCCCGCGACCCGCGCACCGCTCGACAGCCGGTATCCGTGGCTGGTGCTGATCGAATATGCGACGCCGCAGGGCCAGCCGCCCGCGCGCGACGCGCTGGAAACCTTGCTCGGCCCGGCCTTGTCGGATGGTCTGGCGCGCGATGCGGTGGTGGCCGCCAGCGAGGCGCAGGCGATCGCCTTCTGGCGGTTGCGGGACTCGATCTCGGAAGCGGAACGCGCCGAGGGGCCGACCATCGCGCACGACATCTCGGTCCCGGTCGATGCGATGCCCGACTTCATGGTCAGCGCCGCCGCTGCGGTCGAGGCGGCCTATCCCGGCGTCCATGCGACCGGCTTCGGGCATCTCGGCGACGGCAACGTCCATTTCCACGTCAACGCGCCCGCCGGGCTACAGCACGACCGCGCTGCCGCCGAACGCTGGCGGCAGGAGGTCGGCGCGCCCGCGAGCCGGATGGTCTATGATCTCGTCGTCGCGGCGGGCGGATCGATCTCGGCGGAACACGGTATCGGCCAGATGAAGCGCGACGAGCTCGCGCGGCTGTCCTCGCCGGCTCGGCTGGCCGCGCTGCACGCGATCAAGGCGGGGCTCGATCCGCAGGGGCTGATGAACCCGGGCAAGCTCCTCGGCCTTGCGGAAAGTGCGCGCGCGCCATAGAGCCAGCGTCCGTAAGGCGTGGGGGACCTGCGCGCTACATTCATCATGGAGACGATCATGGCCAGCGCGCCGCAAGCCCTTCCCCTGTTCTACAATGCGCTCGAGCCGCTTTCGAGCGAGGCGCATGCCAATTTCCGCTTCAATGCCGCCGACGCGGCACCGTTCCTCGTCAACCAGCATGCCATCCCGGTCACCGTCGACGAATTCGTCGCGACCCAGCCGTGGCTGCCGATCGTGTTCACCCTGGGGACGGACGCGATCCCGATCGCGCTGATGGGCCTGAACGAGGGCGTCAACGTGTTCGTCGGCGACGATGGCAAGCTGATCGAGGACAAGGTGTACGTCCCGGCCTACATCCGCCGGTATCCGTTCATGCTCGCGCGCCTTCGCCCGGATGCGCAGGACCTGTCGCTCTGCTTCGATCCGACCAGCAACACGATCGGCGCGTTCGACGAAGGCGAGGCGCTGTTTGCCGAGGGCAAGCCGACCGAGCTCGTCCAGAACATCCTGGGCTTCAACGAACAGTTCGAGCAGGCCGGCGCGCGCACGGCGAATTTCATGACCGAGCTGCGCGAGCTCGACCTGTTGATGGATGGAGAGTTCACGCTCAACATGGCGGGCAATGACCAGCCGTTCATCTACCGTGGCTTCCAGATCGTGAACGAGGAAAAGCTCAACGACCTGCGCGGCGACCAGCTGCGCAAGATCCAGAAGTCGGGCCTGTTGCCGCTCGTCTATGCGCATCTCTTCTCGTTGACGACGCTGCCGCAGATCTTCGACCGCCAGGTCAAGCTCGGCAAGGTCCCCGCGCCGCAGCTGATCAACTGAGCGATCCCGGGCCGGCGCGATGCCGGCCCGCCCTTGCGGCTCGACGGAACGGCAGTCCCGGACCGGACCGCTCCCCACAAGAATTGCGGCGGCAGCGGTCTGCCGGCACCGTATTGCCTTCGTCGCGGGAAGGGGCTCGGCGCGGAGCCTTTGCGCGGCAACGGTCGCGGGAGTTGCCCGTCCTCGTACGGACAGGACGCGATCGGGGAAAAGTCCGGAACGGCGTTGAATTTCACCCTTGAACCCCGAAAACCGCTTACCTATATCGGTCTCACGCGGTTTCGTGTTCCCCCCTTTCGCGGGACCGCGCGACGCTCCTCCGGGAGTGTCTCCTCCCTGAACCTTGGCCACCGCGTGCTCTGCATGCGGTGGTTTTTTTGTGCGCGGCGGGTTACTCGGCGGCGATCGGCAGCGTCTGCCCGCGCCAGCCCATGGCCTCTTCGGCGAGTGCGTCGATCATTGCGCGAAGCGTCGAAGCGGTCGAGGCGAGCCCATCGCCGGGGAGGTCGCCCGCCGGGTCGAGATACAGCGTGCGATCGAATTCCAGCTGGATGGCATGGACCACGCCGCCACGGGCATGCCGGTCGAGCACGTGCGCCCCGGCATAAGGCGTATTGCGCGCGCAGGGGATGCCGGCGGCGCGCGCGACGCGTTCCAGCGCGGCAACGAAGCGGGCATCGGCGCTACGGCCGAATCGGTCACCGATCACGATACGCGGCGCGCCCGCGCCGAGGCTGGGCATCGAATGGATGTCGAGCAGCACGGCGACTCCGAAGCGCGCGCGTGCCGCCTGCAGCGCGGCCTCCAGCGTATCGTGATAGGGCCGGTAGTCCGCTGCGATGCGCGCGGCGATGTCGTTCGCGGCAAACCGTCCGCGCCATAATTCCCCTGCGCCGGCGACGCGGCGCGGCACCAGCCCCAGCCCGCCGCGCACCTTGGCCGACGCGATCGGCATGGCCGCCGCCCGGGCGCCTTCGTCGATCGCGGGATCCCGTTCCTGCTCGCTGCGGTTGAGGTCGATCCAGGCGCGCGCGCGGCGCTGGATGAGCATCGTCTCACGATCGTGCGCGATCCGCGCCACCGCGTCGACATAACGGTCCTCGAGCACGGTCGTCGCGGCGAGCGGGACCCGCAGTGCCGCCTGGAGCGCGATCGGATAGTCGCGACCCGCATGCGGCACGGACAGGACGACCGGGCTGGCCGGCGTGGGATCGCCGAAAAGGTCGAACGAGGGCAGGGGCGGCGTCATATCGCCCCATCGTAGCACAGCCGCTCCGCCGATCCGGCTGGAAAATCTTAAGCCCTTCGCGCATACATTACCGCAAATGCGGGCGCCTTGGCCCGTCAGGACGGAATGGCATGATTCGGATTTTGTTGGCGGAAGACGATCAGGTGATGCGCGAATATCTTACGCGCGCGCTTGAGCGCTCCGGCTATGCGGTCGCAGCGGTCGATCGCGGGACGGCGGCGATCCCGTTGCTGGAAGACGAGCATTTCGACCTGTTGCTGACCGACATCGTCATGCCCGAGATGGATGGCATCGAACTCGCGCAAAAGGCGAGCGAAATTGCGCCGAGCCTGCGGGTGATGTTCATCACCGGCTTTGCCGCGGTGACGCTGAAGGCGGGCAAGTCGATGCCGCAGGCGCGCGTCCTGTCCAAGCCCTTCCACCTGCGGGACCTCGTGCTGGAGGTGGACCGCATGTTCGAACTGGAACGGGTCGGCGGAAATTTCTGAATCGGCGCACGTGATGCTTGCGTGGGCAGAAAGCCTTCGCTAAAGGCCACCCCTCGCCCGGCACTGCCGCAGCGAAGTGGGCGTGTAGCTCAGTGGTAGAGCACTGTGTTGACATCGCAGGGGTCGCAAGTTCAATCCTTGCCACGCCCACCATTAAAGCCCCGCGGATCCTCTGGATCGGCGGGGCTTTTTGTTTTCGCTGACGACATGTGCTCGGATGGGCTGGCGAGCCTGTGCGTCCGCCGCGTCGGGGCGAGCTGGGTGTTCGCGATCGCCCCGTGCTGCGCATATGGCGACGTACGCGGGGTGCGCGTCGCCGTTGTCCTGCCCAAAACAGGCCCGCGGCTCTCCGGCGCTACGGTCTGGGTGCTGGCTCAGGACGAGGCGGGCGGCGGGGTAACGGCGTCGGGATTCAGGTCCGCGTGGACCAGCCGCGGGATACCGCTGTGGATTGGGATGCGGGACCCGGTCTTGATCGTCATGTTCGACGTGAAGGTAAAGCGCTCGCGTCCCTTTCCGGGCGTCGTCTGGGTCGCATAGCGCCGCGCCGCGATCGCCTGGACGATCTGTTCGGGCCAGTCGCCGGTGCCGGACACCCGATTGCCGCGCGCCGCGACATGCGCACCGTGGACCCGGCCGTCCGTGCCGATCGTGTAGGCGACGTCGATCCACATATAATCCAGGTTGGCCGAGAAGACCGGTGGCGGGATCTCCTTGAACAGCGCGTAGCTGTCCGCCGCCGTGCCATTGGGGCGGCGTTGCCCGGTCGCGGTCATCAGGACCGGTGGGGCGTGCAGCAGAACTGAGGGCGCGCCGGCGGGTTGCCGAGGATAGCGCGCGATCAGTCGGTCGAGCTCGGCGTCGCTCGCGGTCAGGGCGGCCAACTGGATGTTCAACTGGTCAGCGCACGCGACGATGGGCTGCAGCGCCGGTTCGCGCCGTTCGAGCAATGCGCCGATCGCCCTGCGAGCGATCGGACCGTAAAAGGCATAGACCTGCGCGGCGAGTCGGGTGTTGAGCGTTGCGTACCGAAGCAGCGCCAGCCCTTCGGTCTCGACCAGTCCGAGTTTGCGCGCGCGGCCCGCGACCGCGCGATATTGCACCTCGGCTTCGCTGAACAGCCCGGCACTGGCATAGGCGTCGCCAAGCCCGATCCGCTCCATCAAGACGCGTGGATCCGTCTCGGGCATGCCGGCCTTCATCGCGCTGACCGTATCGAGCGCGTTCGACCATTCGCGACCCTGATCGCCGAGATGCGCGGCAATCACGCTGCTGGCATGGAACAGATTGGCCACTGCGACCGGATATTCCCGGGCGAACCGCGCGGTTCGGTGGCGCGCGGCGAGCAGCGCGGCCTGCGCCTCCTCAAAATGCCCCGCCTCGAACTGCGCCTGCGCAAGATCGAGCGTGATCGCAATGTCGCGGTCGGGCTTGCAGCTGGCGGCGAGGCAATCGTCCAGACGCTTGCGCAGGTCCGGTGCGCGGCTGCCGACGACGACGATGTCGCGATCGGCAGCGGCAGGGGGCGGCAGGGTCTGCGCCGCGAGCGGGGCCGATACGAGCAGCGCACTGAAAACCGACCACCACGTCGCTGCCATCGCCCGGACTCCCGATTCGTCGGGCAAGACTATGCGTCGATCGCGTCCTCGTCCATCCGGGCAGCATTTTCCTGAATGAACGCATAGCGATGCGCCGGATTGGTCCCCATCAACCGATCGACCAGATCCTTCACCCCCGCGCGCGCCTCATATTCCTGCGGCAGCGTGATCCGCAGCATCGAGCGGGTCTTGGGGTCCATCGTGGTTTCGCGCAGCTGCATCGGGTTCATCTCGCCGAGGCCCTTGAACCGCCCGATCTCGACCTTCTTGCCCTTGAACTCGGTCGCCTCGAGCTGCGCGCGGTGCGCGTCGTCCATCGCGTAGAGGCTCTTCGTCCCCGCGGTCAGCCGGTACAGCGGCGGCTGTGCGAGGAAGACGTTCCCGGCGCGGACGATCTCGGGCATTTCCTGGAAGAAGAAGGTCATCAGCAGCGTCGCGATATGCGCGCCGTCGACGTCTGCGTCGGTCATGATGACGACGCGCTGGTAGCGCAGATGATCCGGGTTGCAGTCCTTGCGTGTCCCGCACCCCAACGCGAGGATCAGATCGGCGATTTCCTGATTGGCGTGGATCTTGGCCGAGGTCGCCGACGCAACGTTGAGGATCTTGCCGCGGATCGGCAGGATCGCCTGCGTCTTGCGATCGCGCGCTTGCTTGGCCGATCCGCCTGCCGAATCGCCCTCGACGATGAAGATCTCGGTGCCCTCGGGCCCGTTGGACGAGCAATCGGTCAGCTTGCCCGGCAGCCGCAGCTTGCGCGCGGACGTCGCGGTCTTGCGCTTGACCTCGCGCTCGGCTTTTCGCGCGAGGCGGTCGTCCATCCGCTCGACGACATAGCTTAGCAGCGCCTTGCCGCGGTCCATATTGTCGCTGAGGAAATGGTCGAAATGGTCGCGCACCGCGCGCTCGACCAAGGTCGCCGCTTCGGGCGAGGTGAGGCGGTCCTTGGTCTGGCTCTGGAATTGCGGATCGCGGATGAAGACGCTGAGCATCAGCTCGCTCCCCGTCATCACGTCCTCGGCGGAAATGTCCTTGGCCTTCTTGTTGCCGACCAGATCGCCGAACGCGCGGATCCCCTTGACCAGTGCGGCGCGCAGGCCCTGCTCGTGCGTGCCGCCATCGGGGGTGGGGATGGTGTTGCAATACCAGCTGTACGACCCGTCGCTCCACAGCGGCCAGGCGACCGCGCATTCGACGCGGCCCGCGGTGCCGGGGAAATCCTGCCGCGCGACGAACAGCTCGGTCGTCGCGCATTCGCGCGTTCCCAACTGCTCGTGCAGATGATCGGCGAGGCCGCCGGGGAACTGGAACACCGCTTCGGCGGGCGTGTCGTCGCTGATGAGCTCGGGCGCGCATTTCCAGCGGATTTCGACGCCCGCGAACAGATACGCTTTTGATCGTGCAAGGCGGTGGAGTCGCGCTGGCTTGAACCCCATGTCGGGGCCGAAGATCTCGGTATCGGGGGTGAACGCAACGGTCGTCCCGCGCCGGTTGGGCGCCGCGCCGACATGTTCGAGCGGCCCGAGTGTCTCGCCGCGCGCGAACTTCTGGCGGTACAGTTCGCGCCCGCGCGCGACCTCGACCACCGTATCCGAGGACAGCGCATTGACGACGCTGACCCCGACGCCGTGAAGCCCGCCGCTGGTCGCATAGGCCTTGCCGTCGAACTTGCCGCCCGAATGGAGCGTCGACAGGATTACCTCGAGCGCGGACTTGCCGGGGAACTTGGGATGCGGGTCGACCGGGATGCCGCGGCCATTGTCCGAGACGGTCAGCCGGTTGCCCGGCGCGAGCTCGATCTCGATCCGCGTGGCATGGCCCGCGACCGCTTCGTCCATCGCATTGTCGAGCACTTCGGCGGCGAGATGGTGATAGGCGCGCTCGTCGGTGCCGCCGATATACATGCCCGGCCGCCGCCGCACCGGCTCCAGCCCTTCGAGGACTTCGATCGACGCTGCATCGTAATCGGTGGGAACGTGCTTGGGGCTGGCTGCGAACAGGTCGTCGGACATGCGAACGCTATACGGCGGGCAGGGCGAAACTGCCAAGCGGCATCGCGGAAAAGGTCCGTTGTGGCCCGATGGCAACACATCGGGACTAATTCCTGTTTAATGCGGCCATCTGCAAAGGGGACGTTGCTTGGGGCGCTGACACAGCACAACCGGGCGTTTTCAATGCGTAACACGTTCGTGCTCGCAGCCCAATACGGCGGGCACCGACGTCCGTCGCAGCGACGACACGTTCCGCTTCTGAGCACAGTCGGGTGTCTCTGTTTCCCCGCGCAGGCGGGGACCCAGGGTTACGGGCGGAGCGTCTGTATCCCTGGGCTCCCGCCTGCGCGGGAGAACGACGCGCCCATGCGGCAACGCATAAAAAAGGGGCCGCGCAACCGGATGGTGCGCGGCCCCTTTTTCGTACGTCCCGTCGTGGCTCAGCGCGCGCGCGGACCGCCGAACGGCAGCGGCGGCGCGGGGCGACGGTCGCGGCGCGGGAGCTGCGCCTGATAGGCGTGGCCGCAATGCCCGACGCAATAAGGGAAGCCCGGGTTCACCTTCTCCCCACAGAAGTGGAAGTCGGGCTCACCCGGATGACCGATCGGCCACTTGCAGATCTTGTCGTTGAGATCGAGCAGCGTGGTCTTGCCCGCCATGTCGGCGGACGGCTTGGCCGGAACCAGCCGACGCGGCGGCGCCGGCGTGATCGGGGCCTGCTGCTCACCGGGTGCCTGACGCAGGAAGCCGCCGGGACCAACCGACCGCAGGATCGGCGGCGCGGGGCGAACCGGTGCGGCGGGCGCCTCGGCCTCCTCGTCGTCGGTCTCGTCCTCGATCTCGTCCTGTACCGCCGGGCGCGGTGCGGGCGGCGGGGGCGGCGGTGCCGCGGCGACCGGCGGCGCGACTCGCTCGACCGGCGCGCGCGGGGCGGGGGCGGGCTTGGGTTCGGCCGGCGCGGACGGCGCGGCAGCGGCGGGCGCGGCGGCGGCAGCGGCGGCCTTGGCCGAGCCGTCGTTGGGCTTGACCGGCGACGGGCGCGACTGGAGACCCAGGCGATGCGCCTTGCCGATCACCGCGTTACGGCTGACGCCACCGAGTTCCTCGGCGATCTGGCTCGCGGTCTGCCCTGCTTCCCACATCTTGCGCAGCGTATCGATGCGTTCGTCGGTCCAGCTCATCTGCTCTCGTTTCCAATCGTCTCGGGTCGCCGAACCTCTAATCCGGGTTGCGGGCGGCGGCGGCAGTCTTTAGCGACGATGCCATGAGCAGCCAGCCCCCAATCGGCGAAATTCGTACAACGGCGATGAACGCCCCCGGCGTCCCGGTCATCCGGAGCGTCAATTGGGGCGGTCTGCGAACGCTCTATATCAAGGAGGTTCGCCGCTTCTTCAAGGTGCAGTTGCAAACCGTGTGGGCACCCGCGATCACCACGCTGCTGTTTCTGGTCGTGTTTACCATCGCAACCGGCGCGAAACGCCCGGTTCTGGTCGGCGGGGTCGAGATCCCGTTCGCCGATTTCATCGCGCCCGGGCTGATCATCAGCCAGGGGATGATGGGGCCCGCCTTTGCCAATGCGAGCTTCTCGCTGATGGTCGGCAAGATCCAGGGGACGATCGTCGATTATCTCCAGCCGCCCTTGTCGACGATGGAATTGCTGACCGCGCTGGTCGGTGGCGCGATGACGCGGGCGTTTATCGTCGGATTCGTGGTGTGGTTGGCGATGGCGATTTATCCGGACGTGCATGTCACGCCGCGGCATCCGCTCGCGATCCTGTGGTTCGGGTTCCTGGGGGCGGCGTTCCTGTCGTTCCTCGGGGTGCTGACGTCGATCTGGGCGGACAAGTTCGATCATGCGGCGGCGGTGACCAACTTCGTGATCACGCCTTTGGCGTTGTTGTCGGGGACGTTCTACTCGGTCGACAAGCTCGCGCCGGCGTTTCGTGCGTTCAGCCATGCCAATCCGTTTTTCTACATCATCTCGGGGTTCCGCTATGGGTTCCTCGGGACGGCGGATTCGCCGGTGATGCTTGGGTCGGTGATCATCCTGGCGATCGACATCGTGCTCGGGCTGCTGTGCTATTTGCTGCTGCGAAGCGGGTGGCGGTTGAAGAACTGACGTTTTTGGGCGGTTCAAGAAGGGTTTGATCGCACAAAGGCACAAAGACACAAAGAGGAAGGCTCGCAAGGCAGCGTGGTGCGCGTGCCCATCAGATTTTGCCTGCGGCAGCATCATATCTGCCTCCTTCTTTCTTCGTGTCTTTGTGGCTTTGTGCGATCATCCCTTCCTGCATCGACCCGGGCAAAAGCGCCCAACACACGGTGTTGCGCTCCGCCCCCAATCTCCGTAAAAACCGTGATCGGGCGACCGTACAGGTCGCCCTTTTGCTTTTTGAAGGAGACGCGTCGTGTCGACCCCAGCCCTGATGCCCGTTTACCCACGGTGTGGCGTGCGTCCGGTGCGCGGCGAGGGCGTCTATCTCTACGGCGAGGATGGCGCGCAATATCTCGACTTCGCCGCCGGGATCGCGGTCAACGCGCTCGGCCACGGCCACCCCAAATTGGTCAAGGCGATCGCCGACCAGGCCGCAACGCTGATGCACGTCTCCAACCTCTACGGGTCCCCGCAGGGCGAGCATCTCGCGCAGCGGATCGTCGAAAGCTCGTTCGCGGACACCGTGTTCTTCACCAATTCGGGCACCGAGGCGGTCGAATGCGCGATCAAGGCCGCGCGGCGTTATCACTTCGTCACCGGCAATCCGCAGCGCACCACGTTGATCACCTTCAACAACGCGTTCCACGGGCGCACGATGGGCGCGATCTCGGCGACCAACCAGCCCAAGATGCGCGACGGGTTCGAGCCGTTGCTGCCGGGCTTCGCCTACGCGCCGTTCAACGATCTCGAAGCGGCGCTCGCGTTGATCGACGACACGACCGCTGGCTTCATGGTCGAGACGGTCCAGGGTGAGGGCGGTGTCTCCGCCGCGACGCCGGAGTTTCTTCAAGGGCTGCGCAAGGCGTGCGACGAGCATGGCCTGCTGCTGGTGCTCGACGAAGTCCAGTGTGGCTATGGCCGGACCGGCAAGATGTGGGCCTATGAGCATTACGGCATCACCCCCGACATCCTGTCCTCGGCCAAGGGCATCGGCGGCGGCTTCCCGCTCGGCGCGTGTCTCGCGACCGAGGAAGCGGCCAAGGGCATGGTGTTCGGCACGCATGGCTCGACTTATGGCGGCAATCCGCTCGCGATGGCGGCGGGCGAGGCGATCCTCGACGTGATGCTCGAACCCGGCTTCCTCGAGCATGTGACGGCCATGGGCGACCGGTTGCGTACGTCGGTCGAGCAGTTGATCCCCAATCACGACCAGCTTTTCGAGGGCGTCCGCGGCAAGGGCCTGATGTTCGGCATCAAGCTCAAGGACGCCGCGGTCGCGCGCGATTTCGTGGCGCATCTGCGCGATCATCACGGGCTGCTGACGGTTGCGGCGGGGGAGAATGTCGTCCGCGTGCTCCCGCCGCTGGTGATCGAGGAAGCGCATATTACCGAATTCGTCCAGAAGCTCAGCGACGGCGCGCGGGCGTTCACGGCGATGGCGGCGGCGGCGTGAGCGCGCAAGTCTCCCTCTCCCCGCTTGCGGGGAGAGGGTCGGGGAGAGGGGCAGTGCCTGACACTGCCGTCCGAGTGACTGCCCCTCTCCCGCGCTTCGCTGCGCTCGCTTGCCCTCTCCCCGCAAGCGGGGAGAGGGAGGCATGATGCGCAATTTCCTCAGCCTCTCCGACGCGGGCCCCGATGGTGTCGCCGCGATGCTCGCCGATGCGCTCGACCGCAAGGCCGCGCGCGCGGGCTGGCCCAAGGGCAAAGCCGACGCAGACGCGCCGCTTGCCGGGCACACGCTCGCGATGGTGTTCGAGAAGAACTCGACCCGCACACGCGTCAGCTTCGACATGGCGATCCGCCAGTTGGGCGGGAACAGCGTGATCCTCGACGCGGGCACGACCCAGCTCGGGCGCGGCGAGACTGTCGCGGATACCGCACGCGTCCTGTCGGGCTATTGCGATGCGATCATGCTGCGCACCGACGATCACGAGAAGCTGGAAGAGATGGCGCGGTACGCCACCATCCCGGTGATCAACGGCCTGACCGATAATTCGCATCCGTGCCAGATCATGGCCGACCTGCTGACGCTGATGGAAGCGGGCAAGCCGCTTCCCGGGCTCAAGGTCGCATGGCTCGGCGACGGCAACAACGTGCTCGCGTCGATCATGGAAGCCGCCGGGCTGATGCAGTTCGACGTGGTCGCGGCGTGCCCGCAGGGGTTCATGCCCGCCGACAGCGACGTCGCGCTCGGCAAGGGCCGTGCGCGCGTCGTCGGCACCGCCAAGGAAGCCGTCGAGGGCGCGGACGTGATCGTCACCGATACGTGGATCTCGATGGGGCAGGACCATGCCGAGACCAAGCTGAAGGCGATGTGGCCCTATCAGGTCGACGCCGCGCTGATGGCGACCGCCAAGCCCGACGCGAAGTTCCTTCACTGCCTCCCCGCGCACCGCGGCGAGGAAGTGACCGCCGAGGTGATCGACGGGCCGCAATCGCTGATCTGGCCGGAGGCGGAGAACCGGCTGCACGCGCAGAAATCAGTGCTGCGGTGGTGCTTCGGGCAGATCGGTTGATTGGGGGCTGGGAGTTCCTATCTCCTTGGTTCTGTTGTCCCGTTTAGTTCCCCACCGTTCGGGCTGAGCGAAGTCGAAGCCCCATGCGTGGCGCGGGCCCTTCGACTTCGCTCAGGGCGAACGGTTAGGTGACGTAATCGCCGCGAGAAAATCATGACCCCCGTTCCCACCAGCCCCGTCTCCCCCACCCCCACCGACACCGACCGCGCGATCGGCTTCACCATCCCCGCGCGCCACGCGCGCGGCCGGATCGTGCGGCTCGCGCCCGTGCTCGACACGATCCTCGCCGCGCACGCCTATCCCGCGCCGATCGAGGCGTTGCTGACCGAGGCGCTGACGCTTGCCGCGCTGATCGGCTCGACGCTCAAGGAGGCGGGCGGCCAGCTCACGATGCAGGCGCAAACCGAGGGCGGGATCGTCAAGCTGCTGGTGTGCGACTATCGCGGCGGCGAACTGCGCGGCTATGTCGATTTCGACGCGGACCGCCTCGCCGAGGCACCCAAGGACCCGACGTTGTTTGCCTTGTTCGGCAAGGGCTATCTCGCGATCACCTTCGACCAGGCGGATACCGGCGAACGCTATCAGGGGATCGTCCCGCTCGACGGCGATTCGCTGAGCGAGGCGGCGGAGCATTATTTCCTCCAGTCCGAACAGATCCCGACGCTGATCCGCGTCGGCACCGGTCCGCTCGGACGCGACGGGCGCGTCGCGGGCGGGCTGCTGCTCCAGCATCTCCCCGAAGGCGAAGACGGGCGCGAC
Source organism: Sphingomonas sp. CARO-RG-8B-R24-01 (assembly GCF_022662295.1). Classification (NCBI taxonomy): domain Bacteria; kingdom Pseudomonadati; phylum Pseudomonadota; class Alphaproteobacteria; order Sphingomonadales; family Sphingomonadaceae; genus Sphingomonas; species Sphingomonas sp. CARO-RG-8B-R24-01. The sequence goes on along the minus strand of NZ_JAKNQI010000001.1, from coordinate 651,584 downwards.
CGGATCCATACCCGGCTCGACCACCCGGAGTGGGAGCATGTCGCGATCCTCGGCGGGACGATGAAGCCCGAGGAGCTGGCGGACGCATCGCTGTCGCTGGAGACGCTGGTGTGGCGGCTGTTCAACGAGGAAACCGAGGTCCGCGTCCAGGGCGAGACGCGGTTCGTCCGCGGCTGCCGCTGCTCGCCCGATTACATCGCGTCGGTGCTCGCAAAGTTCCCGCCCGAGGAACAGCGCGACATGGCGGACGACGACGGGATGATCGTGGTCGACTGCGCCTTCTGCGCGCGCAAGTTCCCGGTGCCGGCAGCGCTGGAGATTGTTACGTCTCCGTCATTGTAAGTCGGGCGGAGGTCCCCAGATAAGGGACTGGGGCCATTGCCACGACGCAGCGGGCGTATGGCGGGCCAATCGGGGTCGACGCGATGAGATGGACGAGACGGGGAACGACGCTGGTATGCGCCAGCGGGATCGCGCTGGCGTTGGGAACCGGGTTCGCCGTCGCTGCGCCCGGCGCCAAGCCCGCATTGACCGCCCTGGCGCGGGTCGAGCGGGGCCAATGGCAGCTGAAGACCGTCGATGACGGCGTGTCGCGCACCCTGTGCCTCGCCGATCCGCGCACGCTGATCCATTACGAGCATCCGATGGAGCAGTGCCAGCATGCCGTGGTCAAGAACGACATCGACACCACCACGGTCCATTTCATCTGTCACAACAGCCACGGCCAGACGAGCGTGAAGGTTGCCACGCCACGGTCCTTCAACATGGATACGCAGGGCATCATCAACGGCGCGCCGTTCGAGGAAACGTACGAGGCGCGCTACGTCGGCGCGTGTGCGGGTGACCCAAAGGCGCATTGAGCCGCGCATCGTTAAGAGTAAGTTTACGATTCGCGCGTAGAGCAGAGACTGCATTCCGTGATGGAAGGCTTTCCTCCTGATACGCCCCCCCAATCGGGCATCCCCTGGGTCGCTTACGGGCGGCCCATTTTTTTGGCCATCTGCCGGGGGAGGATCCCGCAGGCGGGGCGGCGCTTGCGCTTCGGGAGGGTGGCGCTTACCTACCGGCGCATCATGACAGATGAAACGACCCCGCAGGTCGCCCCGGCAGCCGTCGTGCTGGTGTCGGGCGGACTAGACTCCATGGTATCGGCAGCGCGCGCGCGGGCCGATGGATACCGGCTCTTCGCGCTTTCGGTGGATTACAACCAGCGGCACCGGCTGGAACTCGAGTCCGCCGCGCGGATCGCCGAGCATCTCGGGGCCGAGCGGCATATCGTCCTGCCGCTGGACCTGTCTGCCTTCGGCGGATCCGCGCTCACCGCCGATATCGCCGTTCCCAAACAGGGCGTCGAACCCGGGATACCGGTCACGTATGTCCCCGCGCGCAACACGATCTTCCTGAGCCTCGCGCTTGGCTGGGCCGAGGCGGCAGGCGCCCGCGACCTGTTCATCGGCGTCAATGCGCTGGATTATTCCGGCTATCCCGATTGCCGCCCCGAATTCATCACCGCGTTCGAGGGACTGGCCGAGCTCGCCACCAAGGCCGGGGTCGAGGGCGAGCCGTTCAGGATCCACGCCCCGCTGCAACACATGACCAAGGCCGACATCGTGCGCGAGTGCGCGGCGCTCGGCCTCGATGCGGGGATGAGCTGGTCGTGCTACGATCCGACCCCGGAGGGCCTGCATTGCGGGACGTGCGACAGCTGCCGCCTGCGCAAGAAGGGGTTCGAGGACGCCGGCCTGCCCGACCCGACGCGCTACGCGGTCTGAGCGGATGAGCTATGCGGTCAAGGAGATGTTCCTGACGCTCCAGGGAGAGGGCGTCCAGGCGGGGCGGCGCGCGGTGTTCGTGCGGTTCGCCGGATGCAATCTGTGGTCGGGGCGCGAGCAGGACCGCGCCAGCGCGATCTGCCAGTTCTGCGATACCGATTTCGTGGGAACCGACGGCGCGGGCGGCGGGCGCTTCGCCGACGCGGCAGCGCTGGCGGCCGCGGCGGTGGCCTTCTGGGGGGAGGGCGCGGTCGAACGCTTCGTCGTGCTGACGGGCGGCGAACCGATGCTCCAGATCGACGATGCGCTGGTCGATGCGCTGCATGCGGCCGGGTTCGAGATCGCGATGGAAAGCAACGGTACGCTCGCGGCGCATCCGGGGATCGACTGGGTCTGCATCAGTCCCAAGGCGGGCAGCGTGGTCGTTCAGCGCAGCGGGGACGAGCTCAAGCTGGTATGGCCGCAGCCGGGCAGCGACGTCGTCGCGCTGGAGACGTGGGATTTCGCGCATCACCTGATCCAGCCGCTCGACAGCGCAGCGGCGGCGGAAAATCACGCCGCGGCGATCGATCTGGTGATGGAGCGGCCGAAGTGGCGCTTGACGCTGCAGGCGCACAAGGCGCTGGGGCTGCGGTAAGCGCGCTGCCGGGACGAAGCGGCACCCCGGCGAAGGGCGATGCCGTCGGGCCGGGGCGACGGTTGCATTGCGGGAACGTGGCAGCGCCGGCCTGTGCCGGGGTGACCGAAAGCCCCCCGGCCAGACCCATCAGGAGCGTATCAGCGCGGCGTCAGCGTGTACGCGCCGCACTTGCGTTCGACCCATTCGCCACGCTTGGTCCAGCACATCTCGTCGAGGCGCGGGACCGAGACGCGGTTCTCGATCCGCGGGCGGCGCGCGAACCGCTGTTCGCCCCAGGGGGTGAGCGAATTGCGCAGCGTGCCCATGTCGTTGATCGCGACCTTGTAGAGCTCGCCGCGTGGTGCATAGGCGGCGTTGGTCGCGATCTGCGAGGCGGTCTGGCAGAAGCCATATTGCGCGCCGACCGTCGTGAACGACGAATAGGTCCGCGTGCCGAACCGATCGAGCGCGGCCTGGCCGGCCTTGAGACCCTTGTTGGTGCGGTTGAAATATTTGACGAGCGTGTCGAACGCCGACTTCAGCTCGTCCTTGTGATTGTTGATCATCACATTGTAATTCTCGACGTTGAGCAGCGTCGGCTCGAACTGGCATTGCAACGCCGCCACGTTCAGCGCCGAGCGCAGGTTCCACACCAGGTTGGCGCGGACCTCCGCCGGGGTCGCGTCGGGCAGCGCGAGCTGGCCGGGCTCATCGCCGGTAATCGGCGGTGCCGTCATGTCATGCGACTGGAAAAAGAATTGCGCCGAAGCCGGGGTTGCCAGCGCGGCGCCGCAAGTGGCGGCCAGCGCGGCCAGAATACGCAACACGGTCATTCATTCCCTCTCATATCCCGCTTTGGCGCCTACGGCCTTTTGCGGTGCAGCCCAACTCTTTTAACCAATCATTTCGTCGCAAACCAACCACAATTCGAGCCCGTGCCGGAATCGAAAGGGCCGCCCGGTTTCCCGGACGGCCCTGGATATCATCATTCCCGAAAGAAGGATTACATCGCGTTCGTGGTCGTGGTCGTGGTGTTCGACGTCATCGTGGTGTCGTTCGCCATCATGCCACCGTCGTTCGCCATCGCGCCGTCGGTCGACGTCATCGTGTCGTTGGCAGTCGTCGTCGACATCGTGTCGGTCGAGTTCATGTCGGTGACCATCGTGTTGTCGGTCGTCGTCGTCTCGGTCTTCGGGGTGCAAGCCGAAATCGCGATCGCTGCAACAGCGATCATCGAACCAGCAGCGACCTTGGAAATGAATGCACGCATTGGAAAGCTCCCTAGATATATGGATTGGTAGGCCTCGAGACCTTTAATACCCAAACCGTGGTGGACATTAGTCGTATTACGTCTGGCCCTCAAGCCATGTTTTGCCGCCCCAAAGAATGAGTTTCTAGGAAGGCTGGAAGGCGCAACGCGAGGGCGGTGTCAAAAGTTGCAAAATCGGTCGGCGCACCGAGGGCGGCGGCGCTGGTTACGGCGAAGTCCGCGAGCCCGCACGGCACGATCCCGCCGAAATGCGCGAGGTCCGGGGACAGGTTGACCGAGAAGCCGTGCAGCGTCACCCACCGCCGGACACGCACCCCGATCGCGCCGATCTTGGCCTCGGCCGTACCACTTGGGGACAAAGCGTCCGGCGCCATCGTCCAGATCCCGATCCGGCCGGGCGCCCGAAACGCGGCAATGCCGAGATCGCCGAGCGTATCGATCACCCAGCCTTCCAGCGCATGGACGAACTGCCGCACGTCGCGTCCGCGCCGCGTCAGGTCGAGCACGACATAGCCGATCCGCTGCCCCGGTCCGTGATAGGTATAGCGCCCGCCGCGACCGGTATCGATCACCGGGAACTGCGGGTCGCGCAATTCGGCGGGGTCGGCGCTGGTGCCGCCGGTATAGACCGGCGGATGCTCGAGCAGCCAGATCAGCTCGCGCGCGGTTCCCTCGGCGACGGCGACGGCGCGCGCCTCCATCTCGGCGACGGCGACCTCGTAGGCGATGGGGGCGGTGGCGATGCGCCACTCGATAGCGTCGGGGAGATGGTCCACGCAGCAGCGATTGCGCCAGTCGCGCGCGCTGCGCAAGTCATTGGCAAGCTGTCTGGCCATAGGCTAACAGCGCGGCATGGCCTTCGCCCGGGGGGAGCGTATAGGCTCCGGGATCTAGCGACGGGGAGACGCGACATGATGGCGACGATGAGTACCGTGTGGGACCGCACGAGCGCGTTCGTCGCGGATCATCTGGCCGCGCTGGCGCCGATCGTCCTGTTCGGCATGTTCGTCCCGCTGGCGCTGATCGGCAATCTCGTCGCGGTGATGGGCGCGGTCGGGCTGACCGGCGGTTGGGTCGTCGGCGTGGTGATCGTGCTGCTGTCGCTCGCCAGCAACTGGGGGGCGATCGCGGTGACCGCGCTTGCGCTCGATCCCGCGGCCGGACGCAGCGGGGCGATCCACACCACGAATCACCGCTTTCTGCCCGTCGTCGGCGTGAACGTCCTCGCGCTGATCGCGCTGTTCGTCCTGTTCCTGCCGGGAATGGTCGGTTTCTCGCTGAGCGGGATCCCGATGACCCAGATGACCGGCGAACAGCCCTCGCTCGATGCGATCAATGGACCGATGGTGCTGTTCGCGACGCTCTACACGCTGGTGCTGCTGCCGGTGCTGCTGTGGCTGGTGGCGCGCCTGTCGGTGCTGAACGCGACGATGGTCGCGGAACGGCGCGGGCCGGGGGTGTTCGGCCGCTCCTTTGCCCTTACGCGCGGGAGCGCGCTCAAGATCATGGGCGTGCTGCTGCTGTATCTCCTCGTCTCGCAGATTGCCGGGCTGGCGGCGCGGATGGTGGCGGGGGCGGTGTTCGGGCTGCTGCTGGGCGGCGTGGGGCCGCTGTCGGCATCCGCGATCCTCACCGCGCTGGTCGTCGCCATGGTATCGACGCTCTTTTCGGTTCTGGCGGTGGTGTTCCTCGCCAAACTCTACCTGGCGCTGCGCGATGCGCGCGCGCCGATCCTCGAGGCTGCATGAAACAGGGTATGACGAGACTCGATATCGGCGCCGTGCTGCGCGACGCCTGGGCGATGGCGAAGCGCGACCGCGACGTGCTGCTGGGGGTCTGCGGGCTGTTGCTGCTGGTGCCGCAGGTGGCGCTCGCGATGTTCGTTGCGCGGCCGCCGGCGCTCCCGGGGGCGGCGGAAGAGATGACCGCCTGGCTCGCCGCGGTGCAGGCCTGGTCGCAACTCTACAGCCTGCCAGTGATTGTCCTGTCGATCGTGCTGCTGCTGGGGAGCGCGACGGTGCTGTCGCTCTACCTCGACCGGTCGCACCCGACGGTGCAGGCGGCCGTGTTGCGCGCGCTCAGCTTGTTGCCGCGGGTCGTGCTGCTGTCGCTGTTGATGTCGTTTCCGGTCAGCGTGGGCACGCTGCTGCTGTTCCTGCCGGGCCTGTATCTGCAGGGGCGGTTGCTGCTGGCGTTGCCGCTGCTGATCGATACCCCGTCGATCGGGGTGATCGCGGCCTTCACGCGCAGCTTCGCGCTGACCCGGGGGCATGGCCTGATCCTGCTGGGGGTGGCGTGCATCACCGTGTTGCTGGGGGACATTCTGGCGTTGCCGTTCCGCAGCGTCGGCGCGGCGCTGCAGGGCGCGCCGCTGGCCAATCCGGTCGTCGCCGCGATGCTGGAGGTCGGCGCGGCCGCCGGCGTGACGATCGGCATGGTCGCGACGCTGCTGATCCAGGTCGCGCTCTACCGGCGTCTCAACACGGGGACGTGAGGCGCCGCCTCGGGCGGGAGATGTCCGCTCAGGCGCGGGTCGACGAAGGTCTCGACCGTGCGGCGGACCGGCTCGAACCCCTGTTTGCGATAGAAGTTGAGCGCGGAGGGATGGTCCAGCGAGCAGGTGTGGAGCCATACCCGGGTGACGTCCTGGTTCCAGGCACGCGCGAGCGCCTCCGCCATCAGCCAGCGCCCCAGCCCGCGTCCGGCAAGTTCGGGAATCAGCGCGAAATAGGAGATCTCGCACGCGCCGTGTTCGCGGAAATCGAGCTCGACCATCCCGACTTCGATCCCCGCCGCATCGATCGCGGCGAAGACCTGTACGGCGGGGTCGTGGATGATCCGCAGCAACGCCGCCTGCTCGATCACCAGCCGCGAGAACCATAGCCACGGCGCCCCGACCCGGCGGAACAGCGTGCGATATCTGTCCGGATCGGGCGCGGGCCAATGGACCAGTCGCAGCGGGGCGGCGGGAAGCGGACGCAGCGGCGGCCGCTTGCGCATCTCGAGCGTCGTCACGACGGTGGCGACTTCATTCTCGCGGACCGGGATCAGCGCCATGCGCGGTGGTTCCGTTACGACCAGGTGGCGAGCGGGGGCAGGCTCATCAGGATCGCGTCGATGTTGCCGCCGGTCTTGAGCCCGAACAAGGTGCCGCGATCATAGACCAGGTTGAACTCGGCGTAACGCCCGCGCCATTCGAGCATCTGCGCGGTGTCGGCGGACGTGAAGGGAAGGTCCATCCGGCGGCGCACGATCCGCGGATAGACGTCGAGGAAGGCCCGGCCGATGTCCTGGATGAACGCGAAATTGGCGTCGAACGCGCCCTCCAGGTGATCGCAGAAGATCCCGCCGACGCCGCGATGGACCTTGCGGTGGGGAATGTAGAAATAGTCGTCCGCCCATTTGGCATAGCGGTCGTAATAGTCCGCGCCGTGGGGATCGCAGGCGGCCTTGAGCACCGCATGGAATTCCTCGGTATCCTCGGCATAGGGCAGCGGCGGGTTGAGATCCGCGCCGCCGCCGAACCAGCGCTTGGTCGTGACGAGGAAGCGCGTGTTCATGTGGACCGCGGGGACGTGCGGGTTCGCCATGTGCGCGACCAGGCTGATCCCGGTGGCGAAGAACTGCGGGTGCTCGGCGGCGCCGTGGATCGACTTGGCGAACTCGCCTTCGAACGTGCCGCCGACGGTCGAGACGTTGACGCCGACCTTTTCGAACACCTTGCCCTTCATCACCCCGCGCACGCCCCCGCCACCTGGCGATCCGTCGGGATCGGTGCGGTCCCACGCCGTGTAGTCGAAGTCCGCGTCCGATCCGGCCTCGCGTTCGATGCTGACGAATTCGGCGCAGATCTGGTCGCGCAGGTCTTCGAACCAGTGGCGGGCGCGGGCTTGTTCGGGGTCGAGGGCGATGTCCACGGGTGGCTTGTCCTGTTGTGGTGGGAAGGGCGGTGTACTCGTCACGGCGTCGGCGGCGGGCCATTGGTAGAAGTGCTTAGGGGGCGGCTCGTTCGATCATTCCATTTTCTTCCGACGTCATCCCCGCGAAGGCGGGGATCCATACTGGCTGCCCAGGCCTGCTGAGATCAAAGGTTGCGCTAATGGATTCCCGCCTCCGCGGGAATGACGGAGCGGGGAGGGCGGACTAGGAAACGTCACGCCGTCTCCGGCCACCCGCCGGTCTGTCGTAGTGCCTCGGCGATGCCGATCCCCGCGGCGACCGCGATATTGAGCGAGCGCATCCCCGGCGCGAGCGGGATCCGCACCGCGACGTCCGCCAGCGCATGGACCGTATCGGGCACCCCGCTCCCCTCCGACCCGAGCAGGAGCGTGTCGGACGACTCGAAGGTTGCCGCATCGAGCCGCGTCCCCCCGCGCGTGGTCAGGAGGACGATCCGCCCCGGCACGGTCGGCAGGAACGCGTCCCAATCGGCATGGCGAGTCACCTGGACGACGTCGGCATAATCCATCCCCGAACGCGCGAGCGCCTTGTCGCTCCAGGTGAAGCCAGTCGGTTCAATCACATCGACCGGAACGCCGAGGCACGCGCCAAGACGAAGAATGGCGCCGACGTTTCCGGCGATATCGGGCTGGTACAGGGCAATGCGCATTCATGCCCGCTACCACGCTTAAATTGCTGTTGGCAAAACGACGTTGCGCCGTCTAACAAGCCATGTCCTTATGGCAGCGTCCAAAGGACGATCGGACGGCGGAGGCATACGCCTCTGGCTTTCCCAATATGAAACGAACGACCGTCGCCGTGAGCAGATGGGCGAGGGCAGAGGTACAAGGGCTAATCAATGGCAACAGTCGATTCCGCCGTGCCACTTGGGGAAGATCCCGCTCCATTTCATGAGGAAGTGCCGCGTCGTCGCGATTTCCTCAACATCGCCGCGATCTCGGTAGCCGGGGTAGGCGGCGTCGTCGCCATCATCCCCCTGATCAACCAGATGAACCCGTCCGCCGACGTGCTCGCGCTGTCGACCACCGAAGTCGACCTGTCGAAGATCGAGGCGGGTTCCGGCATCATTACGTCCTTCCGCAAACAGCCGCTGTTCGTCCGCAACCTGACCCCGGCCGAGATCGCCGCCGCCGACAAGGTCGCGCTATCCGAGCTGCGCGATCCGCAGACGCTGGAGCAGCGGACCAAGGGCAAGAAGAACTGGCTGATCACGCTGGGCGTCTGCACGCATCTCGGCTGCATCCCGCAGGGGATCGTGGCGAGCGAGAATCGCGGCCAGTATGGCGGCTATTTCTGTCCGTGCCACGGTTCGCAATACGATACCGCGGCGCGCATCCGCAAAGGCCCGGCCCCGAAGAATCTCGCGGTCCCGGACTATAAGTTCACGTCGGCAACGACGGTCACGGTGGGTTGAGGATAGAACGATGAGTTTTCCCTGGGCCAAGCATTACGCACCGCAAAGCGGGTTCACCAAGTGGATCGACGAGCGCCTGCCGCTCCCGCGCCTCGTCTATGGCGCGGTCGGCGCGGGCTATCCCGTGCCGCGCAACCTCAATTACTTCTGGAACTTCGGGGTGCTCGCGGGCGCCGCGCTCGGCATCCAGATCATCACCGGCATCGTCCTCGCCATGCATTATGCCGCCAACGGTGGCGTGGCGTTCGATTCGGTCGAGCACATCATGCGGGACGTCAACGGCGGCTGGTTCCTGCGCTATGCACACGCGAACGGCGCTTCGATGTTCTTCATCGTCGTCTACGTCCATATCTTCCGAGGACTGTTCTACGGGTCGTACAAGGCCCCGCGTGAGATGATCTGGCTGCTCGGCGTGACCATCTTCCTGCTGATGATGGCGACCGCCTTCATGGGCTATGTGCTTCCGTGGGGGCAGATGAGCTTCTGGGGTGCGCAGGTCATTACCGGCTTCTTCTCGGCGATCCCCGTGGTCGGCGAGACGATCCGGGTCTGGCTGCTGGGCGGATACGCGCCGGACGATGCCGCGCTCAACCGCTTCTTCTCGCTGCATTACCTGCTGCCGTTCGTGATCGCGGGCGTCATCATCATGCACATCTGGGCGCTGCACATCCCGGGGTCGAACAATCCGACCGGGGTGGACGTCAAGGGCGAGCAGGACACCGTGCCGTTCCATCCCTATTACACCGCGAAGGACGGCTTCGGGCTCGGCGTGTTCCTGCTGATCTTCGCCGGCCTCATTTTCTTCGCGCCCAACTATCTCGGCCATCCGGACAATTATGTTCCGGCCAACCCGCTGCAGACGCCCGCGCACATCGTGCCGGAATGGTATTTCTGGCCGTTCTACGCGATCCTCCGCGCGTTCACCGTCGATTTCATCCTTCCGGCCAAGCTGTGGGGGGTGCTCGCGATGTTCGGGTCGATCCTGCTGCTGTTCTTCCTGCCATGGCTCGACAGCTCGCCGGTGCGCTCGGCAAATTACCGCCCGGTGTATCGCACCTTCTTCTGGGTGCTGGTCGCCGACGTGCTCGTCCTCGGCTATTGCGGGGGATCGCCGGCCGAGCCGATCTACGTGATCCTCAGCCAGATCTGCGGCGCCTATTATTTCGCGCATTTCCTGATCATCCTGCCGATCGTCGCGCGGACCGAGCGGCCGCGTCCGCTGCCGAACTCGATCACCGAGGCGGTCCTGGCGGGCAAGGGGGGCACCAGCCCGACGCACAGTGCGGTGAGCGGTAGCCCGCTTCCGGCCGAATAAGGGGCAATTCGAGCATGATCCGCTATATTTCCTGGGCCGTCGGGGCTGCCTTCGTCTTCGTCCTCGGGCTGGCCCTGTTCAGCTCGGTATCGGGACTGATCACCGACCCGGTCGCCGCCACCGCGACCGACGTCTTCCACAAGCATCCCAAGGAGCTCGAGCTCGCCTCGAACGGCTTCTTCGGGACGTATGACCAGCGGCAGCTCCAGCGGGGGCTGCAGGTCTACAAGGAAGTCTGCTCGAACTGCCATTCGCTCAAGCACGTCGCGTTCCGCGACCTCACCCAGCTCGGCTATTCGGCGGGTCAGGTAAAGAAGTTCGCGGCCGACTGGGGGACCAAGGCGCAAGTGTTCGACCCCAAGACGGGCGACAAGACCGAGCGGCCGAACACGCCCGCCGATCCGTTCCCGACGGTCTATTATCCCGGCCTCGGCAACCCGCCAGACCTGTCGCTGATCACCAAGGCGCGGCATGAGGGCACGCCCTATGTCTATTCGCTGCTGACCGGCTATGCGCCGCAGCCGGCCGAGCTGCTCAAGAAGTTCCCCGACGCGAAGACGCCCGACGGGCTGTATTACAACCCGTATTTCGCGAACCTCAACATCGCGATGCCGCCCCCGCTGACGCAGGACGGCCAGGTGACCTATCTCGACGGGACCAAGTCGACGGTCGACCAGAATGCCAAGGACGTCGCGGCGTTCCTGACTTGGGCGGCGGAACCGAACCTGCCCGCGCGGCATGGGGCTGGGATCGCGGTCCTGCTGTTCCTGCTGGTATTCTGTGCGCTCGCCTACGGCGCGTACCAGAACATCTGGCGCGACATCAAACACTGATCGGCAGCCGCCGATCGGCGCCGGCCGATCGCTGGTAGGGACGGGCGGCGCGGACAGGGTCCGGGCCGCCCGTTTTTGCGTGGCGCGTTTTTGCGTGAAAGCGCGCTGGCTTCCGGGTACGAGGCGGCCCCGGCCCTGGCCGACGTGACGAGGGATGTCCGACCGTGAACGATGACCTGAAGGCCTTGATCCGCACCATTCCGGATTTCCCCAAGCCGGGAATCATGTTCCGCGACATCACGACGCTGTTGCTCGACGCCGCGGGTTTTGCCGCATCGATCGACCGCATGGCGGCGGCCACCGCCGGCCCGGTCGATCTCGTCGCGGGGATCGAGGCACGCGGGTTCCTGTTCGCCGCGGCGCTGGCGGCCCCGCTCGGGGCAGGCGTGTTGCTGATCCGCAAGGACGGCAAGCTGCCCGGCGTGACCATCGCGGAGGATTACGCCCTCGAATATGGCACCGACCGGATCGCGATCCATGCGGATGCCTTCGCACCCGGCAAGCGCGTGCTGCTGGTCGACGACCTGATCGCCACCGGTGGCACCGCGCGCGCGGCGGTACGGCTGCTCCGCAAGGCGGGGGCCGTGGTCGAGCAGGCGCAGTTCCTCGTCGACCTCCCCGATCTGGGCGGCGCGGCGGCATTGCGCGGCGACGGGATTACGGTCGATTCGCTGGTTGCCTTCGCGGGCCACTGAGCGGGGCGGCGGAACGACGCCTTGATCCAGGGGTTATCCCAGGTGAAGCTCGACCAATGCCGGGCCCATCGAAAGCCCCGCCATGTCGTTTCTCCACGCTCTTTCCGCCCGTCCGCTCGGCAAGCTCGCGCTGGCTGCGGCGGCCCTGACCGCAACCGTCGGCCTGTCGGCGTGCAACGAGGGCTATGGCTATTCGGGCGTGAGCGTCGGTTATGCCAGCGCCGGCTGGGATCCCTATTACGGCGGGTATACCGGGGACCCGTATTGGGGCTGGAACAACGACTATTATTATCCGGGCACGGGCTATTACGTCTATGACCGTGGCAACCGCCGGCATCGCTGGAACGACCAGCAGCGCGGCTATTGGCAGGGGCGTTCGCAGGGCTGGCGCGGCGCGAACCGCGAGATGCGCCCGATGTGGCGCGATTACGGAATGCAGGGCCGGCCGGGACGCGGCGGGTTTGGCGGTGGTCGACCGGGTGGCGGGCGGCCGGGTGGCGGCCGTCCGCATCGCTGATCGCGGGACGCGACGGGACGGGCAGCGTGGTGCGCGCCCCGTCCCGACCTGTCCGTCTCCTAAGTAACCTCGCTCGCACCGCACGAAGGCGCGCGGGCGCCATCACCGCGAGACGCTGCGCTCAGACCCTAGACTGCCGGCCGCGTCCGGATCAGCCCGGTCGAGATGAACGTCATCACCGCCACATCGTCCTGGTTCAGCACCGTCATCCGACTGCGATAGCTGCCCATTTCGGGACGGCTCCGGGACGGGCGCTTGTCGAGGATTTCGGTTTCGCAGCGCAGGGTGTCGCCCGGATAGACCGGTTTAAGCCAGCGCAACTCGTCGATCCCGGGCGAGCCGAGCCCGGCCTGTTGGTTCGCCTCCAGATTGGCGACGACCATCGCCATCGTCATCGCGCAGGTATGCCATCCACTCGCGGACAGCCGACCGAAATGCGTCGCGGCGGCGGCCGCGTCGGAGAGGTGGAAGGGCTGCGGATCATACGCCTTGGCGAAGGCAACGACCTCCTCGCGCGTGACGCGATAGCTGCCGAAGGCCTGTGTGGTGCCGACGGCGATGTCTTCGAAATACTGCATGGCATAGGTGTCGGACGGTTGATCGCCGGTGACAAGCCCGGAAAGCAGACACCATCGGGGCACGACCGTGTCCGACCGATTTTGCCGACGATCCTATACGCTTGCCCGCGACCAGAGCTTGCGACACACTGCCACCGGGGGAGTGTCGGTATGAAGACGGTGGTATTGATGGTGGCGCTGGCGGTTGCCACGCCCGCGGTCGCGCGCGATCTTCAAGTGCCGGCGGACAAGGGCTGGCAACACGCCCAGACCGGTCTCATCCTGATGTCCCGGCTGGCCGGCATGCGTCGGACCGGACTGAGCGATTCGACGCAGGGCGAACAGGACGTGGCCGCACAGTTCGCGGCACCGGATGGCAGCGTTCAGGCGACGCTCTATCTGTTCCATCCCGCTGTCGTCGACGTCAGCCTCTGGTTCGACCGGTCGCAGCTCGCGCTCAGGCGCCGCGATATCTTTCGCAATGCGACGGCTGCGACCGCCCAGCCGATCAGCTTCGCCGCCGCGGGCGCGCATGCCGCGACATCCTTGCGACAGCTTTTCGCGACCCCCGGGAGTGCGCTCAGCAGCACCGGACTGGCCATCGTTCCGCTCGGGGAATGGGTCGTCAGCATCCGGATCAGCGCGACGACGTTGAACGCCGCGCAACTCGATACCCGTCTGCAACAGCTGATCGCGGAGATCCGCTGGCCTGCCGCGGATACGCAAGCGCGTATCGCGGCGCCGATGACCGCCTGCACGACGCCGTTGCAGTTTGGCAAGGCGAAGGTCGCCAAGCCGAGCGGCGCGGACCTGTTGATGACGCTTATGATGCAGTCGGTGGCGGCAAAGGCCAGGGCGGACGACAAGACCCCCACGCCGCCGTCCCCGCCGTCGCTCTGGTGCCGGGCTGCCGAGGCGAACGCGGATTATGGCGTGTATTGGTCCGACAGTGGCGCGCAGGGGTATGTGCTCGCCCTGGGCGATGCAGGTCGCGTTGTCAGCGTCTATCCGTCGGTCATGGGTATGGTGGACAAGACCGGAACGTACACCGTGTCGTTGCAGGACGTGGATGGTACGGTATCCGCCTATCCGTCCTTCACCGCGCTGCCGACGCCATCGCAGGTCTGGGCGCTCGTCGGATCGGGAAAACGCACCGGGACGGCGAAGGGCGGCGCCATCACGATCGACCCGAAGGCGATGTAACCCCGTCGCGCATGCGATCGCCGCACCGGCGCGTCCGGCAGCGATCGTTCTGCGCTGCGCCTGTCGCGCGCGTCCCGCCGTTACCGCGCCAGCGCCGGCCGGAACGGCGCGTCATCGCCGTCCAGGGCGCCGTCCGCCGGCAGGCCCAGCAGATCGCGCAACAACGGTGCGACGTCGACGTTGTCGAACCCCGCCAGGGTGCCGAGCGGCTTGATCGCGGGGCCATTGGCGATGAACAGCGCCGCCATCTCGGGCGCCGCCGGATCGAAGCCGTGCGCGCCGCCCGCCGTCGGATGATCGACGGGCGCGTCCTTCGTCAGCGCCAGCCAGCCGGTCTCGGCGAGACAGACGAAGGCCGGGACGCGCGCGTTCCGGCCGTAATGGAAGCGCGCCGGGATCTCGCGCTTGCGCCAGCATCGCAGGTGATCGTGCGCGCCGAGCAGCGCACGGGCGACCTCGGCCTCATGCCCGGGCATGGGATCGAGCCCGACATAGGGGCCATCGGTGATCGCATGGAAGCTCGCGGGCGGAAGCATACGGTCGATCCGGACGACGCGGTCCGCGCTGATCGCCGCCATCCCGTGATCCGCGACGATCACCAGATTGGCGGGCTGGCCGAGGTCGGCGAGCCCCGCGCGCAACCGGCCGATCGCGGTGTCGATGTCCTTGACCGTCGCGGTGACATGCGCGTCGGCGGGGCCGTATTTGTGGCCAGCGCTGTCGACCGCATCGAAATAGAGCGTCAGGAACCGTGGCCGTGTCGCGGCCGGGCGACGGAGCCAGTCGATCACCGCATCGACGCGCTGGCGATCATCGACCGCATGCGCATATTGCTGCCAGTCGTCGGGCCGGACGCCCTTCCAGTCGACGTTCGAACCCGGCCAGAACATCGTCGCGCTGCGGATCCCGGCCTTTTCGGCGGTCACCCACAAGGGCTCGGCCTCGGTCCACCAGAACGGGTCGTCGGTCTGCATCGTGAACACCTCGCCCGGGCGGCGGGCATCCTCCATGCGATTGCCGACGATGCCGGTCCGGTCCGGGCGCAGCCCGGTGACGAGCGTATAATGGTTGGGGAAGGTGATCGACGGGAAGCTCGGTCGCATCGCCGCGCTGATCCCGCCCGCCGCGAGCGCGTCGAGATTGGGGGTGACGCCGCGGTTGCGGTAGTCCGGGCGGAAGCCGTCGATCGAGATGAGGATCGTGACCGGTGCGCGCCGCTCCGCCGCCACGACCGGGCTGGTTCGAGCCTGGTCGGGGCGGGGGGCATTGATCGGGGCGGTGACGCAGGCTTGCAGGGCGGCGCAGAGCGCGGCGGCGACGATACGGGTGGTCCAACGCATCGCTCGCCCTTGCGCCAAAACCGCGTCACTTCAATGACATTTCACCGCGCCAGCGACACTTTCGCGAACAGGCTCAGGCTGACCGGGAACGTGCCATAAGCCTGGTCGAGCGCCCTGGGCTTGGCATAGACCCCGACCGCGCCGCCCAGCGCCGCATCGAACGGCCCGACCAGCGGCAGGCGATAGGCATAGCCGCCTTCCAGTTTGTTGACCCGGAATTTGCGGTCGTGGAGCGGATCGCGCGGGTCGGGGAACAGCTCGTCATTGGCGACGCTCTCACCGCGCGCGAACAGCGTGTTGTGCCGGTCGAGATCCCAGTTCGCCTCCGCCAGCCACGCGCTCAGCACGCGGCCGGGCAATTTGTGCTTGGCGGAATAGGCGACCAGCGTCGCGATCCTGCCGCTGGCATATTGCACGCTCGCGGTGGTGCGGGCCTCGTCACGGAACGCCTCGAGCTGTTCGGGGCTCTTGAGCCGCCCGTGGCTCGCCTGGAGCGCCCAGGCGGGCGAGGGAGTCCAGGTCGCGCGGACGCTCCACGAATCGAGGCTCGGGCGCTCGATTCCCCAGCGATACTGGTTTGGCTCGCGGCCGCGGAACGCCGAGGCCTCGAGCTGCCAGCGCGGCGCGGCATAGCCCGCGGTGAGGACGCCATAGGTGATATGCGTGCTGTCGAACCAGTGGTGCGTGATCGGCGCCATCGGTTGATAGGTCGCGGACGCGCGGTGCATGAACGCCGAGGGGCCGAGCGCTGGCTCGGCGACCGGGCCGCCGTAGAGGAACGCAGCGCCTTTGCCGGCGTCGACGTCGATCCGCGCGGACAGCTCCATGAACAGGTCGTGCGGATGCTGGCGGTCGACCAGCTGCGTGACGCCGTCGGCGGTCTCGCCGGTCGCGAACAGGTTGGGATAGCCCTTGGCGCCCATCGCGGGCTCGAGGCTTAGCATCGTTCGCAATTGCAGCCGCGCGCCCGTGCCAAGGCCGCGGGTCGCCGACAGCATCGCCATCGACTGGACGAAAAGGTCGGCGTCGCCGCGCGGTCCGCCCTGGTCGGTATAGGTCGCCCAGGCATAGCCGTGGAGCATCAACGCCCAGTCGCCCGCCATGACATGCTCGCCGAGCATCTGCCCGGCGTTGGCGGGGTTGCGCGCGGTGCCCGAGCCTTCGCCATACGCGCCGTTCATCGGGAGCATCGTCATGCCGGGCATGGCGGGCATTGCGTCGCTGGCATGGCCGGCCCCCTCTTCCTTCCCCGGCGAAGGCCGGGGCCCAGTCGTGGTGTCCATGGGCATCGTATGCTGCGCGTGGTGATCGACGTTGCGCGACTGGGCCCCGGCCTCCGCCGGGGAAGCGGACGTGGGGACAGGGTTGGTTCCGCCCGCGACCGATCGAGACTCGCCCCGCGCCACGCGTACGTCCTTCCCCGGGGCAGGCCGGGGCCCAGCCGTGGTGTCCATGGGCATCGTATGCTGCGCCTGAAGATCGACGCTGCGCGACTGGGCCCCGGCCTCCGCCGGGGAAGCGGACGTGGAGACAGGGTTGGTTCCGCCCACGACCGATCGAGGTTCGCCCTGCTCCACGCGTACGTCCTTCCCCGGCGCAGGCCGGGGCCCAGTCGTGGTGTCCATGGGCATTGTATGCTGCGCATGAAGATCGACGCTGCGCGACTGGGCCCCGGCCTCCGCCGGGGAAGTGGACGTGGGGACAGGGTTGGTTCCGCCCGCGACCGATCGAGACTCGCCCCGCGCCACGCGTACGTCCTTCCCCGGCGCAGGCCGGGGCCCAGTTGTGGCGTCCATGGGCTTCGCATGCCCCGCGTGGCGATCGACGCTGCGCGACTGGGCCCCGGCCTTCGCCGGGGAGGCGGTCGGTGCCGGGCGTGGGATTGAATGCGGGTTCGCCGGCTTCGGCTTCGGCGCCGGCTGGGGCATGTCCATTGGCATGCCAGGCATCATCGCATGTTGCGCCTGTGCCGCAGACGGCAGCAGCGCGGCCACGGCGCAGGCCGTGACCAGCAGGGGTCGGTTCATCTCAAGTCCTTCGCGAAACGGTACGATCGATGCGCGCACTGGCGGCGCGCGCTCGGGTCAGGCCGACAGTCGCGGAGGGGGCAGGATCGGGGGCGCGCGCAATCCGGGGGCGACCGCGCTGGCAACGATCGCGCGGCGCATCGGCGCATAGGCGAAGGGCGTCGCGACGGGGCGGGGCGCGATCGTCGCCGGGGGAATGCAGCCGATGCAGACATGCGGCGCAACGCCGCGCTCGTCCGATGCGGGCATGTGGCGTGGGGCATCCCTGTGGTGCGCCATCGGCATCATCGCGGGCGCATCATGGCACGGCCCGTTCGCCATCGCGGGAAAGGCGAAGGCCGCGAGCAACAGCGCAAGGATCAGCCGGGCGAGCACGGCGGCGGATTTACGCCGTCCAGGCCCGCCCGGCACCATCAGACGTTGAAGCGGAAGTTGAGCACGTCGCCGTCGTGGACGACATATTCCTTGCCTTCCTGCCGCAGCTTGCCCGCGTCGCGCGCGCCGGTTTCGCCGCCCAGCGCGACATAGTCGTCATAGGCGATCGTCTCGGCGCGGATAAAGCCGCGCTCGAAATCGGTGTGGATTTCGCCCGCCGCCTGCGGGGCCTTGGCCCCGGCATGGACCGTCCAGGCGCGCGCTTCCTTGGGACCGACTGTGAAGAAGGTCAGCAGCGAGAGCAATTTGTACCCGGCGCGGATGACGCGCGCGAGACCGGTTTCCTCCAGCCCCAGTTCCGACAGGAATTCGCCGCGTTCCTCGGCGTCCATCGTTGCGATCTCGGCCTCGATCGCGGCGGAGACGACCACCGCCTGCGCGCCCTCGGCCCTGGCCTTTTCGAACACGCGCGCGGACTGGCTGTTGCCCTCGGCGGCGCTCGCCTCCTCGACGTTGCAGACGTAGAGGACCGGCTTGGCGGTCAGCAGCTGCGCCTGTGCGAACACGCGGGCTTCGTCCTCGTCCTTCGGCACCGTCAGCCGCGCGGGCTTGCCTTCGCGGAGCAGCTCCAGCGCCTGGCCGAGCACGGCAGCACCGATCTTGGCTTCCTTGTCGCCCTGCGTCGCCTTCTTGGCAAGGTTGGGGACGCGCTTCTCGAGGCTTTCGAGGTCAGACAGCATCAGCTCGGTCTCGACCGTCTCGGCGTCGGCGATCGGGTCGACCTTGCCCTCGACATGGGTGACGTCGTCATCCTCGAAACAGCGCAGCACATGGACGATCGCGTCGACTTCGCGGATGTTGCCGAGGAACTGGTTGCCGAGCCCTTCGCCCTTCGACGCGCCGCGCACCAGCCCGGCGATGTCGACGAACCCCAGCTGCGTCTCGATGATCTTGGCCGATCCCGCGACCGCCGCCAGTTTGGCGAGGCGTTCGTCGGGCACGCCGACGTTGCCGACGTTGGGCTCGATCGTGCAGAACGGGTAATTGGCAGCCTGCGCCGCCGCGGTCTGCGTCAGCGCATTGAACAGGGTGGACTTGCCGACATTGGGCAGCCCGACGATCCCACAGCGAAATCCCATGATGGTCCTTGATAGCGCGATATTTCGAAGAAGCGTGGGCGATAGGGCTTTGCGCGCGCGAATGCCAGCGCGACGCGCGGGTGGGGCGCATCGGCGGAACAAACCTTGCGATATGTTGTTGAATTTTAAACGCGTGAAGCGCTAACCTCCGGGGCGTGTCACGGTTCTCCCTGGGGGTGAAATCGATGCCTGGACCTTCCCGATTCACCTGTGGCGTAGTCATCGGCCTGGCGTGCGCCATCGTTTCGGCGGCGCGCGCCGATACGGCGAATGGCGCGGTTTCCGCGGAGCTTGCGCCGCATGCGGTCGCGCCTGGCGCTGGGTCGCGCGCGATGCGGGTGCTGAGCCTTCCCTCCCGCGCCACGGTCGTCGCGATGACGCCGCTCCCGACGCGGCTGACCGGTAGCGACTCGGCCAGTGATCCCGGGGCACGGGGACCGGACGGATTCTACGACCTGCGGCTCGCGCAGAGCGATGCGCCGAACAAGCTCGCCAGGATCAAGCGCAATCTCCAGCTGCGCGGAACGGGCATGCGCGACGCCTATCTGCACGGCGACCACGGTCTGCGCATGTCGGTCGGGAGCAGCTACCACATGCAATATCGCGCCGCGGAACAGGGCCCGGGTGCCGCCGCTGGATCGGGCGCGTTGATGCGCCTGCCGGTCGGCGCGGTGAATTTGCGGAACGGCTATGAAGGATACGCCCCGGTCGCGATGGCGGGGTATGACACGTTCGTCAGCGACCGCATGAAAGTCGGGATCGAAGGCGGCATGATGATCGGCCGCTCGACCGCGATGTACGCCGACGAAACTGTCCCGGGCACGGGCGACGGCAGCCGGGTCGGGCGCAACCCGGTCGCGGACGTGGTGATGACCTACGCGTTCTGAGGCCTGGCCATCGGGCGGGCGTCACGTTTACGCTGGCTGTCGTCGGCAACTGTTCCGGCCGCGCGCCGCGCGCGATCTACCCCCTCCCGTCATCACGCCGAAGGCGAGACCTTTGCGAAACCATACGTGTTCTCCCGCGAAGGACGGAATCCAGGAGTCACGCGTACTGTGAGCCGTTGTTTTGCTTGACTCTGGATTCTCGCCTTCGCGGGAAAACACCAATCGAAGGGTCCGTAAACGGACTTTCGCAGAGGTATCGCGAAGGCCGGGGCCGCCAGGCGGAATGCGCGGACTGCGGTATCGCGCCAGCCACCCGACCGCCCCCGGCCTTCGCCGGGGTGACGCGAGCGGAAGCATCACCAGCGATAGTTGAAGCTAATGCTGATCCGCTCTGCCTTCGCGGTGCCCGGCGCGACTTCGTGGCGCAGCCAGCTTTCCCACAGGAACACGCTGCCCGCCTCGGGCGCGACATAGACGAAACTGCGCTGGTCCTCGCGCGCATCGCCGAGGCGTGGCGGCGCGGCCATCATCATCGGCAGCCGCGGGTCTTCGAGCTTCAGCGCGCCCGCGCCTTCGGGGACCGCGATATAGACCGTGCCCGAGATGACGCTATGCGGATGGACGTGGCCCGAATGCGTGCCCCCCGGCTTCATCACGTTGACCCACAGGCTGTCGAGCTTCAGCTTGCCGCCCTGCAGGTCGAACGCGCACGCTTCGGCAAACTTGGCGACATGCTTGTTGAGCAGCTTGACGAGATCCCCGAACGCCGGGTCGCGCATCGGCAAATCGTCGAGCGACGCATAGGAGGTGTAGCCGCGATAGCCATGCGCCTTGGACCAGCTCCGCCCGGCGCGATCGTCCTCGGCGAGCATCCGGCACGACCGGTCGAGCTCGGCCACCAGCGCCGCGTCCTTCAATTTGCCGTCGTAGAACGGCGTTGCGAAAAGGCTGCGGACCGGGGAGGTTTTCATGGGCTGCCTATCCTCCAGTGCGCCGCCGTTGCCAAGCGATCGGTTGCACGAGCGGATGCTGGAGGCGCTTTTTCTTCGGTCGGCTTGCGGCTTCCCCCGGCTGCCCTTCCCCGGCGAAGGCCGGGGCCCAGGAGAGGGCCGTCAACGGCGGCGGCGGCGCGTCGTTACTCCGACCTTCGCGACTGGGCCCCGGCCTTCGCCGGGGAAGTGGAGAGCAAGAGGAAGAGGAAGCGAGAAGGAAGCAGCCGAGCTACCGCGCCAGCCGCAACGCGACGTCGCTCATGAACCGCTGGTCGTCCCCCGCCGCCAGCCACGACGCCTCGGCCGCGATCGCGCCGAGCACGTCGCTCAACGGATCCAGCTCGGCCTTGGCGTAATTGCCGAGCACATAAGGCGACACCTTGTCCTTGTGTCCGGGATGGCCGATCCCGATGCGGACTCGCCGGAAGTCCTCGCCGATATGCTGTGCGGTCGAGCGGATGCCGTTATGCCCGGCAGCACCGCCGCCGGTCTTCACCTTCACGCGGAACGGGTCGAGATCGAGCTCGTCGTAGAAGACGGTGACGTCGGCGGGGGTGAGCTTGTAGAAGCGCATCGCCTCGCCGATACTGCGGCCGCTTTCGTTCATGAAGGTGGCGGGCTTGAGCAGCAGGATCTTCTCTTGGCCAATCCGGCCGTCCTGCGTCCAGCCCTGGAACGCCTTCTTGACGCTACCGAAGCCGTGCATCTCGGCGATCGTATCGACCGCCATGAACCCGACATTGTGCCGGTTAAGTGCGTATTGCCCACCGGGATTTCCGAGACCGGCCCAGAGTTGCATGTGTTGCGGTCCCTACCTCTGTATCGCTCAGTCCGTTTGTCGCGCGCTGGACCATAGCGCCTGTGCGCCTCGCGCGTCACCCCGGCGGAGGCCGGGGCCGTCCTGTTGCTTTGCGAAACGGCTGCCCCAAATCCGGCGGCCCCGGCCTTCGCCGGGGTGACGCCGGCGTAAACCGAATGGCCAAGAGGAACCCGTCGCGCATGCACGAAAAAGGGACAGCCTGCCGGACGCGCACGCCGCAGACTGTCCCCTTTCCCAACCCCTCCCTGCGCGCAGGAAGGAGCAGACAGGCTTATTCGGCCTTGTCGTCCTCGGCCTTGTCGTCCTCGGCGGCGGCTTCTTCAGCAGCTTCCGCTTCGGCTTCGGCCGACTGCGCTTCGGCAACCGCTGCTTCCAGTTCCTCGTCCTCGACGGTCGGGACGGTCGGCGGCACGATCGTGGCGATCGCGAAGTCGCGATCCGAGATCGACGGCTCGACGCCGTTCGGCAGCTTTACGTCCGAAATGTGGATCGATGCGCCGACTTCGAGCCCTGCGAGCGAGATGGTGATCTCGCCGGGGATCTCGGCGGCGTCGCAGACGACCTCGATCTCGTGACGCGTGACGTTGAGCACGCCGCCGGCCTTGGCGATGCCGGGCGCGTCGTCTTCATCGGTGAACACGACGGGGACGCTGACGGTGACGGTCGAATGCGCGCCGATCCGCAGGAAGTCGACATGGACCGGACGCTCGGTGACGACGTCGAAGGTGACGTCCTTGGGCAGGGTGCGAACCTGGTTCCCACCGGCGTCGAGCATGACGACCGAATTCATGAAGTGACCCGTGTTGAGCAGACGCATCAGCGCCTTTTCCTCGACGTGGATCGACAGGGGTTCCTGCTTGTTGCCGTAGATTACGGCGGGGACGCGGCCTTCACGACGAAGCAAACGGGAGGCTCCCTTGCCAACCTGTTCGCGCGTCTCGGCTGCGAGCGTCATCTGTTCGCTCATTGCAATGCTCCGAAATACTTGAAGTGGTATGTTCCGGCCAAGCCTCCAGGGATGACCCTGACCGAAGCGCGAGCGCATAGGGGAGCGAGCCGGAAAAGGCAAGATGGCGGGATGAGCGCGGTGTGGCCCAAAAAGCGATGTCCGTCACCCCGGCGAAGGCGAGACCTCTGCGAAACCATACGTGTTCTCCCGCGAAGGCGGGAGTCCAGGAGTCGCGAGTACTGTAAGCCGTTGTTTTGCTTGACTCTGGATTCCCGCCTTCGCGGGAAAACAGCAACCGAAGAATCCGTAAACGGACTTTCGCAGAGGTCTCGCGAAGGCCGGGGCCGTGTGGTTACCCTGGCGCGGCGGGACGGCTGGGTGCGGTATCGCCGGTTTTACCCCTAGCATGGCGGCGCCGGCCTGCGCCGGGGTGACGGCGTTGTTCAAGCCGCGTCTACAGTCCGAGTCATTGCAGTCGCTCTACTTTCATGCCGCGCGCGCGCAGCAGATCAACCACCGATCCGGCTCCAACCAGATGCCCCGCGCCGACCGCAACCAGCACCCGCCCGGGCCGCGCCATCCGTCGGACGATCGCGTCGGCCCAGCGCCGGTTGCGCTGGACGATCAGCGCGTCCGCCAGCGCTGGATTACGCCGCACCGACGCGAGCGTTGCCGCCAGCGCCGCCGCGTCGCCCTTCACCCACGCCGCAAGCAGCGTGCGATACCCCCGCGCCGGATCGACGGCGTCCTGCGCGGCATCCAGCAGCAGCACGCGCTGCGCTGCCTCGGGCAGACGGTCGAACAACCGCAATTGCCCCGCGCGCGTTTCCAGTGCGCCGATCGCCTTGCCGCGGAACCGCTCGGCCAGCACCGGCTCGACGCCCAGATCTCCGGAAGCATCGCTGACATGCCCGCCAGCCGAACCGAGCACGAGCGCCGCCCCCCACGTCCTATACCCCTGCAGGTCCCCCGCCGATTGGCCCGCCGCCGCAATCCCCCGCGCCAGCAGCGCCCGGTCCGCCGGCGCGACCCGCGCCGACAGCGGCGGCAGGCCCGGCGCGCGCGCCATCGCCTCGAACTGCGCATGCGCGTCGCCGGCGGCAGGCGGCACCTCGAGCACCAGCGTATCCGCCGCCGCGATCGCCGCGCGAACCGTGGGCGTTTCCCACCGCACCTGCGGCGGCAGCGCGTGGATCGTCCCGATCAGCCAGATCGTCGTGTCCGCGTCCGACACGCGCCACAGCGCGGGCCGCGCGTCGACGGGCGGCGCGGGCCGCGCGCACCCCGCCAGCAGCACCGCGACCGCGACCAGGCCCGCCCGCCAGCGCATCAATAGGGAATGCGCACGGCCTTGAGCCGGTATTTCGCGAGCTGCGCCTGGACGCTGTCCTTGCCAGCGAGATGCCCCGCGCCGACCGCGATGAACACCGTCCCCGGCGTCTTCATCCGTTGCGCGATCCACGTCGCCCAGCGCGCGTTCCGCTCGACCAGCAGTACGCGGTACAAATTGGGCTGGCTGGTCAGGTCCTCGTTCATCAGCGCGCTCAGCCCCTCGGCGTCGCCCGCCTTCCAGCGGTCGAGCATCGCGTTGATCATGCCGTCGAACTTGTCGATGTCCTTTACGCTCGACACGAGGAAAGCGACCTGGTCGGCCTGCGACAGGCCGTGGAAATAGCCGAGCTGTTGCTGCAGCGTCTCGAGCCCCGCGATCGGCTTGTGCTGCGCGGTGGCGGCGGCGGTGAGCGTCGCCTCGGCACCGTCGGCGGCGCTGAACCCGGCCTTTTGCAATGCGAGCTGCGACAGCGTCACCGCGACGAACCACGGCTCGAACTTCTCGAGCGCGGCGGGCGGGATCCCGAGCCTGGTCATCGCCGCGGCATAGGCCGCGCGGTCGCCCGCGGGGAGCTTCTGCGTCAGCGGCACGCCCGTCGTGTCGGTCGCGAGCGGCAGCACCACCTTCTGCGCGGTGGCCGGATCGGGCAGGGGAATTTCGAGCATCAGCTGCCCGCTCGAATCGAAGGCCTTGCGCACCGCCGAATCGAACCAGCCGAGATGCGGCTTCAACGCATGCACCGTCCCGAACAGATACACGGTCGTGTCCTTGTCCTTCACGACCCACAGCGCGGGATCGGCGGGGATGGTCGCCGGGGCGGATGCCGCGACCTGCGCCGGCGCGGCGCTTGCCAGCAGCAGCATGGTCAGCGGAAGGAGCGTGCGGATGATCTTCATGCGGGAAATTCCATGGCGCGGTTCGGTGGCTGTCGCGCTATCGTCTAAACCGGCCCGGGTTAACAGCATCCGATGAGGCGTTGACCCCCTTGCGGCACTGCGCCAAAGCCTCGCCATCATGACCGACCGCCCGATGAGCTTCCAGCGGATGATCCTAACGCTCCATGACTATTGGAGCGATAGGGGATGCCTGATCCTGCAACCCTATGACATGGAAATGGGGGCAGGCACGTTCCACACCGCCACGACGCTGCGCGCGCTCGGCCCCAAACCGTGGAACGCCGCCTTCGTCCAGCCGTGCCGTCGCCCGACCGACGGCCGCTATGGCGAGAACCCCAACCGGCTGCAGCATTATTACCAGTATCAGGTGATCCTGAAGCCGAGCCCGGCGGACCTGCAGGAACTGTACCTCGGCTCGCTCGCCGCGATCGGGATCGATTTCACACGCCACGACATCCGTTTCGTCGAGGACGATTGGGAATCGCCGACGCTGGGCGCCTGGGGTCTCGGCTGGGAAGTCTGGTGCGACGGGATGGAAGTCACCCAGTTCACCTATTTCCAGCAGATGGGCGGGTTCGACATGAAGCCGGTCGCGGGCGAGCTGACCTATGGGCTCGAGCGGCTCGCGATGTACATCCAGGACAAGGACAGCGTCTACGATCTCGCGTTCAACGACGCGGGCGTGACCTATGGCGAGGTGTTCCACGAGAATGAGGTCGAGATGTCGACCTGGAACTTCGAAGTGGCGGACACCGACAGCCTGTTCGATTCGTTCCGTAAGCATGTCGCGGAATGCGAGAACAGCCTCGCTGCGGGGTTGCCGATTCCGGCCTACGAGCAGGCGATCAAGGCGAGCCACGTGTTCAACCTGTTGCAGGCGCGCGGCGTCATCTCGGTGGCCGAGCGGCAGGCGTATATGGGGCGGGTGCGCGATCTCGCGAAGGGCAGCTGCCAGGCGTGGATCGAAAAGCACACGCCTGCGTGGCAGGACGCCTATCCGGGGTGGACGGCGTGATCCGCGCCGCAGGCAATTTGTCTTTTGGTGGCTTTGTGGCTTTGCGGGAGAAGAAGGTTTTTTTCGCACAAAGGCACAAAGGCACGAAGATGCTGCGCTTCGTGTCCGACGGTCGGTCTGTTCCCGATTTTGTGATTGAGCTGCGCTCGGTCTTTGGCGCTGACGACCGTCGACTTCTCCGCCTTCTTCCCTTCGTGTCTTTGTGCCTTTGTGCGAGCCAATCCTTCTCCACGACTGCACATAACCTCCCAACGGTGCCCGCATGACCGATTTCCTCCTCGAACTCCGCTCGGAAGAAATCCCTGCGCGGATGCAGGACCGCGCGCGCGAGGACCTCGCCAAGCTGTTCGCCGCCGAACTGGCGAAAGCCGGTCTCGCCGCGACCGAACTCGTCACCTACGCCACCCCCCGCCGCCTCGCGCTGATCGCCCGCGGGCTCCCGACCGAGACCGCCGCGGTGTCCGAGGAAACCAAGGGCCCCAAGGCCAGCGCGCCGCCGCAGGCGCTCGAGGGGTTCCTCCGCAAGACCGGCCTCACGCGCGAGCAACTGGTCGAGCGCGACGGCGTGCTGTTCGCTGTGGTCGAAAAGCCCGGTCGCGCCACCACCGGCGTGCTGGCGGATGCGATCCCCGCGATCATCCGCGCTTTCCCCTGGCCCAAGGCGATGCGCTGGGGCGGGGCCTCGACCACGATGGAATCGCTGCGCTGGGTGCGCCCGCTGCAGGGGATCGTCGCGCTGTTCGGCGAGGAGATCGTGCCCGTCGAGATCGCCGGGATCACCAGCGGTGCCGCCACCGTCGGGCATCGCTTCCATCGCCCGGGGATCATCACGATCGGCTCGGCGGACGATTATGTCGAGAAATTGCGCGCCTGCCATGTGATCGTCGACCAGGCCGAACGCCGCCAGATCATCGCGCTCGGCGCGACGATGGCTGCGCGCAAGGCGGGGCTCGAACTGGTCCAGGACGAGGGCCTGCTGACCGAGAATGCCGGGCTGACCGAATGGCCGGTGCCTTTGCTCGGGCGCTTCGATGCTGCGTTCCTGAGCGTGCCGCCCGAGGTGATCCAGCTGACCGCGCGCGTGAACCAGAAGTATTTCGTGTGCCGCGATGCAAGCGGCGCGCTGGCGGATGCGTTCGTGTGTACCGCCAATATCGATGCGGTCGATGGCGGCGAGAAGATCGTCGAGGGCAACCGCAAGGTGCTCGCCGCGCGGCTGTCGGATGCGAAGTTCTTTTACGAGACCGATCTGAAGGTGCCGCTGGAGGCGCAGGCGGAGAAGCTCGACCGGATCGTGTTTCACGAGAAGTTGGGCACGGTCGCGGACAAGGTTGAGCGCGTTGCGAAACTGGCACGCTGGCTGATCGAAGAGGGCGTCATAAAGCCCCTCCCCTTCAGGGGAGGGGTTGGGGGTGGGGCCGTGCCTGCTTCCGAAGGCCAGATTGCTGAACCGCCCCACCCCAACCCCTCCCCTGAAGGGGAGGGGCTAAAGGAAGAGCTCGCCAACCTCGCGTACCGCGCGGCCCTGCTCTGCAAGGCGGATCTCGTCACCGGCATGGTCGGCGAATTCCCCGAGCTGCAAGGCCTGATGGGCGGCTATTACGCCGCAGCGCAAGGCGAAGACCCCCGCGTCGCCGCCGCAATCCGCGATCACTACAAGCCGGTCGGGCAGGGCGACGACGTGCCGACCGATCCGGTGACGGTGGCGGTTTCGCTGGCGGATAAGCTGGATACGCTTGTAGCGTTCTTTGCTACCGATCAGAAACCGACAGGTTCTAAGGATCCCTACGCCCTACGGCGCGGTGCTCTTGGTATCCTATCATTGCTTCAATCGAACAATTTGCGGGTAGGGTTAGCTCCGCTAATGGCGGAAGTCTTCCTGCCGTTAAGCCTTCAGACAGCAGACCGTACCTTCCAAAACTCGCCGCTTATGCAAGTTCTAGTGCGAGGTAAGCCCTCTGCAATGGCTATTGGCAATCGGCATGAGGATGGCACGCACGCTGTTTCCGTAGACGGAATCAATATCGCTCAGGTTTCCGCGAAGCTTGTTGAGCCACTGCTAGAATGGATGACTTGGCTTAATTCGACGGGCTGGCAACAGGATCTCCTCGACTTCTTCGCCGACCGCCTCAAGGTCCAGCAACGCGAAGCCGGCGTCCGCCACGACCTGATCGACGCGGTGTTCGCGCTTGGCGGCGAGGATGATCTCGTCCGCCTGCTTGCGCGCGTCCATGCGTTGCAGAAGTTCATCGGGACCGAGGACGGCACCAACCTGCTCGCCGGCTACAAGCGCGCCGCGAATATCCTGAAGAAAGAGGGCGTCCCTTCTTCTCCCTCTCCCCTCCGGGGAGAGGGTCGGGGAGAGGGGGACGCATCCACAGACGTCTCGCTCGGTAATGCAGTACAGCCCCTCTCCCCGACCCTCTCCCCTGAAGGGGAGAGGGAGAAGGTTTCGCTGTCCTACACGCCCGAACCAGCAGAGACTGCGCTCGCCACCGCGCTCGACTCCGCCGAACCCGCCGCCACCGCTGCGATCGCACGCGAGGACTTCGAAGCCGCGATGGCCGCGCTCGCCAGTTTGCGTGCGCCGATCGATACGTTCTTTGAAACCGTGATCGTCAACGACCCCGCGCCCGAAAAGCGCACGGCCCGTCTCGCGCTGCTCGACCGCGTTCGTGCTGCAGTGCACAATGTCGCAGACTTTTCGCGGATCGAGGGGTGATGCAATCGCTTCGAGCCTAACCTTAGCCTAACCTTCCAATCGCCTCCCCAGCGAATTCAACCTGTTAGAGGGAAGACGCATGACTCAGTACGTATACCGCTTCGGCGGCGGGGTGTCCGATGGGGGCAAAGGCGACCGGAATTTGCTGGGGGGCAAGGGTGCAAATCTGGCGGAGATGGCGTCGATCGGCCTGCCGGTCCCGCCGGGCTTCACCATCTCGACCGATTTCTGCGCGGTCTATTACGATGAGGACGGCCAGTTCCCGCAGGGCCTGCGCGACGAGGTCGCGACCGGGATCGCACATATCGAGGGCATCACCGGCAAGACGTTCGGCGACGCCGCCGACCCGCTGCTCGTCTCGGTGCGCTCGGGCGCGCGCGCATCGATGCCGGGGATGATGGACACCGTCCTCAACCTCGGGCTCAACGACCAGACCGTCGAGGGTCTCGCGACCACGTCGGGCGACGCCCGTTTCGCATGGGACAGCTACCGCCGTTTCATCCAGATGTATTCGGACGTGGTGCTCGAGCTCGACCACGGCGCATTCGAGGAAGCGCTTGAAATCGCCAAGGAAGATCGCGGCTATTTCCTCGATACCGATCTCAGCGCGGACGATCTGCGCGGCCTCGTCGCCGAGTATAAGGGCTTGGTCGAGCAGCAATGGGGCAAGCCCTTCCCGCAGGACGTGCATGACCAATTGTGGGGCGCGGTCGGCGCGGTGTTCGGGTCGTGGCAGTCGGAGCGTGCGAAAGTCTATCGCCGCCTCAACGACATTCCGGCAAGCTGGGGCACCGCGGTCAACATCCAGGCGATGGTGTTCGGCAACATGGGCGAGACCTCGGCGACCGGCGTCGCCTTCACCCGCGATCCCTCGATCGGCACGCGCGCCTATTACGGCGAGTTCCTGATCAACGCGCAAGGGGAAGACGTCGTCGCCGGCATCCGCACCCCGCAATATCTGACCGTCGCCGCACGCGAAGCGGCAGGGGCCAAGCCCGCCTCGATGGAAGAGGCGATGCCCGAAGTGTATGGCGAGCTGGCGAAGGTGTTCGACCTACTCGAGACGCATTACCGCGACATGCAGGACATCGAATTCACGGTGCAGCAGGGCAAGCTGTGGATGCTCCAGACCCGCTCGGGCAAGCGCACCGCCAAGGCCGCGCTCAAGATCGCGGTCGACATGGCGAACGAGGGGCTGATCACGCGCGAGGAAGCGGTCGCGCGGATCGATCCGATGGCGCTCGACCAGTTGCTCCATCCGACGCTCGACCCGAGCGCGACGCGCGACGTGCTGACCAAGGGGTTGCCTGCGTCGCCGGGTGCAGCGTCGGGCCACGCGGTGTTCGACAGCGATACCGCCGAAAAGCGCTCGAATGCCGGCGATGCGGTGATCCTTATCCGCACCGAGACGTCGCCTGAGGACATTCACGGGATGCACGCGGCACGCGGCATCCTTACCGCACGCGGCGGGATGACCAGCCACGCCGCGGTCGTTGCTCGTGGCATGGGGCGGCCGTGCGTCTCGGGCGCGGGGTCGATTGCGATCGATGCCAAGGCGGGCACGATGCGGGTCGGCGAGCGCACGATCAAGGCGGGCGACATGGTGACGATCGACGGCACCACCGGCGAGGTGATGGCGGGCGAAGTCCCGACCGTTCAGCCCGAACTGTCGGGTGATTTCGCTGCACTGATGGTGTGGGCGGATGGCGTGCGACGCCTCAAGGTCCGTGCCAATGCCGAGACCCCGCTCGACGCCAAGGTCGCGCGCGAGTTCGGTGCGGAAGGGATCGGCCTGTGCCGGACCGAGCATATGTTCTTCGATGCCGAGCGCATCACCAACGTCCGCCAGATGATCCTGGCCGAGGACGAAGCGGGCCGCCGCACCGCGCTCGACAAGCTGCTCCCCGAGCAGCGCGCGGATTTCGTGCAGCTGTTCGAGGTGATGGCGGGTCTGCCGGTGACGATCCGTCTGCTCGATCCGCCACTCCACGAATTCTTGCCGCACGAAGAATCCGAATTCGCGGATGTGGCGGCAGCCGCGGGAATCGCGGTCGACGTGCTCAAGCGGCGGGCGCAGGAGTTGCACGAATTCAACCCGATGCTCGGTCATCGCGGGTGCCGACTGGGCGTGACCTATCCTGAAATCTACGAAATGCAGGCGCGCGCGATCTTCGAGGCGGCGGTCGATGTGGCGCAGCGCTCGGGTGCGGCGCCGATCCCCGAGGTGATGATCCCGCTGGTCGGCACGCGGCGCGAGCTCGAGCTTATGAAGACGGTCGTCGACAAGGCGGCGCAGATCGTGTTCGAGCAGACCGGTACGACGCTGGACTACCATGTCGGCACGATGATCGAACTGCCCCGCGCCTGCCTGATGGCGGACGAGATCGCCGAGGTCGGCGCGTTCTTCTCGTTCGGGACCAACGACCTGACCCAGACGACGCTGGGCGTCAGCCGTGACGATGCCGCGCGGTTCCTCGGCACCTATGTCGAGCGCGGGATTTATGCACGCGACCCGTTCGTCAGCCTCGATGTCGAGGGCGTCGGGCAATTGATCGCGATGGCGGCGGAGCGAGGTCGCAAGACGCGGCCCGATATCAAGCTCGGCATCTGCGGCGAGCATGGCGGCGATCCCGCAAGCATCGCTTTCTGTGAGAAGGTCGGGCTCGATTACGTCTCGGCCTCGCCGTACCGCGTGCCGATCGCGCGGCTCGCGGCGGCACAGGCGGCGCTGGCGAAGCGCGACTGAGGCGGGTGCGGAGCGGCGGGTGCGGAAGGGGCGAGTCCCGCTCCTCCGCCGTCCTCCCGGAGAAGGCAAAAGCACCCGTCACCCCGGCGAAGGCCGGGGCCGCAGGGTTTCGTCCGGAATGCCCGGTACGCGCGCCGGCTGCCCGGCCCCGGCCACTGCCTCTGCCGGGGTGACGGGGCTGCCTCGCGCGTTCCCGTCGCGCGGGGGCTGACCCTTATTTGAACGCGTCCGCGATGGAACAGGCCGCCGGGCCGAGAATGACGATGAACAGCGTGGGCAGGATGAACAGGATCAGCGGGATCGTCATGATCGCGGGCAGGCGGGCCGCCTTTTCCTCGGCGCGCATCATGCGTTCGTTGCGGAATTCGGCCGACAGCACACGCAGCGCGGACGCCAGCGGCGTGCCGTATTTCTCGGTCTGCACCATGGTCGTGACGACGCCCTTGACCGCGTCCAGCTTGACGCGCGAGGCGAGGTTCTCGAACGCCTGGCGCCGCTCGTTGAGGAAGCCGAGCTCGATCGCGGTCAGCGTGAATTCGTCGCCGAGCTCGGGATAGGCCTTGCCCAGCTCGCGCGCGACCCGGTTGAACGCGGCGTCGACGGTAAGCCCGGCTTCGGCGCAGATCACCAGCAGGTCGAGCGCATCGGGCAAGCCCTTCTGGATCGCCTGCGACCGCTTGGTGATCTTGTTGTCGAGATAGAGGTCGGGCGCCTTGTACGACAGGATGAAGTTGCCGGCGACGATCGCGTACATCTTCCACGGCGTCCAGCCGTGCAGCAGGTCGGTACCATAGACCAGGTACAGGCCCAGCACGCCCCAGGTCAGCGGCAGCACCAGTCGCCCGAAGATGACCGCTACCGCATATTCCTTCGAGCGGATCCCGGCCTGCATCAGCTTGATCTGCGCCGCCTTGACCTGGCTGTCCTGCAGGACCTTCAGATTGGAGAGCAGGCTCTTGATCCGGTCGGTCGTCTCGTTCTTGGTAACGAGCTTGGCGCGCCGCTTGGTCGAGGCGGTGATCCCCGCCTTCAGCTGCTCGCGCCGGTCGTTCAGCGCCTTGACGCGCTTGGTCATCGGGTCGCGCACGGTGGTGACGGCATAGATCGCCAGCAACACCATGAAGGCCGCGACCCCGGCGAGCAGCGTCGCCACGGTGAAGACGTCGACGCCGAGGACGACCGGGCCAGTGGGTACAGGGTTCATCATCAAATCTCGAAACTGACCATGCGGCTCATGATGAACGCGCCGATCCCCATCCACAGCATCCCGACGCCGCCGGTCACCATCAGGCGTTGATCGACGAAGAAATTCGCCATGTACGGCGGATTGATCATCCAGATCATCGTGAAGACGATGAACGGCAGCGACCCGACGATATAGGCGGAGGCCTTGGACTCGGACGACATCGCCTTGATCTTCAGCTTCATCTGGCTGCGCATGCGCAGCACGGTCGCAAGATTGGCAAGCGTCTCGGCAAGGTTGCCGCCGGTCTCGCGCTGGATCGCGATGGTGATGCAGAAGAACTGGAATTCAGGCGTGCCGAGCCGGTCGGCGGTGTCCTGCAACGCGGCGTCCATCGTCCGGCCGATCTTCATCTTGTCAGTGATCGCCTTGAACTCGACCCCGACCGGACCATCGACCTCATTGGCGACGACCGAGATCGTCTCGGTGATCGGCAGGCCGGAGCGCAGGCCGCGGACCAGCAGTTCGATGGCATCGGGAAATTTCGCGGTGAACTTCCCGATCCGGCGCTTGATCGTGAAGCCGACCACCATGTGCGGGACGCCGGCACCGATGACGACCCCGAGCAGCAGGGCGAGCAGCAGCGGGAGCCGGAGAAACGCCAGCAGCACGGTCACGAAGACCACGATGCCGAGCGTCGCCATCCCGTACTGACCGACCGTCCAGGTCTTGCCGGTCATCGCCAGCCGCTTCTTGAGCTGCGCCGGGTTGGGCAGGAAGCGCGCCGCCGCGACGTCCATGCGGTTGCTGCGCGCCGTCGCGATGCGCCGCAACTGGGCATCCGCGAGCACGCTGCCGGACTCGCTGTGGCGTGCGCGCACCGCCCCCAGCCGCCGCGTCCGCGCGCGTTCGGCATTGGGCCCGGCAAAGGCGACCGCCAGCAACGCCAGCATGGCCAGCGCGCCGATGCCCAGCGAAAGGATCGGGAGCAGCTGCATGACGCTAGCTAGCCCGTCGCTGGGCCGGGGCCGCCGGGCGGGGGGAGGGGCCGCGGATCATTTCTTCTTCGCCGATCGCCCGGCCATCGTCTTCAGGCTGAACTTGCCGATCAGCGACGTCCCCTTGGTGGCGACCTTGGACTTGGTCCCGCTGTCGATCGATTCGGCGAGATCGCCGACCGCCATCAGATTCTTGGCGAGATCGGTGAGCGGCAGGATGGTCTTGGACGTCTTGCCCGCCTCGGCGATCGGTTTGCCGAGCTTGGCCGCTTGGGCGGCGAGCTTCTGGTCGAAGGGGATCGCGTAATCGATCTTGCGCTCGATCGAGCCCTCGAAATCCTTGCGACTGATCTCGAGCTGGGCGGCAACCTGCATCTTGTTGGCGACCACGACGACCTGGGTCTGCGGCGCGTTCGACTTGAGCCACGACAGCAGCCGGATCGTGTCCCGCGCGGCGGCGAGCGTCAGTTCGGTCACGATCACCGCGACCTGGATATCGGTCATCAGATGCGGATGCTGCACCAGCATCCCGCGCGGCAAATCGACGATCGTGCATTCGAACGCGGCGCGCATTTCCTCCTGCAGCTGATAGAAAGCGGTGCCGTCGGTCATGACCGGCGTGCTGATCGGTGCTTCGGCCGACAGGACCGACAGACGCTCGCTCGCCTTGACCATCGCGCGTTCGATGAACAGCCCGTCGATCCGGCTCGGATTGTCGATCGCATCGGTCAGGCCACGCCCGGGCTCCAGGTCGAGCGAAAGCGCGCCGGTGCCGAAATGGACGTCGAGATCGAGCAGCGCGGTGGTCCGTGCGCCTTTCTCGCTCATCATCCACGCGACCGACGTTGCGATGGTGGACGCGCCGACGCCGCCGCGCGCGCCGATGAAGCAGGTCGAGATGTGTGGCCGTTCCGTCGAGGCCTCGACCGCCTTGGGCGCATTGAGCATCGCCTGCGCGTGGGTGAAGGCATCGCGCAGCATGTCGGGGCTGAGCGGCTTGAGCAGATAGTCCTGAATCCCGCTGACGACGAGATCGCGGTACAGCCGCACGTCGTTGACCTGGCCCGCCGCGATCACGACCGTGCCCGGCTCGCACACTTCGGCGAGCGCGTTGATGTCGTTGAGCGGATCGCCGCTCTCGGACAGGTCGACGAACAGGATCTGCGGGGAGGCGGAGACCGACAGCGACTGGACCGCGTTGCGCAGGCCACCCTTGTTCACCTTCTCGGGCGCCCAGCCCATTTCGACCGCGACGGGGCGCAACGTCTCGGCGGTGGTCTCGTCGCAGACATAGGCGGCGAACGGATCGCGCACGCCTATGCGACCAGGGTTGAAGGGTGCGTTCATTTGCTGCCTGCTCCGCTGCTCTGGACCTTCAGGGTGGTGCCGCCGCCGCCGGTCGGAGCCGCCTTGCGATAGATGTCGATGGCGCGGTCCGCGGTGGCGGGGTCGGTGACCAGGCGCCCGGTCTGGCCGCGCACCAGATCCGCCGGGCTGGCGACCATCGCGGCAATGTTCGCATTGATCGCGCAGCCCTGGTTCGACGAGGTGTTGCTCTCGAATTCAGGGGAACGCACGCGGCTGAAGTCCGGGCAGCCCGGAACCTTGGCCGTCATCCGGCTGATCACGATCCGCGCCGTCCCGGGCTGGACGGCCGAGTCGGTCAGCGGCACGTTCTCGGACAGCAGCAGGCCATAACGCGCGGTTTCGCTCGCGACGGCGTCGCGGACACCGTTGCCGCCGTTGCCATAGGAACCGGGGTCCTCGATCCCGACCTCGTCGCCATAGCGGAGCCGAAGCGACGCCATCCAGCCGGCGATCCGCTGCTGTTCGCCCGGGGCAAGGCCGTCGCCCGCCGTCGCGACGTCGAGCGCATAGGTGGAACGGCTGACGACCGGTTGATGCACCGATTCGAGGCCGCGGTTCTTCGTGCCGGCGCAGCCGACCAGCAGCAGCGCCGGGAGCAGGGCGGCGGCGATCATCCGTGGACGATTATCCATGTTCATGTCCCTCGAGGCCCTCAATTGATGCTGAAACCGGGGGCGGCCGTCGCGCCCCGCTTGCCGGAACCGCTGCTGCGCGGCGGGTCCGCGGGAAGCGCCGGGACCGCGCCGTCACGTCGCTGGTCCTGCGGGCCGGGGCTCGGCGTCGTACCGCCGAACGCCGGATGCGCCACGCCAGTCGGTGCAAGCGTCGGCTTGGGCCGTTCCCCGCCGGTCTGCCCGCCGCCGAGCTGACCGAACAGAACGCGGTCGAGATCGGTCGGGGCCTTCACGCCATCGGTCGGCAGCACGATGTCGTTCGCATTGACCGGCTTCACCAGATACGGCGTGACCACGATGACGAGTTCCGTCTCGTTGCGCTGGAACGCGTTCGACCGGAACAGCGCGCCGAGGATCGGGACGTCGCCGACGCCGGGTGCCTTGGTGATGGTATTGTTATGGCTGTTCTGGAGCAGCCCGGCGATCATCATGCTCTGGCCCGACCCGAGCTCGACCGTCGTCTCGGCGCGGCGGGTGGTCAGCGCCGGGATGGTCGTCCCCGAAATCTGTACGGCACCGTCCGACGTGAGCTGAGACACCTCCGGGCGGACGCGGAGCGAGATCCG
Organism: Sphingomonas sp. CARO-RG-8B-R24-01; assembly: GCF_022662295.1. Classification (NCBI taxonomy): domain Bacteria; kingdom Pseudomonadati; phylum Pseudomonadota; class Alphaproteobacteria; order Sphingomonadales; family Sphingomonadaceae; genus Sphingomonas; species Sphingomonas sp. CARO-RG-8B-R24-01. The sequence goes on along the minus strand of NZ_JAKNQI010000001.1, from coordinate 615,399 downwards.
GCCGTCCGCCAATACCGTCGGCGTATAGGAAAGGCTGACACCATATTGCTTGAACTCGACCGACACGGCACCCAGCCCCTGGCTCAGCGGGATCGGAATCTCGCCGCCGGCAAGGAACGACCCGGTCTCGCCCGACAGCGCCGTGATATTCGGGTTGGCGAGCGTCGAGACTTGTCCGTCGGTTTCACCGATATCGAGCGCCGAGATGAGGTCGAGCCCGAACAGCTTGCCTGCCGCGCCGAACGTCGTGCTGCCCGCGAGACCCGTCAACAGGCTCTGCCCAGCGGTCGCGGTGGTGCCGCCGGTGAACAGGCCGCCTCTCGGGGCGTATTGCGTGGACGCCTCGCGACCTTGCGAGACGCCGAACTTGAACCCGTTGGTGCCATCGTAGCTGCTCAGGTGCACCCCGAGGTTCTTGACGAAGCTGCGGCTGACTTCGGCGATGCGGACCTGGAGATTCACCTGCAACGGCGTCGCCGTTCCAAGCCGCGACAGCACCTTGGTGCCGTCCCCCACGAACGCTTGCACCAGCCGCGTCGCTTCCGCGCCATCTTCCGGTGCGGCGACGGTGCCCGTCAGCAGCACGATCCCGTTCATCGGCGTCGCGACGATCTTCGCCTCGGGCATTGCCAGGTTCAGCATCTGCTGGATCGAGTCGAAGTTGTTGCCGACCCGCACGGTCGCCGAATAGACGACCGCCCCGCTCTTGCTGGTGGCCGAAATCGTCGTTTCGCCCGCGCCCTTGCCGAAGATGTAGAGCTGGGTCGGCGAGCGGACCTGGACGTCGGCGATCTTGTCGTCGGCGACGAACACGTCGCTCATCGGGCGGACGAGCGTGACGAGACGGCCCCGACCGGTATTGACCTGGAACACCGGCGTGCCGGCGGTGGTCTGCGCCGGGGCGGCGGCGGGCAGGGTGCCGACGCTGCCCGCGACCAGGGCGACGGCCAGTGACCAGCCGAACGACGTGGAAACGCTACGCATTTACTTCTTCCCCCCAACGGCGACGTCCGTCACCGTATTGCCTCGTGCGACCCGGACCAGCGGCCCGACGCTGATCGCGCCGCCCGGGAAGGCCGATGCGGCCTGCGGCGCGGCGGACCCGCCGGCCATGCCGCCCATGCCGCCCATCTGCTCGAGCGCCTTGCCCGGCACGGTGCGGCGCTGGTACCGCGACACGTCCGCGCCGGTGGCGAGCGAGGAACTGCCGCCCGACGGCGAACTGGCGATCCGCGTCAGCATCGCCTTTTCCGCCTTGGGATCGTCGGGCATCGAGACGTTGCCGCTGGCGATCGCCTGTTCGAGTTCGGTGCTGTTGTCGGCGATCGAGCGGAGCGACAGCGACAGCGCGCCGACGGTCTGCGCGACGGCGATCTGTTCGGCGATCCGAGGCGTCGCCTCGATCGTGACGTTGGAGAAGGTCTTCACGACGGTCTTGCCGTCCTCGCCCGCCGCATTGTCGGTGCGCTGGTCGGTGGCGAGCACGCGCAGGTTGCGCATGATCGTCTCCGCCGCCTTCAGCGGGGGACCGTCTCCCCCACCGGCAACGCTTTGCGTCAGGATCAGGTCGACCCGGTCGCCCGGAAAGACGAAGCCCGCGACGCTGGTGTTCGCCTGGACCGGCACCGTGACGGCACGCATGCCAGGCCCGAGCGCGGCGGCAAGGAAACCGCGATCGCCCGGCTTGACCAGCGCGCCCTGGGTCAGCGGCTGCCCGGCGGTGATCGCGTTGCGCACCACGGTGCCCTGCAGCGTCTTCGGGTCGAAGCCCGCCTTCTTGATGAAGTAGACGTTCTGGACGAGCTCCTTCGGCCACGGCTGATACCGCAGCGAGGTCGCGTCGAGGATCGTGCCGACGGGCAACGCCTTGGTCGCGACCAGCACGTCGGGTCCATCGGGTGCAGCGGCGACGACCGTCATCGCGGCGGATTGCGGCGTGGCGCTGCCGACAATCAGCGACCTCGCCATAAATGCCGTGATCGCTGCAATCATCAGCGCTCCCACCAGCAGAAGGATCTTACGACTATCCATTTCCGACCTCTCGAACACGGGCGGTTGAGCCCGCGTTAAGCATTCCCACCAAGGTGGTTAAAAAGCGGTTCACGCAGTACAAAGAGTGTAGCGATGGCGATCGCCACGCCGTACGGAACCTCGATTGGCGCGCTGCGCCGACGGACCGCGCGGTCGACCAGCATCAGCAGCGTGAGCACGCCGCCGAACAGCGACATCAGGATCAGCATCGACACGAGCGGCTGGAGCGGCAGCCACAGGGCCAGCGCGCCGATCATCTTGACGTCGCCGCCGCCCATCCAGCCGAAATGGAACGCCGCCACGAACGCCGCGAAGACCAGCATCGCTATGCCCAGCTGGAGCCCCATGTCGGGCCACGGCGAAAGGCCGCTGGCCCACCACCACACGGGGGCGAGCAGCGCGATCGCGATGTTTTTCCCATTGCCGATCTCGCGCGTGCGCGCGTCCTGGACACCGGCCGAAACCAGCAATGCGACCAGTGCGATCAGCACCATCGCCGTAAGAGAAGCCCCACCCATGCGGGAAAGTCCTAGACGGCGTGCCTTTCGAAAACGTAACCATGTCGCATGGTCTCCCCCCAATTGTACCGGCGCGCGATTCCCGCGGCTGCGCGGATTACCGCCTGGAAGGCGCCGGACGGATGGATGCTCCGCCGGTTCGACTGGCCCGCGACGGGCACGCCGCGCGGTCGCCTGCTGTTCCAGGGCGGGCGCGGCGACGTGTTCGAGAAATATCTGGAAACCTTCGCTTACTGGCAGGCGCAGGGATGGTCGGTGACATCGTTCGACTGGCGCGGACAGGGTGGCTCCGGGCGCCTGGCGAAGGACACGCACGTCGGCCATGTCGATGACTTCAAGCATTATATCGACGACTTCCGCGCCTTCTGGGCGGAGTGGGTCGCGCAGCGCTCCGGGGCGGCATCGGGCCCGCACGTCGCGATCGGCCATTCGATGGGGGGGCACCTGCTGTTGCGGGCACTGACCGAGGGGGCGGCGGAACCGGATGCCGCAGTGCTCGTCGCGCCGATGCTGGGACTGCATAGCCCGGTCGGCCAGTTGCTTGGCGAAAAGGTCGCGGCGCTGATGACTCGCCTGGGCGATCCGGCGCGACCGGCATGGCGCGGGAACGAGCGCCCGGCAACGACCGAGACCCGCCAGACGCTGCTCACGCACGATCCCGCCCGGTATGAGGACGAGATCTTCTGGCAATCGACTCGGCCGGAACTGCTGCTCGGCCCGCCGAGCTGGCGCTGGCTGGCCCAGGCATTTTCCTCGACCCGGCGGTTGCGCGCCGATCCGCGACTGGCGACGATGAGCGTCCCGCTGCTGTTCCTGCTCGCCGATGCCGACCAGCTGGTATCGACCCCGGTCGCCGCCGCGATGGCGGCCACCTTGCCCAACAGCACGGTGGTGCGTTTTGGGCCCGAATCGGCGCACGAGATCCTGCGCGAGGCCGATGCGGTGCGAAACCGCGCGATCGGCGCGATCGACACGTTCCTCGCAACCCATGCGCGGGGCTGACCCGGCGATGCAGTATGATGTGGCGATCGTCGGTGCCGGCATGGCGGGCGCAAGCCTGGCGGCGATGGTCGCGCCGCACGCCGCGGTCCTGCTGCTGGAGGCGGAGGACCTGCCGGGCTATCACGCAACCGGGCGATCCGCGGCGTTCTGGTCCGAAACCTACGGCGGTCCCGGTGTGCAGCCGCTGACCACGGCGTCCGGTCCGGCGTTGCACGACGGCGGGTTCCTGCAGGCACTCGGGTCGCTCCACATCGGCCGTGCCACGGATCGCGCGGCGATCGACGCGTTCCTTGCGGAATTCGACGGGAGCGGAGTCGCGCTGGAGCGGGTGGACCCGCAGGTCCTGGTCCCCGGCCTGCGCCCGGATTGGGTGCTGGGCGTGCTCGAGCAGAGCAGCACGTACATCGACGTGGCGGCCCTGCATGCGCATTATCTCGCGCTGGCACGCCGCGCCGGGGCGCAGCTGGTGGTGTCCGCACGGCTCGCCGCCGTCGCGCGGCGCGGCGATGGCTGGTTGCTCGAGACGAGCGCGGGGCCGTTTCGCGCGCGGGTAATCGTCAACGCCGCCGGCGCCTGGGCAGACGACGTGGCGCGGATGGCGGGGGTCGCGCCGCTCGGCATCACCGCCTATCGCCGCACCATGGTGCAGCTCGCCACCGATCCGGTCGCGTCCGACGCGCTACCGCACGTCGTCGGGATTGGCGGGGACTTCTACTTCAAGCCCGAAGCCGGCGGGAAGATCTGGCTGAGCCCGCATGACGAGACCGCCACCCACGCCGGCGACGTTCAGCCCGAGGAGATCGACGTCGCCACCGCGATCGACCGGTTCGAGCGAGTCGTCGACTGGCGCGTGACCGGGGTGGAGCGCCGGTGGGCAGGCCTGCGCAGCTTTGCGCCGGACCGACTGCCCGTCTACGGCTTTGCGCCCGATGCACCGGGGTTCTTCTGGTGCGCGGGGCAGGGCGGCTTCGGCATCCAGACCGCACCCGCCGCGGCGGCGCTGGCCGCGGCGCTGTTGCTGCGGCGGACGCCGGAGGCGAGCATCGCCGGGATAGATGCGCGGCGCTACGCGCCGGAGCGGTTCGCCCGCGGGACGTGATGCCGGGCGTTCCGTCGGCGTCTGCTGGCGGACGAAGCGCGCGGCGCGTCAGTCGCCGATGAGGGGCGCGCCTTCGTCGATCATCTGCGACAGCTCGTCCCAAGCGGCATCCAGGGCGATCACCCGCGTCCGCGCATGATGCAGGCGATCGACATCCGCGGGCGCGCGGTCCGGCCCGGCATCCTTGGCGGCTTCGCGACCGGCCAGCGCGACCACGGCCTGCCGGTATTCGGCGCGCGCCGCGACGCGCGCCGCATCAAGGGCGTCTGCCAGTTCGTTCGCTGAAACCATTGGTGCCTCGCTCGCAATGTCCTGCCGAAGGGATCCGGCATGGGAAGGCTGAACACGCCAGCGCGGCGGTGGTTGCTCCCGGTGGCGGATTAGCGGGCCGCGCCGTCGTTCCAGGACGCGGGGGGGCGGTTTGCCGTGGCGCCGCTCGCGATCGGATGGAGGCGCTATCGGTGCTGCGCGGCCGCTTTGTGAGCGTTCGAGGGCGTGGCGGGAATGGCCGGTCGTGGTGGAGAACAGCCGTTAGCCCATGCTGCCAAATAGCTGACCCGCGACCATCAAGGCGATAAGGGATACGCCTGGTAAGATCACACTCATCTGGATTCGACGTAACAATCCCGTGTTAAGGACGATACCCAGCAATGCTGGAATAAGAAAAATCCAAATGAAATTCCAAGAAGTTCGGAACTGCCATTGATCAACGATGATCGTCATAGCCACTGATCCAAGCGCGACTACGCCAATTTGGGCAAGCCGGGCCGGATTCAGATAAGTTAGCATCGCCGACGAAGATGGCACGCCTTTGCTATGGCAGCAACTGGGCGTCAGCCGCCGGTCTTGCTACGCGCGGCGGACGTTGCTGGATTGCAAACGCAAGGAGACGGATGAGTGCATCTCACGTTTACAAAAGGCACTGGGAAGTACGATCATCTGCATATCGAGCGTAGCGGCTTACCCCTCGAGATGATCCAATGCCCGAAACAGGGCATCATCCCCCACGATATGATCCACTACGCGGTCGAGAGCGTGGTGCCGCATCGCGGCTTCCTGTCTTTGTTGCGGGAAGGCCAACCGGCGAGCTTTTTGACCCAAGGCGATGCGGTGGCTGATGCAATCGAGCGGCTCGTCGAGACCTTCCAAGCCGAAATGTGGAGCGGGAGGGTCAGTGCCTCCGACGCCATCGCAATGTATGAACATGGCTGTGCGGCCAGCGGTCATGCGGTCGCTCCTGTATCGAAGCAAGAGATCGAGGCGATACGCGTCAGGATTGATGCGCTGAGCGCAGCTTGGTCCAATGTTCCAGAAAAGGGCACGCTGATCGTTGGCTTTGACGGGCCGTTCCCGCGTTCCGCTTAGTCAGGTGCTGTAGGCATGGGGATCGGCCGGGTGGCGACGTCCCGTGTCGTACAGGCGCGCTTTCTGCTACCGGTCGGGTCCGCTCTTTGACATTGCCGTCTACCCCTAGCTTTCGCCTAACCTTCCGATCGCCAGCAACTGGCGACGCCTGTGCCGCAGGAGCGCGCACGATGCGCACGTCTGGTGATTCTGGATCAGGATATCCGCATAAAACATTGAAAAAGCATACAGCTCCAGATTATCCGGGTCGGACCTGGCCGGCGTCGGTGAGCGGTGCCTGTCCCGTTATCCGCGCCGCCCCGCCAGCACCGCGGCATCGCTCGCCAATCGGTCGGCGCGTTCGTTGTCGGGGTGCCCGGCATGGCCCTTGACCCACACCCAGTCGATCCGGTGCGGCTTGGCGGCGTCGAGCAGCGCCTGCCACAGCTCCGCGTTCTTGACCGGCTGCTTGGCGGCGGTCTTCCAGCCGTTCTTCTGCCAGCCCTTGATCCACTTGGTCAGGCCATCCATCACGTAGCGGCTGTCGGTCGACAGCGTCACGCGGCACGGGCGTTTCAGCGCGCGCAAGCCCTCGATCGCGGCCATCAGCTCCATCCGGTTGTTGGTCGTCAGCTTCTCGCCACCCGACAGTTCCTTTTCGGTCCCGCCGCTACGGATCAGCGCGCCCCAGCCGCCGGGGCCAGGGTTGCCCTTGCAGGCGCCATCGGTGGCGATTTCGACCTTGGTGAGTTCGGGCGGCGTGAGCGGAGAAGGAGCGTCGGTCATCGCGTCCGCTTAGCCAGCTCCGGCGCATAATGCGACAGCCGCCGGACGTAGGCGAGCGGATCTTTTCGCGTCACCAGCGCGTCCGCGGGGGTGTTGAGCCAGTCCCACGCGCGCGACAGTGCGAAGCGGATGCAGGCACCGCTTGCAAGCGTCGGAAAGTGCGCGGTTTCTTCCGCGCTCAACGCGAAGCGGCTGCCATAGCCGGCCAGCAGCGCCGCGCTGATTCCGGCATCGAACTGCGCTCCGGTGGCGTCGAACGACCAGGCCGTATCCATGATCGCCAGGTCGAAGACGCGGATGTCGCTGCAGGCGAAATAGAAGTCGATCAGCCCCGATACGGTATCGCCGCGCATCAGCACATTGTCGGGAAACAGATCGGCGTGGATCGCGCATCGATCGAGGGAGTCGCCCGGCCAGCGGCGCACCACCGCATCGAGCGCGAAGCCGAGCGTGTCGTACAATCCCGGCGCGATCGCCTCGAGGCTATGTCCGCACCGCTCGAACAGCGGCTGCCAGCTGCCGACCCCCATGGTGTTGGGGCGGGTGAGCGGGAAGTCACCGAGCCCCGCGTGCATCGTCGCCATCGCGGCGCCGGCCGCCCGCGCCTGGCCGGCGGTCGGGTGGGAGATCGATACGCCCGGGAGGAACTGGATCAGGCAGGCGGGGCGGCCCTCCAGCTGGTGGATCGAGTCGCCCGCCCGGTTCTTGATCGCGGGCGGGACCGGATTGCCGCGGGCCGCGAGATGGTCGAGCAAGGCAAGGAAGAAGGGCAGGTCGCCGCTGTCGACGCGCTTTTCGTAGAGCGTGAGGATGAACCGGCCGGTCGTCGTGTCGACCAGATAGTTGGTGTTCTCGACCCCTTCGGCAATGCCCTTGGCCGAGACGAGCGTGCCGCAGTCGAACCCGAGGAGGAACTGGCCGAGCGCCTCGGCCGAGACATGCGTGTAGACGGCCATGGTTCAGGCCGCGACGTCGAGGCCGCGGGGCAGCTTGAACGAGACCGTCTCGCGCTTCGTCGTTTCCTCGCGCTCGGTCACGGTGAAGCGTTCGGCGAGCCGGTCGACCAGCTCGCGGACCAGCACTTCCGGCGCGGACGCGCCCGCCGTGAGGCCGAGCGTGCGGACACCGGTAAGGAACTGCCAGTCGAGCTCGGCGGCGCGCTGGATCAGCCGGGCGGGGGTGCCTTCGCGTTCGGCGACTTCGACCAGCCGTACCGAGTTGGACGAATTGGGCGCGCCGATCACGAGCAACGCGTCGCATTGCCGTGCGATCGCCTTGACCGCTGCCTGGCGGTTGGCGGTGGCGTAGCAGATGTCCTCGCCGGGCGGGCCCTGGATCGCCGGGAAGCGGCGCTTGAGGACGGCGACGACATCGGCGGTGTCGTCCATCGACAGCGTCGTCTGGGTCAGGAAGGCAAGGTTGGCCGGATCGGTCGGGGCATAGCGCTCGGCGTCGGTCACGGTCTCCACCAGCGTCATGGCGCCGTCGGGCACCTGACCGAACGTGCCGATGACTTCGGGGTGGCCGCGGTGGCCGATGAAGACGATGTGGCGGCCCAGCGCGACCATCCGTTCCGCCTGGCGGTGGACCTTGGACACCAGCGGACAGGTCGCGTCGAGAAATTCCAGGCCGCGCTCGGTCGCCTTGTCCGGCACCGCCTTGGGCACGCCATGCGCGGAAAATACCACCGGCACGCCGTCCGGCACGTCGTCCAGCTCCTCGACGAAGACCGCGCCCCGGTCGCGCAACTGGTCGACGACGAAGCGGTTGTGGACAATCTCGTGACGCACATAGACCGGCGCCCCGAATTTCTGCAGCGCGAGCTCGACGATCTGGATCGCCCGGTCGACGCCAGCGCAAAAGCCACGCGGCGCGGCGATGATCAGGTCGAGCGGCGGCTTTGCGACGGGGGTACTCATGCGGTGCCGACACTACGCGATTGCTTGCGTGCGCGAAAGCCGCTTCCTATGAAGCGGGACGTCCATGCCGCGCCGTTCGGGTGTGGATCCCTTTTGCATGATAAGGTGCGTGCCCCCGTGACCATCCGGAAATCAGCCATCGCCGCAATCGCGTTCAGTGCGGGCGGTGCGATCCTGCTCGGCGGCTGCGCCCATACGGGGGAGCTCGACGCGTCCGGCGGCATCACGGCCGTCCGCAATGCCTGCCCCGCGGTCGGCGTGCCTGCAGCAACGGGTGACGTCACGATGTTCGACCCACCCGCAAGCCGCGACGCCAATGCGATCGACCTCACGGCCGTGCTGACCAACGTCCGCTCGACCTGCGACGACTCCGGCACCGACGTGCTCACCAAGGTGACCTTCTCGGTCGAGGGCCGCCGGGTCCGCACCGATGCACCGCGTGACGTGACGCTGCCGTATTTCGTCACGGTCGTGCAGGGCGGCACCGCCGTGGTCGCCAAGCGCGTCGGTCGCGTGACGCTGCATTTCGATGCCGGACAGGCCCGCGCTGCGGCGCAGGGGACGGGGACCGCGAGCGTCTCGCGCGCGGCCGCGACGCTGCCCGACGACGTCCGCAAGAAGCTGACCGAGAAGCGCAAGGCGGGCGACGAGGACGCCGCGACCGATCCGCTGAGCCGTCCGGAGATCCGCCAGGCGGTGCTCCGCGCGAGCTTCGAGGCGCTGGTCGGCTTCCAGCTGACCGACGAACAGCTCAAATATAACGCGACGCGCTAAGCCTTCTCGTTGACTTGCCTGTTGCGGCGCGGCAAACCGGCCGCGTCGTTGACGGGCAACCGTCAAGGGTACGCGCGGGAGAGCGTCCGGGGGAACTCGGACCGCCGAAGGAGCAACCGCCCCGGAATCTCTCAGGCAACCGGACCGCGCGGATCGACTCGACACTCTGGAAAGCGCGCTGCCCTGTGGGCGAGCGCCACCGAAGGGGTAAGCGGACCATGTGGTTCCGTGAAAGCTCTCAGGTTCCGTGACAGAGGGGGCGGCACATCACGGCGTTCCGGCGCCCTGGCGCGCCGTTGACCTCTTGCGGAAGACCAACATGAGCGACCTCGACCCCTACGAGACCGAAGCCGACGAGATTGCCATCGAGCAATTGCCGCTCGATGCGTGGCATCGTGCGCGGGGTGGCCGGATGGTGCCGTTCGCGGGCTACGAAATGCCCGTCCAATATGAAGGCATTATGGCCGAGCATCTGTGGGTGCGCGAATCGGCCGGGTTGTTCGACGTCAGCCACATGGGGCAATTGCTGTTCCGCTCGGAAGAGGGCGCAGACGTCGTTGCGGCGCTGGAAGCGGTACTGCCCGCCGATGTCGCCGGGCTGGGGCAGGGCAAGCAGCGCTATTCGCTGCTACTGTCGGAGGATGGCGGCATCCTTGACGATCTGATGGTCACGCATCTGCCGGACGCCAATCCGTTCGACATCCAGGGCTATTATATGGTCGTCAACGGCGCGACCAAGATCGACGATATCGCGCATCTGCTCGAATATCTGCCCGACGGCATCGCGCTCAACCATATGGAAGACCAGGCGCTGCTCGCGTTGCAGGGGCCCAAGGCGGTCGATGCGCTGGCGCGGCTGGTGCCGGGCGTCGAAGCGCTGGTGTTCATGACCGCAGGCGCGTTCGAGTGGAACGGCGAGCCGCTGTGGATCAGCCGCTCGGGCTATACCGGCGAGGACGGGTTCGAGATTTCGGTCCCGGCCGAAAACGTCGAGGCGCTCGCCGATGCGCTCACCGCCGAGCCCGAGGTCAAGCCGATCGGCCTTGGCGCACGCGATTCGCTCCGGCTCGAGGCGGGCTTGCCGCTCTATGGCCATGATCTCGACCCCGAGACGACGCCCGTCCAGGCGGATCTCGGTTTCGCGCTGTCGAAGCGCCGCCGCGAGGCGGGCGACTTCATGGGCGCGCCGCGTATTCTCGCCGAGCGCGAGTCGGGCGCGATCATCAAGCGTGTCGGCCTGCTGGTCGAAGGGCGCCAGCCGGTACGCGAGGGTGCGGCAGTGCTCGATGATCAGGGCTCGCAAGTCGGCCGCGTCACCTCGGGCGGGTTCGCGCCGAGCGTCGGTGCGCCGATCGCCATGGCCTATGTCCCGACCGCGCTGGCGGTTGCCGGCACCACGATTCAACTCGCGCAACGCGGCAAGGTCCATCAGGCGACCGTCACCGCAATGCCGTTTATCCCCCACCGCTACGTCCGAACCGGAGGCAAGTGATGAGCCGTTATTTTACCGAAGATCATGAATGGGTCGATGTCGATGGCGACATCGGCATCGTCGGCATTACCGAATATGCGCAGAGCCAGCTCGGCGACATCGTGTTCGTCGACGTGCCTGAAGAGGGCAAGGAACTGACCAAGGGCGACGAAGCCGCAGTGGTCGAATCGGTCAAGGCCGCATCGGACGTCTATTCGCCGGTCTCGGGCACGGTGATCGATGGCAACGCGGCGCTGGCCGACACGCCGGGTCTGGTCAACGAGGATCCCGAAGGCGACGGCTGGTTCTTCAAACTGACGCTGAGCGACAGCGATGAGCTCGGCGAGTTGATGGACGAGGTCGCCTACCAGGCGTTCGTCGCGAAGCTGTGATCTGAACTGACCCCTCCCCCTGCCGGGGAGGGGTTGGGTGGGGCCTCTCCGCGGGCGCTCCACTCGCGGCACGGCCCCACCCCCGGCCCCTCCCCTGAAGGAGAGGGGAGGAGTATAAGTGATGCGTTATCTCCCCCTGACTCAGCCTGACCGCGACGCGATGCTCGGCGTGATCGGCGTGGCGACGATCGACGATCTGTTCGTCGACGTCCCCGAAGCCGCGCGGCTCGACGGGCCGATCCACGGCCTGCCGATGCACGCCAGCGAAATGGCGGTCGAACGCCACATGACCGCGCTCGCGCGCAAGAACCTGACCGCGGGGGAAGCGCCGTTCTTCCTCGGTTGCGGCGCGTACAAGCATCATGTCCCGGCTTCGGTCGATCACCTGATCCAGCGTGGCGAGTTCCTGACCGCCTATACGCCGTACCAGCCCGAGATTGCGCAGGGCACGCTGCAGATGCTGTTCGAATTCCAGACGCAAGTCGCGCGGCTGCTCGGCACGGACGTGGCGAACGCATCGATGTACGACGGCTCGACCGCCTGCTGGGAAGCGATCGGCATGGCGCGGCGGATCACCAAGCGCGGCAAGGCGATCCTGTCGTCGGGGCTCCATCCGCATTATGTCTCAGTCGCGAAGACGATGGCCAAGTTCACGGGCGATCTGCTCGAGACCGCCACGCCGACGCTCAGCGCCGAGACCGATCTCGAGACGCTGATCGGCGCGATCGACAAGGATACGTCGTGCGTCGTCGTGCAATATCCCGACATTCTCGGGCGGATCGCGGACCTCACCCCGCTCGCCGACGCGTGCCATGCCAACAAGGCGCTGCTGATCGCGGTCGTGACCGAGCCGGTCGCGCTGGGCGCGATCAAGTCGCCGGGGGAGATGGACGCGGATATCGTCGTCGGCGAAGGGCAGTCGCTCGGCGTCGGGTTGCAGTTCGGCGGGCCCTATGTCGGGCTGTTCGGGTGCAAGGACAAATACGTTCGCCAGATGCCGGGTCGCCTGTGCGGCGAGACGCTGGACGCGGATGGTCGGCGCGGGTTCGTGCTGACGCTGTCGACGCGCGAGCAGCATATCCGGCGCGAGAAGGCGACGTCGAACATCTGCACCAACTCGGGGCTGTGCGCGCTGGCCTTTTCGATCCACATGACGTTGCTGGGCGAGAAGGGACTGCGGACTCTGGCGCAGATCAACCATCGCGGCGCGGTCGCGGCGGCGGAGCGGTTGAGCAAGGTTGCTGGCGTCGAACTGGTCACGCCCGCTTTCTTCAACGAATTCACGCTTAAGCTGCCGGTCGAGGCGCGCCCGGTGGTGCGGACGCTGGCTGATCGCGGGATCCTGGCGGGCGTGTCGCTCGGGCGGTTGTATCCCGGTGAGGATGGCCTCGCCAACGGACTCGTCGTCGCGGTGACCGAGACGACGTCGGCAGAAGATGTGGAAACGCTGGCGGCAGCGCTCGAGGAGATCCTGGCATGAGCATCAACGCAAGCGGATGGCGCCCCGAAGCGCCCGTTTCCGGGGGCAAGGCGTCCCCGACGGTTACCGGCAACAAGGCGTTGATGCTGGAAGAGGCGCTGATCTTCGAGATTGGTGATACCGAGACTACTGGCGTCGATTTCGCTGAAGCCCCTCCCCTTCAGGGGAGGGGTTGGGGTGGGGCTGTACCAGGCGCTGGTCTCGGTGAGTCTCCCCCCACCCCCAGCCCCTCCCCTGAAGGGGAGGGGAGCGCGGATCGCCTCGCCGGTCTGTTCCGCACCACCCCGATCGGTCTCCCCGGCCTGTCCGAGCCAGAGACCGTGCGCCACTACACCCGCCTGTCGCGCCAGAATTACGGGATCGACCTCGGCTTCTTCCCGCTCGGCTCGTGCACGATGAAGCACAATCCGCGGCTCAACGAGAAGATGGCGCGGCTCCCCGGTTTCGCGGACATCCACCCGCTTCAGCCGATCGACAGCGTGCAGGGCGCGCTCGGCGTCATTCATGAGCTTGCGACCTGGCTGATCACGCTCACCGGCATGCACGGCGTTGCGATGAGCCCGAAGGCGGGTGCGCATGGCGAGCTGTGCGGCGTGCTCGCGATCCGCGCTGCGTTGGAAGCCAAGGGCGAGGGGCATCGCAAGATCATCCTCGTCCCTGAAAGCGCGCACGGCACCAATCCCGCGACCGCGGCCTTCGCGGGCTATCAGGTCGAGGATATCCCCGCGACCGCCGAAGGCCGCGTCGATACACAGGCGTTGATCGCGCGGCTTGGGCCGGACGTGGCGGGGGTGATGATCACCAACCCCAACACCTGCGGGCTGTTCGAGCGCGACATGCGGACGATCTCGGACGCGGTTCATGCGGCGGGCGGCTATGTCTATTGCGACGGCGCGAACTTCAACGCGATCGTCGGGCGTGTGCGGCCGGGCGATCTCGGCATCGATGCGATGCACATCAACCTGCACAAGACCTTCTCGACCCCGCACGGCGGCGGCGGTCCCGGTTCGGGCCCGGTCGTGCTGTCCGAAGCGCTCGCTCCGTTCGGCCCGCTGCCATTCGTCGCCAAGCAAGCGGACGGCCATTTCGCGCTGATCGAGGAAGAGACCGCAGGCGACGACCACCCGCACGCGTTCGGCCGGATGGTTGCGTTCCATGGCCAGATGGGCATGTTTACGCGCGCGCTCACCTACATCCTTAGCCACGGCGCTGATGGATTGCGGCAGGTCGCCGAGGATGCGGTGCTCAACGCCAACTACATCCTGCGGTCGCTCGACGACACGCTCGACGCGCCGTTCGGGGCGTCGGGGCCGTGCATGCATGAGGCATTGTTCTCGGATAACGGTCTGGCGACCGGCTTCTCGACGATCGATATCGCCAAGGGGCTGATCGACGAGGGGTTCCATCCGATGACGATGTACTTCCCGCTGGTCGTCCACGGCGCGATGCTGATCGAGCCGACCGAGACCGAATCGAAGGCGGCGATCGACCAGTTCGTCATGGCGCTGCGCTCGGTCGCGGAGCGGGCGAAGGCGGGCGACGTCAGCCTCAAGAGTGCACCGCACTTCGCGCCGCGCAGCCGGCTCGACGAAACGCTGGCGGCACGCAAGCCGGTGCTGGTATGGAAGGAGCCGGGGCTGGCCCAAGCGGCCGAATAACGGGGGAAAACGATGCCGGTACACGACGCGCAACCGCTCGGGATTTTGCAATATGCGATCCCGATCGCGATCTTCCTCGTCGTGTTCGGCCTTCGTGCACGACGGATTACCAGGCTGCGGCCGCTCAAGATCGAGCAATTGTGGGTCGTGCCGGCGATCTACGCGGCCGTCGTCGGGATGCTTTTCTATCGCAGCCCGCCGACGGCGCTCGGCTGGGGACTGGCCGCCGTTGCGCTGCTGGTCGGCGCGGGGCTCGGCTGGCAGCGGGGCAAGACGATGGAAATCCATGTCGATCCCGAGACGCACGAGCTGCGACAACGCGCGTCCTTGTGGGCGCTGGCGCTCATCGTCGTGCTCATCGCGATCAAGACGGTCGCGCAGACCGAGGGGGCGGCGCTGCATTTCGACGTCGGGCTGGTGATCGATACGCTCGGCGCGCTGACGCTGGGGATGTTCGCCACGCAACGCATCGAAATGTACCAGCGCGCGACGCGGTTGCTCGCGGCGGCCCGCGCGTGAGCGATCCGGCACCGTGGATTCCGGCAGAGGCGGAGGGGGGAGAACGCCGTCATGCCCCCGCCACGCTCCGCAACCGTATGGCAATCGCCGACGTGCTGCGCGAGATCCTGCCAGCGGCGGGCGTCGTGCTCGAAGTAGCGAGCGGATCGGGTGAGCATGCCGCCTATCTCGCGCAGGAATTCCCCGCGCTCGACTGGCAGCCGAGCGACCCCGACCCCGCGGCGCTGCGCTCGATCGCAGCATGGTGCGCGGGCATCGCCAACGTCGCGCCACCGCTCGACCTCGATGCCGCTGCGCCGGAATGGCCGATCGAACGGGCGGATGCGGTGCTGTGCATCAACATGGTCCATATCAGCCCGTGGCATGCGACGCTCGGGCTGCTCGCGGGGGCCGTGCGGCTGCTCGCGCCGGGGGCGCCGCTGATCCTTTACGGCCCGTTCCTCCAGCGCGACGTGGCGACCGCACCGAGCAACCTCACCTTCGACGAATCGCTGCGCGCACGTGATCCGCGCTGGGGGCTGCGCCAGGTCGAATCGATCGAGCAGGTCGCGGCGGGGCACGGGTTCGTCCGCGACCGGCTCATCGAGATGCCGGCGAACAATCTGATGCTGGTGTTCCGCTCAGGCTGATAGGGGTTGGCCGTGCGGCGGGTGCCGTGCCGGCGATAGTCGACTCGACCGTGCTACGGCGGATCTCCGGTATCCGATGTCGCCGTTGAACGGCATCCCAACGGTTCGTTTTAAGCCTAGTCAGGAAACCCGGCATAGCGCAGGTTTCTCGACGACGCTGGAAACGAACAGGCGGGGACCGGCGGGCTGTCGGTGCGTAATTCACGACCGCCGCTACTGCACCTCTTCGAGCGTCCGGATGACGTGCCGCACCCGCTCCCGCCACAGAATGTAGAGGCCGCTGGCGACGATCACGGGAGCGCCGATCCACAAGGCTGCGTTCGGGAGCGTGCCGAACACCAGCCAGCCGAACACCGTGGCCCATAGCAGCGACGAATAGTCCATCGGCACCACCACCGACACCGGGCCGAGCCCGAGCGCCGAGGTCATCGCCAGCTGCGCCAAGCCGCCGATCAGCCCGACGACAGCGAGCAGCAACCACACCTCGACCGGATGCGGGCGGGCTACGAACGTATAGACGACCGATAGTGGCACCAGCGACAGGGTCGAGAACCAGAACACCGTCGTCAACGCGGTTTCTGTCCGCGTGATCTGGCGGAGCAGGATCGAGACGGCCGCGGTCCCGAACGCGCCCAGCAACCCGGTCGCCGCGCCCCACAGCGGCAAATGACCGCTTCCCGGCTGCGCGACGATCAGCACGCCCGCGAACCCGGCAATGACCGCGCCCCAGCGATGCCAGCCGGGCGTTTCGTGCAACGCCAGCGCGGCGAGGATCGTCGCGAAGATCGGGACGGTGAAGCCGAGCGTCGTCGCTTCGGCAAGCGGCAGCGTGACGATCGTGGTGAAGGTGAAGGCCATCGCGGTCAGCCCGAGAATTGCACGCGAGATATGCGTACCGATCCTTTTCGTCCCGACCGACCGCCAGCCGGGGCCGGAGAGCACGATACTGCTGATCAGAAGGGAGGCGCCGACCTGGCGGAAGAACAGGATCTCGCCGAGCGCCGCGCCATGCTGTTCGGACAGTTTGATTACGACGTTCATCATCGCGAACAGGACGACGGACAGGAGCCGCAGACCGATCGCGGCAAGGATGCGGTCGGGCGCGGCGGTCGTCATCACGCCAGCCTTATGGGGTCACTTAGAGGAGCGCCAGTAGGGGACGCCTAAACGCAGGTTATACTGGTTATGCTGACCTAAGGCGCTTCCCCGGCGAAGGCCGGGGCCCAGGAGTGAAACCGGAGAATACGAGCGGCTGCGCTTTGTTACTTCAGCCATCTCGACTGGGCCGGGGAAGGGCAAAGGGAAGGGGGAGGGCCGCTCCCGTTCGAAAGACGCCCTACGCCAGCGCATCCCACGCCGCGACGAACGCCGTCCGCTCCGCGTCACTCAAATGCAGCCCGATCTTCGAGCGCCGCAACAGTACGTCGTCCGCACTGCGCGCCCATTCGCGCGTCCGCAGCCAGCGTGCCTCGATCTCTGTCAGCCCGCCGCCGAACTCCGCACCGAGCTCCGCGGTGCGCGTCACCCCGGCCAGCATTTCCGCAAGCATCGCGCCATACGCATGCGCCATGCGCTCGGATCGGGCTTCCCCGAGGAACGGCCAGGTTGCGCGGACCTGATCGAGGAAAGCGCGGAATTCAGTGATGGCGCCGCCCGGGAAGACGCGCGCCCGCGTCACCGGATGCGCGGCGAACCCCATCGGCCCGGCAAGCTTCGCCATCGCCTCTTCCGCCAGATGCCGCGCGGTGGTGATCTTGCCGCCGAAGATCGACAGCAGCGTCGGGCCATTGGTGTCGAGCTCGAGCACGTAATCGCGCGTGACCGCCTTGGCTTCGCTCGCGCCGTCGTCGTAGAGCGGGCGGACGCCAGACCAGGTCGAGGTCACGTCGGCCGGAGTAACCTGCTTGATGAAATGGCGGTTTACCGCGTTGCACAGATAACTGATCTCGTCCTGGTCGATGACCGCGTCCTCGGGCTTGTCGACCGGAACGTCGGTGGTGCCGATTTCGGTAGAGCCGTCCTGATAGGGGATCGCGAAGACGATTCGCCGGTCCGGTTGCTGCAGGATATAGGCGTGGTCCCCGTCGTACAGCCGTGGCACCACGATGTGGCTGCCCTTGACCAGTCGCACGCCCGAAGCCGCGTTGACCCCGAGCCGTCCGAGCAGCTGGGCGACCCACGGCCCTGCCGCATTGACCATTCCGCGCGCGGTGACGCTGCTGCCATCGGAGAGATGAGCCTGCCACAAATCCCCCTCGCGCCGCGCCGAGTCGAGCGCGACCCCGACCCGGACGTCGGCACCGTTGGCAGCGGCATCCATCGCGTTGAGCACGGTCAGTCGCGAATCATCGACGAAGGCATCGGAATAGACGAACCCCTTCGACCCGCCCTTCAAAGGTGCGGTGAAGGCGGTATCGGTCTTGCGCAGTCCGCGCGACCGCGCGAGCGTCATCTTGCCGCCGAGAAAGTCGTAGAGGTACAGGCCGAGGCGCACCATCCACCACGGTCGTACGGCATTTTCATGCGGGAGCACGAAGCGCAGCGGATGAATGATGTGGGGCGCCGCCTTCACCAGCCGTTCGCGCTCGCGCAGCGCCTCGGCGACCAGCTTGAACTCGTAATATTCCAGATAGCGCAATCCGCCATGGATCAGCTTGGTCGAGGCCGAAGAGGTATGCGCGGCGAGATCGTCGCGTTCCACCAGAAGGACCTTGAGGCCGAGCAAGCTCGCCTCGCGCGCGATCGCGCAGCCGTTGATACCGCCGCCGACGATGAGAAGATCGTATGTCACCGCTGTCCTGTACCGCACGATGGGAGGGGATGCGACCGTCGTTTGTTCCAGCGACCGTGCCTATGGCATCGAGCCGCCGTCAGCCACCCAGCCGCTTCCGGTTTGCGCGCACCTTGCCGGAATAATGGCGAATGATCTTCTTGGTGGCGACGGCGGGGGTCGTGCCGAGGCCGCCGGTCATCATCGCCACCTGCAACTGCCAGGCCGCCGCCATTTTCTCGTCGATCATCCGATGCGCCTCGGCGTCGCTTTCGGCGTTGCCGCCGGGGCCCGCCATCATGCGCTGGAAGACGCGCAGTCCGATCACGGCCGAGGCTTCCATGCTCAGCGCCCAGGCTTCCATCCCGATCGCAGGCCAGGGATTGCTCGCTTCGTTCGATTTGCCGGTCGTCGCCATCTGTAACATCCCTGGTACCATCGCATCGATCGCTCAACGCGCGGCTGCCTGAATCGCTGCGAACGGGGCCGTCATTCCATCATAGACCAGGTGGAGTATTGTGATGCGTGCGGGGCGAAGTTTCGATTGTCGGCATGGCCACGCAAAGGGTACGCCGTCCACGCGACATCGGGCGACATGGGTTCGGCAAAGGGACAGGCAAGATGACCCATGCAGGCTGGCGAGTAGCTCCCGGAACGCGCGCTAGCGGCGGCGGGGGCGTCAAGCGACTCGGTTGACCCGATCCGCGTCTCGCTGTATGCGCACCTCCGCTCGACCGAAGGTTTTCCTGCGGGACAGTGCTTGAACATTGCTGGATGCATTCCAGGACCCGGGGGGCATATGTCCCTGACGGTCCTTTTTGTATTCCCGAAATTTGTTCTCGGGGGGCGTGATGGCTCCAGCAAAGTAACCATCGATCCAAGGTGAAGAGATTCAATGCCGACAATCAACCAGCTGGTCCGCAAGGGCCGCGATCCGCAGAAGGCCAAGTCCAAGGTCCCTGCGATGGAAGCAAATCCGCAGAAGCGTGGCGTTTGCACCCGCGTCTACACGACGACCCCGAAGAAGCCGAACTCGGCGCTGCGCAAGGTGGCCAAGGTTCGCCTGACCAACCAGCGCGAAGTCATCAGCTACATCCCGGGTGAAGGCCACAACCTGCAGGAGCACTCGGTCGTGCTGATCCGCGGCGGTCGCGTTCGCGATCTTCCCGGCGTGCGTTACCATGTCCTGCGCGGTGTCCTCGATACACAGGGTGTCAAGGATCGTCGCCAGTCGCGTTCGAAGTACGGCGCCAAGCGTCCGAAGTAAGCCGGTCGGCTCTCATAGCCGACCATCTTATGGCTGAAGTTAGAAAAGGTTTTTGATATGGCACGTCGTCGTCGGCCCGAAAAGCGGGTCATTCTTCCGGATCCCCAGTATGGGGACGAGGTTCTCTCCAAGTTCATGAACAGCGTGATGCTCGACGGCAAGAAGTCGGTCGCGGAGCTGATCGTCTATGGTGCGCTCGCAACCGTCGAGACGCGTGCCAAGAAGGACCCGATCGCGGTCTTTCATGACGCGCTGACCAACGTGAAGCCCGGCATCGAAGTCCGCAGCCGCCGCGTCGGTGGTGCGACCTATCAGGTCCCGGTCGAGGTTCGCCCCGAGCGCGCCCAGGCCCTGGCGATCCGCTGGCTGATCACTGCCGCGCGTGCGCGCAGCGAGAACACCATGTCGGCCCGCCTGTCGGGTGAGCTGATGGACGCGGCGAACAATCGCGGCAACGCGGTCAAGAAGCGTGAAGACACGCACCGCATGGCCGAAGCCAACCGCGCCTTCTCGCATTATCGCTGGTAGGCTATTATATACTGGTCGGAGGCCGGTGGAGGTTTGAGAATGGCGACCGTAGAGGAACCGTCGATCGAGGATCTCAACCGGCAGTCGGCCCGTCTGGAAGCGGAAACGCGCAAGCTCATGGCCGAAGCCGGTAAGCTGGCCGCGGAGCGCTTGAAGTTTGACAGCGAACGCGAGCTGATGCCGCGTTCCATGATTTTTCAGGCGATGACCGCTACTGCTGCCCTGCTGGGGGCGGGGGCGGTCATGGCCAAGCTCTTCTTCCCCTGATCGCTCGCGCGCTCAGTCCGTATTCTAACTCGTAAGGAAGTATCATGGCCCGCAGCCATCCGCTGGAACGCTATCGCAACATCGGCATCATGGCGCACATCGACGCCGGCAAGACGACGACGACCGAGCGTATCCTCTATTACACCGGCAAGTCCTACAAGATTGGCGAAGTGCATGAAGGCACCGCGACGATGGACTGGATGGAGCAGGAGCAGGAGCGCGGGATCACGATCACGTCCGCCGCTACGACGTGCAAATGGCGCGCCGAAGAAGGCAAGGGCGAAGAGCATCTGATCAACATCATCGACACCCCCGGCCACGTCGACTTCACGATTGAAGTCGAGCGTTCGCTGCGCGTGCTCGACGGTGCGGTCGCCTGTTTCGATGGCGTTGCCGGCGTTGAGCCGCAGTCCGAGACGGTGTGGCGTCAGGCTGAGAAGTATAAAGTTCCGCGGATGTGCTTCGTCAACAAGCTCGACCGGACCGGTGCTGATTTCTATTTCTGCGTTCAGTCGATCATCGATCGCCTGGGTGCGCGTCCGGCTGTGCTGTATCTTCCGATCGGCATGGAAGGCGGCTTCAAGGGCCTCGTCGATCTGGTCGAGAACCGTGCGATCATCTGGCTCGAAGAAAGCCTCGGCGCGAAGTTCGAATATGCCGAGATCCCCGAGGATCTCGTCGAGAAGGCAGCGAAGTATCGCAGTGACCTGATCGAGATGGCGGTCGAGCAGGACGATGCGCTGATGGAAGCGTATCTCGAGGGCAACGAGCCTTCGACCGCCGACCTGAAGAAGCTGATCCGCAAGGGCACGCTCAACTTCTCGTTCGTTCCGGTCGTCTGCGGTTCGGCGTTCAAGAACAAGGGCGTCCAGCCCCTGCTCGACGCGGTCGTCGACTATCTGCCGTCGCCGCTCGACGTTCCGGCCATTCAGGGCCTCAAGCTCGACGGCGTTACGCCGGATGAGCGTCCGTCGTCGGACGAGGCACCGTTCTCGGCACTCGCGTTCAAGATCATGAACGATCCGTTCGTGGGGACGCTGACCTTCGCGCGCATCTACTCGGGCAAGCTCGAGACCGCGTCGCAGGTCACGAACTCGGTCAAGGACAAGAAGGAAAAGGTCGGTCGCATGCTGCTGATGCATGCGAACGAGCGTGAGGATATCCAGATCGCATATGCGGGCGACATCGTCGCTCTCGCAGGCCTCAAGGACACGACGACGGGCGACACGCTCTGCGCGATGAACGCTCCGATCATCCTCGAGCGGATGGAATTCCCCGAGCCCGTGATCGAGCTCTCGGTCGAGCCGAAGACCAAGGCCGACCAGGAGAAAATGGGCGTCGCGCTCAATCGTCTCGCCCGCGAGGATCCGTCGTTCCGCGTTTCGTCGGACTCCGAATCGGGTCAGACGATCATCAAGGGCATGGGCGAGCTCCATCTCGAGATCCTGGTCGATCGCATGAAGCGTGAGTTCAAGGTCGAGGCCAATGTCGGCGCGCCGCAGGTTGCTTACCGTGAATATCTCGGCAAGCCGGTCGACGTCGACTACACCCACAAGAAGCAGTCGGGTGGTACCGGCCAGTTCGGTCGCGTGAAGGTCAAGGTCACGCCGGGCGAGCGCGGTTCGGGCATCATCTTCAAGGATGAGATCAAGGGCGGTAATATTCCGAAGGAATATATCCCGGCGATCGAAAAGGGCTTCCGTGAGACGGCGGCGACCGGTTCGCTGGTCGGCTTCCCGATCATCGACTTCGAGATCCTCGTCTATGACGGCGCCTACCATGACGTCGACTCGTCGGCGCTGGCGTTCGAAATCTGTGCTCGCGGCGCAATGCGTGAAGTCGCGCAGAAGGCCGGAATCAAGCTGCTCGAGCCGATCATGAAGGTCGAGGTCGTGACGCCCGAGGATTACCTCGGTGACGTGATCGGCGACATGAACAGCCGCCGTGGCCAGATCCAGGGCACCGACACTCGCGGCAACGCGCAGTCGGTGGATGCGATGGTTCCGCTGGCGAACATGTTCGGCTATGTGAACGCGCTGCGCTCGTTCACGCAGGGTCGTGCGAACTACTCGATGCAGTTCTCGCATTACGAGGAAGTTCCCGCGAACGTTGCGGACGAAGTGAAGGCCAAGCTGGCCTAAGGCACCAAACCTGACGCCCGAGATGGGCGTCAGGGCTGGCGCTACCGAAAAACTCTCGCTATGGGGCGCGCTTCGCGTGGCGCTCCGGGCGAACCGAAAACGATCAATAAGGTAGGAAATCATGGCGAAGGCAAAGTTTGAGCGGAACAAGCCGCATCTTAACATCGGCACGATCGGCCACGTCGATCACGGCAAGACGTCGCTCACGGCTGCGATCACCAAGGTGCTCGCTGAGACCGGTGGCGCCACGTTCACCAGCTATGCCAACATCGACAAGGCTCCCGAGGAGCGCGAGCGCGGCATCACGATCTCGACCGCACACGTCGAGTATGAAACCGAAGCACGTCACTACGCGCACGTCGACTGCCCGGGCCACGCCGATTATGTGAAGAACATGATCACCGGTGCGGCACAGATGGACGGCGCGATCCTCGTCGTTTCGGCGACCGACGGCCCGATGCCGCAGACCCGCGAGCACATCCTGCTCGCACGCCAGGTCGGCGTGCCGACGATGGTCGTGTTCATGAACAAGGTCGACCTTGTCGACGACGCCGAGATTCTCGAGCTCGTCGAGCTGGAAATCCGCGAGCTGCTCTCGTCGTACGACTTCGACGGCGACAACATCCCGGTTATCCAGGGTTCGGCTGTTGCAGCTCTGAACGACGTCACGCCCGAGATCGGCCATGACGCCGTCCTCAAGCTGATGCAGGCTGTCGACACGTATCTGCCGCAGCCCGAGCGTCCGCTCGACAAGCCGTTCATGATGCCGATCGAGGACGTGTTCTCGATCTCGGGTCGTGGTACGGTTGTCACCGGCCGCGTCGAGACCGGCATCGTCAAGGTTGGCGAGGAAGTCGAGATCGTCGGTATTCACCCGGCAGTCCGCAAGACGACCGTCACGGGCGTCGAGATGTTCCGCAAGCTGCTCGACCAGGGCCAGGCAGGCGACAACATCGGCGCGCTGATCCGCGGCGTCGGTCGTGAAGAAGTCGAGCGTGGCCAGGTTCTGGCAAAGCCGGGTTCGATCACGCCGCACACCGACTTCCAGTCGGAAGTGTACGTGCTGTCGAAGGACGAGGGTGGCCGTCACACGCCGTTCTTCGCCAACTACCGCCCGCAGTTCTACTTCCGGACCACGGACGTCACCGGCACGGTCGAGCTGCCTGAGGGCACCGAGATGGTCATGCCCGGCGACAACGTTGCCCTCGGCGTCAAGCTGATCGCACCGATCGCCATGGACGTTGGCCAGCGCTTCACGATCCGTGAAGGCGGCCGTACGGTCGGCTCGGGCATCGTCAGCGCGATCGCCAAGTAAGACCTAACCGTCTTTTATAAAAAAGCTGCCGCCCGCGCCTCAAATCGAGACGCGGGCGGTTGCCTTTTTGTGGAGGGCCGTGTAGTGGCCCGCCTCCGGTTTTAAAAAGAACTAACTAGCGCCCGGTAACGGGCCCGCTCTTTCGCATTGGTAGGGACTATGGACAGCAATATCCGCATCCGTCTGAAGGCGTTCGATCACCGTGTGCTCGATCAGGCGACCGGCGACATCGCCGACACCGCGCGCCGTACTGGCGCTCTCATCCGTGGCCCCATTCCTTTGCCGACGCGCATCGAGAAGTTCACGGTCAACCGCGGCCCGCACATCGATAAGAAGTCGCGTGAGCAGTTCGAGGTCCGCACCTACAAGCGCATGCTCGACATCGTTCAGCCGACCCCGCAGACGGTCGATGCGCTGATGAAGCTCGACCTCGCCGCAGGCGTTGACGTCGAGATCAAGCTCGCTTAATAGCGGCGCTTCGCAAGAGATTCGGTCCGCCAAAACGGACCTGATAGGGATACCGCCAGCTTCGGCTGGGTCTGCGTCCCCCGACACGTTTCCCGCCATGGCGGGGGCACCAGCCCGGGTCGGGGCAGCAGTATAAAAGAATTTGGGCTGAACCGGTTCCGATCGAGGCGAGACGCTTCGGTCGGGGCCAGCACGCATGTTCCGGAATGGTCCGGGATGTGCCTCTGCACTGATTGGAGCATTGGTCATGCGCACTGGCGTGATCGCGAAAAAGTTGGGGATGACCCGCTTGTTCCAGGACGATGGGCGCCACGTGCCCGTCACCGTCCTGGCACTGGAAAATCTGCAGGTGGTGGCCGTTCGCGAGGCCGACCGTGATGGATATGTAGCTGTGCAGCTTGGTGCCGGCGTTGCGAAGGCTAAGAATGTCGCCAAGCCGCAGCGTGGCCACTTCGGCAAGGCCGAAGTCGAGCCCAAGGCGAAGCTCGCAGAATTCCGCGTCGCCGAGGATGCAGTCCTCGAAGTCGGCGCGACCATCTCGGCAGATCACTATGTTTCCGGCCAGATCGTCGATATCCAGGGCGTGACCCAGGGTAAGGGCTTCCAGGGCGGCATGAAGCGTTGGGGCTTCGGCGGTCTTCGGGCGACCCACGGCGTTTCGGTCTCGCACCGATCGCTCGGTTCGACCGGTCAGCGCCAGGATCCGGGTAAGGTCTTCAAGAACAAGAAGATGGCCGGCCAGATGGGCAACAAGAACCGCACCCAGCAGAACCTCGAAATCGTATCGACCGACGTCGAGCGCGGCCTCATCTTCGTCAAGGGATCGGTCCCTGGCTCGAAGGGTGGCTGGTTGCTCGTCAAGGACTCGGTCAAGGTCACGCGTCACGCTGATGCGCCGTACCCCGCCGGTCTCCGCCAGGTCGCCAATAACAACGACACCGCTCCCGCCGAGACGCCTTCTGACGTCGCGACCGTGGATGCGACCGACGGCCAGGAGGGCTGATCATGAAGGTTACCTCTCAGTCTTTCGACGGCGCAGCCGGCACGGAAGTCGAGCTCAACGACGAGGTCTTCGGCCTCGATCCGCGCGCCGACATCCTGCACCGCGTCGTCACCTGGCAGCTCGAGAAGCGTCGTGCGACCGCAAGCGGTACGCGTGAGCGCGCCGATGTTGCTCGCACCGGCAAGAAGTTCGGTCGCCAGAAGGGCGGCGGTACGGCGCGTCACGGCGATCGCCGCGCGCCGATCTTCGTCGGTGGTGGTAAGGCGCACGGTCAGCGGACCCGCGATTTCAACCCGGGCCTGAACAAGAAAGTTCGTGCACTCGGTCTTAAGATGGCGCTTTCGAGCCATGCGCAGGCTGGCACGCTGGTCGTCATGGACAGCCTCGCTGTCGAGGCGAACAAGACCAAGACGCTCATCGGCAGCTGGTCGAACATCGGTGCGGGCAAGACCGCACTCGTGATCGACGGCGACATGGTCGACACGAGCTTCGCACTGGCCGCGGGCAACCTGCACACGATCAACGTGATGCCGGCCGCTGGCGCCAATGTGTACGATATCCTGAAGCACGACACGCTGGTCCTGACCCGCGCTGCCGTCGAGAAGCTGGAGGCCCGCTTCAATGGCTAAGCAGAAAGAGGCGATCGACCCGCGTCATTATGACGTGATCGTCGCGCCGCACATCACCGAGAAGGCCACGCTGCTCAGCGAGCATAACGCGGTCGTGTTCAAGGTCACCAACGAAGCCACGAAGCCGCAGATCAAGGCTGCGATCGAGGCATTGTTCGACGTGACCGTTCTGGGGGTCAACACGATCGTCCAGAAGGGCAAGACCAAGAAGTGGAAGGGTGCTCCTTACAAGCGCTCCGACATCAAGAAGGCGATCGTGACGTTGAAGGACGGTCAGTCCATCGACGTGACGACGGGGATCTGATCCGATGGCACTGAAGCATTATAATCCGACGAGCCCCGGCCAACGCGGGCTCATCCTCGTCGACCGTTCGGCGTTGCACAAGGGCGGCCCCGTCAAGGCGCTGACCGAAGGCAAGCGCAAGACCGGTGGGCGCAACAACAAGGGTCATGTGACCTCGCGCGGCATCGCCGGCGGTCACAAGCAGCGCTACCGCATCATCGATTTCAAGCGCCGTAACTGGGGCGTCGATGGCGTGGTCGAGCGGATCGAGTATGATCCCAACCGGACCGCGTTCATCGCGCTGATCAATTATGGTCAGACCGCCGATGGCAAGGAAAACGTTGCGTACATCATCGCGCCGCAGCGCCTTGCGGTTGGTGACAAGGTCATCGCCGACAAGAAGACCGACGTTAAGCCGGGCAACGCGATGGAGCTGGGCCAGATGCCGGTCGGCACGATCGTCCACAACGTCGAGATGAAGCCGGGCAAGGGCGGTCAGCTCGCACGGTCGGCAGGCACCTATGTGCAGGTCGTCGGTCGCGACAAGGGCATGGTCATGGTCCGCCTCAACTCGGGCGAGCAGCGCTACCTCCACGCCAATTGCATGGCGACGGTCGGTGCGGTGTCGAACCCGGACAATGGCAACACCAACCTGGCGAAGGCCGGTCGTAACCGCTGGTTGGGCATCCGCCCGCTCACGCGTGGTGTCGCCAAGAACCCGGTCGACCATCCGCACGGCGGTGGTGAAGGCCGCACCTCGGGTGGCCGTCATCCGGTCACGCCGTGGGGCAAGCCGACGAAGGGTGCGCGCACCCGTCATAACAAGTCGACGGATAAGATGATCATCCGTTCGCGTCATTCGACGAAGAGGAAGGGCTAAGATGGCTCGCTCAGTCTGGAAGGGTCCCTTCGTGGATCTCCATCTGCTGAAGAAGGCAGAAACCGCGCAGGAAACCAACGCGCGTGGTGCGATCAAGACCTGGTCGCGCCGCTCGACGATCCTGCCGCAGTTCGTCGGCCTCACGTTCAGCGTCTATAACGGTCGCAAGTTCGTGCCGGTTTCGGTCAACGAGGACATGGTGGGCATGAAGCTCGGCGAGTTCGCGCCCACCCGCTATTTCCCCGGCCATGCCGCGGACAAGAAGGGCAAGCGCTAATGTCTAAGGCAAAGGCTCCCCGCCGCGTGGCGGACAACGAGGCGCTGTCGGTCGGCACGCAGATTCGTGGTTCGGCGCAGAAGCTCGGTCTCGTCGCGGCTCTGATCCGCGGCAAGAAGGTCGGCGATGCGATGAACATCCTGCAGTTCTCGACCAAGGGTATGGCCGTCGACGCGCGCAAGGTGCTGGCTTCGGCCATCGCCAACGCCGAGAACAACCATAACCTCGACGTCGACGCGCTCGTCGTCGCAGAGGCTTCGGTCGGCAAGTCGATCGTGATGAAGCGTTTCGCGACCCGTGGTCGCGGCAAGTCGACGCGCATCCTCAAGCCGTTCAGCCGTCTGCGCATCGTCGTGCGCGAGCAGGAAGAAGCATAATGGGTCAGAAATCGAACCCGATCGGTCTGCGCCTGCAGATCAACCGCACCTGGGATAGCCGTTGGTACGCCGAAGGCGCCGACTATGGTCGTCTTCTTCTCGAAGACCTCAAGATGCGCACCTACATCATGAAGACGCTGCCGCAGGCCGCGATCTCCAAGGTTGTGATCGACCGGCCGGCCAAGCTGTGCCGCGTTTCGATCTTTGCCGCACGCCCCGGCGTGATCATCGGCAAGAAGGGTGCGGACATCGAGAAGCTGCGTCGTACCCTCGGTGCGATGACGTCTTCGGATGTCAGCCTGAACATCGTCGAGATCCGCAAGCCGGAAGTCGACAGCAAGCTCGTCGCCCAGGGCATTGCCGATCAGCTCGAGCGTCGTATCGCTTTCCGTCGCGCCATGAAGCGTGCGGTTCAGTCGGCGATGCGTCTCGGTGCCGAAGGCATCCGGATCAACTGCGGTGGCCGTCTTGGCGGCGCCGAGATCGCACGGTCGGAATGGTATCGCGAAGGTCGCGTTCCGCTCCACACGCTGCGCGCAAACGTTGATTACGCCGAAGCGCAGGCACACACGGCATACGGCGTGTGCGGCGTGAAGGTCTGGATCTTCAAGGGCGAAATCCTGGGTCATGACCCGATGGCGACCGACCGGCTGATGATGGAAGCGCAGACTTCCGGCGTCCGGCCTGATCCGCGCCGCTAAGGAATAGATCATGCTGCAACCGAAAAAGACCAAGTTCCGCAAGGCCTTCAAGGGCCGCATCCATGGCGACGCCAAGGGTGGCACCACGCTCAACTTCGGGTCGTACGGCCTGAAGGCGATGGAGCCGGATCGTCTCACCGCACGCCAGATCGAAGCGGCTCGCCGCGCGATCACGCGTCACATCAAGCGTCAGGGCCGTTTGTGGATCCGCGTGTTCCCGGACGTTCCCGTCTCGGGCAAGCCCGCCGAAGTCCGCATGGGTAAGGGCAAGGGTTCGCCGGAATATTGGGCCGCCCGCGTCAAGCCAGGCCGCATCCTGTTCGAACTGGATGGCGTTCCCGGTGACATTGCCGCTATGGCGTTCAGCCGTGCAGCGATGAAGCTGCCGATCAAGGTGAAGGTCGTTGCCCGTCTCGGCGACACCTCGCATCTGGGAGTTGCATAAAATGGCCCGCATCGACGACCTCAAGGCGAAGTCCGAGGACCAGCTGGGTGAAGAGCTCGGCAACCTGAAGCGCGAGGCCTTCAACCTCCGCTTCCAGGCCGCGACCAACCAGCTCGAAAAGCCGAGCCGGGTTCGCGAAGTCCGTCGCGACATCGCTCGCATCAAGACCCTGCAGACCGCGCGTTCGCGCGACACTGCGGCAAAGTAAGGATTTAGACATGCCAAAGCGCGTGCTGACGGGGCTGATCGTCTCCGACAAGGGCGACAAGACGGTGGTCGTGAACGTGGAGCGCAAGGTCAAGCATGCGCTCTACGGCAAGATCATTCGTCGTACCAAGAAGTACCATGCCCATGACGAGGGCAACGAGTTCAAGCTGGGCGAGATCGTGCGGATCGAAGAGACCGCGCCGATTTCCAAGCTGAAGACGTGGAAGGTGATCGAGCGGGTTAACGCCCACGCGACGCCGCAACGAGTCGACGTCGACGCGTAAGCGTCAGCGTTTATTGAGGCGGGGACCGGTCGGTATCGGCCCCAGATGAGAAGGAAGCGGATCCAATGATCCAGATGCAATCCAATCTCGAGGTCGCTGACAACAGCGGCGCGAAGCGGGTTATGTGCATCAAGGTGCTTGGGGGTTCCAAGCGTCGTGTTGCAGGCGTTGGCGACATCATCGTCGTCAGCGTGAAGGAGGCCGCACCGCGCGGCCGCGTGAAGAAGGGCGACGTGCACCGTGCCGTCATCGTACGTACGGCGAAGGACATTCGCCGCGCCGATGGCACCGTGATCCGCTTCGATTCGAATGCGGCCGTGCTGGTCAACAAGAACGAGGAGCCGATCGGCACCCGTATCTTTGGCCCAGTCGTGCGTGAGCTTCGCGGCAAGAAGCACATGAAGATCATCAGCCTTGCGCCGGAGGTGCTGTAATGGCCGCTGCACGTATCAAGAAAGGCGACCGCGTCATCGTCCTGTCCGGCAAGGACAAGGGCAAGACCGGTGACGTAACGATGGCGATGCCGAAGGACGGCAAGGTCGTCGTGTCCGGCGTGAACATCGCCGTTCGCCACACCAAGCCGAGCCAGGGTGACCCGCAGGGTGGCCTGATGCGTAGCGAAGCGCCGCTGCACGTCTCGAAGGTCGCGCACGTGACCGCCGACGGCAAGCCGACGCGCGTTCGTTTCGAGACCCAGGACGGCAAGAAGGTTCGTGTTGCGGTCAAGACCGGAGACAAGATCGATGGCTGATGCAGCTACCAAGCCCCGCATGAAGGGCATCTACGACGACAAGATCGTCGCAGCGATGACCGAGAAGTTCGGCTACAAGAACGCGATGGAAGTTCCGCGCATCGAGAAGATCACGCTCAACATGGGCGTGGGCGAAGCGACGCAGGACAAGAAGAAGGTCGACCAGGCTTTCGGCGAAATGGAATTGATCGCAGGGCAGAAGCCCGTCGTGACCAAGGCCAAGAAGTCGATCGCGCAGTTCAAGCTGCGTGAAGGCATGCCGATCGGTGTCAAGGTCACGCTGCGTCGTGAGCGGATGTACGAATTCCTCGATCGCTTCATCACGATCGCGCTCCCGCGCGTTCGCGATTTCCGCGGGCTCAACCCCAAGTCGTTCGACGGACGCGGCAACTATGCCTGCGGCCTGAAGGAGCAGCTGGTGTTCCCGGAAATCAGCTACGACAAGATCGACAAGATCCGCGGTCTCGACGTGATCGTCACGACCAGCGCGAAGACCGACGACGAGGCGCGCGAGCTGCTCCGTCTGTTCGGCTTCCCGTTCCCGCCAGAAGTGACTGGCTCAGAGTCTGCTGACGACCAGAAGAAGGCGGCATAAGATGGCCAAGGTAAGTTCAGTGAACAAGAACGAGCGTCGCAAGATGCTCGTCAAGAAGTACGCGCCCAAGTACGCCGCGCTGAAGGCAATCGCTGCCGACAGCACGCTGAGCGACGGCGAGCGCATCGAGGCCCGTCTCAAGATGGCCGAGATTCCCCGCAACGGGAACCCGACGCGCATCCGCAACCGCTGCGAGCTGACGGGTCGTCCGCGCGCATATTATCGCAAGTTCCGCCTCTGCCGTATTCAGCTGCGCGATCTGGCCAACAAGGGCCTGATCCCGGGCGTTACGAAGTCGAGCTGGTAAGGATCACGAGATGGCATTGACCGATCCCCTGGGTGATATGCTCACCCGCATCCGCAACGGCCAGCGCGCGCGCAAGGACTCCGTCCTGACGCCGGGCTCCAAGCTGCGGACCCGCGTTCTCGACGTGCTCCAGCGCGAAGGCTACATCCGTGGCTACAGCGAAGAGCAGATGGGCCCCGCGGCCGGCATCCGCATCGAGCTGAAGTATTTCGAGGGCCAGCCCGCGATCAAGCACGTTGCCCGTGTCTCCAAGCCCGGTCGTCGCGTCTATTCGGGTTCGACCGAATTGCCGCGCATCATGAACGGCCTCGGCATCACGATCGTTTCCACCCCCAAGGGTGTTCTGTCCGACGCGGAAGCGCGTGAGCAGAACGTCGGCGGCGAAGTCCTCGCGGAGGTGTTCTGATGAGCCGCATCGGTAAAAAGCCGATCACCGTTCCCGCCGGCGTCACTGCGACGATCGACGGCGGGCAGATCAGCGTGAAGGGCCCGAAGGGCACCCTCGCGATGCCGCTGCGCGACGAGATCAGCTACACGCTCGAGGATGGCGGTATTTCGGTCGTCCCCGCGAACGACACCAAGCGCGCGCGTGCCTTCTGGGGTATGCAGCGTACCATGGTTCAGAACCTGATCACCGGCGTGTCGGACGGCTTCACCAAGAAGCTGTTGATCAACGGCGTTGGTTATCGTGCCGCGGCCCAGGGTCGCAATCTGAACCTGAAGCTTGGCTACAGCCACGACGTCAACATCAACGTGCCGGAGGGGATCGAGGTCAAGACCCCCGACAACACGACGGTCGAGATTTCGGGCACGGACAAGCAGAAGGTCGGCCAGCTGGCCGCGGAAATTCGCCAGTGGCGTAAGCCCGAGCCGTACAAGGGCAAGGGCATCAAGTACGACGGCGAGTTCATCTTCCGCAAGGAAGGGAAGAAGAAGTAATGTCGACCAAGGGTATGTCTCTCTTCGAGAAGCGGCGCCGCCGCAATCGCACCGCGCTCCGTGCGCGTGGAACGGGCCGTCCGCGGCTGTCGATCCACCGCTCGGGCCGTCACATCTATGCGCAGATCATCGACGACGCCAAGGGCGTGACCGTTGCCTCTGCCTCGACGCTGGAAAAGGACGTGCGTGACACGACCGGGGCCAATGTCGATGCAGCGATCGGCGTCGGCACGCGCGTTGCCGAAGCTGCCAAGGCAGCCGGCGTGACGCAGGTCGTGTTCGACCGTGGCGGCTTCCTGTTCCACGGCCGCGTCAAGGCGCTGGCGCAAGCCGCGCGCGAAGCCGGATTGGAGTTCTAAGACATGGCGGATGAGATCAACACCGGCGAGATCGCCGCACCGGCAACGACGCCGAACGATGCACCGCAGGGCCGTGGCCCCCGTGGTGGTCGTGGTCGCACCGGCCCTGGTGGCGGTGGTCCAAACCGGGGTGGCCGTGACAGCCGCGGCGGTCGCGACAATCGCGGCGGTCGTCCGGGTTCGGACGATGGTGGCGAAGAGCTGATCGAGAAGCTGGTTCACATCAACCGCGTCTCGAAGACGGTCAAGGGCGGTAAGCGCTTCGGCTTCGCAGCGCTTGTCGTCGTGGGCGACGGCAAGGGCCGTGTCGGCTTCGGTCATGGCAAGGCACGCGAAGTGCCGGAAGCCATCTCCAAGGCGACGGCTGCTGCCAAGAAGGCGATGGTTCGCGTTCCGCTGAAGGAAGGCCGTACGCTGCATCATGACGGTCGCGGTCACTTCGGTGCCGGCCTCGTCACGCTGCGCTCGGCGCCTCCCGGCACCGGCATCATCGCAGGCGGCCCGATGCGCGCCGTGTTCGAGGCGCTCGGCGTCGCGGACGTGGTGACCAAGTCGGTCGGCACTTCGAACCCCTACAACATGATCCGTGCAACCTTCGAATCGCTGACCGCACAGGTCAGCCCGAAGGCGGTAGCGCAGCGTCGCGGCAAGAAGATTGCTGACCTGCTCGGCCGTGGTGGCGCGGACAAGGACGTCGCCGAGGCCCAGGCCGAAGCGATCGCGGAGTAATATCGATGGCGACCATCAAGATCACGCAGACCGGTTCGCCGATCCGCCGCGAAGCCGACCAGCGCGCAACGCTGATCGGCCTCGGCCTCAACAAGATACACAAGACGCGCGAGCTCGAGGATACTCCGGAAGTCCGGGGCATGATCCGCAAGGTCGCGCATATGGTGAAGATCGTCGACTGACACACTTCGTCACGTTTGTGATTTGAACTGTAAGGATCCGGGGGTTGCCTAGTGCGATGCCCGGATTTTTGCTATGAGGACGCCGCGGGGGCGGCATGATCAAAAACATCCAGGCATTGCGGGCTGTTGCGGCGTTACTTGTC
This sequence comes from Sphingomonas sp. CARO-RG-8B-R24-01, assembly GCF_022662295.1. Taxonomy (NCBI): domain Bacteria; kingdom Pseudomonadati; phylum Pseudomonadota; class Alphaproteobacteria; order Sphingomonadales; family Sphingomonadaceae; genus Sphingomonas; species Sphingomonas sp. CARO-RG-8B-R24-01. Next base: position 581,930 of record NZ_JAKNQI010000001.1, on the reverse strand, counting down.
GTGGTCGACCACTGGGCCGCCCTGTATGGGGGATGGTTTCAACGTCTGGGGGCGATTGGCGCGGTTGGCGTCGATATTTTCTTCGTGATCAGCGGTTTCGTCATGATCCACGCAACAGCGGGACGCACCATATCGCCGGCGCGGTTCGCCGTCAGCCGCATCATCCGGATCGTACCGCTCTACTGGACCTTCACCATCGCGCTCTTCCTTGGAGCGGTAATTGCGCCGAACGTCATCCGATCCACCACCACGGACCTGGCGCCGCTGCTCAAATCACTGTTTTTCGTGCCGTACGAACCCTACGGGCCAGCCTGGGCGCGACGAACGCAGGTCTCCCCTCTGTTGTTCACGGGGTGGACGCTGAACTATGAGATGTTCTTTTACGCGATCTTCGCGCTGAGCCTGTTCCTTCGGAACGTGTTTTGGCAACGCGCGGCGGTTCTCGTCGTCCTGGGCGCTTTGGTCGTGATCGGGCTAGTCGGTCGACCGACGGGATTTCTGATGAAATTCTACACCGCTTCGCTCCTGTTGGAATTCGCATACGGCATGGTCCTCGGCATGTTTGCCGAGCAGTGGTTGCGGCTAATTCCTAACCGCGGCGTCGCGTGGGCATTTGTGGCCGTCGGGTTGTCGCTCTTGCTGGCGATGATGGGCATTTTCCCGGTCAGTATCCGCGGGTATGTTCTCGGACCATTTGCCCTGCTCACCGTAGTCGGTGCATTGGCGTTGGAGCGGCAGGGCGTGGCGGTGCGGTCGCGGTTGTGGCTTTTGCTGGGAGCGGCGAGCTATGCGATATACTTGGTCCACCTTCTCTCGACCGTAATAGTGGTGAAAGCCTTGGCGCATGTACCGGTCCCGGGCCCGGCCGGCGTAACGGTGCGCGGAGTCACGACAGTGGTCGCAGCATGCGGCATCGGTGTCGCCATCCATCTGCTGTACGAACGACCGCTCGGGCGATGGCTGCAGGAACGCTTGCCTGCACGGATCGGCCGAGCAGCGGGCAAAATTGCGGCCCCGGTAATCCCTGCCATGCCGCGGGAATGATCGGGGACCGATACGCCTGCTGTCCGCACGACACCGTCCGGCGCAAACAAGGATCGAGTTCGGCTACGGCGTTGCGCGTAGGTTGAAGGGGCACCCGCAGGCATCGGACGATCGGTAGCGACGGGTCACTTGCCATTTGCGTCGTCGGCAGGGGCGGAATTCAGCCCTCGCTTTCCGACATCGCTCTTGCGCCCCGTGGTCGGTGCCTTGGCTCCTGACGCTCAGCTTAGCAATTCGGGCAGACTGACCATCGTTGCGACGCAAGGCGGATCGTGTGCGACGGTGACCAGCCTTGGTCCCGAAGCGATGGGCGAGACGGACGAGCGTGGGGACACCGCGGAAGTCCGGCGCATGATCCGATCTGCACGGCTACACTTGGTAGCGATTGACGTCAGACGGTTGTGCCGCGGTTCAGCACGTGAGCGGAATGCATCGGGGCTGCCTTGAGCGACCTTTGGATCTGAAGTATAGGGTTTGCTGCGGGGGCAGCATGATCAAGAACATACAAGCATTACGAGCAATCGCGGCGTTATTCGTTGTCTTCAACCATTGGTCGTTTCGCTACGGAGGGTGGCTGGAGGACCTTGGGTCGTTAGGCGCTGTTGGCGTCGATATATTTTTCGTTATCAGTGGCTTCGTCATGATCCATGCAACATCGGCCCGGACCGTGTCGCCACAACGTTTCGCAGCGAGCCGGATCATCCGGGTAGTGCCGCTTTACTGGACGCTTACGATCGGCCTCGTGCTATGCGCAGCGCTCGTTCCGTCGATGTTTCGTGCCACTACGACCGAACTTGCTCCCTTGGCTAAATCGCTGTTTTTCGTGCCATACGTTCCGGGGCGGGGGCACGTCGCTCCATTGCTCTATCCGGGTTGGACGCTCAACTACGAGATGTTCTTTTACGCGGTGTTCTCGCTGAGCCTCCTCCTGCGACGCATATTCTGGCAGCGGGCGGCGATTCTGGCCGTCTTGGGAGTGCTGGCGGTGCTTGGCGACGTCGTCCGGTCTACCGGCGCCCTACCGGCACTCTACACTTCATCGCTTCTGCTGGAGTTCGGATACGGCATCATTCTCGGCATATGCACCGAACAGGGCGTGCACCTTATCCCAAGCCGACGAGCGGCCTGGGCTTTGGCGCTACTTGGCTTGTTCCTGTTGATGGCGATGCGACCGTTCTTTTATGGCAACCTCAGGGGCTATGTCCTCGGGCCTTGTGCACTGCTTACGGTCGCCAGCGCGCTGGCGCTGGAACGCCATGGTGTTGTCGTGCGGTCGCGGCTTTGGCTGTTGATTGGCGCAGCAAGTTATGCGGTGTATCTGGCGCATCCAATGCTGAGCTTGGCGGTTTTCAAAATCTTCGCCTCGTTTCACAGTGCAAGCCCTCTGCTGGTCGCGCTGTCCGGCGTTGTGACGATGGGTGGCGCGACCCTTGCCGGGATCGTGATCCATTTATGGTACGAACGACCGTTGGGCCGCTGGTTGACCGCCCGACTTCTTGCACCGCCCCCGGTCCGGAGCCCAATGGACGTGGCGCAACCGGCAATGGCGCTCCCAGCAGCGAAGGGATGACGGCGCCGGCCTCGCTATGCTGCCCTGCTGCTTACGTGCAGGCGTGGCATACCGGCCGTCCCGCGCGCTGGGGATTGCAGGCTGGAGGGCTTGCATATGACGCATCACTCCGCTAGGCGCACCCACTTCCTAATAGTCCGCGCGACAAAAGCGAAAGCGAGTGCAACTCATGAAACTTAATGAAATCCGCGACAACCAGGGCGCGCGTAAATCCAAGATGCGTGTCGGCCGTGGTATCGGTTCGGGCAAGGGCAAGACCGCCGGCCGCGGCCAGAAGGGCCAGAAGAGCCGTGAGGGCGTGTCGATCGCTGGCTTCGAAGGTGGCCAGATGCCGCTCCACATGCGTCTGCCTAAGCGTGGCTTCAACAACATCTTCGCCAAGGATTATGCCGAGGTAAACCTCGGTGCGATCCAGAAGGCGATCGACGCGGGCAAGATCGAGGCTGGCGCTTCGATCGACCACGAAGCGCTGAAGGCTGCTGGTCTCGCGCGTGGTGGCAAGGACGGCGTCCGTCTGCTCGGCAAGGGCGAACTGACCACGGTCCTCAAGTTCACGGTTGCCGGTGCGTCGAAGGGCGCGATCGAGGCCGTTGAAAAGGCTGGCGGTTCGGTCGACGTGATCTACGTCATGCCGGCAAACGAGAAGGCTGCCGCCAAGAAAGGCGTGAAGTACAAGGAGCGCCAGGCGCACAAGGCGTCGTTCAAGGCGTAACTGTCGCTTAGCTAGCGCTTCCCCGGCGAAGGCCGGGGCCCAGTCGCGCAGGTCGACGCTCCAGGGCGTCGCCCGTGTCACTGTCGGCATCTCGACTGGGCCCCGGCCTTCGCCGGGGTGGGCGTAGCAGGTGGCTAGGCAAGGCCGCTTGCATGACTATATGAAGCGGCGGGGCGGTAAAACGTTTCCCGCCGTTTTTGTTTCCGCCGATATCGATTCCAGGACGATCAACCGCATGGCATCCGCAGCCGATAAAATGGCCTCAAGCATCAGCCTGTCGAAGTTCGCGCAGGCGACCGACCTCAAGAAGCGGCTGTGGTTCACCATCGGCGCGCTGATCGTGTTCCGCCTGCTCAGCTACGTCCCGCTGCCGGGGATCGACCCGACCGCGCTCGCTGCGCTGGCGAGCCGCACGAATGGCGGCGTGCTCGATTTCTTCAACGCATTCTCGGGTGGCTCGCTCAAGCGCGCGAGCCTGATCGCGCTGGGTGTTACCCCGTACATCACCGCCTCGATCGTGGTGCAGCTCGCGACTTCGCTGTCGCCGACGCTTGCCGCGATCAAGAAGGAAGGCGAGAGCGGGCGCAAGCGGCTGAACCAGTACACGCGCTTCGGGACCGTCGCGCTGACCGTGATCCAGGGCTATTTCCTCAGCCTCGGCTTCCAGAGCCAGGGCGTTGTGGTCGATCCCGGCATGCTGTTCATCATCGGCTCGGTCATCAGCCTCGTCGGCGGGACGATGTTCCTGATGTGGATCGGCGAGCAGATCACCAGCCGCGGCATCGGCAACGGCATGTCGCTGATCATCATGGCCGGCATCGTCGCCAACCTGCCCACGACGCTCTACAACCTCGCGCAGACCGCGCGGACCGGGGGCGGGAACGTTACCGGCTTCACGCTGGTCGCGATCATCGTCGCAGTGGCGGGGTTGATCCTGTTCATCTGCTTCATGGAGCGCGCGCAGCGTCGCATCCTGATCCAGTACCCCAAGCGCCAGACCCAGCGCGGGATGCAGTCGGATCGCAGCCATCTGCCACTCAAGATCAACACGGCAGGCGTCATCCCGCCGATCTTCGCGTCGTCGTTGCTGCTGATGCCGCTGACGATCACGCAGTTCGCGGGCAAGAACGTGTCGGGCGACACCTGGTGGGGGTCGGTAGTGATCACGCTGAACCAGTATCTGCAGCATGGTAGCGTCGCCTACATGCTGCTGTACGGTGCGGGCATCGTCTTCTTCTCGTTCTTCTACACCGCCGTCGTGTTCAACCCGGAAGAAACCGCGGACAATCTGAAGCGGCATGGCGGCTTCATTCCCGGCATCCGTCCGGGCAAGAACACCGAGACCTATTTCGATTACGTGCTCACGCGCATCACCGTGATCGGTGCGGGCTATCTCGCGATCATCTGCCTGCTGCCCGAGTATCTCGTTTCGGCGTTGTCGATTCCCTTCTACCTCGGCGGGACGAGCCTGTTGATCGTCGTCAACGTGACGATGGATACGGTGACGCAGATTCAAAGCCACTTGCTCGCACATCAATATGGCGATCTGATCAAGAAGGCGAAGCTGAAGGGCGGCCGACTGCGCTGAAGCGCTGATCGGTAAGGGGAGACGCGTGTGAACATCATTCTGTTGGGGCCCCCGGGCGCGGGCAAGGGCACCCAGGCGGCGCGGCTCGAAAAGGACCGTGGCATGGTCCAGCTGTCGACCGGCGACATGCTGCGCGCGGCGGTGAAGGCGGGAACGCCGGTCGGGCTTCAGGCCAAGGCGGTGATGGAGGCGGGACAGCTCGTTTCCGACGAGATCGTCTCGGGCATTATCGGCGAGCGGCTCGACATGGGCGACACCGCCAACGGCGTGATCTTCGATGGCTATCCGCGTACGGCGGCACAGGCCGAGCAACTCGATTCGATCCTGGCGGCGCGTGGCCGCACGCTGGACAAGGTGATCGAGTTGACCGTCGACGAAGATGCCTTGGTCGAACGGATCGTCGGACGGTTCACCTGTGCCAACTGCGGTGCCGGCTATCACGACCATTTCAAGCAGCCGAAGGTCGCGGGGACCTGCGACGTTTGCGGACACCATGAGTTCAAGCGCCGTCCGGACGACAACGAGGAAACCGTGCGCACGCGCATGGCCGAGTATCGCGCCAAGACCGAGCCGATCATTCCGATCTACGAGGCGCGCGGGCTGCTTGCGCGGGTGGACGGGATGGCCGACATGGACAGCGTGTCGCACGCGATCGAGGGTATTCTCGGCGCGGCTTGAGCGGCTTGCAGTCGCTGGTGCCGGGCGCTTGACGGCATGCCCCCCCCACGCCGTCATCCTGAACTGGTTTCAGGATCCAGCCCTCCGCGAGTCCGGGCCGCCCCGTTGCGCAGTGGATGCTGAAACGAGTTCAGCATGACGGCAGAAGAGGGAGCACTGCTCCCCGCCGCATCCGCGCGAAACCCAAAATCTGAATGACATTTTCGTCACTTCAATGTCACCGGATCGCGCAGGCGATCCGGTGCAAACATACCCCCATGGCCGGCGCACGCGGCCGGAAACGTTCACCGAGATCGGCACTCGCACTCCCGGGAGTGCCGTTGGCCGGCGGAAGGCTTGCTTTCCGTCGGCCTCATTTCATTCTAGGCACGAGGAAACCGCCCGGAATGCCGCCTGTGACCCGTAAGATCCTGATCGTCGAAGACGATAGCTCGACCGCCGCCTATCTCGCAAAGGGACTGGGCGAGGCTGGTTATGCCGTCGAAACCTGCGCCGATGGCCGCGACGGGATGTTCCTGGCCAGTGAAGGCATCTTCGATCTCATCATCGCCGACCGGATGCTGCCGGGCCTGAACGGTCTGGCGATGCTCGGCGCGATTCGGGCCGCGGGCGTGCGCACGCCGACGCTCGTGCTGTCGGCTTTGGCGACGGTCGACGACCGTATCGACGGGCTCAACGCGGGCGCCGACGATTATCTGGTCAAGCCTTTCTCGTTCGCCGAACTGACCGCGCGGATCGACGCGATCTTCCGCCGGGTCGATCGCAACGCGACGGACGGGCAACCGACGCGGCTGTCGGTCGGGGACCTGGAGATCGACCTGCTCGCGCGGACGGTCGCGCGACAGGGCAAGCCGATCGCGCTCGGCGCGCGCGAGTTCAATCTGCTCGAATATCTCGCGCGTCACGCGGGGCAGGTGGTGACCCGGACCATGATGCTCGAGAAGATCTGGAACTATCATTTCGATCCGGGATCGAACGTGGTGGACGTTCACATCGGTCGGCTGCGCCGTAAGCTTGAAGACGGATTTGCGGCGCCGATCCTGCACACGGTGCGTGGCGCCGGGTATCGGCTGTCGGTCGAGCCTTGATCCGACTATCGGTCACGGCGCGGATTGCGCTGCTGTCGATCGCCCTTGCGCTGGTTTCCAATCTCGTGCTCGTCGCCTTCGTCTGGAAGGTCGTCCGCGACGATGCGATCGACGAGCTCCGCCGGGACACGATCGAGCAGTCGGACGCTTTGGTGGCGGTCTATCGCACCGGCGGTCTGACCGCGCTTGGTCGCACCATCCGCGAAGCCCGTACGCCGGGCGACCTGTCGCGGATCGTCGCGGTGATCGCGCGCGACGGCCGGCTGATCGCAGGGGTAGGGCCGGAGCTCGACCAGTTCGCGCGCTGGCCGAAACTCGGCTTCCAGATCCGGGCGATCGGGTCTCCCTGGTCGGATCGCGAGACGGGCTATGCGGTCCGGCAGATCGGTGCCTACCGGTTGGTGAGCGGCCGGTTGCTCGACGATTGGGAAGAGGAACAACGTGGGATCGAGCGTGCGCTGGCGGCCGCGACGATGCTGTCGCTCGCGCTGGGTATCGGCGGGGGGTTGGTGGTCACGCGCTACGTCGGGCGCAGGCTCGACCGGGTCGCGGCGGTGATCGAGGGCGTTGCTGCAGGGGATCTTTCGCGCCGGGTCGCCAACGCCGCGAGCGGCGATGCCTTCGACCGGCTCGCAACGCGTCTGAACGCGATGCTCGACAAGACCGAGCGGCTGATGAGCGAGCTTCGCATCGTGACCGACGGTCTGGCCCACGACTTGCGCTCGCCACTCGCCAGGTTGCGCGCCAAGGCGGAGGCGGCGGTGCTGCAGGCCGACCCGGTACAGCGCGAGGCCGCGATGGGCGGGCTGTTGATCGAAACCGACCTGGTGCTGCGGATATTGTCGACCATGATCGAGATTACCCGGGCTGAGTCCGTCTCTCGCGACCGGCTGGCACCGATCGAACCGGCAACGCTGATCGAAGAGATTGCGGATCTTTACGCTCCGGTGGTGGAAGATGCGGGGATGCGGTTCGAAGCGGTCCTGGCGCCCGGCTTGCCCAAGGTGATCCTCCACCGCGAACTGATGACGCAGGCGCTTGCAAATCTGATCGACAACGCGCTGCGGCATGCCGGTAGCGGGGGCGAGATCGTGCTGCGGGCCGCGCTGTCCGGGAACGCGATGCACTTTCAGGTGGAGGACCGCGGCCCCGGCATCGCCGAAGCGGATCGGGCGCAGGCGCTGCGCCGGTTCGGGCGGCTGGACCAGGCGCGTAGCCTGCCGGGTGCGGGCTTGGGCATGGCGCTCGTCGAAGCCGTTGCGCGTCTCCATGGGGGCAGGGTCGAGCTGCACGACAATGTACCGGGGTTGATCGCAGCGATCGTGGTTCCCATCTCCTTGTAAGCAATCGGATCGCGCGTGCTTGACAGACGCCGAGTCGATCTTTACCAGCCCGGCATTCCGAACCACCGGTCTCCGGCGGCGCACGTTTGCGCTCGCCGGTGTGTTGCGTTTTTGGCAAGGCACGGGGTTCGGTTGCGCAACGCGATGAGATGGGATGTGCAGCCATGCATGTTCCGTGGAGCAGGAGAACCAAGTTCATGGCACGTATCGCCGGGGTCAACATCCCGACCAACAAGCGCGTTGTTATCGCGCTCACCTACATCCACGGCATTGGCGACACCAAGGCCAAGGAAATCGTCACCAAGCTGGGCATCCCGATGACCGCGCGCGTGCAGGACCTGACCGACCAGGAAGTCCTCCACATCCGCGAAACCATCGACGCCGATTACACGGTCGAGGGTGATCTTCGTCGCACCGTCGCGATGAACATCAAGCGCCTGATGGATCTGGCCTGCTATCGCGGCCTGCGCCATCGCAAGGGCCTGCCCGTTCGCGGCCAGCGCACGCATACCAATGCGCGCACCCGCAAGGGCAAGGCAAAGCCGATCGCCGGTAAGAAGAAGTGAGCTTGAGCCGCGGGTGACCGCGGCTCGCTCCTGTAGCAGGGTTAGGACAAGACAATGGCACGTGAACCGCAACGCATTAAGCGGCGTGAGCGCAAGAACATCACCTCTGGTGTCGCGCATGTGAACGCAAGCTTCAACAACACCATGATCACGATCACCGATGCCCAGGGCAACGCGATCTCGTGGTCGTCGGCCGGCGCAATGGGCTTCAAGGGCTCGCGCAAGTCGACCCCGTATGCGGCCCAGGTCGCAGCGGAAGACGCGGGCAAGAAGGCCGCCGAGCACGGCGTCCGCACGCTCGAAGTCGAAGTGAAGGGCCCGGGTTCGGGCCGTGAGTCGGCGCTTCGAGCGCTGCAGGCGGTCGGTTTCCAGATCACCTCGATCCGTGACGTTACCTCGATCCCGCACAACGGCGTGCGTCCTTCGAAGCGTCGCCGCGTCTGATTTCGTCTCGGCCGTGCGCGGTTGATCGCGCTGCACGGTCCGATTCCCACTTGGTCGGCATCGCCCGTGCCGACCCAAAATCAAGGGATAGCCTATGTCCGTCAATGCAAAGAACTGGCAGGAGCTCAAGAAGCCGTCCGGTCTCGAAAAGAAGCCCGGCGGTGACGGCAAGCGCAAGGCGACCTTTATCGCCGAGCCGCTGGAGCGTGGTTTCGGCCTGACGCTCGGCAACGCGCTGCGGCGCGTTTTGTTGTCTTCGCTGCAGGGCGCGGCGGTGACGTCGATCAAGATCGAGAACGTGCTCCACGAATTCTCGTCGCTGGCGGGCGTTCGCGAGGACGTGACCGACATCGTGCTCAACGTGAAGCAGATCGCGCTGCGGATGCAGGGCGAGGGGCCGAAGCGGCTCCAGCTGTCGGCAACCGGCCCGGGTCCGGTCAAGGCGGGCGACATTGCGGTTTCGGGCGACATCGAAGTGATGAACCCGCAGCTCGTTTTGTGCCATCTCGATGATGGCGCGACGCTGAACATGGAACTGACCGCAGACGTCGGCAAGGGCTATGTCCCCGCCGTCGCCAACCGTCCGGCCGATGCGCCGATCGGCCTGATCCCGGTCGATGCACTGTATTCGCCGGTCAAACAGGTCAGCTACAAGGTCGAGAACACCCGCGTCGGGCAGGAACTCGATTACGACAAGCTGACGCTGACGATCGAGACCGACGGCACGGTTTCGCCTGAGGAAGCCGTCGGTTACGCCGGTCGCATCCTGCAGGACCAGCTTGCGCTGTTCGTCGGCTTCGACGATTCGAGCGTCACGCGTCAGGCCCCGATCGGCCAGGCAGCGCCTGCCGCTGGTGGCACCGAGGTTTCGGGCGATACGCAGCAGATCAACCGTTACCTGCTCAAGAAGGTCGACGAGCTCGAGCTTTCGGTTCGCAGCGCCAACTGCCTCAAGAACGACAACATCATCTACATCGGCGATCTGGTCCAGAAGACCGAAGCCGAGATGCTGCGCACGCCGAACTTCGGCCGCAAGTCGCTCAACGAGATCAAGGAAGTGCTGTCGAGCATGGGCCTCCGCCTGGGCATGGAAATCCCCGGCTGGCCGCCCGAGAACATCGAAGAGATGGCGAAGAAGCTCGAGCAGGAGATTATGGGCTGAGCCGGACGGGATTAGCGCGAGCTAATCCCGAGACGGCGAAAGCCCGGCCGGCGGGCCTCTGGCCCGCCCGACGACGCGGCTTTGCCGCGGCGTATCCGGCACCAGTTAGGATTCCCGCCTTCGCGGGAATGACGGAACATTGGGTGGGCCACCGTCCCCACCGGCTCTGGGGTACCTCACACGGCCCCTTATCGAACGAAGGACATACCATGCGTCATCGCGTAGGCGGCCGTAAGCTTCAGCGGACCTCGGCCCACCGCATTGCCCTGTTCCGCAACATGAGCGCCGCGCTCATCAAGCACGAGCAGATCACCACGACCGTCGCCAAGGCGAAGGAACTGCGTCCGTACATCGAGAAGATGATCACGCTCGCGAAGAAGGGTGGCCTGTCCAACCGTCGTCTCGCGCATGCGCGCCTCCTCGACGATGCGCAGCTGACCAAGCTGTTCGACGTTCTGGCCGAGCGTTATGCCGGTCGTAACGGCGGCTACACCCGCATCATCAAGGCTGGCATCCGCCTGTCGGACGCATCGCCGATGGCGATCATCGAATTCGTCGACCGTGACGTCACCGCCAAGGGCCAGGATTCGGGCCCGGTGATGACCGGCGAGGAGTATGACGAAGCGGCGTAAGCCCATCGTCGCCGGACATTGAGAAAGGAGCTGCACTCGTCCAGAGTGTGGCTCCTTTTCTCGTTTGGGGGCTTTGCATGCGACCTTTTCCGATCCTCGCGGTTCTCCTGGCTTCCCCCGCCCTCGCGCAGACACAGGCTCCAACCATGCACTATCCCGAAACGCGCCGGACCGCGCAGGTCGACGAACAGTTCGGCGTCAAGGTCGCCGATCCCTATCGCTGGCTCGAGAACGACGTCCGCACGGATGCGGAAGTGGCAAAATGGGTCGCCGACCAGAATGCCGTGACCAACGCCTATCTGGCGACGCTCCCGGGGCGCGACATCTTTGCTGCACGGTTGAAGCGGTTGCTAAACTACGAGCGGTTCGGCGTGCCCGTTAAGAAGGGCGGACGCTATTTCTACAGCCGCAATGCAGGGTTGCAGAACCAGGCGGTGCTGTACGTGCGCGACAGTGTCGACGGGGAAGGGCGGGTCCTGATCGACCCCAATGGCTGGTCGAAGGACGGTGCCACCGCGCTCGCCGAATGGACGCCGTCGGAAGATGGCAGCAAGCTGCTCTACGCCGTGCAGGACGGCGGGACCGATTGGCGCACGGTCAAGGTGCTCGACGTTGCGACCGGCGCCGTGTCGGACACGATCGAATGGGTGAAGTTCTCGGGCCTGTCCTGGGCAAGGAACGGGTCTGGCTTCTATTACTCGCGCTTCGCCGCGCCGGCGGACGGGTCGAAGTTCCAGGCGCTCAACGAGAATCAGCAGGTCTATTTTCACAAGCTCGGCACGCCGCAATCGGCCGACGCGCTGATCTATGCAACGCCGGACCAGCCCAAGCTCGGGCACAATGCGCAGGTGACCGATGACGGCAAGTGGCTCGTCATCACCACGCACGAGGGCACCGACAATCGCTACCAGATCACCGTGATCGACCTGACCGCACCCAAGCCTGCGCCCCGGACGATCGTAAAGGGGCTCGAAAACGAGTGGACGCTGGCGGGCAATGTCGGCGGGAATTTCTACTGGGTGACCAACAAGGGCGCGCCGCGCGGGCGGATCGTTGCGACGAACCTCTATGCACGCTCGGCGGAGGTCCCGGAAACCGAGATCGTTGCGCAGGGCAAGGACGTGATCGATGGCGCCAATCTGGTCGGCGGACGGTTGCTCGTGTCCTATCTCGCGGACGTGAAGAGCGAGGTTCGCCGCTTCGCGCTTGACGGCAAGCCGGATGGCACCGTGCCGCTCCCCGGGATCGGGGACGTCGGCGGCTTCGGGGGTGAGGCGGACGATAACGAGACCTTCTACGCGTTCACGAGCTTCGCGACGCCAACGACGATCTACCGCTATGACATCAGGACCGGCCAGGCGACTCCCTGGGCCACCCCCAAGGTCGCGTTCGATCCGGCGCGCTATCAGGTCGACCAGCGGTTCTACACGTCGAAGGACGGCACCCGCGTGCCGATGTTCGTGGTGCGCCGCAAGGACGTGACCGCGCCGGCCCCCACGCTGCTGTACGCTTACGGCGGGTTCAACATCTCGGTCACGCCGACCTTCTCGGCGACGCGGCTGGCGTGGCTCGAGCAGGGCGGGGTGCTCGCGGTCGCCAACATCCGGGGTGGCGGCGAGTACGGCAAGGCGTGGCACGACGGCGGACGCCTCGCGCAAAAGCAGAACGTGTTCGACGACTTCATCGCGGCGGGCGAATATCTGAAGGCCCAGAAGATCACCGGGAAGGACCAGCTCGTCATCCAGGGCGGGTCGAACGGCGGGTTGCTCGTGGGGGCCGTCACCAACCAGCGTCCCGACCTGTTCGCCGCGGCGCTGCCGGCGGTGGGCGTGATGGACATGCTGCGCTTTGACCGGTTCACCGCCGGGCGCTATTGGGTCGACGATTACGGCTACCCGTCGAAGGAGGCCGACTTCAAGACGCTCTACGCCTATTCGCCCTATCACAATATCCGCGCGGGCAAGCCGTACCCGGCGATCCTGGCGGAAACGGCGGACACCGACGACCGCGTCGTGCCGGGACATACGTTCAAATACACCGCGATGCTCCAGTCGCTCGATCTCGGGCCGAAGCCACGACTGGTGCGGATCGAGACGCGCGCGGGGCATGGGTCGGGCAAGCCGACCGACAAGGTGATCGCGGAGACGGCGGACGCCTGGGCGTTCGCGGCGAAGTGGACCGGGTTGCAGGTCAAGCCGGTCCAGTAAGCGCGGGGCGGTGGGGGGAATCAGCCCGCCGCCATGCCTTCCATGGTGCGGAGGGGCGGCTGGTCGAAGCCGGCCGGCTGGTCGGCTGCGCCATACAATAGCGCCGTGATCGGCGAGCGGAGTGACGTGTTGCCGATCCGTACCGTCACGCTGGCTGCGCGGAGCGCCCGGTTGGTCGGGAAGACGGGCCCCGAAACCCAGCGCAGCGCGGTCGCCGCACGGTGTCCGCCGCTGATCCGGACCGGGAGCATTGCCGGGCCAGGATGCATTCCCACCGGTGCGCGTCGTGTTGCAGGCAGGACACGCCCGCGGGCGTCGAAGAAGGCGATCGTCGGAAGCGCTTGAAGCGTACACTCCGGGCCATGGTTGCGGAGCGAAAGCTCGACCCCCGAATGCGACATACCGTTGAAATCGCCGTCCTTGCCATCGAGCGACAGGCGAAGCTGGGCGGCGCGGCAGGGCGGGGGCATTGGGGCAGGGGCCTGGGCGGCGGTGGACGTGACTAGCAACGCGAACAATATCATCGAACGTATCCTCAAACTTCCGGCCGCGGTGCGCCTTCGGCATCTCCGGCAACCGACAAACCCTTTACCTCGCCCTCGTGCCGGGGTGATGACGGAGGGAGGCTTAACCCAATCCCTCTCCGTTCGTTTCACACTTGCAGGCGTGGACCGAAGCTGAACGGCCCGGACGCCCCCTACCGAATCGCACGCCCGCCCTCTGGCATCGCGGCGCACTTCTGCTATCTGGCCGCATGACACATCCCAGCGACTCCATCCTCATCGTCGATTTTGGCAGCCAGGTGACCCAGCTGATCGCACGCCGCGTGCGCGAAGCGGGCGTCTACAGCGAGATCGCGCCGTTCACGACCGCCGCCGAAGCGTTCGACCGGATGCAGCCCAAGGGCGTGATCCTCTCGGGCAGCCCGGCCTCGGTGCTCGACGAGAACAGCCCGCGTATCCCGCAGGCAATCCTCGACAGCGGCGTGCCGATCATGGGGATCTGCTACGGCCAGCAGGTGCTGATGCATCAGCTTGGCGGAACGGTGACGCTCGGCGACAGCGGCGAGTTCGGCCATGCGGTGATCGAGATCGGCGATGCCTGCGCGCTGTTCGACGGCGTCTGGACGCAGGGCGAATCGCATCAGGTATGGATGAGCCACGGCGACAAGGTCACCGCGCTCGCCCCCGGCTTCCGCCCCGTCGCGGCGAGCCCCGGCGCGCCGTTCGCGGTGATCGCGGATGACGACCGGCAGTATTACGCCATGCAGTTCCACCCCGAGGTGGTCCACACGCCCGATGGCGCCAAGCTGATCGCGACGTTCGCGCGGCACGTCTGTGGCCTCACCGGCGACTGGACGATGGCCGAGTTCCGCGCGACCAAGATCGCCGAGATCCGCGCGCAGGTCGGCAGCGGCAAGGTCATTTGCGGGCTGTCGGGCGGGGTCGACTCCGCGGTCGCGGCGGTGCTGATCCACGAGGCGATCGGCGAGCAGCTGACCTGCGTGTTCGTCGACCACGGGCTGATGCGCAGCGGCGAGGCGGATCAGGTCGTCACGCTGTTCCGCAACCATTACAACATCCCGCTGGTCCATGTGGATGCCGAGGCGACCTTCATGGCCGGGCTCGCTGGCGTCACCGACCCGGAGGCGAAGCGCAAGTTCATCGGTGGGGCGTTCATCGACATTTTCGAGGCCGAGGCGAAGAAGATCGGCGGCGCCGATTTCCTTGCGCAGGGGACGCTCTACCCCGACGTGATCGAGAGCGTCAGCTTCACCGGCGGGCCGTCGGTGACGATCAAGAGCCATCATAATGTCGGCGGCCTGCCCGCGCGGATGAAGATGCAACTGGTCGAACCGCTGCGCGAACTGTTCAAGGACGAAGTCCGCGCGCTTGGCCGTGAGCTTGGTCTGCCTGAGATCTTCGTCGGGCGGCATCCGTTCCCGGGGCCGGGTCTGGCAATCCGCATCCCGGGCGAAGTCACCAAGGAACGCTGCGACATATTGCGCAAGGCGGACTCGGTCTATCTCGAGGAAATCCGTCGGGCCGGATTGTACGATGCGATCTGGCAGGCGTTCGCGGTGCTGCTGCCGGTGCGCAGCGTCGGTGTGATGGGCGACGGGCGGACGTATGACAATGTGCTGGCGCTCCGCGCGGTGACCTCGACCGACGGGATGACCGCACAGGCGTTCCAGTTCCCGGGCGATTTCCTCCCGCGCGTCGCGACGCGGATCGTCAACGAAGTGCGCGGCGTCAATCGCGTGACCTATGACTATACGAGCAAGCCGCCCGGCACGATCGAGTGGGAGTGACGGACCGCGCGCGCGGGTCGCTAGAAGCGCGCGATTGCTTTCAGGACGTGGTCCGCACTGGCGATCAGGTCGGGCATGCTGGTCGGAATGTCCTCCGCCTTGAGGCTGTGGGTATGGAGCACGTCGGTCGGGATGAGGCCGTCGAGGATCGCTTGCTTGACTCGATCGAAATCGTCCAAAAGCGCATTGCGACTGGCGACGAGGGTCGTTTCGCGTTTGTGGAATTCCGGATCGGGAAACACCAGATCCCCGGGCGCGACGCCGACCAGCACCAATGTCCCGCCATGGGCGACATAGCCGAGGCTTTGCGCCATCGCTGACAGCGATCCGGTCGCATCGAACACGGCATCGAACATGTCGCCGCCGGTTGCCTCGGCCAGCGCGGTCGGCAGGTCGGAACCAGCCTCGACCGTATCGTCGAACGCCAGATGATCCCGGGCGAACGCCAGGCGGGTCGGCCGGGTGTCGGCAAGCGTGACATGCGCGCCGCTGAAGCGGGCGAATAAGCCCGTTCCCACCCCGATCGGGCCAGCACCAACCACCAGCACACGGTCGCCCGGCAGAAGCCCTGCGCGCGAAACCGCATGCGCCCCGATCGCGAGAAACTCGATCATCGCCGCCTGGTCGAGGGTCAGCGCCCCTGCGTCAAACAACGCGCTCTGCGGTATTGCGATACGCTCCGCCATGCCACCGTCCGCATGCACCCCGAGCACGCTGATGCTTACGCACGCATTGGGCTTACCCTTGCGGCAGGCGATACAGGTTCCGCAGGCGAGATAGGGGTTGATCGCGACGACCTGACCCACGCGGAACGCGGAGCCTTCGGGAACGTGCTCGATCTCGCCCGACAGCTCATGGCCCATGACGCGTGGATAGGCGAGAAATGGGTGCCGACCAGCGTAGATATGATAGTCCGTACCGCACAGGCCGATCCGTCGGATCCGGACGATCGCTTCGCCGGGCTTGGGAGAAGGTGACGGGCGGTCCTCGACGGCCAGCGAGAAGGGCTCCCGGCACACTACGGTTTTCATCTCGGATCCCTTTACGTACGCCTAGCCGGCCCATCGCTAGAGGCGTGATCCCATATATGCAAGTTGACGATCATTGGCGCGATTGTCGATCGGGCGTCCTGATCGCATTTCGGGACGAACGCGGTGGATCCGCCGCGCCGCGCTACCTGGCCGCCGATCGTCGGGCACAGGCAACCCCGCGAGGGGCCATGCGAAGTGATCCTACCGAAGTTCATCGAGCAACACGGCATTGAACCGCGCAGGGTCCTCCACCTGCGGCGCATGGCCCGCGTCGGCGATCCGGATCAAGTGCATCTTGGAGAAGCGCCTGGCGACCGCCTCGGCGGCCTGAGGCACGGTCTGGACGGCAGAACGCACCGCGACCGGGGCGGTGTTCGCGCGAAAGGCAGTCAGGTCCTTCTGGCCGATGATCAGCGATACCGGAGCAACGATCCGGTCGAGATCCGCAGCGACGGGTTGCGTTTCGATCATATCGGAAAGCCGCGCCTGTGCTTCGCGGACCAGATCGCCGTCCGGGCTGGCATATTGTCCTGCCAGCATCGCAACCCATCGGTCATAGGCCGGGCGCCATTGGCCATGATAGTAATTGCGCAACTGGTATGCCTTGATCGAAGCGGCATCGGTCCGTGCCTCCTCGCGACGCAGCGTGCCGAGGTCGGCATAGGGGACGCCTTGAGCAAGCGTGTCGTTCAGCCCCAGGGGGTTGACGAGAACGATCCGCTCCACGCGGTCGGGATACATCAGGGCGAAGCGGGCTGCCAGAATGCCGCCGGTCGAATGTCCAACCACCAGCACCTTGCCAACCCTGGCCTGGTCCAGAAGCCCGCGCGTCAGCGCCGCAAGGCTCTGGAAGCTGTACTGGTAGCCCGCAGGCTTGGAGGATTTGCAGAAGCCGATCTGGTCCGGGGCAATCACCCGATAGCCGGCGTTGGACAGCGCCGTGACCGTGCCCTGCCATGTGGCGGCGCAGAAGTTCTTGCCGTGCAGGAGCAGAACGGTCCGTCCATTCGCCCGTGCGCTCGGCGGTACGTCGAGATAGGCCATCCGGATCGGCGCACCCTGCGAACTGGCGCCGTACCAATGGACCGGGAAGGGGTAGGCGAACGCCTCCAGATTTGCGCCGAGCGGCTTCACCGCGATCGGAGCGGTCGCCGCCGGGTCGGCGGCATCCGCTGGCGACGTCCACGCCGTAGCAATCAGCAGCAGGGGCAGGGCACGGCGCATGTCGATGGTCCTCCGTCGCACGGGGCTGCACGACACCGGCTCAATGCGCGCCGCGGGTTGAGCGTTCCCACGGTCCCGTTCGCATCCTACGCCCGCGTGCCTATCCAGCAGGTCGGTTTTTGTCGCGGATCGCCTTGAATTCGGAGCCCGCTTTCCACTCGGGCCAGACGGTGGAGTTGGCGAGTTCCGCGCCGATCGTTCCGATCAGGTTGATGTCCTGTACCGCGCCGCCGAGGTTCCAGTCGCTGCTCCACGCGTCACATGCCTGATGGTAGCAGTGACCGGTATAGGCATCGATCCATGCCTGGCCGGCCGTAGTGCCCCCTTGCTCGAGGTCGGACGCTCCGGCGATACCCATCGACAGCAGTGTCGGAACGCCTTGTTTTGCGAAGGAGAAGTGATCCGCGCGATAGAACAGCCCGCGTTCTGGAAGGCTTTCGGGCGTGATCCGGCGTCGCTGGGCTGCCGCGACCCGGGCCATGTCCTCCTCGAGACTGTTCTGTCCGGCGCCGACGAGTACGACGTCCTTGGCCCGGCCAGCGGTCTGGAGAATGTCGACCGTGAGATTGGCGACGGTCTTGGCCATTGGCACGACCGGATGGGTCGCATAATATTCGGATCCGAGCAGTCCGCGCTCCTCCGCGGTCCAGGCCGCGAACATCACCGTTCGCTTAGGCGCCGGCGCCGCTTTCAGATTGCGTGCGATTTCAAAAAGGGCGGCGATCCCCAGCGCATCGTCGTTCGCCCCGGCGCGATAGATCCGGCCTTCCGCATCGGGCTTACCCGCGCCGTATGCGTCCCAATGCGCGCCGAACATCACGGCCTCCCCGGGACGTTCGGTGCCGGGGATGCGAGCGAGAACGTTGTAGCTGTCGACCTGCTCATGGCTGACCGGAACGTCCGCGGTGAAGCTGAGGCGGTCGAGCGTCACCGGGCGAAAGCTCGGCTGACGGGCTGCGACCCGCAGCTTCGCCAGGTCGAGCCCGGCCGCCGAGAACAGTTGCTCCGCCGTATCGCCCGCAACCCACCCCTGCAGCGCGAGGCTGGTGAGGCGGGAGGGCTCGCGCACGATGTCGTAGTTTTCACCGCCGCTGCTGACCACGACGTTCCAGCCATAGCCCGCCCCGGCGGTGTCATGGATGATCAGCGCGCCGATCGCGCCGCGTCGCGCCGCCTCCTCGAACTTATAGGTCCAGCGACCATAATAGGTCATCGTACGCCCACCGAACGTGCCCGCAACGGGCTCGCCCTTGGCGGCGGCGAAGTCCGGATCGTTGACGAGAAAGACCGCGACCTTTCCCTTGAGATCGGCGCCCTTGAAGTCGTCCCACTTACGCTCGGGGGCCGTCACGCCATATCCGACGAAGACCAGAGGCGCAGCGGCGATCCTGGCCGAATCGTCCGGACGGATCGTGGAGACGTAAATGTCCTTCGCCTGTTCGGCCGGCATCGCGCCTGCCGGCCCGTCGAACCGCAGGGTGCGCGGTCGTCCGAGCCGCGTGTGGACCAGCGGGACCTTTTGCACCCATTGGCCGGCCGGACCGCCCGGTTCCAGTCCCAGCGCCTGGAAACGCGCGACGAGGTAGCCGATCGTCCGATCCTCGCCCCGCGTGCCTGGCGCGCGGCCTTCGAACAGATCGGAGGCAAGCGTGCGGACGCTCTGCTCGATGCGAACGGGGTCGCTCGTAACCTGTGCCGTCGCTGGCATCGATGCGGTCAACGCCAGCAGCAGCGCAACTCGGTAGGGGGATCGGAGGCGGAAACGGGTAGGGGCGCTGCTCATAACGGGTTCTTACGACAGCTTTCTCGCAGCGCCAACGGCTTGGACGGGTAGTCCGTGCGCCAGCGTACGCGAGCCCAGCCGGTCGCTCAGGCTGCGATCCGCAGTCGATCGCGGCCTTGGCGCTTCGCTTCGTAGAGGGCGGCATCGGCGTGCTTCAGGATTTCCAGCGCGGGCATTGCGGGAACGATCTCCGCCAGTCCGATGCTGGCGGTAACCGAGATCGACAATCCGTTATCGAGCGGTATCCGCAGGGAACGGATCGCCCTGCGCAAACGGTTCCCCGCCGCTTCCGCGTCGGCCATGGTTGCCCCGCCGAAGATGACGCAAAACTCCTCCCCCCCGATCCGCGCGACGAGATCGTGCGCGCGACAGAAGCGCATCGCTTCCGCGGCGATCGCCTGCAGCACCTGGTCGCCGACAGGGTGGCCGTAGCGGTCGTTGATCGCCTTAAAATGGTCCAGGTCGAGGATCGCAAGGCTTCCGTGCCGGCCATTCGGCAGAGCGGCCCCGTTGGCCATGCACAGTCGCTCGAGATGCTCGACGAATGCACGACGGTTGGCCAACCCGGTGAGCGGGTCGAGCCGTGCTTCGCGGGTCAGCGAAAGCTCGAGGTTCTTGCGGTCCGAAATGTCGCGGATCGAGCCGACGACGCCGAGAGACTCGCCGTCGGCGGTAACGGCGCGGATCGATGCCTCGAACCAGCGACGCCCGACCCCGGTGTCGCGCGCACCGCGATATTGGACGATCACGGCCTGGCCCGGCGCCTCTAGCGCCTGGCGATAGGCGAGGGCTAGCAACGGCTGATCCTCCGCGAAGACGAAGTCGCGGGCATTGCTCCCCATGACGGCGCCCGACGACAGGCCGGTCATGCCGGCGATCGCGGACGATGCGTAGCGGACCGTTCCGTCAGGGCCGACGTCAATGATCGCGTCGCTCAGGCTGTCGGCGATCGTGCGATAGCGCGCATCGCTCTCGCGCCACCGTTCGGCGATGATCCGCCGTTGCGTCAGCAGGGATGCGACCGGCAGCACCAGCAGCACCGAGCAGGCGATGAAACCCTGCAGGAGCAGCGACTTTTCACCGATCGAGCCGGGCATGAGATTGATCGGTCCGCGCCCGTGCGCGGTAAGGATGGCGCCAATGGACCCGACGATGACCGTACTGGCGATCGCCGCCAGTCGCCCGCCGCGAACCGTCGCAAGCACCATCGGCAACAAGGGGAGGAACAGGATTGGCGCGGGTTTCTGATAGAAGACGAAAAAGGCGGTGGCCGTCACCGCCAGCATCAACGAACCGTTGGCGACCAGGTCCTTGCGCTTCCACCGGCTCAGGCGCTGCAGCCAGTCCGGATTGATCACGGCGGCCGCGACCGGGGTCACCAGGACCGCGCCCAATCCGTGGGCGACGAACCAATGGACGAAGTTGGACCAGTACGGCGCGCCCACGAAGATCGATACGACCGCGGCAGCGAAGATCCCGGATACGAACGGCGCGACGATACCCGCGAGGCCGATGAACCAGATCATCCCGCGCACGGTTTCAATATCGAGACCGCGCCCGAGCACGCGCCGCAGCAGCAGCGCCGCGACGACGGGTTCCAGCAGCAGGACCGGGGTGAGCGCGGGGATGGCGCGCCAACCGATGCCGACGGCGCCGATCTCCAGGACGCAGGCGATCCCGCACCAGAACAGCGGCAAGGCCCAGCGTCGCACGGGCAACGTCGCCAGCCGCGCCAGCAAGAGTCCGGCCGCGCCCCAGACATAGGCGACGCCGCCATCAAACCGGGCGAAACTGACCGACGCCGCAGCGGCCAGGAAGAATACGATTCCAAGGAGGAACGCGGCCTTGGGTTCGGAGGGGGTACGCCAACTCGTCATGTGTCTGGTTAACAGGAGATCTGGTCAAAACTGTCTTAACGGCAGCGCCCGTCGACAAACTTTTGCCTGCCGGCGCAATCGGCGGAGAATGGCACAGGCCGCTTACGCGTCTGGCGTCCCATTTCTGCACGTCGGTTAACCGCAACGAGCGCTGGCGGACATCGTAAACAAAGCGTTAACATCCGGCCATGCAACGCCACCTCTCGCTCCCCTTGTCCGGCAGCCGCCATCCGTTCCGCCAGGCCGTCGTGGCGCAGCGGGTCGCCCGCACCCGGGCGCGGGACGATTCGGACGTCAGGCTGTTCGTGCTGAGCTTCTCGGCATTCTTCGTGTGCTTCTACACGTTCATCTGCTGACGCCCCGATCCCGGCTCGGCCGGGGCCTCTGGCTCAGTCGCAGGCGACGTGGAGCTTCCAGGCGATCCACGCCGACACAGGGCACATGGCAGCCACGACCAGCAGCAGGTTGTCCGGCGTTACCCCCAGCAGGGTCAGCCCCTGAACGCCGATCGCGCCGATCGTCATCGCCCCGGCGTTGACGACATTGTTGGCTGCGACGGTCCGCGCGGTTTCGTCCTTGCTGACGGTGGTGGTGAGGAACGCGTAGAGCGGCACCACGAACATCCCGCCGGTCACCGCAATCCCCATCAATACCAGCACGAGCAGGATCGCCCGGGGCAGGGCGATGAAGCTCATCAGGTCGTACAGCGTACCGACGGGTGCTTCCGGCCAGCCGCGCACCAGCAGCGAGAACACTACGACGAATCCGCCCATCGCAAGGACCGACGCCGGCGCATATTTTGCGGAGGTGTGGCCCTTCAGCAGCGCGTTGATCAGCACCGATCCGACCGCGACGCCGATCGAGAATAGCGCAGTCATCAGCGTGAAGACGTGCTTGTCCGCGGTCAGCACGTTCTTCGCGAGCGGCAGGAACACGATGATCAGGATCGACCCCATGGTCCAGAAGAAGCTGATGGCGCAGATCGCCAGGAACAGCCGGCGGATGTGCATGGTACCCGAGATCAGCCGCCACGATGACGTGAACGGATTGTAGTTGACGACCAGTTCCTTGCCCTCGCGCCGCGCCGGCGGCACCTTGAACGAGGCGAGCCAGCCGAGCACGGCAACCGCGAGGACCGCGATGGCGGCATGCTGCACGGCCATGAACCCGCCCAGGATCGTGCCCAGGAGGATTGCGAGATACGTCGCGGACTCGACCAGCCCGGTACCGCCCAGAACCTCATCCTCATGCAGATGCTGCGGCAGGATCGCATATTTGATCGGCCCGAAGAATGCGGAGTGAACGCCAAGGCACAGCACCGCGAACAGCATCAGCACCAGGCCGACGGTCGAGAAACCGGTCCAGGCTAGCATCAGTCCGCCCGCCCCGACGATCATGATCAGGATCTCCGCGGTCTTTACGATGCGGATGATCTTAGCCTTGTCGTTCGTGTCCGCCAGCTGCCCCGCCAGTGCGGAGAACAGAAAGAACGGGATGATGCCGAGGGCTGTCGCCAATGCCGTAAAATTCTGTTCCAGCTTGGGATCCGCGAAGATCTTGTAGATCGCGAATTGCACCATGACCGTCTTGAACAGGTTGTCGTTGAACGCGCCAAGGAACTGGGTGACGAACAACGGCAGAAAACGGCGCTCCTTCAGCAAGCCGAGCGCGTTGAGCATGATGGGATCGTGGCCTCGATATGGCAGGAATAAGGACCTGCCATAGCCCAGGCTTGCCGCAAGCGGCAACCCGCCATTCGGTAAACCCTTTGACCTACGCGAATTATCGCGCGGGCTTTCCCAGGCGTCGACGCGCGGCTACAGCGGGTCCGTGCTGACGCTCCCCAACCTTCTCACCCTGTCGCGCATCGTCGCGATACCCTTGCTGGCCTGGTTCCTGTGGTGGCCCGGCTGGATCGACGGCTATGCCGCCGGGTTTGTCCTATACTGCCTGATGGGGATCACCGATTATTTCGACGGCTATCTCGCACGGGCGCAAGGAACGGTGTCGAAGCTCGGCGTTTTCCTCGATCCGATCGCCGACAAGATCATGGTCGCGGCGGTCATCCTGTTGCTGGTCGGCACGCGGGGGCCAGAACCCGCGATCATTTCGGGCATCCATCAGGTTGCGGCGCTGGTGATCCTCCTGCGCGAAATCGCCGTCTCGGGATTGCGCGAATTTCTGGCGCAGTTGCAGGTTTCGGTGCCGGTATCGAAGCTGGCGAAGTGGAAGACGACGTTCCAGCTGGTTTCGCTCGGCGCGCTCATCCTCGGCGGCGCGTTGCCGGGGTATCCGTGGGTCGGGCAGGTCGGATTGGTAACGCTCTGGGCAGCGGCGGCGCTGACCGTGGTGACGGGCTGGGATTACCTGCGCGTCGGCCTCAAGCATATGGACTGAGTCGTGACGATCGAGATGTTGTATTTCGCCTGGGTGCGCGAACGGATCGGGCAGGCGGCGGAAACGGTTTCGCCGCCGACCGACGTGACGACCGTCAGAGCGCTGATCGATTGGCTCGCGGCGCAAAGCGCGGTCCACGCCGCCGCCTTCGAGAATCGCGATCGGTTGCGCGCGGCTGTTGATCAGCTGTTCGTCCCGTTGGATGCGCCGCTCGGGTCGGCCCGGGAGGTCGCTATCTTCCCGCCGGTGACCGGCGGATGATCGCAGTCACGGTCAGTACGGCGGTGATCGACCAGGGCGCCGAATTCGAGGCCATCGCCTCCACCGGCGCTGGCGGCATTGCCACCTTCGTCGGCTTGGTGCGCAGCGACGATGGCGTGGCGATCCTGTCGCTGGAACATTATCCGGGCGCTACCGAGGCAGCGCTCGTCACGCTTTGCGAACAAGCTGCCGCCCGGTGGGACCTGATCGGCGCGCGCGTGACGCACCGCGTGGGCGATATGCGACCCGGGGAGATCGTCGTCTTCGTGGGCACGGCCGCGCGGCATCGCGGTGCGGCGCTGGAAGCATGCGCATTCCTGATCGATCGTCTGAAGACCGAAGCGCCATTCTGGAAGAAGGAGACGCGCGGCGACGAGACCAGCTGGGTCGAACCGCGCGACAGCGACGATGCCGCCGCCGCGCGGTGGAAGGGTTAGTTCAGCTTCGGCAACACTACGCCGTTGACGACATGGACCACACCGTTCGACTGGCGCACGTCAGGGGTCTCGACATAGCTCTTGTTGCCGTTGACGTCGGTCAACTGCACCGCACCATTGGTAATCTCGACCGTCAGCGGCTCGCCCTCGACCGTCGTCAGAACAGCCTTGCCGCCACCGGCGGTCGCCTTCTGCTGCAGGTCTGCCAGCGTGATCGTGCCGGGAACGACATGGTAGGTCAGGACCTTGGCGAGGGTCGCCTTGTTCGCCGGCTTCATCAGCGTGTCGACCGTGCCGGGCGCGAGGCGCGTGAACGCATCATTCGTCGGCGCGAAAACGGTGAACGGGCCCGGGCCGGACAGCGTCGTCGCAAGGCCCGCTGCCTTCACGGCGGCAACCAGCGTGCTCAGGTTGGGGGCTGCGGATGCGTTGACGGCAATCGTCTTGGTCGCATCCATGGCGGCCCCGCCGACGGTCGGATTGGTCGTCGCGGCGGCGGAAGGCGCACCGGCCATCGGTGCTGTTTGCGCCGGCGTGGCTGGCGCCGTCTGCGCGGTTGCGGCAGCGCCGATCGCGAGCGTGCTGGCCATTGCAGCCATGGTGAACGTGGTCTTGAAAGTCATGAGGCTCTCCAGTGAAACAGTCGCGGCCTCGGAAGGCTGCGCCCCCTAACTACGGTTGAGGTCCGAAATGGTTTCGTCACGCCGCCTCGGCGAGCGCAGTCGCGAGCAACTGGAAGTCCTTCTCGCGCGGGGATCCGCGGCGCCAGACCAGCGCTATCCGACGCGAAGGACTGGCCGCATCGAGCGGTCGCGCGATGAGACCGGTGTGTTCCAGGATCCCGGCCTTGAGCGCCATTTCCGGCAACATCGTAAGACCTAGCCCATTATCAATCATTTGTACGATGGTGTGGAGCGAGGTCCCGAGCATCGTCGCCTCGGCGCGGAGCTCCGGTCGGGCGCAAGCCGACAAGGCGTGGTCCTTCAGACAATGCCCGTCCTCGAGCAACAGCAGGCGCGTCTCGTCAATTTCGCCGGCTGGCATCGCCAGGGTCGCGTCCCCCATCTCGTCAGGAGCCCCCGCGACGAACAGGCGGTCCTCGAACAGCACCTGCGAGTCGACTTCGCCGCAGGCGAAGGGGAGCGCCAGCAGGACGCAATCCGCCCGTCCGTGATGCAGTCCTTCGCAAGCCGCCCCGCTCGGTTCCTCGCGCAGGAACAGCTTCAGGTCCGGATAGTCGCGACGCAACCGGGGAAGGATACGCGGCAGCATGAATGGTGCGATCGTCGGGATGACACTCATCCGCATCTCGCCCGAGAGAGGCCGGCCCGCCGCGCGCGCCATGTCACCGAGCTCGTCGGCTTCTCGCAGGACGCGGCGCGCCTTTTCGGCGATCCGTTCCCCGAGCGGGGTGAAACGGACGACGCGACGTGTGCGTTCGACCAGCGTTACACCGATCAGCGTTTCCAGCTCGCGCAGGCCGGCAGACAGGGTGGACTGCGTGACGAAACACGACTCGGCGGCACGGCCGAAGTGACCATGGTCTTGCAGCGCCACAAGGTATTGCAATTGCTTCAAAGTCGGAAGGTACGTCGCCACTCATTGCTCCAATCGATCACGCGACGGTAAATAACTACTTGGATCGATAAGACTAGGGCCTATATGGGCCTTTCCAACGAGACGGCGCCCCAAGCGCCGCGAAACGAGGATGTCGACGAGAGGCCCCCATTCCAACCAGGAGGCCACCATCATGTTGACCATCGGCGACAAGCTCCCCGACTTCACCGTTCCCGTCCAGCAGGGCACCAGCGCGCTTCCGGCCGGCGAGACGCTCAGCCAGGATGCGTTCCCGGGCAAGTGGAAGGTCCTGTTCTACTGGCCAAAGGACTTCACCTTCGTGTGCCCGACCGAGATCGTCGGCTATGCCGGCCTGAAGGGCGACTTCGAGGATCGCGACGCGGTCCTGATCGGCGCGTCGACCGACACCGCGCACGTCCACCTCGCCTGGCGCAAGTCGGACCCCGATCTGGCGGCGGCGGACTTCCCGTGGCTTGCGGATAACGGCGGCGTGCTCGCATCGCAGCTCGGCATTCTCGACAAGAACGAGCATGTCGCGTTCCGCGCGACCTTTATCATCGATCCGGACAACGTCATCCAGGCGGTCCAGGTCAACGGCCTGAACGTCGGCCGCAACCCCGCCGAGACGCTCCGCGTGCTCGACGCGCTGCAGACCGACGAGCTGTGCCCGTGCAACTGGAACAAGGGCGACGACGTCCTCCAGCTCGCGGCATAATCCCTGACGGGCGCGGCCGAACGGTCGCGCCCATTCTCCCGTCACCCCGGCGAAGGCCGGGGCCGTCAGGTTGGTCGCGTAACGGCTGTTGCGAAACACAAGCTGACGGCTCCGCCCGGCGCCGGGGTGACGTGTCTCTGAAAAGGAAACCCCATGTCCCTCAAGGAATTCGCCGGGACGCTCCCGGATTTTGCCAAGGATATCCGCCTCAACGTCGGCTCGCTCCTCAACGAGGCGCATCTGCCCGACCAGCAGAAGTTCGGCCTGTTCCTGTCGTGCGCGCACGCGACGGGCTACAAGCCGCTGGTCGATGCCGCCGAAGCCGAAGTTGCAGCGAAGCTCACCCCGGAAGCGGCGACGGCAGCGCGCGCGGCGGCGGCGGTGATGGCGATGAACAACGTCTATTATCGCTTCACGCATCTTGCCGGGAATGCCGAATATCAGAACATGCCCGCCAAGCTGCGGATGAACGTGATCGGCCAGCCGGGGATCGACAAGGTCGATTTCGAGCTGTTCAGCCTCGCGGTCAGCGCGATCAACGGCTGCGGCATGTGCATCGATTCGCACGAGCAGATCCTCAAGAAGGCCGGCGCCACCGCCGAGGCGATCCAGACCGCGGTCCGGATCGGCGCGGTGATGAAGGCGGTCGCCACGGTCCACGCCGCGATCAACTGAGCCCTTTTCGTCATCGCCTCGCAAGCGGGGATCCATACTGGCTGCCGTCACCGCCTCTAGTCGACCGGCCAGACAATGGATCCCCGCTTTCGCGGGCGTTCTGCAAAACCACCCGTCATCCGGAACTCGTTTCAGGATCGGGCCCCTTGCGCATCCGGATTATGCGTGTTGCTCGGTGGATGCTGAAACAAGTTCAGCATGACGGCCGTCAGGCGAGCGCCGCCCACACCGAATAGGC
This sequence comes from Sphingomonas sp. CARO-RG-8B-R24-01, assembly GCF_022662295.1. Taxonomy (NCBI): domain Bacteria; kingdom Pseudomonadati; phylum Pseudomonadota; class Alphaproteobacteria; order Sphingomonadales; family Sphingomonadaceae; genus Sphingomonas; species Sphingomonas sp. CARO-RG-8B-R24-01. Next base: position 554,369 of record NZ_JAKNQI010000001.1, on the reverse strand, counting down.
GCTCGTCGCGGTCAGCAACCCGCCGATCAGTCCCATCAGCGGCCGCGCGGGGACGCGCTTGGCCAGCACCGCGCCGAACGGCGCCGCCGCGACTCCCCCGATCAGGATCCCGATCGCTTGCAGCGTGAAGGCCGAAAAGCCGATCGTGACCAGGAACGTCGCGGAGATCGTCGTCGTCAGGAAGAATTCCGAGGTATTGACGGTCCCGATCGTCTTGCGTGGCTGCGCACCCTGGACCAGCAGGTTCGACGTCACCACCGGTCCCCAGCCACCGCCGCCCGCCGCATCGAGAAACCCGCCGATCAGCCCCAGCGGTTCGACGATCCGCGGCTCGCGCGGTTCGACCGTCCCGCGCCAGGCGCGGTACAGCAGGTACAGCCCGATCGCGGCGAGATACGCCATGACGAACGGCTTGGCGACATCGGCATCGAGGGTGCTTAACACATACGCCCCCAGCACGCCCCCGATCATGCCGGGAATGACCAGCCGGCCGAACAGTTTCCAGTCGACATTGCGCTGCAGGACATGGCTGATCCCGGACGCGGCGGTGGTGAAACTTTCGACCGCGTGGACGGTCGCGGACGCCAGCCGCGGTGGCATGCCAAGGAACACGACCAGCGCGGTATTGGTGATCACGCCGAACGCCATGCCGAGCGCGCCGTCGATCATCTGCGCGGCGAAACCCACTGCGATGAACGGGAGGATCGTCCAAAAGATCGTGCTCCAGTCGAGCGCGGCAAGATCGGGCATAAGCGTGTCTTCTCCGGCAATATCCTAACGTTATCGCGGGAAACTCAATATCCTACAAGCTTGCTAGGGTATGCATATCCCCGGCTCGTTCGGCGGCGGTCCTTTAATTTCCCCGTGTGAACGCCTAGATAGCGCGACGATATAAGGGGAATACGCAGATGATGGGACGGCTGGTCGCCTATCTGGATTCGATCAAGGCGCGCGACCCGTCGCCCCGTTCGCGGTGGGAGATCCTCACCTATCCAGGCGTATGGGCGCTCGCCTATCATCGCATCGCGCACCGTCTGTTCGGGGCGCGGCTGTTCTTCCTGGCGCGCGCGGTCAACCACATGAGCCGCTTCCTGACCGCGATCGACATCCATCCGGGCGCCAAGATCGGGCGCAATTTCTTCATCGACCATGGCTTCGTCGTGATCGGCGAGACGGCCGAGATCGGCGACAACGTCACGATCTACCAGTGCGTCACGCTCGGCGGGACCAACCCGGATAATGGGGTTCCCGGCAAGCGGCATCCCACGCTGCTCGACGGCGTGATCGTCGGATCGGGCGCGCAGGTGCTCGGGCCGATCACGGTCGGGCAGGGCGCGCGCGTCGGCGCGAATGCGGTGGTGACGCGCGACGTGCCGCAGGGCGCCACGATGGTCGGCATTCCGGCGCGGGCGACGATGGTCGAGGGCGGCAAGCAACCCGCGCAGTTCCTCGCCTACGGCACGCCATGCACAGATGCGTTCGACCCGCAGACGCAGAAGGTCGAATTGCTGCGCTGTGAACTGGAAACGATGCGCAAGCGGCTCGACGCGCTGCTTGCCGATCAGGACATCCGCGACCGCGCCTGATGGGGACGGTTACGCCTTTTCCGGTCGTTCGTGGCAAGCCGACTCAAGTCGGGTTCGAACGGCTCGAACTCAACCGCATCCTCGACCTGTACGGGCGGATGGTCGCGGCGGGGATCTGGCGCGATTATGCGGTGGAGTTCGGACAGGACGTCGCGGTGTTCGCCGCGTTCCGGCGCTCGGCCGAGCGGCCAGAGGTGCGGATCGAGAAGCGCCCGGAGCTGCGCAACCGGCAGGGAATGTGGGCGCTCGTCAACGAACAGGGCGTCGTGCTCAAGCGCGGACATGAGCTTGGTCCGGTGCTGGCACCGGTCGAGCGGCGGTTGATGAAGGTGGTCGAGGACTGACGCGGGCGTTGTGTAAGCCCTTCGACTTCGCTCAGGGCGAACGGGGGAGGGGCTGCCTACCACCACATTCCGTTCGGACCGAGCGAAGTCGAAGCCGGCGCCTGACGCCAGCTTCGACCCCAAGGCGAATCAGCCGCCCTGCAACTTCTTCAGAATGCTCATCGACTGTTCCGCGCCGTTCTGCGGCGTCAGTTCGCCGGTCCGGTCGGTGATCTCGGCCCAATGCGCCGCGATGCCTTCAGGCGAAAGGTCGTCCCCGGTCAGCAGCTTGCCCTGCGTAAGCGTCACGTACGCCGCCTGGAACACACCCGCGCCAGCGCCGACGATCATGTTGGTCGGCGCCTCTTCCGACACGAGATACAACGCGGCGGGTGCGACCTTCTCGGGTGCGAAGGCGGCGAACGCCTCGGCGGGGAACAGGTCCTCGGTCATCCGCGTGCCCGCGGTCGGCGCGATCGTGTTGACCTTGATGTTGTTCTTCGCGCCCTCGATCGCGAGCGTCTTGGTCAGCCCCGCGAGCCCGAGCTTGGCCGCGCCGTAATTCGCCTGGCCGAAATTGCCGTACAGCCCGGTCGACGACGCGGTCATCAGGAGGCGCCCGTAATTCTGCGCGCGCATCGTGTCCCACACCGCCTTGGTGACGTTGGCCGAACCGTTGAGGTGGACGTCGATCACGAACTTGAAATCGGCGGGCTCCATCTTGGCGAAGCTCTTGTCGCGCAGGACGCCCGCATTGTTGATGACGATATGGACGCCGCCCCAGGCTTCCTTGGCCTTGGCGACCATCTCGACCATCTGCTCATATTCCGTAACGCTGCCGCCGTTCGACATCGCGGTACCGCCGGCAGCCTCGATCTCTTCGACGACCTTCAGCGCGGCGTCGCTGTGGCCGGTGCCGTCGCGCGAGCCACCGAGATCATTGACCACGACCTTCGCGCCCCGCTTCGCGAGTTCGAGCGCATAGGCGCGACCCAGGCCGCCGCCGGCGCCGGTGACGATCGCGATCTTATCATCGAAACGGATGGACATGGGGGAGCTCCTCTACTGTGGTTCGAGCGCGTCCTAGGCGTTTGCACGGGGCGTGCAAGAGCACGAAGCGTCCCGGTTCCGGTCGATGCGGCCGGACCCGCGTCCACAAAAATGCCGACGTAGCGACTTTCCGCTACGTCGGCCTTTGTTAGCTAGAGGCGGCGGCGCCAACGCGCCGCCGACGCTATTATTTGTGCTTGCGACGCATCGTGTGCTTGCGCGCGCCGCCGTTACCGCGCTTGTCGATGCACTGGTCCTTCACGGTGCTCGAGCAGGCCGGATAGTCTGCGGTTGCCGGCATCGGTGCTGCGGCGGCGGGAGCTGCCATCGGCGGCTGGCCACCGGCGGGTGCCATGGCCGGGCCACCGGCTGGGGCGCCCATCGCCGGATCGGCTGCCGGCGCTGCGGGCGCGGGCTGCTGCATCGCCGGGTCGCCGGCGGGCTGTGCCGGGGCCGGCTGCTGCATCGACGTGTCGGGGGTTGCGGGAGCGGTCTGCGCGAGGGCAGGCATGGAAACTGCAGCGGCGAGTGCCGCGAACATCATGATCTTCATATAGGATCTCCTACGAACGGGCAGCATTGTGTGCTGCACGGGCGGATGAACGCGCGTGTAGCGGCATGGCTCCCAAAATTCTTACGCTCCCGAATCGAGTGCGTAGCCCGCCGAGCGAACGGTGCGAATGATATCAGGACGATCGCCGCGGTTGATCGCCTTGCGCAGCCGGCGGATATGGACGTCGACCGTGCGGCTTTCGATGTCGCTGTCATGCCCCCAAACCGCATCCAGCAGCCGCTCGCGCGAGAAGACCCAGCCGGGATGCTCGAGGAAGTGCTTGAGTAGGCGGAACTCCGTCGGCCCGAGCGGGATGACTTCGCCCGAACGCCGGACCTTGTGGCCGACCGTATCCATCTCGATGTCCGAATAGGTCAGCTGCTCGCCCGCCAGCGCGGGGCGCACGCGCCGCAGCACCGCGCCGACCCGCGCGACGAGTTCGCGCGGCGAGAAGGGCTTGGTGACGTAATCGTCCGCGCCGGTCTCGAGCCCGCGCACGCGATCCTCCTCCTCGCCGCGCGCGGTGAGCATGATGATGGGGACGTTCGCGGTCTCCGGCATGCGGCGCAGGCGGCGGCATACCTCGATCCCCGACAGGCCCTCGACCATCCAGTCGAGCAGGACGATGTCGGGCGTATTCTCCTTGGCGAGCAGCAAGGCTTCCTCGCCATCGGGCGTCTGCGCGATCTCGAAATCCTCGCGCTTGAAGTGCCACACCAGCAACTCGGCCAATGCCGCGTCGTCTTCCACCAGCAACATTTTAGCACGAGCCATGGCGATCACTCCTTCAAGCGGTCGGCGTTAAATGGGACATTGGTCCACGGTCGCGTTCGACCATGTGCGTGCCGGTCGCCGCAAAATACACCATTTCGGCAACGTTCGTCGCGTGATCGCCGACCCGTTCGAGGTTCTTGGCAATGAACAGCAATTGCGCGACCTGACCGATCGTCTTGGGGTTTTCCATCATGTGCGTGACGAGCACGCGGAACAGGCTGTTGTAGAAATCGTCGACCTGCCGGTCACGCGCGCAGACCTCGACCGCGGCGGCGGCATCGCGCGCGGCGAAGGCGTCGAGCGCGTCGTGGACCATCTGCACCGCGAGCACGGACATGGCGGGGAGGACCGACAGTGGCTCGATCTCGCCGTGGCTTTCGATCGTGGGAACCCGCTTGGCGATGTTCTTGGCATAATCGCCGATCCGCTCGACCACGCCCGCGATCTTGAGCGCGGCGACGACTTCGCGCAGATCGTCCGCGAGCGGCGCGCGCAGCGCGATGATCCGCACCGCGAGCTGCTCGACCTCGATCTCGAGCGCGTCGATGCGCTTGTCGCCGTCGATGATCGCGCGCGCGCCTTCCAGGTCGTGCAGGCGCAGCGCTTCCATCGCGGCGCCGATCGCCTGTTCGGCAAGGCCGCCCATCTGCGCGATCAGGCCGCGCAACTGGCCGATTTCAGCGTCGAAGGCTTTGATCGTATGTTCGTTGGTGGGCATGGCGTCCTGTCTCAGCCGTAGCGGCCGGTGATGTAATCCTTGGTGCGTTCCTGCCGCGGATTGGTGAAGATGTCCGAGGTCGCGCCATATTCGACGAGCGTCCCGAGATGGAAGAACGCGGTCCGCTGCGACACGCGCGCGGCCTGCTGCATGTTGTGCGTGACGATCACGATCGCGTAGCGGCCGTTGAGTTCATGGATCAACTCCTCGATCTTGGCGGTCGCGATCGGGTCGAGCGCGGAGCACGGCTCGTCCATCAGGATCACCTCGGGGTCGACCGCGATCGCGCGCGCGATGCACAACCGCTGCTGCTGGCCGCCCGACAAGGCGGTGCCGCTGTCGCTCAGCCGATCCTTGACCTCGTCCCACAGGCCGGCCCGACGGAGCGATTGTTCGACGATCTCCGCCAATTGGGCCTTGTTGGCAGCGAGGCCGTGGATGCGCGGGCCATAAGCGACGTTCTCGAAAATCGTCTTCGGAAAAGGATTCGGTTTCTGGAAGACCATGCCGACCCGCGCGCGCAGCTGTACCACGTCCATCGCGGGGTCATAGATGTCCTCGCCATCCAGCGTGATGTCGCCCTCGACCCGCGCGCTGGGGATCGTGTCGTTCATCCGGTTGAGCGTGCGCAGGAAGGTCGATTTGCCGCAGCCGGACGGACCGATCAGCGACGTGACGTAGCGCTGGTCGAAATTGAGCGACACATCGTCGATCGCTTTCTTGGCTCCGTAATAGACGCTGACCCGTTTTGCGCAGATCTTGTGTTGGTTTGGAATGCTCACCAGCGGGTCTCGAATTTGTTGCGGAGGTAGATGGCGAAGCCGTTCATCGCGAGCAGGAAGACGAGCAGCACGATGATCGCCGCGCTGGTCTTCTCGACGAAGCCACGGTCGATCTGGTCGGACCACAGGAAGATCTGGACCGGCAGCACGGTCGACGGATCGGTCAGCCGGGCGGGCGGCGCGGAGATGAACGCGCGCATCCCGATCATCAGCAACGGCGCGGTCTCGCCGAGCGCGCGCGCCATGCCGATGATCGTGCCGGTCAGGATGCCGGGCAGCGCGAGCGGCAGCACGTGGTGGAACACGACCTGCACCGGGCTCGCGCCGACGCCGAACGCGGCATCGCGGATCGACGGGGGCACGCCCTTGATCGCATTGCGCCCGGCGATGACGATGACGGGCATCGTCATCAGCGCGAGCGTCAGACCGCCGACGATCGTCGCCGAGCGCGGCAGGCCGAACGTGCCGAGGAACACCGCGAGACCGAGCAGCCCGAAGATGATCGAGGGCACCGCCGCGAGATTGTTGATCGAGACCTCGATCAGGTCGGTCCAGCGGTTCCGCGGCGCATATTCCTCGAGATACAGCGCGGAAAGGACACCGACCGGGAAGGCGATCAGCAGCGTCACGATCATCGTGAAGATGGACCCCTTGAGCGCGCCCCAGATCCCGGCGCGGGTCGGGTCGTTCGAATCCGAAGCGGTCAGGAAGGGAAGGTTGAACCCGGTCGAGATCGCGTGCTGCGCCTTGAGATGGGCAACGGTCGCCTCGTCGGCGGGCGCGCCTTCGCGTTTGGCGGCGATGTCGATCGGGTCGCTTGCAGGGACCCAGACGATGCTGCGGCCCCCGAGTATCGCCGGATCACGCTTGATCGCGGCGCGCACCGACAGCCATGCGCCGTCCGACAACATCTTGGGCCCGTCCTTGCCGAACGCAGCGGTCGCGGCGGCGGCGGTGACACCCTCGACCCCGGCGCTGGCAAGCGCGAGATCGGCGCCTGGGCCCTTCAGATGCGCCGGATCAAGCGCGAGGCCAGCCTGTGGGAAGTCGATCGGCAAGGCAATCTGCGTCTGCAGGAACCCGCTCGCACCGTTATAGACCATGGTCACGAGCAGCACCGCAAGGAACCCCGCCGACAGCACGACCGCGGCAAGCCCCAGCAACCGGAAGCGGCGCTCGGCGGCGTAGCGCTGGCGGATCCGGCGCTGCATCGATTGCGTCCGCCAGTCGGTGGGCGCGCGCTCCGGTGGCTCGGCGGGGCCGACCGGTACCTGGGCGACGAGGGTTTCACTCATAAGCTTCACGGTACCGTTTGACGACCGTCAGGGCGACAATGTTGAGCAACAGGGTGATGACGAACAGCGTTAGCCCGAGCGCGAAGGCGGCCAGCGTCTTCGGGCTATCGAACTCGGCCTCGCCGGTCAGCAGGTCGACGATCTGCTTGGTGACGGTGGTCGCGCTGGCGAACGGGTTGAGCGTCAGCGTGGCCACGCCCGAGGCGGCCATGACCACGATCATCGTCTCGCCGATCGCGCGCGACACCGCGAGCAGCACGCCGCCGACGACGCCCGGAAGGGCTGCGGGCAGCAACACGCGGCGGATCGTCTCGGAGGAGGTCGCGCCCATTGCAAGGCTGCCGTCGCGCATCGCTCCCGGGACCGCGGCGAGCGAATCGTCTGCCATCGACGAGACGAACGGGATGATCATCACCCCCATCACCAGTCCCGCAGCGAGCGCGCTTTCGGAACTCGCCCAGGTAATCCCGATCGACACCGCGAAGTCGCGGACCGCCGGCGCCACCGTGAGCGCGGCGAAATACCCGTAGACGACGGTCGGCACGCCGGCGAGCACCTCGAGGATCGGTTTCATCCAGCGACGCGCCGAGGCAGACGCATATTGCGTGAGATAGACCGCGCTCATCAGGCCGAACGGGATCGCCACGACCATCGCGATGACCGCGCCGATCAGGAACGTCCCCCAGAACAGCGGGACCGCGCCGAGCGTCGCGCCCGGGTCGGCCGGGTCGATTACCTGCGGGCTCCAATGCGTGCCGAACAGGAAATCGGTGATCGGCACGACTTCGAAGAAGCGCCACGATTCGAACAGCAAGGACGCGACGATCCCCATGGTCGTCAGGATCGCGATTAGCGATGCGCATAACAGCGCGCCCATCACGACGAACTCGATCTTGGTCCGCGCCCGGAAATCGGGGCGGACGCGAGTGAAGGCGAAGCCGCCGGTGGCAAAGGCGAGCAGCAGGGCGACCGCGGTGCCGATCCAGTCGATCCGCGTCTGCGCAGTCGCATAGGCAGGCGCGAGCTTCTGCGACAATGGATTGAACGCGCCGAAGCTGCGGCCCGCGGCAAGGCTGCGCGCCTCCGACAGGATCGCTGCCCGGTCGAACCCGGGCGCCGGCAATTGCACCGCGGCAGGGTCGTGGAGCACGCTGTTGGTGACGAGCGCGGGCGAGGTTGCCGCCCACACAGCCAGAAACAATGCCGCGGGCACGATCGTGCACAGCGCGACATAACCGCCGAAGTGCGAGGGCAGGGAACTGAACCGCGCGGTGCTGCCACGCCGGAAGGCGACGGCGCGCATCCGCGCCGTCAGCCAGCCGATCAGCCCAAGCCCGGCAATCACCAGGAAAAGCGCAAAGAAGGACACTAGGTCAGGCTCGTTTTAAGGCAGGAGGAACGGGTCAGAGCAGCTTCGACGGATTGAGCAGCGTCTCGTTCTTGACGATCTCCGCGCTCCGCTTGCGCACGTCCTCCGGTGCTGCGATCAGCCCCTTGGCGACGAGCGGGCCGTTCGGATCCCACGATTTGACGTAGAGCGCGAGGAATTCGCGCAGGCCCTTGATCGCGGTCAGGTGCGCAGCCTTCACGTAAAGGAACAGCGGCCGCGATCCCGGATAGGCCCCGCGCGCGATCGTCTCATAGGTCGGCTCGACGCCGTTGATCGGCACGCCGTTCAGCTTGTCCTTGTTCTGCTCGAGATAGGAATAGCCAAAGATGCCGACCGCATTCGGGTTGGACTGCAGCTTCTGGACGATCAGATTGTCGTTCTCGCCCGCATCGACATAGGCGCCGTCCTCGCGGATCGCAGTGCAGCCCTTGGCGTAGGCGGCGTGATCCTTGTCCTTGATGTCGGCCATCTTGGGGTTGATCGCATCGCAACCGCGCGCGAGGATCAGCTCGGCCAGTGCATCACGGGTGCCGCTGGTCGACGGCGGGCCATAGACCTGGATCGGCACCGCCGGCAGCGCCGGATTGACGTCTTTCCATGTCTTGGCGGTGTTGGGCTGGCCATTCGGCGTCGCGGCGAGTGCGCGGTACAGGTCGACGGCGGTCAGCTGCAGTTTAGGGCCGTTCTTGGATTCGGCGAAGGCAATGCCATCGAGCCCGATCTGGACCTCGATGATCCGGGAAACGCCGTTGTCGACGCATGTCTTGTACTCGCTCGCCTTGATCCGGCGCGAGGCGTCTTCGATGTCGGGGTGCGCGGCGCCGATGCCTGCACAGAACAGCTTCATCCCGCCGCCGGTGCCGGTCGATTCGATCGCCGGGGCCTTGGTGCCCGGCGTGCTGTTGACGAGCTGCTCGGCCACCATCGTGGTAAAGGGAAATACGGTAGAGGAGCCAACCACGGTGATATGGTCGCGCGACCCGGCGCCACCGCCATTGGCCTGATCCTGGCATGCCGCCAATGTGACGGCCGCAGATGCGGCAACCAGCGTGCCCAAGGCCTTGACGACTTTCGCGTTTTTCCGGTTCATGGAATCTCCCCTCGGGCCGTGGACTCGGATGTCAAAGCTGTGGCCCCCGGAGTCGCTTACCATCCTCACCCACGTGCCTCTGTGACGTTGTCGTTACCGTTTGATGACATTGTCCGGGGAAATCGCGCGTGAGGACAAGGGCGGGGTGGCCTTGTCGTGCGGCGGCAGCATCAGCGTGACGGTGGTACCCTTGCCCACCGTACTGGCGACGTCGAAGCGGCCACGATGGCGTTCGACGATGTGTTTGACGATCGCCAGACCGAGGCCGGTTCCGCCTGCCGCGCGGCTGCGGCCCGGGTCTACGCGGTAGAAGCGCTCGGTCAGGCGGGGGATATGCTCGGGGGCGATACCCTCGCCCTCGTCGGCCACGCTGATCCGCACCATACCCACGCGATCGCGCCAGAGCTTGACCGTCACCGGCGTGCCGACCCGGCCATATTTCATCGCATTGCCGATGAGGTTGTGCAGCACCTGGCTGAGCTGGGCGCGATCCCCCGCGACCGTAGGAACGCCGAGGTCGAGATCGGTGACGATATCGTTGCTGCGGACGTTCTGGGCGTCCAGCAATTCCGAGCGCACCTCGCCCACCAGTTCGCTGAGATCGACCGCGCGGTCGGGAAGACGATACTTTTCCGCTTCGATCCGGCTGAGCGAAATCAGGTCCTCGACCAGCCGCTGCATCCGCCGCGCCTCGTCGAACATGATTTTCAGAAAACGGCCGCGGACCTGAGCATCTTCGCCCGCCTTGTCGTCGCCGAGCGTCTCGATATAGCCGAGGATCGACGCAAGCGGGGTACGCAATTCGTGGCTGGCGTTGGCGACGAAGTCGACCCGCATCCGCTCGGCCGCATGATTGCCGGTGCGGTCGATCAGGTGAACGACGCGTTGGCCGCTCGCCGTACTGCTGACATGCATTTCCCAATGCTGATCCAGTGCCCCGAGCCCGACCAGGTTTGTCGGGCCTTGCGGCATGCCCGCGATCGGGCTGGCGAGACGTTCGGCGGCGCCGGGATGTCGGATCGCGATCCGCACGTCTTCGCCGACGATATGCTTGCCGAGCAGGCCGAGCGCCGCCGTATTGGCGTGGGCCACCCGGCCTTCAGAGACGATCAGCACGGGACCGACGATGGCTTCGATCACCTCCTGCAGATTTGGTACGGGGGCAGGGGCAGCCACTTCGACCGGGCGCGGCGTCTCGATCGGCTGATCGCCGGTTCCGGTTGCGGTGAGCGCGGCCGCGACCCCCCCGACCAGCGCGATGATCGCGGCCTGGAGGTTCCATTCGAGCAAGAAGACCGCGATCGCCGCAATGACGACGAGCCCGATGGCGATGACCGTGCGAGATCCGAACCCTTGCAACATGGTCGCCGCCTTAGCCGGTGTTCGCGACGCGCGGAAGCCGACACTGTGCCGGGACGAGACGCGAATGCCGCTTGATGCGGACCCTGCGCTTGCCAGTGAATCGCGAATGTGAAAGGGCGATGATCATGAACGACGATACCCCCGATGTCCCGGCGGCCACGCGGCGGCGCGCGCTGATGCTCGGTGCGGTGTCAGCGGCGGCAGTGGTTTCGATCCGCCCCGCGCTCGCCGCAACGGTGGCGTCGATCTCGACCTGCGAGATTCCGGTGCCGGACGCCGGGCGGGCTGGAAGCTATATCGCGGCCGACGGCAGCACCGTACCGGCCGGAACGCAGGGGGCATTCGCGCCACCGGGCCGCCCGTTCAAGGGAGAGGACGTTCGCACGGCGCTTGCCGGGGGGCAGTTGCCAGGCACCAATTCCAGCCAGAGTCGCGCCTACACCAACTATATCCGGCGTCTGCAATCGGGGACGAGCGGCTTTACCTGCTTTGCGTCGTTGCAGATGCCGCGCGGCTGAGCCGCGTGAAGGAACCAGCCGAGCATCTCCTGTATCGTATGGCGCGGCCCGAGGCGCTTCGCATCGTCCAGCTGGATAGTTTTGCTGCGGTCTATCACTGTACGTCGGGCATCACGCACCTGCTCACCTCACCCGCGCCCGAACTCCTCGCCGCGCTGGGCGAGGCCGGGCTTACCGTGTCCGGATTGCATGCCAAGTTGCAGGGGCAATATGCGCTGGCGGAGGAGGATGCGGACGCGCTGGCGGCGCGGCTCGCCGAACTGGTCGCCTGCGGGCTGGTCGCCTGCGAACCGACGCGCTGAGCATGCGCCACGTCCTTTCCGTCCGCGTCGGGCCCGTCGGGTTTCGCATCGGGTCCGACTGGCGTGCGCCGATCGCTCAGCTCGAGCATATCTATGCCGGCTATCCCGCCCCGCACGGCGGCGTGGTCGACTTTTCGGTTCGGCTGTTCGCGGCCCGGCCGTGGCGGCGTTTCCTGCGCCCGGCCGTGATGATCGGCGGGGACTACGTCCTGCCGGAAGCAGCGCCGCTGCCCCTGGCGCAAGGCCTGCTGGCGGCGGAGATGGGGATGAACCTCCAGATGGCGCTCGGGCAACGGCGGTATCTGCTGCTTCATGCCGCGGTCGTCGAGCGCGAGGGGCGCGCGATCCTGCTGACGGGGGTTTCGGGATCCGGAAAGTCGACGCTTGCGGCGCTGCTGTCGCTGCGAGGGTGGCGACTGATGGCGGACGAGTTTGCGCTGATCGATCCCGCGACCGGGCTGGTCCATGCGTTTCCCCGGCCGATCAGCCTGAAGAACGCCGGGATCGCCGCGCTTTCCGCCGAAGTTCCGGCGCGGCGGCTCGGGCCGTTGCTGACCAATACGCCGAAGGGCTCGATCCGCCATCTGGTTGCTGACGCGGCGACCATCGCCGCGATGGACCGACCCGCGCGCCCGGTCGCCATCTTCTTCCCGAGCTTCGGCTTTTCACGCGCGGAGCGGGACGTGGCGCCAAGCGAAGTGTTCGTCCGGTTGACCCAGGCCTCGACCAACTATGTCGCGCTGGGAGAGCGCGGGTTCGATGCCCTTACCGCGCTGGTCAAGGCGTTGCCCGCGCGTGCCATCGATTACCCCCACACCGAGTGCGCCGTCGAACAGGTGGAGGCGGCGTGGGCCGCGCTGTGAACGGCTGGCTGCTCGCGCGCGTCCTGCGGGACCCCGACTGTGTCGCGCGCTTCGACGCAGAGGACTGGAACGCGGTAATCGCGATCGCGCGCGCCGAACAGATGATCGGTACGCTGTCGTTTCGATTGGAAGGGGTCGCCGTTCCGGCCCAGGTCGCGCGAATCCTCGACGATGCGCGGATGTCCGCCGTCCAGGGGCAGATCGTCGCCCTGTGGGAAGCCGAAGCGGCACGGCGGGTGCTGGCGCTGGTCGGGGAGCGGCTGGTGCTGCTCAAGGGTACGGCCTTCGCGGCTGCCGGGATGCGCGCCGGGATCGGACGGTCGATTGGCGATCTGGACATATTGGTGCCGCGCGATCGCATCGCCGTGGTCGAGGCGGCCTTGCTCGAGGCCGGATGGGAATGGGTCAAGCCGGACCCCTATGACGATGCCTATTATCGGCAGTGGATGCACGAGTTGCCGCCCCTGATCCACCGCGAGCGCGATCGAATGATCGACGTGCACCACACGATCCTCCCTACGACGGCACGGATCAAACCGGATCCGGCGGCATTGCTTGCGGATGCGGTCGAGCTAGCTCCGGGCATCTCTGGTTTGTGTCCCAACGACATGCTCGTCCATGCGGCGGCGCATCTGTTTGCCGACGGGGATTTGGCGGGTGGGATGCGCAATCTCTGGGACGTGCAGTGCCTGGTGGGCCAGTTCGGCACACATGGGTTGGCGGCCAGAGCGTCCCACCATGGGCTTGGCCGCGAAGTCGCGCGGGCGTTGCGACTGGCCGAAGCCTTGTATGGCGATGCCAAGCGGGTGACCCTGATCGACCGGCTGTATCTGTTCCGCATCACCGCGCGGGACGGTTGGGGCCGCCCCGGCCGTCCGGTGACCCGCATGGCGTTCTATGTCCGGTCGCACTGGCTGCGGATGCCGCCCGGCCTGCTCGCGCGCCATCTGTGGACTAAATGGCGCAAGGGCGGCGCCGGGCCGGGGTCAGGCTGAGAGCTGCTCCAGCGTCGGGATCAATTTGTCGAAGGAGTCGATTACCGCGTCCGCGCCCATTTGCTCGACCGGTTCCAGCAGAAAGCCGAAGCTGACGGCGATACCCGGAATTTCGGCATTTTGCGCGGCCATGATGTCGTAGATCGAATCGCCGACGAACGCCGCGCGTCCCCCTCCGGAACGCACGATCATCGCGTCGATCGGCGCGCGGTTGGGCTTGGAGAGACCGGGGCCCAGCGTATCGCCGCCGATGATGCAGGCGAAGCGATCGATCAGGCCCAGGTCGGTCAGCAGCCGCGTGGCGAAGGATTCGAACTTGTTGGTGCAAACCGCGACCGTGATCCCGCGCGCCGCCAAGGCGTCCAGCGCCTCGACTGCCCCCGGAAAGGGCCGCGTATGGACCGACAGATGCTCGCCATAGTAATCGAGCATCCGCTTGTAGAGTGGGCGGAACGCCTCGGCCTCGATGCCACCGGTGGCTTCCAGCCCCTGCGTCAGCATGTGCTTGGCGCCGCCGCCGACCATCGTCTTGACTTGCGCCACGCTGAGGGGCGCGCGACCGACCGAGGCGAGCGTGTCGTTGACCGCGGCGGTCAGGTCGCCGCTGCTGTCGACCAGCGTTCCATCAAGGTCGAAACCCACGATATCGAATGAATTCTTGCTCATGTCGGTGTGACTGACAGGGTTGTTCTGGAAATGGCAAGAGTCTCGTGGCAGGGCACGCGGCATGAACCGTCCCGTAGCCGCAATCGTCCTTGCCGCCGGCAAGGGCACCCGCATGAAAAGCGACCTGCACAAGGTCCTCCACCCGATCGCCGGGCGGTCGATGCTGCTCCATCTCGTCGACAGTATCGCGGCACTCAATCCCGCCAGGACCGTCGTCGTCACGGGTGCGGGCCGCGAACAGGTCGAGTCTGCGGTCACACCGCTGGGAATCGCGACCGCTTTGCAGGCCGAGCAGCTCGGTACCGGCCATGCGGTGGCGCAGGCCGAGGCGGCGCTGGCCGGGTTCGAGGGCGATGTGCTGATCCTGTATGGCGACGTGCCGCTGGTTTCGACCGCGACGATGCGCGCGATGCTCGATCGGCTCAACGCCGCGGACGCACCCGCGACGGTCGTGCTGGGTTTCCGGCCGGCCGATGCCGGTGCCTATGGCCGGATCATCGCACACGACGGCGTGATCGAGAAGATGGTCGAGTATAAGGACGCAACCGCGGCGGAGCGCGCGGTCGACCTGTGCAACTCGGGATTGATGGCGGTACGCAGCGCCGACCTGTTCGCGTTGCTCGCGCGCGTCGGGAACGACAATGCGGCGGGGGAATATTACCTGCCCGATATCGTCATGCTGGCCGCGGCCGATGGCCGCGCCTCCGCGGTGATCGAGACCAGCGCGGGTGAAGTGGCGGGCGTCAACAGCCGCGCCGAACTCGCCGCCGTCGAGGCGGATTGGCAGAGGCAGCGTCGCCTCCGCGCGATGGCGGACGGCGCAACGCTGATCGCGCCCGAAACCGTCTGGTTCGCGCACGATACGCGGATCGGTCGTGACGTCGTGATCGAGCCCAACGTGGTGTTCGGCCCGGGCGTGACGGTGGCGGACGGGGTCATGATCCATGCCTTCAGCCACATCGAGGGCGCGACGATCGGCGCGAAAGCCGAGGTTGGTCCGTTCGCCAGGCTTCGCCCCGGCGCGGTGATGGGGGAGAAGTCCAAGATCGGCAATTTCGTCGAGATGAAAAAGGCTGTGCTCGGCGCGGGCGCGAAGGCGAGCCATCTGACCTATCTCGGCGATGCCGAGGTCGGCGAAGGCGCGAACATCGGCGCGGGCACGATCACCTGCAATTACGACGGCTTCTTCAAGTACAAGACGGTGATCGGCGCGGGCGCGTTCATCGGGTCGAATTCGGCGCTGGTCGCCCCGGTGACGATCGGCGCGGGCGCGATCGTCGGCGCCGGGTCGGTGATCACCGCCGATGTCGAGGCGGATGCGCTCGCACTGGTGCGGCCGCAGCAAGTCTCCAAGTCCGGATGGGCCAAGCGCTTTCGCGACGTGATGACGGCGAAGAAAGCTGGCAAGTGATATCACGCGATGATATCTATCGATGATGGCAAGCAGGACCCTGGTTTCGCTCGGCGACGATCGCATTGCGCGGCTCGATCAAATCGCGGCAGAGCTCGGTCGGTCGCGCGCGGCGGTGATCCGTGACGCGGTCGATCGGCTGATCGCGAGCGACGCGGAAGAGGGGGATCGGCAACGCCGACGGACGGCGTTGCGCGCCGGCTTCGGGGCCTGGAAGGATCGCACCGACATTGGTGACGCCGTTGAATGGCAGCGGCGCGAACGCGCGAGCTGGACCCGTCCGTGGGACGACGATTACGAAGGCGTCAAAGCCGAGTTTCCCGATCTCTTCGACGCGGAAGATGATCGTCAGCGCGCGATCTATCGCGATCAGCTTCGGGGCGTGCAGCCGTCGCCAAAATCGTGAGCGCCATGTCGTTCGACAGCAATATCCTGATCGATGCCCTCAACGGCAACGGGTCCGCGCAGCGCGAGCTCGAATCGGTCGACGATCGGTGGATCAGTCGGCTGACGTGGATCGAGGTCATGTCCCGCGTTGACCCGATCGCGATGCCGCGGACGAAATCGCTGCTGGAGGGGTTCCTGATCGATGAGCTCGATATTCCCGTTGCGACACGCGCGGCAGAACTGCGCAACGAGCGCCAGCTGAAGCTTGCCGACTCGGTCATCCTCGCGTCGGCGCAGGTTCACGGACGCATTTTAGTGACCCGCAACACCAAGGACTTCCCGGCCAACATGCCGGGCATCCGCATCCCCTACACCCTCTAGATCGAGACAATTACATGTGTGGCATCGTTGGCATCCTGAGCACCGAAGACGTCGCGGATCGTCTGCTCGACGGGCTCAAGCGGCTCGAATATCGCGGGTATGATTCCGCCGGCATCGCGACCGACTTCGACGGCGCGATCGAGCGGCGGCGCGCTTCGGGCAAGCTGATCAATCTCGCGAACGAACTCGCCGCGCATCCGCTGCCTGGCAAGACCGGGATCGCGCACACCCGCTGGGCAACGCATGGCGGGCCGACCACCAACAACGCGCATCCGCATGCGACCGGCGAAGTCGCGGTCGTCCACAACGGAATCATCGAGAACTTCAAGCCGCTCCGCGACGAACTGATCGCGCGCGGGCGCACCTTTACCAGCGAGACCGACACCGAAGTCGTCGCGCATCTGATCAGCGAGAAGGTCGAGGCCGGGCTCGGCCCGATCGAGGCGGTACGCGAGATCCTGCCGCGGCTGCACGGTGCGTTCGCGCTCGCGATCCTGTTTCGTCAGCATCCCGATCTGCTGATCGGCGCGCGGCTCGGCTCGCCGCTCGTTGTCGGGCATGGCGAGGGCGAGATGTACCTCGGATCGGACGCGCTCGCGCTCGCGCCGCTGACGCAACGGATCGCCTATCTCGACGAGGGCGACTGGGTCGTGCTGACGCGCGACGGCGCGCAGGTCTATGACCGCGACAACACGCCGGTCGAACGCGCGATCACGATCTCGGGCGTGACCGGCGATCTCGTCTCCAAAGGCAACCACAAGCATTACATGCTCAAGGAGATTTACGAGCAGCCGATCGTCGTTGCACAGACGCTGCGCTCGTATCTCCAGCGGATGGAGGAGCGCGTCACGCTGCCGATCCCAGAGTTCGACCTGTCGACGATCAAGCGCGTGACGATCGTCGCGTGCGGCACCAGCTTCTACGCGGGCATGGTCGCCAAATACTGGTTCGAGCAGTTCGCGCGCGTGCCGGTCGACCTCGATGTCGCGTCCGAATTCCGCTACCGCGCGCCGGTGATGGAGGAGGGCGGTCTCGCGCTCTTCATCAGCCAGTCGGGCGAGACCGCCGACACGCTCGCGGCGCTGCGCCACGCCAAGGCCGAGGGCCAGACGATCGCGGTCGTCGTCAACGTGCCGACCAGCTCGATGGCGCGCGAGGCGGACATCCTGCTCCCGACCCACGCAGGCCCCGAGATCGGCGTGGCCTCGACCAAGGCGTTCACCTGCCAACTCGCGGTACTCGCCGCACTTGCCGCCAACCTCGCGCGGGCGAAGGGCAAGCTCAGCCCGGCCGAGGAGAAGATGATCGTCAAGCATCTCGCCGAAGCCCCCGCCGCGCTCAACGGCGCACTCGCCTATGACGAGGCGATCGAGGCGATGGCGCATCATGTCGCGGTCGCACGCGACGTGCTCTATCTGGGGCGCGGCACCGACTATCCGCTCGCTCTCGAAGGCGCGCTGAAACTCAAGGAAATCAGCTACATCCACGCGGAAGGGTATGCCGCGGGCGAGATGAAGCACGGGCCGATCGCGCTGATCGACGAAAACGTGCCCGTGATCGTCATCGCGCCGTCGGGGCCGCTGTTCGACAAGACCGTGAGCAACATGCAGGAAGTCCAGGCGCGCGGCGGCAAGGTGGTGCTGATCTCGGATTACGACGGGATCCAGGCGGCTGGCGACGGCTGTCTCGCGACGATCACCATGCCAAAGGTCCACCCGCTGATCGCGCCGCTGGTCTATGCGGTGCCGGTGCAGTTGCTCGCGTACCATGTCGCAGTGATCAAGGGCACCGATGTCGACCAGCCGCGCAACCTTGCCAAGTCGGTGACGGTGGAATGAGCACGCCGTTGATCGCAGGGGTCGAGCTGGGCGGGACGAAGGTCATCTGCGTGCTCGCCAGCGGGCCCGACGACGTGCGCGATACGGTGACGATCCCGACCACCACGCCCGAGGAAACGCTGCGCGCGGTGGAAGCGGTCCTGGCAGGCTGGTCGGGTTACGAAGCGCTCGGCATCGCGAGCTTCGGGCCGGTTTCGCTCGATCCAGCGGACCCGACCCATGGTTTCATCACCGCGACGCCAAAGCCGGGCTGGTCGCACACCGATGTCGGCGCGCGGCTGGCGCGCGCGACCGGCGTTCCGACAGGGTTTGACAGCGACGTCGCTGGCGCCGCGCTCGGAGAGGGACGCTGGGGCGCGTCGCGGACCGTTGCCGACCACGCCTATGTCACCGTCGGTACCGGACTTGGGGTTGGGCTGGTGCTTGGCGGAACTCCGGTGACCGGTCTGACCCATTCCGAGCTGGGTCACATCCGGCCGGTACGGCTGGCGGGGGATTCCTGGGCGGGATCCTGTCCGTTCCACGGCGACTGCCTCGAGGGCTTGGCGTCGGGTACCGCGATCCGTGCGCGGACCGGGCGACCGGCTTCCGACCTTGCTATCGGTGACCCGGCCTGGGAGGGCGTCGCCCATGCCCTGGCGCAACTCTGCCACATGCTCGTGCTGACCGGGATCCCCCGCCGGATCGTGATGGGGGGCGGGGTGATGGTCGGGGTGCCGCACCTGTTCGGAATGATCCGCGAGCGATTGGTCGAGAGCCTGGCGGGCTATGTCAGCGCGCGCGGCCTGCTGCCGATCGAGGCATTCGTCGTCCCGGCCGAACTCGGCGGGATGGCGGGACCGCTCGGCGCGATCGAACTTGGCGTGCGCGCGCTGAGCAAAGGCTCATCCTTTAGATGTTGTTAACCTAGTTTGCATACCTTGTGGAAAGGGCGCATCGCGCCCTGTGCCCATAACGGTGGTGCCAAATGCGAATTCTGATCGTCGACGACGAACCGGCCATGCACGACAGCTACCGACGCAGTTTTGCGCCGGTGGGCGATGCCGTGGGGTCGGCGTTGGGCGCGATGGCCGCTGAGCTGTTCGGGACCGAATTTCCCGTACCGTCAGCAGAACCGCAGCGCATCTTCGACCTGACGCATCGACTGCAGGGGCTGGACGGGGTGGCCGCCGTGGCCAATGCGTTGCGGGATGACGCACCGTTCGCGGTCGCCTTCATCGACGTGCGCATGCCCCCCGGGATCGACGGCCGCGAAACCGCGGCGCGGATCCGTGCGCTCGACCCCGCGATCCATATCGTCATCGTGACCGGCTATTCCGACTTCGCGCCGATCGAGATCGCGCGGGTCGCCGGACCTGCGGACAAGATCTTCTACATCGCGAAGCCGTTCGAAGTCGCCGAGGTCCAGCAGATGGCGACCGCGCTGGTGCATCGCTGGGAAGGCGATCGCGAATTGACCGCCGCGCGCCGCACCCTGGCCGAGCAGGTCGTCCAGCTGCAGGAACAGGGGCACGAACTCGCCGCGAACGAAAGCCGCGCGATGCATCTGGCCAATCACGATTCCCTCACGGAAGCGCCCAACCGCCTCGCCTTTCGCCGGGCGCTGAGCGAACGCGCCAAGTCGGGTGCGCAATTTGCGGTAGCGATGGTCGATCTCGATCGGTTCAAGCTGGTCAACGATACGCTCGGCCATCTGGCGGGGGACGAACTGATCCGCGCAATGTGCGGCGTACTCCAGCGGTCCGTCCCGCCGGGCGGCATGGTCGCCCGACTGGGCGGGGACGAATTCGGCCTGCTGTTCGACACACCCGGCAGCGAAGCCGCCGAGGCCGATTGCGCGCGGATCGCCAAGGCCTGCGCATCGACCTTCAAGGTGCTCGGCCATTCGGTCCAGGGTGGCGCCTCGATCGGGTTGATCGCGACCGAACCGGGTGAAACGCGCGATCCGGTCGACTTGATGCGCCGGGCCGACCTTGCGCTCAACGATGCCAAGCGCGACGGGCGTGGGATCGTTCGCGTGTTCGACGACGGCATGGACGAAACGATCCGGATGCGGCGCGCGATCGAGACCGGGCTTTCGGGTGCGATCGCGCGCAACGAACTGAGCCTTGCCTATCAACCGATTGTCGGACGCGAGCGGCTCGAGATCGTCGGCTTCGAGGCGCTGTTGCGCTGGAACACCGACGCGCACGGCCCGATCAGCCCCGACGTCTTCATCCCGATCGCCGAGGAATCGAACCTGATCCACGAGATCGGCGACTGGGTGCTTCGGGAATCCCTGAAGGTCCTCGCCGAATGGCCGACCCAATATGTCTCGGTCAATTTCTCGCCGCGGCAATTCCGACGCCACAATTTCGTCGCGCGTCTGGTCGAAGACGTGCAGCGCGCCGGGGTGGATCCGACCCGCGTGCAGATCGAGATCACCGAGACGGCAATCTTCGACGATGCGGATCGCGCCGCCGACACCCTGTATAAATTGCGCCAGATGGGCTTCCGCATTGCGCTCGACGATTTCGGAACGGGCTATTCGAGCCTGTACAATATCCGCAAATTCGCACTCGATTGCCTCAAGATCGATCGCAGCTTCATCGAGGGCATGGGCCGCGAGCGCGAGAGTGCCGCGATCGTCCAGTCGATCATCCACCTCGGCCGCGCCCTGGGCCTCGGCGTGATCGCGGAGGGCGTGGAAAGCGAGGCGCAGCTGCAGTCGCTCCGCGTGGCGGGGTGCTCGCATATGCAGGGGTTCCTGTTCTCGCGCCCGGTGACCAAGGCGTTCGCACGGCAGATTGCGGTAACGCGATTCATGGTCGATGCCGATGATGGCCAACCCATGCTGCCGGAATATTCGGGCATTCCGATCCAGGTCGGCAACGCCGATTCCGCATGAGACGACGCGCGGTCCGACGGGTGCGGCACCGCATCGGTCACGCGCTCCGGTCCCGTGCGCTCGCCGCCAAGCTCGTCGTGATCCTGACCGGCGTGGGTTTGGTCGGCGCCGTGGCGCTGATCGCGGTGCTCGCCAGCGTGATCGTGCCGAGCTTCAACGATCTCGAAGCGCGCTCGACCCAGGTCGAGGTGGAGCGGACCCGGTCTGCGCTGGAGACGATCGCGCGTCAGGTCGAGCTGAAGGCCCGCGATTATGCGGAGGATACGGCCCGCAGGCCGACCCCGGCCCATACGCAACGGTTGCTCGGCGAGCGCCAGGTCGATGGCGTATCGTGGATCGACGGTCAGGCCGATCGCGACACCGTCCATTGGCGCGCCGCTGATGGCAAAGCCCTGGAGCAGGCGTTTGCCAAGGCGCTGCCCCGCGCGGCGATCGACCGGGCAATCGGCTCGGCTCGGTCGGCGCATTTCTATGTGAAGATGGGTGACGTCCTGGCCGCCGTAGGCGTCGTGCGGGTCGCGGGTATGCGGGAGGACGATCCGCCGCGCTTTTTCGCGCTCGCCAGTCGTCTGTCAGGCCCGATGGTGTCGGAGGCATCGCATCTGCCGGTAAGGTTGGATCCTGCAGGGACGTCCGGCCGTGTCCGCATGGATAGCACGCGCACCACGCTGCGGATCGCGGTGCCGATCCGCGGGATCGACGGGCGTCCGGTCGCCAGCGCCGTGATCAACGTGCGCCGCGATTTCTCCGTGTTGGGACAGCGCGTCCTGCTGCTGGCGGTGGCGGGATCGATCATTCTGCTGCTCCTAGTCTTGCTGGCGCTACGGCGGATGATCACCACGCTGGTGCTGCGCCCGCTCGCGCGGGTCGAGCGCCACATGCAGGCCGTACAGAGCTCGGGGGCGCTCGATCTGCTGTCCGATACGCCGCGTGACGACGAGATCGGATCGCTCGTCGCGAGCTTCAACGGTATGCTGCGACAGCAGCACGATTTGCGGCAGCAGTTGGAAATCCAGAACTTCGCGCTGGGCAAGAGCGAAAGCGCCATCGCCATGCTCCACAACGTCCGCAACGCGCTGACGCCCGTCAGCACCATCCTCAGCCGCGCCATCGTTCTGACGGCGCCAGTGGACCAGACGCTGGTTGAGCGCGCGGTTGCCGAGCTCGCGACTGCCGACATCGCGCCGGATCGCCGGTCCAAGTTGAGCGCCTTCGTTGCCGCAGCGGTCGCCGCGGAGACGGCGGACCGGAGCGAGCGCCAGCGCGAGCTGCAGGTCGCGCGGGATGCAATGGCGCATGTGCTGGAGATCATCGGTCAGCAGCAGCGCGCCGTGCACGAGCGGCCCGAGGTGGAAGCGTGCGACGTGACCGAGATCCTGGCGCGCAACGCCACGATCGCGCGGTACGCCGGCAGCGTATCGATCGCGGTCAGTTTCCCGGCACAGCCGTGCCTGGTGCTCGCGAACCGGGTCATTCTGAGCCAGGTGATCGGCAACCTCTTCGCCAATGCGGCGGACGCGATTGCGGCGCACGGGACAGGCAGCGGCAGTATCATCGTCACGATCGAGCGCGCCGGCGACATGGCGCGGATCGCGATCCGGGACGACGGCGAGGGGTTCGTCGTCGGCGCGGCCCCAAGCCTGTTCCAGCGCGGCTTTTCGACCCGGCGTCACAAGGTCGGTGGCCTTGGGTTGCACTGGTGCGCCAATGCGATGCTGGCGATGCAGGGACAATTGCGGCTCGACAGCGCCGGCCCCGAGCAGGGGGCGGTCGCGACGCTGACCCTGCATCTCGCGACCTAGCGGTCAACGCTCATTCCGGACGGAATGGCAGGATACTCTCGTAAGTCGCAAGCGGCAGCGCGCCGCGAATGAACCCGCCGCGCCGCAGCACGAAGGTATGCCGCACGATCTCCGCCTGCTGCTCGATCCCGTAGCGCTTGAGTGGCAGGCCGGGCCGGATCGCGTAATCGTACCGGCAGAACGGGTGCCGCACGAGGGGGAGGAACACCCCCCGCTGGGTCTGCCAGATATGCGTCATCTCGTGGATCAGCAGCCCCTGCGCATCGAGATTTTCGCATGCGAAATCGTCGCGGTACAGCGATCCCTTGGGATGGAAACAGATGCACCCGGTCGGCGCCATCACGGTCTCGCGCGGCTGGAAGAACGCCCATTTGCGCTGTGCGAGGCGGACCTTGGCATAATCGATCGCATCGCCGAACACGCCTTTCGCGAGCGTGATCTCGCCCTCGGTCAGCGTCCTTTTCTCGCCACGTGCCACGCGCCGCGCTCAGTCCTTGACGGTCGGCGCAGGCGCGCCGGGTGCGATCGTCGGGACGAGCGCATCGATCCGCCGACCATCCGAGAAGGTGAAGGTCAGCGTGATCGGTCGGCCCGGCTTGATCCCGGGGTTCATGTCGAACAGCATCAGATGCTTGCCGCCCGGTTTGAACGCGGTCGTCGACTTGGCCGGGATCGGCAGGTCGCCGAGCGGCTTCATCGTCGCCATGCCCCCGGCGGTCATCGATTCATGCAGTTCGCTCTTGACCGCGACCGGGCTGTTGACCGCGATCAGCGTCGTCGCGGTCGGCCCGCCGTGGATCGTGAAATAGCCCGCCGACGGGCGGCTCGGCAGCGTGCCCAGCCGGACGTAGCCGTGATCGACGTTGAGTTCGGGGGGCGACTGGCAGCCGGCAACCGACAGCCCGGCCAAAACCGTCAAAAACCGCACGTTCAAATCTTATCTCCCGCATTGGGAACCCAACTGCGTCTCTAGGCGTGCGAAAATCTTGCGACAAGCGAAAGCCCCCCTATATCGCTGGAGTAACGGGTCGTGTCGCTCAGTTCGAGGGCACGGCTGAACGTCCATTTTTTGACTGACGGGGGCCCAAGAGGACCAATGGCAAAAGTAATCGGAATCGATCTCGGCACGACCAACAGCTGCGTATCCGTCATGGAAGGCGGCAAGCCGAAGGTTATCGAAAACGCAGAGGGCGCGCGGACCACGCCGTCGATCGTCGCGTTCGCCAAGGATGGCGAGCGACTGGTCGGCCAGCCGGCCAAGCGCCAGGCAGTGACCAACCCCGAGAACACGATCTTCGCGGTGAAGCGCCTGATCGGCCGTCGTTTCGACGACCCGATCACCAAGAAGGACACCGAGCTGGTCCCGTACCACATCGTGCGCGGCAACAATGGCGACGCATGGGTCGGCGCGGGCGGCAAGGAATACAGCCCGTCGCAGATCTCGGCCTTCACGCTCCAGAAGATGAAGGAAACCGCGGAAGCCTATCTCGGCGAGACGGTCACGCAGGCGGTCATCACCGTGCCAGCCTACTTCAACGACGCGCAGCGCCAGGCGACCAAGGACGCCGGGCAGATCGCCGGTCTCGAAGTGCTCCGCATCATCAACGAGCCGACGGCGGCGGCGCTCGCCTACGGTCTCGACAAGGACACCAACAAGACGATTGCGGTCTATGACCTCGGCGGCGGCACCTTCGACATCTCGATCCTCGAGATCGGCGACGGCGTGTTCGAAGTGAAGGCGACCAACGGCGATACCTTCCTCGGCGGCGAGGATTTCGATAACAAGCTGCTCAACTTCCTGTCGGACGACTTCAAGAAGGCCGAAGGGATCGACCTCACCAAGGACAAGCTGGCGCTCCAGCGTCTGAAGGAAGCGGCCGAGAAGGCGAAGATCGAGCTGTCGTCGGCAGCCACGACCGAAGTCAACCTGCCGTTCATCACCGCGGACGCGACCGGTCCGAAGCATCTCGTCAAGGCGATCACGCGCTCGGATCTCGAGCGTCTGGTCGAGGACCTGATCCAGCGTACGCTCGAGCCGTGCAAGAAGGCAATGGCGGATGCGGGCGTCAAGTCGTCGGACATCAGCGAAGTCGTCCTCGTCGGCGGCATGACGCGCATGCCCAAGGTCCGTCAGGTCGTGAAGGACTTCTTCGGCAAGGAGCCGCATTCGGGCGTCAACCCGGATGAGGTCGTCGCGATGGGCGCGGCGATCCAGGCCGGCGTGCTGCAGGGCGACGTCAAGGACGTGCTGCTGCTCGACGTGACGCCGCTGTCGCTCGGCATCGAGACGCTGGGTGGCGTGTTCACCCGGATGATCGACCGCAACACGACGATCCCGACCAAGAAGTCGCAGACCTATTCGACCGCGGACGACAACCAGGGTGCGGTCACCATCCGCGTCTTCCAGGGCGAGCGCGAAATGGCGGCGGACAACAAGATCCTCGGCCAGTTCGACCTGGTCGGAATCCCGCCCGCACCGCGCGGCGTGCCGCAGATCGAGGTCACGTTCGACATCGATGCCAACGGCCTCGTCAACGTGTCGGCGAAGGACAAGGGCACCGGCAAGGAGCAGCAGATCCGCATCCAGGCATCGGGTGGCCTGTCGGATCGCGACATCGAGCAGATGGTCCGCGACGCCGAGCAGTTCGCCGAGGACGACAAGAAGCGCCGTGCATCGGCCGAAGCGAAGAACAACGCCGAGAGCCTGATCCACACGACGGAGCGCCAGCTTGCCGACAATGCCGACAAGGTCGACGCGTCGCTCAAGGGCGAGATCGAAGCGGCGATCGCCGAAGCCAAGACCGCGGTCGAAGGCGGCGATCCCGAGGCGATGAAGGCCAAGGCCGAGGCGCTCGGCCAGGTTGCGATGAAGCTTGGCCAGGCGATCTACGAGAAGCAGGCGCAGGCCGACGCTTCGCCCGCCGCCGACGGTGCAGCGGCACCGAAGGACGACGTGGTCGACGCGGAATTCTCCGAAGTCGACGACACCAAGGCATAAGCACAAACGCCCTCTCTCGCTTGGCGGGGGAGGGCCGCCGGGCGCGGCGGTGGCGGTTTGGGGCAGGGCGGTTGATCCGGTCGCTGTTCCACCCGCCACCGTCTCCCGGTCTGAGGGCCTGACATGAGCACCGAAGTCGATTTCTACGAACTGCTCGAATGCGAGCGCACCGCCGACGACGGGACGATCAAAACGTCCTATCGCAAGCTGGCGATGAAATATCACCCGGACCGCAACCCCGGTTGCAAGGATTCCGAGGCGCATTTCAAGGCGATCAGCGAGGCGTATGATTGCCTCAAGGATCCGCAGAAGCGCGCGGCCTATGATCGCTTCGGCCATGAGGCGTTCCGTCAGGGCGGCGGCGCTGGCGGTCGCGGGGGCGGCGGCGCGCAGGACTTCGGCGCTTTCTCCGATATTTTCGAGAACATCTTCGGCGAGTTCATGGGCGGCCAGCGCGGTGGCGGTGGCGCGCAGGGACCGCGGCGTGGCGCGGACTTGCGCTACGACATGGAAATCACGCTCGAGGACGCGTTCCACGGCAAGTCGACCGACATCACGATCGACGTGTCCGCGCCATGCGACGTGTGCGACGGCAGCGGCGCGACGCGCGGCACGTCCGCCAAGACCTGCGCGACGTGCCACGGCCACGGCAAGGTGCGGGCGCAGCAGGGCTTCTTCGTGGTCGAGCGGACGTGCCCGAGCTGCCATGGCGCGGGGCAGACGATCGCGGATCCGTGCGGCGCATGCCACGGCGAGGGTCGGATCGACCAGACCAAGACGCGCACCGTCAACATCCCCGCAGGGGTCGACGAAGGCACGCGCGTTCGCCTGACCGGCGAAGGCGAGGCGGGTCTGCGCGGCGCTCCGGCGGGCGATCTCTACATTTTCCTCCACGTCGCGCGGCATCCGCTGTTCGAGCGCGAGGGCACCACGCTGTTCGCGCGCACGCCGATCAGCTTCACGACCGCGGCGCTCGGCGGCGAAGTTACGATCCCGGGGCCGGACGGGGTCAATCACACGATCAAGATCCCGGCGGGGACGCAAAGCGGCCGCGAATTGCGCCAACGCGGCGCGGGGATGCCGGTGTTGCAGGGGCGTGGTCGCGGCGATCTGGTGATCCGCGTCGAGGTCGAGACGCCGACGAGCCTCACCGCGCGCCAGCGCGAGTTGCTCGAAGAGTTCCGCGCGACCGAGACGGGTAAGGAATGCCCGCAGACGAGCGGGTTCTTCAAGAAGGTGAAGAGCGCCTGGGTGTGAGGCGGGGGTAATGCTCAACGGGGGTGGCGTAAGCGGGCGCCAGGAAGCGCTTCCCCCTCATCTGCTACTTCCCCGGCGAAGGCCGGGGCCCAGTAGTGAGACAGAAGAGCCTCAAGCGCTGCGCTTCGTTACCCTGGCCATCTCGACTGGGCCCCGGCCTTCGCCGGGGAAGTGGGTGGTAGGGAACAGGCTCGCGCCAAATATCAGGATAGGAAACAAGCGCTTCTCCCGCCCCTTGTCACAAGGGGCGGTCGAGCGGTCGGTGGTCAGAAGATCAGGACTTCCGCCACCAGCGCGACGCCGGCCACGGCAATAAGGCCGCTGGCCAGGGTTTGCAAAATGCGCATCGTGGGTCTCCGTGCCGGATCATCCCGGCACGAAGACATCTGGAGATTGTTGCTTATTCAAGCAACATTGTTACGCGCATTCGCAGGTGCAGCATTTGCACGTCGGAATGCCTTATTTCATCGACGAACGGTTAGCCCGTCGCCCCGAACACCCGCGCGAAGATCGTGTCGACGTGCTTCAGATGATAGCCGAGATCGAACTTGTCCTCGATCTCCGCGACCGACAACGCCGCGGTCACTTCCGGGTCGGCCTTGAGCAGTTCGAGCAGCGACAGTTCGCCATCCGATTCCCACACCTTCATCGCGTTGCGCTGGACGAGGCGATACGAATCCTCGCGGCTCACCCCGGCCTGCGTCAGCGCGAGCAGCACGCGCTGCGAATGGACGAGACCGCCCATCTTGTTGAGATTCTTCTCCATTCGCACCGGATAGACGAGCAGCTTCTCGATCACGCCGGTCATCCGCCCGAGCGCGAAGTCGAGCGTGATCGTCGCATCCGGGCCGATGTACCGCTCGACCGACGAATGGCTGATGTCGCGCTCGTGCCACAAGGCGACATTCTCGAGCGCGGGCGTGACATAACCGCGTACCATTCGCGCGAGGCCGGTGAGGTTCTCGGTCAGCACCGGGTTGCGCTTGTGCGGCATCGCCGACGAGCCCTTCTGGCCTGGCGAGAAATACTCTTCCGCTTCCAGCACTTCGGTGCGCTGCAAATGGCGCACTTCGGTCGCGAGCCGCTCGATCGACGAGGCGATTACGCCCAGGGTCGCGAAGAACATCGCATGGCGATCGCGCGGGATGACCTGGGTCGAGACCGGCTCGACCGTCAGCCCGAGCTTGGCGGCGACATGTTCCTCGACGCGCGGGTCGATGTTGGCGAAGGTGCCGACCGCCCCCGAGATCGCGCAGGTCGCGATATCGGCGCGCGCCGCGACCAGACGCTCGCGGTTGCGCGCGAACTCGGCATAGGCCTGCGCCAGCTTGAGGCCGAATGTCACCGGTTCCGCATGGATTCCGTGGCTTCGCCCGATCGTCGGGGTCATCTTGTGCTCGTGCGCCCGCACCGACAGCGCGGCGAGCAAGGCATCGATATCCGCGATCAGCAGATCCGCCGCCTGCGCCAGCTGCACCGCAAGACAGGTGTCGAGCACGTCGGACGAGGTCATCCCCTGGTGCATGAAGCGCGCTTCGTCGCCGACCTGTTCCGCCACCCAGGTGAGGAACGCGATCACGTCATGCTTGGTGACCGCTTCGATCGCGTCGATCGCGGCGACGTCGATCGCAGGCTTGGTCGCCCACCACGCCCAGAGCGCGTCCGCCGCCTTGCGCGGGACGACGCCGAGGTCTGCGAGCGCCTCGGTCGCGTGCGCTTCGATCTCGAACCAGATGCGGAAGCGCGCTTCGGGCGTCCAGATCGCGGTCATTGCGGGGCGGGAGTAGCGGGGGACCATCGGGAATCCTTCGTGAACTTGCGTCAAACGGAACGGGCGCGGGCGGGGTCCTGCGGAGGGGCCGGATCGGACCATCGTGGATTCGGCACGCAACCGGATGAGCGGGGGGGTAGCAGGGACGGGGCGAGGCTTCAAATCGGGCGAACCAGGGCTACAGGCATAGCATATAAGGGCCATCTGCAGCATGAAGGGTCATCGAGTCCGTTGGGCCGTCCTCCCAGCCGACTACGACAAAGGAGACCCGTAATGTTGAAGTCCATCTGTATTGCATCGGTCGCTCTGGTTGCTACGCCAGTATTTGGTCAGGTCGCGCAACCGTCGACCTCCGTACCTGCCGGTGCGCAGCAGGGCGCAGCGAGTATTGATCCGTCACAGCCGGCTTCCGGCCCGCAATCTTCCGTCCCGCCCGAATCGGGTCAGGCCGCTGCGGCGCAGCCTGCGACGGGTACGCAAGTTGCCGATGTCGTCGGCACCGAATTTCCGACCTACGACAAGGATCACGACGGTGCGCTGAGTGCGAGAGAATTTGGCGCGTGGATGGTTGCCCTCAAGACCGCGAGCGATCCGTCCACCAAGGCTACGGCGCCGGCCACCAAAAGCTGGATCGCGCAGGCGTTTGCTCAGGCCGATACCGACAAGAACAAAAAGGTGTCGAAGGGCGAACTCACCACGTTCCTGTCCGCTGCGGCATAAGCGGCCGCTGCACGACAAGGCCGGCGACCCGCTGGCGCTCGATCCCGCATCGCGGTGCCCGGGATGCCTATCGCCACCGTGTCCGGCACACGGTGGCAATGGCAGCTTATTTCGGCACGGCGACGCTCGACAGGGTCGTCGTTGCGATGGCGGGCGACGAAACCGGCGCCGCCGTGGTCCCTGGCGCGCCGCTCGCGCCGGCAGCCGACCCCGCCACCTGAAGCGGGCGCGCCGGTGCGATGTTGGCGAAGGCAACCGGAACGTCTTCGCCCAGCGATCCCTTGATGATGGTGCCGGCTGGCATGCGGGCGCTCGTCCCCGTCATGAAGAAACCGGCCGGCAGGAAAACGATGGCGGATACCGCCGCGGCGCCGAGACCGCCGGCCTTGCCCTTGTCGTCGAGCGTACCCGACAGGCGTATCTCCCGGTCCCCGACCCTGAGATATAGCAAACGGATCTCGAAATGACCCGACTTGCCCCACATTCCCTTGTTGGTGACCCTGGTTATTTCGCCAGTCCCCGGTGTGCCGACCGGGATGACGATCTGGCCGTTGAGCATGACGGGTTCGGTCGTCTCGACCTCGAACCGCTGCCCGACGCGAAGCACCTTGTTCTGCGTGGTAAGCTCGGTGCGGAGTTGAACCGGAATTTGCGTTCCGATTCGCAGTGTCGGCGTTGCTGCATCGCCGACGATCATTGCCTGTGGCGCTATGGCGGCGCTCGCAATCGTCGGCAGCGCGATCAAGACGATCGCGCAGAGTCGTACCTTCATGATAAGTCCCCCCCTGTATGGCTTGCCCCCAAGCCACGACGGTAAAGGCCACGCTGCCGAGCGCGGTGTCAACTGCTCAGTATCGAGGGAAGGTAGTAGGTCGCACGTTGAAGGTCGAAATCCGGGTGTCACCGTGACGAACGACGCGGACGACACGAATACAACGGATCAAGGTCGGCCCGGTACAGCGGGACGAGGCGCGGTGTCAGGCGACAGGTCGCATGCCAGCGTTCATGACGCGACGACGACCGTCTTTCGCACCCTCATCTTCGGTTTGACACGAGATCGTCGACCAGTGCGCTGCACATGGCGGCATTGCCCGCGCAGCAATCGTGCGCCAGAAACCGCATCAATCCGCGCACCGAATCGAGATCGGCGCGATAGAAGATCGTGCGGCCGCTGCGTTCGAAACGGACCAGCCCGGCACGGGTCAGGATCGCCAGATGTGCGGACATGGTGTTCTGGGGAACATTGAGCTGGCGCGCGACCTCTCCCGCCGGAAGCCCGTCGGGACCGTTTCTGGCCAGGAGCCGGAAGGTGTCGAGCCTGGTGCCCTGAGCAAGCGAGCCCAGGGCCGCTATCGCTAATGCTGATTCCATATATCCGGACTATAGGATATTGATCCGATCGCAATACGTATTGCTTTTGCCCGGTCGGGCCGGCCCCCGTGTACAAGGGGACCGGCCTTCGACCGCTCAAAGCCGGTCGAAGTCGATCGGTGCGAACCGGTCGATCGCCGCGTCGGCCGCAGGCATCGGATATTTCAGCCCGGTCGCGCAGTTGAACAGGACAACCTGCTCCTCTTCGTCGACCTCGCCCGTCCGTAGCGCCTCGCGGTAGGCGGCCAGCGTCGCGCCTCCCTCCGGGCACAGCAACAGCCCGTCCTTCTTCGCGCAATCGTCGACTGCCTGCAGAATCGCGGGATCTCCGACCCCCAGGGCCTTGCCCCCGCTCTCGCGTACGGCGCGCAGAATCAGAAAGTCGCCGACGGCCTTGGGGACGCGGATCCCGGCGGCCACGGTCGCGGCATCTTCCCAGCGTTCGGCATGGTCTTGCCCCGCCTCGAACGCCCGCACGATCGGGGCGCACCCGCTGGCCTGGACGGCATACATCCGCGGACGCTCCGACCCGATCCAGCCGAGCTGCTCGAGCTCGTCGAACGCTTTCCACATCCCGATCAGTCCAGTGCCGCCCCCGGTCGGATAGAAGATCGCATCGGGCAGCTTCCACCCGAACTGCGCGGCCAGTTCCAGGCCCATCGTCTTCTTGCCCTCGATCCGATACGGCTCCTTCAGCGTCGAGAAGTCGAACCAGCGGCCTTCGGCGGCGCCCTTGCCGACGATCGCCCCGCAATCGTCGATCAGTCCGTTGACACGGTAGACCCGCGCGCCCTGCAGCGCGATTTCACGGACGTTGATCTCGGGCGTATCCTCGGGACAGAAGACGATCGTCTCGATCCCGCAGCGGGTCGCGTAGGCGGCCAGCGCCGCCCCGGCGTTGCCATTGGTCGGCATGGCGATGCGGGTCACGCCCAGCTCGCGCGCCATCGCGACCGCCATCACCAGCCCGCGCGCCTTGAACGAGCCCGTCGGCAATCGCCCTTCGTCCTTGACCAGCACATTCGGGCTGCCGGCGCTGCGCGGGATCGGGATGAGCGGCGTCTCGATCTCGCCAAGGCTCACGATATTCTCGGTTCGGCGGACCGGCAGAAGCTCCCGCCAACGCCACATGTCCGTCGGCCGCGCCGCCAGGTCGTCGCGCGAAACGGCAGTTGCGACGGCGGGCAGGTCATAGCGTACCAATAAAGGACGCCCTGCGCGGGATAATCCGTGCAGCGTATCTGCCGCATACCGCTCGCCCGTCAGGGAACATTCGAGATATGTAACAAAGGTAGGTCGCTTTATCGTCATGTTGTTAAGCATTTAGCCACCATATTTTTGTTGCGATATAATCGTGGACGTGCTGTCATTGCTTGGTGGGTCGGTGTTCTGGGCCGCGTGTGACGAGTATTACATATGCAGCCAAGAGACTCCTTCCATGAAAGCTCCCGTATCCGGCACGACTTTGTTACTTGTGCTGCCGCTTCCGGTGTGGCGGTGCGACGGCGCGCTTTATCTGGATACGCAGGCCCAGAATGGGCTACGGATGTGGCTGAGAAACTTCAATAGGTTAATCCTTTGCGTGCCGCAAATCGACGTTGCTACGCCTCCGGGCGGAACGTCGCCATGGGACGCGGCCGCCCGGGACGAAGACTGTCAGCTCGTTCCGCTTCCCGACAAGCGGAAGTTCGTCGGCTTTTTGATTGCGCTCCCGTCTGTCCTGCGACTGCTGCAGACCCAGATCGACCGCTCGAGCCATCTGCATTTCGCAATCGGTGGACTTGCGGGGGATTGGGCTGCCGTCGGTGCGTTGCTTGCCCGGGTCAAGCAACGGCGCGCGGCAGTGTGGACCGATCGGGTCGAGTCGCAGGTCACGCACTTTCAAGCGCAGCAGGTGCATGGTCTGCGGCGAGTGTACCGCCTGGCCTTGTCCAAGGCGATGAAGCATTTCGAGCGCTTCGTGATTAGACGCAGCACGTTGAGCCTGTTGCACGGCGCAGACTGCTATGAAGCCTATGCGCGATACAGCGCGCGTCCGATGCTCGTGCATAACATCCACCTGAGCCCGGCGTCCCGGATCCAGCCGAGCGAACTTCAGGCCAAGGCTGTGAGTGCGCTAGCACCGCGCTCGTTGAAGATTGTCTACACCGGCCGTGTCCATGCCGACAAAGGTGTCCGGGACTGGATCGACACGCTGCACCAGTTGCGGCGCAACGGGACGGCCTTCCAGGCGCGTTGGCTCGGCGAGGGGCCCGAACTGGAATATGCCCGCGCCTATGTCGACGAGCTGGGGTTGCAAGCGTCGATCGAGTTCGCGGGTCATCATGCGGACCGGGAGGCACTCCTCGCCGAGGTGCGCGGGGCGGACGTCTTCCTCTTCTGTCACATGACCAGCGAATCGCCGCGCTGCCTGATCGAGGCATTGTTGTCGGGTACGCCCATTGTCGGATATGACAGTTCCTATCCTGCCGATCTCATTTCGAAACACGCCGGCGGCGTGCTGACCCCGCGCAATCCGGTCGCGCTGGCGGCCGCAGTGTCGAGCCTGGATGCCGATCGGCCGCAGTTGCAGGCGTTGTTCGCCGCGGCTGCCATGGATGGCTATCCCTTCACCGATGAGGACGTGTTCCGGCACCGGGCCGACCTGATGAAGGCGTATACCTGAGCACCGGCCGCTTCCGGTTCGTCCCGTCGGGGGCGTTCCAGAAGAGGGGCAGAGACCAGCGGATGGCCGGGCGGTCCGGTCGACGTGTCTACAGCAGGCCCATGGCGCGCAGGCTCGCATGCTCGGATCCGGCGATGATGATATGGTCGTGCAGCGCGATTCCCATGCGCTTGCCCGCTTCCGCAACGCGGCGGGTGATATCGATGTCGGCGCGGCTCGGCGCCGGGTCGCCGCTCGGGTGATTGTGCACGAGGATGATCGCCGCGGAGCCCAGGTCGATCGCGCGCCGGATGACCTCGCGGACGTATACCGCCGCCTCGTCGATCGACCCGTCGCTCATCACTTCGTCGCGCAGCAGGATGTTGCGCGCATTGAGGTGCAGCACGCGGACGCGTTCGTTGGTGCGGTGCGCCATGTCGGCGTGGAGATAGTCGATCAGCGCCTGCCAGCTCGCCAGGACGGGGCGGGTGCTCGCCTCGATCCGGAGCAGCCGCAAGGCGGCGGCCTGGACGATCTTGATCGCGGCGACGGACGTGTCGCCCATCCCCGATATCCGTAGCAAGGCCTCGGGTTCTGCGGTGAACACCGCGCCGAGCCCACCGAATTCGGCGATCAGCGCCTTGGCGAGCGGCTTCGTATCGCGTCGCGGGATTGCCAGCGCCAGAAGATATTCGACGAGTTCATGGTCGAGCAACGCCTCTCCGCCGTTCTGCAGCAGGCGTTGGCGCAACCGCATCCGGTGTCCCGCTTGATCCATGGGGGCAGTGACGGGCGGCTTCATCATGGCACGGCATATCGTTACGCTTGCGACGAAGCAACGCGCCAGCCCCCGCCGCGCGGGGGGAAGGGCCGGACCGCGACCAATGGTTGACACCCCCCGGCCAGCTTCCTAAACGATCCGTCACACGGGAGGCTTCCTCCTGTTTTCCGAACATACCGTCGCGGTGCCAGACAGCACGGCGGCGTTTTCTTATCAGGACATGCGCCCCTTGGCCGACAACCGCCCGACCGACGACCTCGACGCCCGCATCGCTTCGGCACGCGCGGCATCGCAGTCGCGTGGCCGTGGCGCGGTGCCGCAGGCGAAGGGCTATGGCCAGGGCACGCGTGTTCTTGCGCTATTGCTCGGCGCGCTGCTCGGCGGTGGAATCCTGGGCTGGGCGCTCGATTCGTGGTTCGGCACCAGCCCGTGGGCATTGCTCATCGTGCTGGCGCTGGCCGTCATCGGGGCGTTCATGAACATCATCAAGATTTCGAAGGAGCGCGCGGAGTGAGCGCCGGCAAAATCGATCCGATGGAACAGTTCATGGTGGAGCCCGTCCTCGGGCGCCATCTCTCGCTGTTCGGCTACGACGTCTCCTTCACCAACTCGGCGCTGTTCATGGTCGTCGTGTTCGTGGTGCTCGCGGTGTTCATGGCGGGCGGTCTCAAGCGCCAGCTCATCCCTGGCCGTTGGCAGGTGATGGCCGAGAATGCGGTGAGCTTCATCGATTCGATGGTCACCGTGAACATCGGTTCGGGCGGCAAGAAGTTCGCGCCGTACATCTTCTCGCTGTTCTTTTTCATCCTGTTCGCCAACCTGATCGGCGTCCTGCCGCTCGCGATCCTGCCGGGGCTGCACACCTTCGCGGTGACCAGCCACATCACGGTCACCGCGATCCTGGCGTTCCTGTCGTTCGCGATCGTGCTGGTCGTCGGCTTTGCGAAGCACGGCTTCAAGTTCTTCTCGCTGTTCGTGCCGCACGGTGCGCCCGGTTGGCTGATGCCCGTCATCATCCCGGTCGAGTTCGTGTCGTTCATGGTCCGCCCGTTCAGCCTCGCGCTGCGACTGTTCGTCGCGATGACCGCCGGGCACATCCTGCTCGAAGTGTTCGGCAGCTTCGTCGTCCAGGGGATCAACGCGGGCGGGGCGCTCGGCCCGGTCGTCAGCGTGCTCAGCTTCGTCATGATCGTTGGCGTCAGCGCGCTCGAGCTGCTGGTCTGCGCGATCCAGGCTTATGTCTTTGCGCTGCTCACGTCGCTGTACCTGCACGACGCGGTGCATCTGCACTAATCGTTTCAACATCCATCTGACGGTATTCTAAGGAGCTTAACATGACTGATCTTGGTGCAATGTACATCGGTGCCGGCCTGGCAGCGATCGGTGTCGGCCTCGCGGCACTCGGCGTCGGCAACGTGTTCGGTTCGTTCCTCGAGGGCGCACTCCGCAACCCGGGCGCAGCAGACGGCCAGCAGGGCCGCCTGTTCATCGGCTTCGCGGCATCGGAGCTGCTCGGCCTGATCGCGTTCGTCGTCGCGATCCTCATCCTCTTCGTCGTCAAGTAAGCCAGAGCGAGCGCATCCGATGCCGCAGCTTTCCCAGATCGGTGAGATCTACGCCTCCCAGCTCTTCTGGCTGGCGATCGTATTCGCGCTGATCTATTTCGGGATCGGCAAGGCGATGGTCCCCAAGATCGAGGCGACGATCGACGATCGTAACGGCCGGATCGAGGGCGACCTCGCCGCGGCAGAGGCTGCGCGTGCGCAGGCACATGCCGTCGAGGCAGCCTATCAGACCGGGCTCGAAAGCGCCCGGTCGAAGGCCGCAACGGCGCTGGGCGAGGCCAAGGCGCGGGCGACCGCGAACACTGAGGCCCGGCTCAAGGCAAGCGACGCGGCGCTGCACGACCAGCTGGTCGCCGCAACCGCGCAGGTCGAAGCGTCCAAGACGCAGGCCGTCGCCGAGATTGAAACTGCAACGACCGATGCGGTCGAGGCGATCGTCGCCAAGCTCTCGGGCGTGGCGGTGGATCGTTCGACGATCGAGGCTCGCGTGAAGACGGAATTGGCGCATGGCTGAGGGTTCGACCGTACACACGGTGGCATCGACGGGCGTCGCCGAGCTCCATCATGAACCGACCGCATTTGGCATCAACGCCGCGGGCTGGGTTGCGCTGTCGATGCTCGTCGTCTTCGGCATCATGCTTTGGCAGAAGGTGCCGGGCATGGTGGCAAAGATGCTCGACGGGCAGATCGACAAAATCCGCTCGCAACTCGACGAGGCGTCGCGCTTGCGCGCCGAGGCGGAAGCGATGCTCACCGCCGCCAAGCAGCGGGATGCTGCCAGTGCCGGCGATGCCGCGGCGATCGTCAAGCATGCCGAGGCCGAGGCCGCAGCGATGCTGGTCAAGGCCGAAGCCGATCTCACCGAACTCGTTGCCCGTCGCCAGACGATGGCACAGGACCAGATTGCAGCCGCCCAGCGCGGTGCGATCGCAGAGGTTCGCGCTCATGCGGCGGATGCCGCGGCCCGCGCCGCGTCTTCGATCATCGCCGAGCGTCACGGTGCCGACGCCGACAAGGCGCTTGTCGACCGGACGATCGCCGGGCTCGGTCGCCTCAACTGAACCCCTGACCGCGTGCGTGGCGTCGTCCGGACGCCTCATTCAAATTGTCACGCGATCGGGTTAGGGTCAGGATGACGGCGATTCGCGCCGTATTCCTGCAATGAGGCCCTGCCATGAAATCTGCCGTTCTCGCCGCGATCATTGCCCTGACCGCGGCGCCGCTGGCTGCGCAGTCGACCGCGCCAGTCCCGCCGGCCGCGCCCGCAGCGGCGGCGACCCCCGTTGCCAAGTTCACGCTCGACACGCCGATCGAGACGATCGCGTCCGACCCCTCGGCAAAGAAGGTGCTCGACACCGACCTCAACAACATCACCGCGCATCCGATGTACGATCAGTTCAAGAGCATGTCGCTGTCGCAGGTCCAGCCGTTGTCGCAGGGCGCGCTGAGCGATGCGGCGCTGGCCAGGGTGAAGGCGGATCTGGCGGCGCTGAAGTAGGCGCGGTTCAGCCGGGCCCCCATTACCGCGACGAAGGCGACACCTCGGCGAAACCGTTTTTGTTCTCCCGCGAAAGCGGGAGCCCAGGAGTCGCGAGAGTTGTAAGGCGTTGTTTTGCTTTGCTCTGGATTCCCGCCTTCGCGGGAAAACAGCAAACTGGGGGGCCGTGATTGGCGGCGAGCGGTGACGTGCGTGGCGGCCCTGGCCTTCGCCGGGCTGACGCAAAGCTTGCGCCCCCAGTCAAACCGCGCGACCACG
This sequence comes from Sphingomonas sp. CARO-RG-8B-R24-01, assembly GCF_022662295.1. Classification (NCBI taxonomy): domain Bacteria; kingdom Pseudomonadati; phylum Pseudomonadota; class Alphaproteobacteria; order Sphingomonadales; family Sphingomonadaceae; genus Sphingomonas; species Sphingomonas sp. CARO-RG-8B-R24-01. Next base: position 516,533 of record NZ_JAKNQI010000001.1, on the reverse strand, counting down.
CTCCCGCCAGATCGTGGGGATCTCGCTCCAATCGGGCGCTGCGTCCGCCTCATACCCAAGCACAGCCCCGGTCGCTATTGCCTTGAACGCCTTCATCGCTCGCAGATGCGCGCCGCTGCGCAGATACGCCAGCATCTCGGCGCGGTCGGTCCACACGGTCAGCGTGTGATGCACCCCGTCGATCCGCCGTGCCTGGGCGCGCAGGTTTCCGGGCGCGGTTTGCGCCTGGCGCATCGACCCCACCGCGTGCCAGGCAAAGCGCGGGAAGCTGAGCGGGCCCTTGAGGCGAAGACCGGTGATCGAGACATACATGCGGGAAGTCTAACCGATACGGGAAGGGGCACCTAGCGTCATCTGCGCGCGACCGGGGTGCTGCGCTAGCGGGTGCACGATAACCAACGAAACCGTGGCATCCGCCCGCGCGAATGCCTAGATCGTCGTCAATGTCCGATCCCAATGCCCCGACCCGCTTCAACGAAGACAAGGCCACCTTCACCGTCCGCGGCAGCGACGCGCCCGACATCGAGGCGGGCGTCGCGGCGATCCGCAACGTGCTCGCAACGCTGCCGATACGGCCGGGTGTCTATCGCATGCTCGATGCACGCGGGGAGGTGCTCTACGTCGGCAAGGCGCGCGCGCTCAAGAACCGCGTGACCAACTACACGCAGGTCGACCGGCTGACCAAGCGGCTCCAGCGGATGGTCGCGCAGACGCGCTCGATGATGATCGTCACGACCAACAACGAGGCCGAGGCGCTGCTGCTCGAGGCGCAGCTGATCAAGCGCTATCGCCCCGCCTACAACGTGCTGCTGCGCGACGACAAAAGCTTCCCGTTCATCCTGCTCCGTGCCGACCATGATTTCCCCCGCATCCAGAAGCACCGCGGCGCACGGCGCGCCAAGGGCAATTACTACGGCCCGTTCGCGAGTGCGGGGTCGGTCAACAACACGCTCAACGCGTTGCAGAAGCTGTTCCTGCTGCGGAGTTGCACCGACGGCTTCTTCAAGAACCGGGACCGGCCGTGCCTGCTGTACCAGATCAAGCGCTGCTCCGCGCCGTGCGTCGGGCGGATCGACACCGATGGCTATGCCGAGCTCGTCGCGGACGCCAAGGCGTTCCTCGCGGGCAAGTCGACCGAGGTGCAGGCCAAGCTCGGCGCGCAGATGCAGGTTGCGGCGGAGAACATGGACTTTGAGCTCGCCGCGATCATCCGCGATCGGCTTCGCGCGCTGACGTTCATCCAGGGCAGCCAGGCGATCAACGCCGAGGGGCTGGGCGATGCCGACATCTTTGCGATGGCGTGCAAGAACGGCGTGATCGGGATCCAGGCGTTCTTCATCCGCGGCGGGCAGAACTGGGGGCACCGCAGCTTCTTTCCCGCGCACACCGCCGACGTGCCCGAGGACGAGATCTTCACCGGCTTCCTCGCGCAATTCTATGAGGAAGTGCCGCCCCCGCGCACGATCCTGCTCGACCGCGAGTTGACCGAAGCCGAATTGCTCGGTGAGGCGCTCGGCGCGCAGGCGGGGTTCAAGGTCGCGCTGTCGATGCCGCAGCGGGGCACGCGCCGCAAACTGCTCGAACAGGCCAAGCGCAACGCCGAGGAAGCGCTCGACCGCCGCCTCGCCGAAAGCACCACGCAGGCGAAGCTGCTGCGCGAGGTCGCGGAGCTGTTCGACCTGCCCGAACCGCCCGACCGGATCGAGGTGTACGACAACAGCCATATCCAGGGCACCAACGCGCTCGGCGCGATGGTCGTCGCGGGGCCGGAGGGGTTCCGCAAGGGCCAGTATCGCAAGTTCAACATCAAGAACCCCGACACCATTCCGGGCGACGACTTCGGGATGATGCGCGAAGTGTTCGGCCGCCGCTTCGCGCGCGCGCAGAACGAGGACCCCGACCGCGATTCGGGCGACTGGCCCGATCTGGTGCTGATCGACGGCGGGCGCGGGCAGCTCAATGCGGTGAAGGGCGTGCTCCAGGAACTCGGGATCGAGGACGTCGTCCTGGTCGGGATTGCCAAGGGGCCGCATCACGGGCGTGACGGCCGCGAGGTGTTCCACATGCTCGACGGGCGCGAGTTCCAGCTGCCGGTCAATGCGCCGGTGCTGTTCTACCTCCAGCGGCTGCGCGACGAGGTCCACCGTTTCGCAATCGGCGCGCATCGGGCGAAGCGCGCGAAGGCGATCGGCGCGTCGCCGCTCGATGATGTGCCGGGGATCGGTCCGGCGCGGAAGAAGGCGTTGCTGATGCACTTCGGCACCGCGCGCGCGGTCCGCAACGCGAGCCTCGATGATCTGCAGCGCGCCCCCGGCGTGAGCGCGGCGGTGGCGCAGCAACTGTACGACTTCTTCCATACGCGGTGAGGGGGGATGGTGCCGCGGTCGGCGAATTGACGGTGGTTCGGTCCGGCGTCATGCAGCTTCGCCATGACCGACGTGCGTGCCCCCCTGAATGTCTCGGTCGGTGAAGCACGACGGTTAGCGCGCCGCGGACGCTGGCTGGTCGTGGCGATCGTCTATCTGATCGCCATGGCGCTGTTCTTCCGCGGCCAGATCCTGAGCGGCTTCGATCTCGGCTTCAGCGATCGGGCGGACGGCCTGATCGAAATCAGCATCTTGGAGCATTGGCGCGCGGTGTTCGCCGGCGCGGCAAACTGGAACGTCACCGGCTATTTCGCGCCATATCCCGATACGTTGGGGTATAACGACGGCTATTTGCTGTACGGTGTCGTCTATAGTTTCTGGCGATTGTTCGCCGACCCGCTGCTGGCCGACACGCTCACTATCGCGACGTTCAAGACGATCGGCTTTTTCGCAGCCTATCGGCTCGTCGTCCGCGTGCTGGGATGGGAACGGCTTGCCGGGCTGATGGTGGCGATGGTGTTCACCAACGCGAACGGGTTGATGGTGCAGGCAGGTCATGCGCAGGTTCAGACCGTCGCGCTGTTGCCGGTGGCCATGATCCTGGCGTTCCTGGCGGCACGGGAAGCCCGGGGGCGCCGGCCGATCCGCGGCGGCCTGTGGGCGATGGCGTTGGCGCTGCTGATGGCGGCGTGGCTGCTCACCGCTTATTACATGGCGTGGTTCACGCTGGTCTTCGCGACTCTTTTCGCCCTGTGCTGGATGATGACTTCCGGAAATTGGCGACCGTCAACGCTCCGGCGGGTGGCCGCGCCATATTACGGGGTCCTGGCCGTTGGCTTGGCTAGCTTTGCGGTCGCGCTCATTCCGTTTCTGGCGCTGTACCTGCCCAAGATGCGGGAAAGCGGGGGCAGGGCATATCCTGCGGCATTTCCCTATCTCGTACTGCCGGGGGATGTGCTCAATGTGGGTCCGTCCAACTATGTGTGGGGATGGCTGTTCGGGGCTTCGCCCGGCGGGGAGCACAGTACCGGTATTGCGCCGTTCCTGTTCCTGCTGGCGGTGGCGGCGCTGTGGCGTTCGATCGCGGCCCCGTCGGGTCCCGGACAGGGCTTCGCACCCCCGCTGTGGCGCGCGGCTGCGCTGGCCGTCACCGTCAGCTGGCTGATGACGATACGGGTGGGGACGGTCTCGGGGTGGGCGATGGTGTCCGATCTCGTCCCGGGCGCGCGGGGATTGCGCGTCGTGTCACGCTATCAGCTGTTTCTCGTCCTGCCGCTGCTGCTGATCGTCACCGCGGTGTTTCGGCAGGTGGCGCGCCGTGCGTGGCGACGACGACCGGTGATCCTCGCGGCGGTCCTGACTCTGCTCGTGGCAGAGGAATTCGGCAGCGATGTCCCGGTACAGCTCAGCCGCACCCGGGACGGCGCCGTGCTGGCGGCCGCGCCCGCCCCTCCTGCGCCCTGCCGCACCTTCTACGTCGTCAGCGCCCGGCGCGGCGATCCACCGTATGGCGATGCGGCGCACACCGCGCTCTATCCGCACAATGTCGATGCGATGTACCTGGCGGCGCGGTGGACGCTGCCGACGATCAACGGCTTTTCGAGCATCAATCCACCGGACTGGGATTTCGCGAACCCCCGCGACCCGGACTACGATCTCCGCGTCGCCAACTATGCGGCACGACATGCGATCGAACACCTGTGCCGCCTCGACATGGCGCGGCCGCAACCCTGGACCGAGGTGGATCGCGGCTATGCACCGCTGCATGTCCTGCCCTGACGGACGGCACGAACGATCCGCAGCAACGCAAGACCTGCGTACTGCTAAAAGATGGGGCCGCTGCGATGGTGCAAGGGCCGTTTCGGGAGTATTCTTGGCCCGGCGGTATTGCTGGATCGTCGTGACAGGCCGGGCGTCGTGATGCCGGACTGCAGCGTAAGGCACGGGTATGGACCTGGTCGGTGGGTTGAAGCGGCGGGCGCAGTCGGTGCCGTGGCGGATCGCCAGCGATCTTGCGCAACGCCCGATGGTCCACACGCTCCGGACGCGACGCTATGACGCCTCGGTCGCGCTCCATCGCCCGGCATTGCCCCGCCTGACCCCGGCGCAGGACGCGATCCTCGCCGAGGTCGATCAGCGCGGGGTCAGCCAGCGGGACGTCGCCACGCTCGGCATTCCCGGGTCGGGCGCGATGCTCCGGAGCGCGGCCGATCTGGCGCAGGCGTGGGCCGACCGGCTGCGCGCGCGGGGGCGCGAGGGGATCGACTTCCTGTACGTTCCGGCCGACGAAATCGCCCGGCACCCGGAGATCTATCGGTTCGGGCTGGACGCCGGGCTGCTCGATCTGGTCGAGGCGTATATCGGGCTGCCGGTCGCCTATGACGGCGTGACCCTGCAATATACGGTCGCCGACGGACGCCCCGTCTCGACCCGCAAATGGCATCGCGATCGCGAGGACCGGCGCATGGTCAAGCTGGCGATCTACCTGACCGACGTCGACGCGGCGGGCGGGCCGTTCCAGCTGTTGCCGATCCTCGATCCCGCGTCCTACGAGACGGGACCACGCGACATGTTCTACCTGCGGGAGGCCGACGAGGTCGAGCAGGACGGATGCGTGCTGGGCACCCGTCCGATCAGTTGCGAAGGCCCGGCGGGTACCGCCGTGTTCGCGGATACGGCGCGGTTCTTCCACCGCGGCAAGCCCGCGACTGGCAACGACCGGGCGGCACTGTTCTTCAGCTACTTCGCGCGGATTCCGGAGCGGCCGTTCTTCTGTTATCGCTCGGGCCTGTCCTATCGCCAGATCGCGTCGATGACCGACGACCTGTCCCCGCGACAGCGCGCCGCGGCCCTGTGGCGGCAGACGTTGCCCTTGCCGTGGCGGCTCATCCCGCCGTCAGCGGTCTGACGCCGCAGGCCCGATCCTGTCAGGCCCAGCCCTCGAGCACCTGGTCGGGCGGGCGGTGGCCGTCCGCCCACATGCGGATGTTGGCGATGACCTTCTCGCCCGTCGCCAGCCGACCCTCGAACGTCGCGGAGCCCATGTGCGGGGTCATCACCACGTTGGGGAGTGCGAGCAGGCGCGGGTCGATCTCCGGCTCGTGCTTCCACACGTCCAGCCCGGCCCCGGCGAGGCGCCCGTTCTCGAGCGCCTCGACCAGCGCGTCCTCGTCGACGATCCCGCCGCGCGAGGTGTTGATGACATAGACGTGCGGCCGCAGCAGCGCGATCCGGCCCGCGTCGATCAGCCCCTCGCTGTCGGCGTTGCGCGGGGTGTGGATCGTCAGCAGGTCGATCGCCCCCAGCATCTCGTCGAGATGGGGATGCCATTGCGCCTGCAGTTCCGCCTCGACCACCTTGGGCAGGCGGTGGCGGTTGTGGTAGTGGATCGACAGGCCGAAAGCCCGCGCGCGCCGCGCGACCGCCTGGCCGATTCGCCCCATGCCGAGGATGCCGAGCGCCTTGCCGCCGATCCGGTGGCCGAGCATGCCACCCGGGGTCCAGCCCTGCCACGCACCGGAGCGAACCAGTTTCTCGCCCTCCGCCAGCCGCCGCGGCACCGACAGGATCAGCGCCATCGTCAGGTCGGCGGTATCCTCGGTCAGCACGCCCGGCGTGTTGGTAACGAGGATCCCGCGCGCGCGCGCCGCCTTGAGCGCGATATGGTTCACGCCAGCGCCAAAATTGGCGATCAACTTCAGTCGCGGGCCGGCCGCCTCGATCAGCCCGGCGTCGATCTCGTCGGTCACGGTCGGGACCAGAACGTCGCAATCCGCCATCGCAACCGCAAGCTCGTCGCGAGTCAGCGCTGCGGCACCGCGGTGGATGCGGGTGTCGAACAATTGCTCCATCCGCTGCATCACCACGTCAGGCAGTTCGCGGGTCACGGCTACGCGCGGGTTCGGGACACGTCTCGTCTCGGGCATGCGACAGGCTTGGCGGAGGGCCCGCCCGGCGTCAACGGGTGTTGAAGCGCCGCGCCAAATCGCGATAAGCGGGGGCATGATGGTGATGCGACAGACGATGCGGATCGGGGCCCGGCTGGCGCTGGCAATAGCGGCGGTAAGCGGTGGCGTGGGGGCAATCTCCCCCGCGATCGCGGCGATGGCCAACCGGAAGCCGCCCTTCCTCGCCTCGATCGCGGCAAAGAAGGCCCGGATGCGCAGCGGCCCGGGGCGGACCTATCCGGTGACCTGGGTCTATCAGCGCGCCGACCTGCCGGTGCGGGTGATCAACGTGTTCGAACATGGCCAATGGTATAAGGTCGAGGATCCGAGTGGCACGCAAGGCTGGCTGATGGCCGGGCTGCTGAGCGAGACCCGGACGGCGCTGATCGTGGGCCAGGTCGCCGAACTGCGCGCCAGTCCCGACGCGGGCGGCCGGATCGTCTGGCGCGCGGCCCCGGGCGTGGTCGGTCGATTGAGCAAGTGCGCGGGGGGCTGGTGCTACTTCGACGTCCACGGACGCGGCGGCTTCGTCGAACAGCAGCGGCTGTGGGGCAGCGAGGCGGGCGAAACCCTGCCGTGAACGGCTGGACGATCCGGCGCGATGATCTGACGCATCCGGACGTGCTGGCGCTGCTCAATCTGCATCTGCGCGCGGCGCAGGAGAATTCCCCGCCGGGAAGCGTCTTCGCGCTCGATGTCAGCGGGTTGCGCGATCCTATGGTCACGGTGTGGACCGCGTGGGACCGCGACGTCTTGCTGGGAATGGCGGCGCTCAAGCAGCTCGATCCGGCATGGGGCGAGGTGAAGTCGATGCGCACCGCGCCCGCGCAGCTGCGCGGCGGGGTGGCGGGGGTGCTGCTCGACCACCTGATCGCCGCGGCGCGGGAGCGGGGGTATCGGCGGCTGAGCCTGGAGACCGGGTCGAACGCCCCGTTCGTGGCCGCGCACGCGCTGTATCGGCGTGCCGGGTTCGTGGCGTGTGCGCCGTTCGGGGGTTATCATGATACCGAGTTCTCTCAGTACTTTACCAGGGATCTTGCGTAGGCCGCGGAGGATCGGGGCGCGGAAGGTTAGGCGAAAGTTAGGCGGAATCTTTTTGCACCCGGCGCCGCTGCCGCGGGGAAGGGGGAGGGGCCGATGCTGTCAAAGAGCGCGCCTTTCCTCTTACACCTTGGCAGGGGTGTAGGACAGCGGATCGGTCGCGGCGGTAAAATACCCACGCGGGCGAGTGGTGCGGGCTTGCCCGATCACGCGAGCTCACCGGCGTCGGGGAATTGCGCTTCCTTACAGGCTGTAGCGGGTCGCCCTTGCGACAGGACGCACTGGACGAACCGGAGTATAAAACGAACTCAAATAACTGATTGGATAACGGTCAGTCCGCTTCCGAGCCGAACCCTCCGGTGTTGAGCTAGTCCCCTCTCGGCGGGAAAGCTTGAGCTTCGTAGCCAGCCTGATCCAGAGTACAGTCCACAAGCTCTAGGAAGCTTGGCTTGGTCACGCCGATCTGTCGCGCCATCTGCCCGAGTAAGGGATCCCCGATGGTCTTGTGCGAAGTTCCCATACTCATCTTAGTCTTCTTGATCGTCTTCAGACCAGCAAGATTGTAGTATATATAGTAGTGGTGATCGCCGTCATCACGCTTGAAGCCTTTGCGCTGTAAGGATGCGTCAATTTCCTTCCGCTCTCTCGCCATCACGCGAGCGACCCGAAGCGCGAAAGCAAATGCCGTTTCACCTCGAGCGCTTCCTCATCTAGTTCATCGTTATCTGCTTGAGCGTAATGCCGCCAAACTAGATCAAGTTCCGAAAGAACTCCATCACGAAGCTCGGACACGTTGTCGACGACAACATCAATGCCTAGTCGACGATCTGCGAAACTGAACATTCGATCCGCCCACTGTACCGTGACAGGCAAGCTGATGGGACGGTTTGTTGCAAAGATCTTTCCGCCTGAAGTGAAGCGGTCGATAGGTTGCAGGTGCGGTTCAAGTTCAACGACCTGATAGATTTCGTCAAACGAGCTTATGTCGCCGCGAGCATTGATCTTTGGACGCCCGCTGATTTTAAGCCGTTTGCGAACGTTGGTTTGGAGCCAGTTTTCAAGCGGGAGAGGATAGTCCATGCGAAGCGCGGGGTCTGACCCTGGTTTAATCGTCATAATAGTCTGTTGATAGTCAATAGCCCGGAGTTTACCCGCGATCGTCTCCTCATCGATGGCTGGTGGCCGAGGAGTGTCATACGCACTCAAAAGGGCCCGCGCCCGATCCGCCTTAAACGCGAAAGGGCCGCGCGAACTGGCGCGGATCATTACCTCAAGCCCGCTACTTTCCGACGGAAGCAAGCCGGTCGCGGCCTTAGCTAAGAACCAACGCTCGCGAGCGTTTGGGACCACTGCCTCAAGCCGTAACTCCTCGCCGCTATCGAGTGCGCGCAATGTCGCTAAAAGTTTTTCGCGAGCGGCAGCGGAGGAAGCGCTCATTTCACCGGTCTGTGAAGCGACAGCAAAGGGTTGAATATGGCTGCCTTTGCGAGGCGCGCGGCACACAACTGCGTACTCGCGCTTTACCTTGCTAGTAGGCTTCAGCCGCTCGCTCAGAGCGCGACCCTCTGCGCGCATACCGATGATATAGATCATACGCTGGAGCGCGTTAAGAGACGCGATCACTGCCTCGGCCGGAGCGCCGTGCAATCTCTGCACGGGTGCCCCGTCGAATTTCAGTTCGAGATCAGTGTCTTTCTCGGCCACCTGGCTGCTTGTCCAATTTGTTCGGTGGCTTCCCACAGCTAACTTGTGGTCATGTTAACGGGCTGTCCCAGTAAATGAAAGAGGAAGGAGGCGCATCAATCATCCCGCCGCTGGCCGCGCTTACGTCAACCATGAATGTCAGCATTTCATCACCGAAACCGATGACCTGTTGCTGCGGCAAGCGCGATCAATTGCTTCCTATGTTTGTATCTTAACCCCTGACCTTCCCCACACCCCCTCAACAAACGCCGTAACCTCCCCCCGCAACTCCGCATCCTCCGGCGTCCCGCCGCCGAACCCGCCATGCGGCATCGCCTCGAACACGTGCAGGTCCGCCGCCACGCCTGCACGCCGCAGCGCGCGGTGCAGGCGCACCGTGGTCGACAGGAACAGGTCCCGCGTTCCCGATTGCAGGAAGGTCGGCGGCAGCCCCGAAAGATCCCCGAACAGCGGTGACACCAACGGGTCGCGCAGGTCCGCGCCGTTCGCATACAGCAGGTTGGTCGCCGCGAGCGAGCCGGGGAGCACGACGTCGACCAGCCGGTTGACCGCGAAACTGTCGCCGGATTCGGTCAGGTCCGCTTGGGGCGACAGCAGCACCAGCCCGGCGGGCATCGGCAGGCCCTCGGCGCGGGCGCGGAGCAGCATCGCGACCGCGAGATTGCCGCCCGCCGAGCGTCCGCCGATCACGACGTCGGCGGGGGCGTGGTGCGCTAGGACGTGGGCGTAGGTCGCCATGCAATCGTCGAGCGCGGCGGGGAAGGGGTGCTCGGGCGGGGTGCGATAGTCGATGCCGTAGCAGCGCACCCGGTGCTGGTCGGCGTGCATGCGCGCGCCGGTACGGCACGCGCCGCCGCCGCCGAAGACGAGCGCGCCGCCGTGCAGGTCGATATAGGCGCGCCTGGCGTCGAACACGCCCTCGGGGGTCGCGACATGCACCCGAGCCGCGCCGACCGTGATCGTCTCGACGGTCGCGCGCAGGCTCCCGGCGATCCCCTCCATCGCGACCGCATAGCCCGCGTCGGCGGCGGTCTTGAGGTCCGCCCACGCCGGATGGTCCGCCGGGTCGGGCAGGACGTGGAGCGTATTGAGCGGCACCCCGTCGGCGCGCACCGCGCGGATCAGCATCGCGCGGGCCTCGTGCGAGATCGACCGCGGGAACGGCACGATCCGCGCGGGGAGCGCGACGCCGTGGGGGGTGTCCTCGGTTACGCCATCAACTCCACCGCGACCGCGGTCGCCTCGCCGCCGCCGATGCACAGCGACGCCAGCCCGCGCTTGCCGCCGCGCGCCTCCAGCGCCGACAGCAGCGTCGCGAGGATCCGCGCGCCGCTCGCGCCGATCGGATGGCCGAGCGCACAGGCGCCGCCGTTCACGTTGATCCGGTCGTGCGCGATGTCGAGGTCGCGCATCGCGATCATCGCGACGACCGCGAACGCCTCGTTGACCTCGAACAGGTCGATGTCGCCGGTCGACCACCCCGCCTTCTCGACCGTCTTGCGCATCGCGAACACCGGTGCAGTGGTGAACAGCGCCGGGGCATGGGCATGCGCGCCATGCGCGACGATCCGCGCGAGCGGGGTGAGGCCGAGCTTCTCCGCGACCGACGCGCGTGTCATTACCAGCGCGGCGGCACCGTCCGAGATCGACGAGGCGTTGGCCGCGGTGATCGTGCCTTCCTTCGAGAAGGCGGGCTTGAGCGTCGGGATCTTGGCGACGTCGCCCTTGGCGGGCTGCTCGTCGAGGCTGACGGTGGTCGGCCCCTTGCGCCCGGCGATCTCCACGGGGACGATCTCGCGGTCGAACGCGCCGGAGGTCTGTGCGCGTTGTGCGCGGTGGAGCGACTCGATCGCGTAATCGTCCATCTGCTGGCGCGTGAACTGATAGGCGGCGGCGGTATCCTCGGCGAAATTGCCCATCAGCTTGCCGGGCTCATACGCATCCTCGAGCCCGTCGAGATACATATGGTCTTTCAGCACATCATGCCCGATCCGCGCGCCGGCGCGGTGGCGCATGGAGAGGTACGGCGCGTTAGTCATGCTCTCCATCCCGCCCGCGATCAGCAGGTCGGCCGACCCCGCGGCGAGCGCATCCGCCGCGAGGATCGCGGCCTGCATCCCCGATCCGCACATCTTGTTGATCGTCGTCGCCTCGATATGGTCGGGCAGGCCAGCCTTGAGCGCGGCCTGGCGCGCGGGTGCCTGGCCGAGTCCGGCGGGCAGGACGCAGCCCATGTAGATCCGCTCGATCGCGCTGCCCGAAAGCCCCGCACGCTCGACCGCGCCGCCGACCGCGGTCGCGCCCAGCTCGGTCGCGCTCGCGCCCGTCAACGCCCCCTGGAACGACCCCATCGGCGTGCGGGCATAAGAGACGATGACGACGGGATCGGTGGCCATGATGGAGCAAACCTCTGGTGGGATCGGGATGCGTGCGATCTAGGGCCGACTTTGCCGATTTACAAACTATAGGGCGGTTCGACATGACCGCAGAAGCCACCAGAAACCGAGGGAATGCGCATGGATGACTGGATCTGGCCGATCCTGCTCGGGGGCTTCGGCGCGATCATCGGCAGCTTCATCGCGACGATCGTGGTGCGCTGGCCCGAAGGGCGATCGGTGGTGCACGGGCGCTCGGCCTGCGACGGGTGCGGGGTGGCGCTCGGCGCGCGCGATCTCGTCCCGCTGCTCAGCGGGCTCGTCGCGCGGGGGCGGTGCCGGACGTGTGGCGCGCGGATCGATCCGCTGCACTGGCAGATCGAGCTGACCGCGCTGGTGATCGGCGTGGCGGCGGGGCTGGTGGCGCCCGGCGTCGCCGGGGCGGGGGGCGCGGTGTTCGGGTGGCTGCTGCTCACGCTCGGCGCGCTGGACCTGGTCGCTTTCTGGCTCCCCGACGGGCTGACCGGAACGCTGGCGCTCGCCGGGCTGGCGACCGGCGCGCTCGGGGTGATGCCGGTGCTGCTCAACCGGGTGATCGGCGGGGCCGCGGGGTTCGTCGCGCTATGGGCGGTCGGCGCGGGGTATCGGCTGCTGCGCGGCCGGGACGGGCTGGGCGGCGGCGATCCGAAATTGCTCGGGGCGATCGGCTTGTGGCTCGGCTGGCGGATGTTGCCGACGGTGGTGCTGTTCGCGGCGCTGGCGGGGCTCGGCATCGCGGTGCTGGGCGCGCTGCGGGGGCGGCCGACGACGCTTTCCGACCGCATGCCGTTCGGCGCGCTGCTGGCGATCGCGGCTTACCCGGCGTGGCTGATGCTGGTAGGCATGGCGTCATGAACGCGCTCCTGTTCCTCGCGCCGGTGCTGCTGGCGGTCGCCCCGCAGGCCACGCCCGCGCCGGCGGGATCGGTCGACGGCTTGCCGCTCGGCGTGCTGCCCAAGCAGGAGCTGCCCAGGCAGGGCTGTGCCGCCTATCTGTGGACCGCGAGCGGAACGCGCGCGCTGATCGCGATGGCGGGCGCGGACCCGGCGCGGCTGCGGCTGTCGGTCGGCGGAAAGATCATCGATCTGGAGCGCAGCGGGCAGGTCGGCGGGGCCGGGCTCGGGTTCGCCGAAAGTACGACCTATGGCAGCGCGGCAATCGGTGCCAAGCTGACGATGAAGATCGAAACGCGGGAGTCGATCACGAGTGGCGGTGTCGTATCCGACGGCATCCTCCAGCTCGACCGGGCGGGGCAGGACAGCGTGGTCGTGCCGGTCGCGGGATTGATCGGCTGCGCTTGAGGGGACGGGCATGACTTTGCAGGCGACGCTTCTGGCTCAACGGGCTGCGTTCCATACGGAATTGCCCGTCACCCTGGAGGTCCGCAAGGACCGGCTCAAGCGCGCGGCGGCGATGATCGCCGACAATGCCGACGCTTTTTGCGACGCGCTGAGCGAGGATTTCGGACACCGCAGCCGCGAACAGTCGATGCTCACCGACATCGCCTCGTCGATCGCGCCGATCAAACATGCGCTGCGCGCGCTCGATGGCTGGACGAAGCGCGACAAGCGCGCGGTGCAATTTCCGCTCGGGCTGCTCGGCGCGCGCGCGTGGGTGGAATATCAGCCGAAGGGCGTGGTCGGCGTGATCGCGCCGTGGAATTTCCCGGTCAACCTGGTGATGGGGCCGATCGCCGGCATTTTCGCGGCGGGCAACCGCGCGATGGTCAAGACCAGCGAATTCACCCCGCGCACCGCCGCGCTGTTCGAAACGGTCTGCGTGAAGTATTTCGCGGCCGAGGAACTCGCCTTCTTCAGCGGCGGGCCGGATGTCGGCAAGGCCTTTTCCGAACTGCCGTTCGATCACCTGATCTTTACCGGCGCGACCGGGATCGGCCGGCACATCCTCCACGCCGCCGCCGACAATCTCACCCCCGTGACGCTCGAGCTCGGGGGCAAGTCGCCCGTCATCATCGGCAAGGACGCCGACATCGCGCGCGCGACCGAGCGGGTCGCGATCGGCAAGATGCTCAACGCCGGGCAAATCTGCCTCGCGCCCGATTACATGCTCGTGCCGCAAGCGCAGGAACAGGCCGTGGTCGACGGGCTCAAGGCGGCGGTCTCGGCAATGTATCCGACGCTGCTGGCGAACCCGGACTATACCGCGATCATCAACGACCGGCATCACCAGCGCCTCGCCGACTGGGTCGCCGACGCGCGCGCCAAGGGCGCGACGGTCGAGGTGGTCAACCCCGGGGGGGAGGATTTCGCGGGCTCCAATGCGCGGAAAATGCCGCTCCACATCGTCCGCGATGCGACCGACGACATGATCGTGATGCAGGAAGAGATCTTCGGCCCGATCCTCCCGGTGCGCAGCTATGTGGGCGACGTCGACAGCGCGATCGACGCGGTCAACCGTCGCGACCGCCCGCTCGGCCTCTATTATTTCGGGCCGGACGAGACCGAGCGGCGCCGCGTGCTAGATCGGACGATCTCGGGCGGGGTGACGATCGACGACGTGGTGTTCCACGTCTCGATGGAGGACCTGCCGTTCGGCGGGGTCGGGCCGTCGGGGATGGGATCGTACCACGGGTTCGACGGGTTCAAGACGTTCAGCCATGCCAAGGCGGTTTTCAAGCAGGCGAAGCTCGACGTGGCGAAGCTCGCGGGGCTCAAGCCGCCCTATGGCAAGGCGACGATGGCGAGCGTGCGGCGGCAGATGAAGTAAGGGAACCTTCGCGTCCCGCCGCGCTTTGGCAGAGGTGCTTCCCGTCGCTCTTCCCCCACGCTCGCTCCAGCTCGGGGCGCATGCGCGCATCCGGTTGACCTATGCGTGGCGGCACGGGCGCCTGCCGGACCTGCGGACCCCGCGATTGTTCACCGAGCTCGTGCAATGGCGCAAGCTGCATGATCGCGACCCGCGCTTGCCGCTGCTGGCGGACAAGGTCGCGGTCAAGGCGGTGGTGGCCGATCGGTTGGGCCGCGCTTGGGTCGTCCCCACGCTGTGGGACGGCGCCGTTCTCCCGGCGGAACGCCCGGACGGCGGGCCGATCGTCGTCAAGTCGCGGCATGGCTGCAACCAGCGCGTGTTCGTGCGCGACGGCACGTGCGACTGGCCGATGATCCGCCGGCAGGCCGCCCGCTGGGTCGACCAGCGGTATGGCGGCTGGCTGGACGAATGGCTGTACCGCGAAATTCCGCCCGGGGTGTTGATCGAGCCCTTTATCGGCACCGATGGCCAGTTGCCGATCGACTACAAATTCTACGTCTTCGGCGGCGTGGTCGCGTTCATCCAGGTGCACCTCGAGCGGGAGCATCGGCATCGCTGGATCGTGTTCGACCGCCACTGGCGATGCGAGGGGGACGGCGCGGACCTGCCGCCGCGTCCCTCCGCGCTCGGTGCGATGATCGCCGCCGCCGAGAACCTCGGGCAGGGCTTCGATTTCGTGCGGGTGGATTTCTACCAGCCGGACGATGTGCCGTTGTTCGGCGAGATGACCTTCTACCCGGGCTCGGGTCTCGATCCGTTCGACCCGCCGCATCTGGATGCGGTGATGGGCGACTTGTGGATGCAGGCGCGGGGTAGGGTAGCTGGTGTGTCGCAGGACTTTGGTGGAGTAGCGCTCGCGGCGTGAACGGGTCCGCCGCTCGCCATGGGAGCTAAGAAGGCAGCTTCCCCGCAATACCGTCCGCTGCACAGGCTGGGGCTCACGCGCGCAACAGGGAAGTGCCGGCGCCTGCGCGGCGGTACCGCAGTCACTTCGACTGGGCCCCGGCCTGCGCCGGGGAAGCGGCTGCCCATCGGCGCAGCAGCCACGCCCGCGCCTCACTCCCGCTCTAGTCGATCCGGTAATGGATCGGCTTGAAGCTCCCGCCGTTGCTCGCCGGCGCCGAACAGGCGGTCAGCCCCACGATCAGGTCCATCGCCGCGCGCAGCACGATGCGGTCGCCGGCCGTGCTGATCGGCGGCAACACGTCGAGCTTCCCGGTCGCACCATCGACCGTGACGTTCATGAAGCAGTTGAACGCGGTGGGAATCTGGTCGGGCTTGATCCCGAACGGTTCCAGCGCTTCCGCAAGATTGCCGAAGCATCCGCGATGCGGTGGCAGGTCGGGGTAGAAATGATGGAACGTATCGTAGGAGCATGGCGTCAGCAGGAAGTCGTGCCGCCCGACGGTATCCTCGATGATCTCCAGCATCGGCTGCGAGCGGTTGGAATACAGCAGGTTGCCGGTCGTCAGATAGATCGTCTCGGCATAATCCAGCGTCCGTCCCGACGACAGCACCTCGTCGAGATCCTCCGCATTATACGCAAGCAGATCGGACACTTGCCGCCCGCGCGGATCGATGACGGTGAGCGTCTGTCCGGCGGCAAGGCGAAACGCCGCCCCGCTCCGTTCCGGGATTTCGGTGATCGTGCTCAATCGGGGGCTCCGGCATAGCGAAACGGACAGGCCCAGCTCTCGTCGACGGCGCGGCCGCTATACTGACGTGCCTCGCTCATTTCGCCGTGGCGCGCGAGCATCGGGTTGCGCGAGCCCGCCAGCACCTCGTCGCGCGTCAGGATCTTTTCGCGCATGCCCTCATATTTGCCCTGCGCCCGCAGCGTCTCGAACTGGTCGTGCAGGTTGAACACCATCGTCGGCCGCGCGAAGCGGCGCGCGGGACGGCTGGCATTGGGGTGGAGCCCGACGATGAAGAACGCCTCGCCGCCGAAGCTCAGCGAAAAATGCGGGCTGTCCGGGTCGGTGCTGACGGCCGTGTCATAGCCTTGCCCGCGCCACACGTCCTTGTCCGAGATCGACTGGACACGCTGCCACAAGGCCGCCTCGAACGCCTGCTCGCTCAGGTCGTCCGGCCCGTCGAAGATCACCGCGAAGCTGCGGAACAGGCCCGGCTCCGCGCGATAGGCCGCGGCGAAATGCATCAGACCGTCGTGGATGCGCAGATCGTCCCACGCGCTGTCGAGCCGGTCGCAGGCGAGCACGGACAGCGTTCCCTTCGCCAACGCCGCCTTGGCGCCGACGCACGGAAAGTCCGCCTCCGCGACATGCGCGTCGAGCAGGGCCTGAAAGTCGTGCTGGGCACGGTGTTTCCACGGGAACATGGGAGTCTGGGGCGTAGGCATAGAACAACAAGACTCCCACGCGAGACGCCAGTTCCGCGAATTCATGCTGATAAGAGTTAAGTATCCGGCAGTTGCGCTTTCGGGAAACCTGACCAGGCGGCGTCATAGTCTTCGTCGAGCGCGCTCGTTTCTGCAGCGAATCGGGTCGGGGTGAAGACCCAGCGGCTTTCGATCATGAACGCCATCGTGCCGTCGATCTTGCGCGGGGCGAGCGGCGCGTTGCTTGCGGCGTCCCAGGTCGCGACGTCGGGGCCGTGGCCACTCATCTGATTGTGCAGCGACAGCGCGCCGGGGACGAAGCCATCGGCCTTGGCGTCATACTCGCCTTTGAGGAGGCCCATGCACTCGCTCATCGTGTTGCGGTGGAACCACGGCGGGCGGAACGTGTCCTCCGCCACCATCCAGCGCGGCGGGAAGATCACGAAATCGACGTTGGCGGTGCCGGGCACGTCGCTGGGCGAGGTGAGGACGGTGAAGATCGACGGGTCGGGATGATCGAAGCTGATGCTGCCGATCGTGTTGAACCGCGCGAGATCATATTTGCACGGCGCATAATTGCCGTGCCACGCGACGACGTCGAGCGGCGAGCGGCCGAGGTCGGTGGTCCACAGGCTGCCGAGGAATTTCTGGACGAGTTCGTATTCGCCCTCGACGTCTTCGAACCACGCGACGGGCGTCTCGAAGTCGCGCGGGTTGGCGAGCCCGTTCGCGCCGATCGGGCCGAGGTCGGGGAGGCGGAACGGTGCGCCATGATTCTCCGCGACATAGCCGCGCGCGCTGCCATCGGGGAGGGTGACGCGGAAGCGCACGCCGCGCGGGATGATCGCGATTTCGCCCGGGGTGAGGTCGATCCTTCCGAGCTCGGTGAGGAGGGTGAGGCGGCCCTGTTGCGGGAGGATCAGCAACTCGCCGTCGGCCGAGACGAACGCGCGGTTCACCATGTCCCTGGTCGCGCGGTAGATGTGGATCGCGACGCCGGTCTGCGTCCTGGGGCCTTCGCCTGCGACGAGCATCGTGGTGAGCGAGTCTAGCCAGTCGGCGTCCTGCGTCTCGAGCGGGCCCCAGCGGAGGCGGTTGGGGGCGAGCGGTTCGTTCGCGGTACCGGGGGCGAAGAGGGGGGCACCGGCGTAGCGCGTGAAGGCGGGGTGCGCGGCGGAGGGGCGGAGGCGGTAGAGCCACGAGCGCCTGTTCTCGTGGCGCGGCGCGGTGAAGGCGCTGCCGCTGAGCTGCTCGGCGTAGAGGCCGAACGCTGGTTTCTGCGGGGAGTTGCGGCCGATCGGGAGCGCGCCGGGGATGGCTTCGGTGGCGAAGTGGTTGTTGAAGCCGGTCATATAGTCGGTCATTTCGCTCTCCAGCTATCGGCTTGGGTGCCCGTTACGGCCCCACCCCAACCCCTCCCCTGAAGGGGAGGGGCTTTTAGGTTGCGCCCGCCCTCTTCTTCTAGCCCTTCCCTTCAGGGGAGGGGTTGGAGTGGGGGCGGCCTCGCAGAGGGTAGCGCCTGTTTCTGCCCCACCCCAAACCCCTCCCCCTGAAGGGGAGGGGCTTTTAGGTTGCGCTCTTCTTCTAGCCCCTCCCCTTCAGGGGAGGGGTTGGGGTGGGGGCGGCCTCGCAGAGGGTGCCGCCTGTTACTGCCCCACCCCCAACCCCTCCCCTGAAGGGGAGGGGCTTTTGGTTCGCCCTCTTCTTCTAGCCCCTCCCCTTCAGGGGAGGGGTTGGGGTGGGGGACGCCTCGCAGAGACCACCGCCCCCCACCAAAACCTCAAGCCTCAACCGCCCCCGGCACCACGCCCCGCCGGATCTGGTCCAGCTCGATGCTCTCGAACAAAGCCTTGAAATTCCCCTCGCCAAAGCCGTCATTGCCCTTGCGCTGGATGATCTCGAAGAAGATCGGCCCGACCATATTCTCGGTGAAGATCTGCAGCAGCAGCCCGCCACCCGTCTCGGGCGCGCCGTCGATCAGGATGTCGCGCTTGCGCATTTCCTCGACGTCGTGGTTGTGCCCGGGCAGCCGCTTGTCGATCAGGTCGAAATAGGTCTGCGGGGTCGTCTGGAACCGCACGCCGTTCGCCCGCAGCGTATCCACGGTCTTGAAGATGTCGTCGGTCGCAAGCGCGAGATGCTGGATGCCTTCGCCCTTATAGTCCTTGATGAACTCCTCGATCTGCGAATGCTCGTCCTGGCTTTCGTTCAAGGGAATCCGGATCTTGTCGTCGGGCGCGGTCATCGCCTTGGAGAACAGGCCGGTCGACTGGCCCTCGATGTCGAAATAGCGGATCTGGCGGAAGTTGAAGATCCGCTCGTAATAGTCCGCCCAATACGCCATCCGCCCGCGCTGCAGATTGTGCGTGAGATGGTCGAGCGTGTGGAGCCCGACGCTGTGGTCGTCGACGCCAGCCCCCTCGACCGGGGTGAAGTCGGTCTCGTAGATCCGCGACTTCTCGTCGACCAAATACAGGTTCGCGCCGCCGATGCCTTCGATCGCGGGAAGGTCGAGCTCGTCCGGGCCGACGGCGCCCTTGACCGCGACCGCGCCGCGCTCGACCGCCATCTTCAGCGCGCCTTCGCCATCCGCCACGCGGAACGCCATCGCATTGGCCGAGGGGCCGTGCGTGTCGCGGAAGCCGGCGACTTGCCCCGCGTCATCCATGTTGAGCAGGAAGTTGATGTCGCCCTGCGCATAGCGGCGGACGTTCTTCGACTTGTGGTTGCCGACATGGGTGAAGCCCATCTTGACGAACAGGTCGGCCATCGCCTCGGGATCGGGCGAGGTGAATTCGACGAATTCGAAGCCGTTAAGGCCCATCGGGTTTTCGGTGGCAGTCATCGCATCGGCTCCGAGATGGTTTCAGATGTAACCATATAGCGGCCTTGCCAAGCGGGGTCCATCCCTTATCCCTGTGCAACGATGACCACGTTGAAGCTCGATCAGTTCCTCCCCTATCGCCTGTCGATCGTGTCGAACCGCGTCTCGGCGGCGGTGGCGAGCACCTATCAGGCGTTGTTCGGGCTCAAGATTCCCGAATGGCGGCTGGTCGCGATCATCGCCGAGAGCGAGGGCGCGACGCAGCAGGCGCTGGGGCTGGCGACGCGGATGGACAAGGTCACGGTCAGCCGCGCCGCCGCGACGCTGGTCGAGCGCGGACTGGTCGAGCGCCGCCCGAACGCCAGCGACCAGCGCTCGCACCTGCTGTCGCTGACCGAAGCGGGGCGGACCCTCTATGAAAACGTCGCGCCCAAGGCGCTCGAGCTCGAGGCGCAGGTCTTCGCCGGCTTCACCAAGGCCGAAATCGCGAGCTTCCGCGCGATGCTGGACCGGCTCGAGACATCGGCCGCGCCGTTCGATCCCGAACGCGCTTGAAGCGGACCGCAAGCCTGGCCTAAGCCTGTCGCCCAAGCCCTCCCCAGGCAGCTGTTGGTTCCAGGAGGATGTTGATGCCTGAAATGCTCGACCGCGCCGGTCTGTCGGTCGCCGCCCCGCTCGCCGCCTTCATCGAGGCGCGCGTGCTCCCCGGCCTCGACGTAGCGGCAGAGCGCTGGTGGCAGGGCGTCGCCGACATCTACGCCCGGTTCGCGCCGGAGAACCGCGCGCTTCTGGCGGTGCGCGACTCGCTTCAGGCCCGGATCGACGCGCGTTATGGTTCCGGGGAAGCGGTCGACGAGCCGTTCCTGCGCGAGATCGGCTATCTCGTGCCAGAACCCGCCCCCTTCACGATCGGCACGACCAACGTCGACGCCGAGGTCGCGACGATGGCGGGGCCGCAGCTCGTCGTCCCGATCCTCAACGCGCGCTTTCTGCTCAACGCCGCCAACGCACGCTGGGGGAGCCTGTACGACGCCTATTACGGCACCGATGCGCTGCCGGGCATGGCGGTCCCCGGGGGCTACGATCCCGTGCGCGGCAAGCAGGTGGTCGAGGCCGCGAAGGCGTTCCTCGACGAAGCGGTCCCGCTGACGACCGGCTGCTGGGACGAACTCCGCGGCGACGAACCGGACCTGCGCCACCCCGAACAACTGGTCGGGCGCAAGGGTGCCTCGTGGCTGTTCGTCAACAACGGCCTGCATATCGAGGTGGTGATCGACCGCGACCATCCGATCGGGCGCGACGATCCCTCGGGGATCGCCGACGTGATCCTCGAATCCGCGCTGACCACGATCTGCGACCTCGAGGATTCGGTCGCGGCGGTCGATGCCGAGGACAAGGTCGCGGCCTATGCCAATTGGCTCGGGCTGATGCGTGGCGATCTGGAGGAGGCGTTCGACAAGGGCGGCAGGACGATCACGCGGCGGCTCAACCCCGACCGCGTCTATGACGACGGGCTGACGCTGCCGGGGCGGAGCCTGTTGTTCGTCCGCAACGTCGGGCATCTGATGACGACGCCTGCGATCACGCTGCCCGACGGGAGCGAGGCACCCGAGGGGATCCTCGATGCGATCGTCACCAGCACGATCGCGCTGTACGATTTGCGCGGGCTGGGCACCTATCGCAACAGCCGGGCAGGCTCGGCTTATATCGTGAAGCCCAAGATGCACGGTCCCGAGGAATGCGCTTTCACCGATCGCCTGTTCGATGCGGTCGAGGACCTGCTCGGGCTCGAGCGGCATACGGTCAAGGTCGGCGTGATGGACGAGGAACGCCGCACCTCGGCCAATCTCGCCGCGTGCATCGCGGCGGTGAAGGACCGAATCGTCTTCATCAACACCGGCTTCCTCGATCGGACCGGCGACGAGATGCACACCGCGATGCACGCCGGACCGATGATCCCCAAGGCCGAGATGAAAGGGAGCGACTGGATCAAGGCTTATGAGGATCGCAACGTCCGCATCGGCCTCGCCGCCGGGCTGTCTGGCCGGGCGCAGATCGGCAAGGGGATGTGGGCCGCGCCCGACCGGATGGCGGACATGATGGAGCAGAAGATCGGCCACCCGACCGCCGGCGCGAACACCGCCTGGGTCCCGTCGCCGACCGCGGCGACGCTGCATGCGATGCATTATCACAAGGTCGACGTGTTCGCCCGGCAGAAGGCGATCGCGCGTGAGAGCGTGCCACCGCTCGCGTCGCTGCTGCGCGTGCCGGTCGCGGCACAGGGGCGCAACTGGACGCCCGAGGAAATTCGCGCCGAACTCGACAACAATGCGCAGGGCATCCTCGGCTATGTCGTGCGCTGGATCGATCAGGGGGTTGGGTGCTCCAAGGTTCCCGACATCCACGATATCGGGCTGATGGAGGACCGTGCGACCCTGCGGATTTCGTCGCAGCATATCGCCAACTGGCTGCTCCACGGCGTCGCCACGCGCGCGGAGGTCGATGCCGCGTTCGAGCGGATGGCGGCGAAGGTCGATGCGCAGAATGCCGGCGATCCGCTCTATCGGCCAATGGCGAGCAATCCCGACAGCGTCGCGCTGCAGGCGGCGCGCGCGCTCGTGTTCGAGGGGATCGATCAGCCGAACGGCTATACCGAACCGTTGCTGCACGCCTATCGCCAACGCGTAAAAGCCGAATGAGCAGAATCTAGGAAACCATTTCCCGCTCATGCGTTAGGGACGCTGAGCGGGGGACCGAAAAACCGGCCCCCGTGTGAAGCGGGGAAGCGTAGCTCTTGATTTCTTTGGCGTATTCGAGCGGGCTTCTCGCCATCGCGGTTGCAAGTCTCCAGCAGGCACCCCCCGTCGTGGTTCCCGCGGCGCCTGGTGCTGCGCAGGGTATCGGCCAAACCGCCGAGCCGCCGATTGTTTCCGATTCGGAGTTCGACAAGGCGCTTCCGCCGCTCAGCAACGATATCAAGGCCCCGCTCGAACCAATGATCCCGGTGCCGGTGACGACGACCGGCGTTCCGGTCGCGCCGCAGCCGACGACGCCTGCGGTGACCGGCGTCCCCGTCGCCACGACGCCCGCGCCGACGATTCCCGCCGACCTCAACCAGCCGCTTCCTCCGCTCGCGAGTTTCGACACGGCCCCGCTGGTCGACGTCGCGGTCAAGGACGAGAAGGCGCCGGCGATTCGCTACGAGACCGTGATCCGCGGGCTCGATCCGCTCAAGCTGACCGCGCAGTTCAACGGCCTGTCCGCTCTAAAGGGCGGGAAGGGCAAGGCCCCCAACGGCACCGTCATCGCGGCGCGCGGGCGCGAGGACGAGCAGCTCGCGATCCGGCTGATGAAGAGCCTGGGCTATTATGACGGGACCGCGGTCTCGACGATCGAGACCGTTCCCAACGACAAGACACGCGTGAAGGCGATCGTCTCGGCGACCCCGGGCAAGCAGTACAAGCTCGGCACGATCGTGGTGAAGGCGAACCCGACGATTCCGCCGACGCTGATCCGCGATGCGCTCCCGCTCAAGGTCGGCGAGCCGATCGAGGCGGTGCGCATCCAGGGCGCGGAAGCCAACGTCGCGCTGACGCTGCCGCAGAACGGATACCCCTTCGCCAAGGTCGGCGATCGCGACATCCTGCTCGATGATCTGGCGGGCACCGGGGACTATACGTTGCCGGTCGAGGTTGGCGCGCGGTCGTCGTTCGGGACCGTCACGACCGAGGGACGGCTGGCGTTCGGGGC
This sequence comes from Sphingomonas sp. CARO-RG-8B-R24-01, assembly GCF_022662295.1. Lineage (NCBI taxonomy): Bacteria > Pseudomonadati > Pseudomonadota > Alphaproteobacteria > Sphingomonadales > Sphingomonadaceae > Sphingomonas > Sphingomonas sp. CARO-RG-8B-R24-01. The sequence continues at coordinate 493,380 of NZ_JAKNQI010000001.1, read as the reverse complement.
CGACCATGTCCGCGTGTTGCAACGCTTCAAGGCGGGCGAACTGTACGACAACCGCAAGGTGGACGATCTGCGCGCGGCGCTGGTCGCGACGGGGCTGTTCTCGACCGTGTCGGTCGAGCCCAAGCCGACCGGTAACATCAACCCCGACGGGACCGAGCAGGTCAACCTGCTGGTCGAGCAGGAGCGCGGCAAATATCGCTCGCTCGCGGTCAGCGGCGGGTACAGCACCGGGCAGGGCGCGCGGGTCGAAGGTTCGTTCACGCACCGCAACCTGTGGTCGCCCGAGGGGGCGCTGATCGCGACCGCGGTCGGCGGCACGCAGGAGCAGGGACTGAGCGGCACCTTCCGCCGCTCGAACGCGGGCAAGCGCGATCGCACGGTCACGCTGACCGCGGCGGTCGACCACACCAATTACGACGCGTTCAACGCCTTCACCGCGACCCTGTCGGGCCGGATTTCCTATGACTCCACGCCGTTGTGGCAGAAGAAGTTCACCTACGCCTACGGCTTCGAAGTCGTCGGCACGAACGAGAGCGTCTATGACTTCGCGCGCGGCGATCGGCGGCGTGCGACCTATTTCATCGCGGCGCTGCCGGGGCAGGTCCAGTTCGACCGGTCGGACAGCCTGCTCAACCCGACCAAGGGCTATCGCCTCAAGCTGAGCGTCAGCCCCGAGACGTCGGTGCGCGGGTCGATCAGCCCCTATGCGCGCACGCTGATCGAGGCGAGTGCCTACTATCCGGTCGGCGAGAAGTTCGTCATCGCGGGTCGCCTCCGTGCCGGCGCGATCGCCGGGATCGAGCGCGATGACCTCGCCCCCTCGCGGCGCTATTATGGCGGCGGCGGCGGGTCGGTGCGCGGCTATGGCTATCAGCGGCTCGGGCCGCTCGATCCGCAGGGCAATCCGGTCGGCGGGCGCAGCTTGAACGAATTCGCGCTCGAGGCGCGCTATCGCTTCGGCAACTACGGGATCGTGCCGTTCATCGACGGCGGCAACGCTTACACCAGCGTGCTCCCCAAGGGCTCCGACCTGCGCTTCGGCGCTGGCATCGGCGGGCGTTTCTATACCAATTTCGGGCCGTTGCGCGTCGACGTCGCAACCCCGCTCAACCCCCGTAAGGGCGACGGCAAGGTCGCGCTCTATATCTCGATCGGACAGGCCTTCTGATGGCGGAAGTAGAAACCGGCCCTTCGGCGGCGCCGGAAACCGTCGTCATCGTGCGGCGCCCGCTCTGGCAACGGATCTTCAAGTGGGTTTCGATCACGCTCGGCGTGCTCGGGCTGCTCGCGATGGGGATCGTCGCCGGGCTCGATACCGCGCCGGGGCGGCGCGTGATCGCCAATTTCATCGGCGACTATAAGACCGCGGGCGGGCTCAACATCCGCGTCGGGCGGATCGAAGGTTCGATCTACGGCAAGATGGTGCTGAGCGACGTGCGGGTCAGCGATCCGCAGGGCGTGTTCCTGTCGTCGCCACGGATCGCGGTCGACTGGAAGCCGTTCGACTACGTCCGCAACCATATCAACGTCCTGTCGGCGCAGGCGAACCTCATCACGATGACGCGCTCGCCCGCGTTCAAGCCGACCCCGACCGATCCCAACGCACCGATCCTCCCCGATCTCGACATCGATATCGGTCGCCTGACTGTGGACCGGATGGTGCTGGGCAAGGCGGTGATGGGCTCGCCGCATATCATCAGGATCGACGGCGCGACGCACATCGCGGACAAGCGCGCGCAGATCACCGCGGATGTTGATGCGCTGACCGGCCCCGGCATTGCGGGGGGCGACAAGCTGCGGCTGCGGCTCGATGCGGTGCCCGATTCGGACCGGCTCGGGATCGATGCGCGGATTACCGCGCCAGCACGCGGCGTGGTCGCGGAGATGAGCGGGCTCAAGGCACCGCTCGACTTCACGATCGGCGGCAAGGGCGGCTGGAAGGCCTGGACCGGCAAGGCGAGCGGGTCGCTCGGCGGCGCGCAGTTCGCCGACCTCGACTTGCAGGCGCACAACGGCTTCTTCCAGATCCGCGGCAAGACCAACCCGGGGCTTTATCCCGGTGGCGCGCCCAAGGACAAGGCGACCCCGACCAACCCGATCGCGCGCCTCACCGCGCCCTCGCTCGACGTGTCGATCGACGCGCGGCTCAACGAACGCAAGGTCGATACGGTCATCGCGCTCAAGTCGGATGCGATGGCAATCAACGCCAAGGGCCTGATCGATCTCGCACAGAGCGCCTTCAGCCAGTTCGCGGTCGACGCGAAGTTGCTGACGCCCGGCGCGATCCTCCCCAACCTCAACGGCCGCGACGTTACCGCGCGCGTCGTGCTCGACGGCAAGTTCGCGACGCCGACGGTCAACTACGTCGTCAGCGCAGGCGTGCTCGGTTTCGGCGAGACTCGCGTCCAGCAGCTCTACGCCTCGGGTCTTGCGCGCGTGAACGCGGATCACATCGTGATCCCGGTCGCGGCGCGGGCCGCGCGAGTCACCGGGCTCAATGCGGCGGCGGGTGGCCTGCTCGACAATGTCGCGATCAATGGCAGCTTCGCGATCGTCAACGGCAAGGTATTGTCGGACAATCTCAAGATCCGTTCGCGCAAGATCGACGCGACCGCGCTGATCGTCGCCGATCTCGCCAAGGGCACGTATCGCGCTGCGCTCAACGGCCGGGTCAACGATTACCGCGTCGAGAGCTTCGGAATCGTCAGCGTCAAGACCGACGCCAAGCTCGTCACCATGCCCGGCGGGTTCGGCATCACCGCGCACGTCGCGGCGCGGACCTCGCAGATCTTCAACGAAGGCGCGCGCAACTTCCTCGGCGGCAACGCTGCGGTAACCGCGGACGTCGGCTATGATCCGAACGGGATCATTACCTTCCGCAACCTGCGAATGAACGCACCTCAGTTCCGCGTGACGCGCGGGCAGGGGCGCTATGATCCGAAGGGGCCGCTCGCGGTCGATGCGGATGCATACTCCACGCAATATGGCCCGCTGTTCGCGCGCGTCACCGGCACTGCGACCAAGCCGGTCGTGCTGCTCCGCGCGCCGCGTCCGGGCGTCGGCATCGGCCTCGTCAATCTCGAGGCACGCGTGCGCGGGACGGGGACGTCCTATGCGATCCTCGCCAAGGGCGGGACCAATTACGGGCCGTTCACCGCCGATCTCAACGTCGTGCCGGCGGCACCGCTGACGGTCGACATTCGCAACGCGCGCTTTGCCGGGATCGACTTCAAGGGTCGCGTCCAGCAGCTCGCCGCGGGTCCGTTCGGTGGCCGTGTCACCTTCGCGGGTTCGGGCATCAGCGGCGCCGCCTTGCTCGGCGCGCAAGGCAAGTTCCAGCGGGTCGATGTCGCCGCGCGTGCGAGCAACGCCAAGATTCCGGGGCTGGTCGACTTCACGATCGGTCGCGCGCTGGTCAACGCCCGCGCGATCCTGACCCCGACGCCGCAAGTCGTCGCGGACGCGCAGGTCGCCGACTTGCGCTATGGCCCGACGGTGATTTCTGCGGCCCGCGCCAAGGTGAATTACGTCGGGGGTTCGGGCACCGCGCAATTGCTCGCTACCGGCTCGAACGGCGTCCCGTTCCGATTGGCGGCCAATGCACGCCTCAGCCCGAAGCAGTGGCTGGCGGCGCTGCAGGGGCAGGCCAATGGCATCGGCTTCCGCACCGCCAACCCGGCGCGGATCGATATCGACGGGTCGACCTTTCGCCTCCAGCCGACGCGGATCGACTTCGACAATGGCTCGGCGCGGGTCGCGGCGGTCTATGGCTCGGGGCTTTCGGCGCAGCTGCGGCTCGACAAGCTCGACCTGTCGGTCGCGAATGCGCTGGTGCCCAACCTCGGGCTGGGTGGCGCGGCGACGGGGTCGATCGACTATGCGCAACCGCGCGGGGCCTCGGTGCCGAAGATCGCGGGCCAGTTCCGCATCGCCAACTTCACGCGGTCGAGCCTTGCCAGCGTCTCCGATCCGGTCGACGTCGTCGGCCAGATCGGGCTGACCGACGCGGGCGGCGAAGCACGTGCGCTGGTCCAGCGCGGCGGGACGACCGTCGGGCGGATGGTCGCGACGTTGCGCCCACTGGGGGCTGGGGCGAACTGGACGACCCGTTTGATGGCTGCGCCCTTGTCGGGCGGGATCCGCTATAACGGCCCGTCGGGCGTGCTGTTCTCGCTTGCCGGGCTAAGCCGCCAGCAATTGTCGGGCCCAATCGCGATCGCTGCCGACTTCGGTGGTCGCGTCGATGCGCCGCAGCTCAACGGCGTCATCCGCGCGGACTCGCTGACCTATGACAATGAAGTCTATGGCACGCGCCTCAGCCAGATGAAGATCGCGGGACGGTTCACCAACGACCGGCTCGAGATCACGCAGCTGTCGGCGCGCGCGGGCGAGGGGACGGTCCAGGCGCAGGGGTCGGTCGGCTTCGCGGCCGCCTCGGGCTTCCCGATCAATATCCAGGCGACGCTCAACAATGCGCGGCTTGCGCGGAGCGATGCCTTGGGGGCGACCGCGACGGGGACGATCGCGATCACCAACTCCAAGGCGAATGGCGGGCTGATCAAGGGCGATATCCGCATCCCGAATGCGCGCTACGAGATCATTCGCCAGGGCCAGGCGGAGGTGCCCGAACTGACCGGCGTCCGCCGCAAGAGCGATCTGGTCAAGGCGGCGAATACGGCACCGGCGGAACCCCCGGGCGGGCTGTTCAAGCTCGATATCCGGATCCGCGCGGATAACCAGCTGTTCGTCTCGGGCATGGGGCTCGAGTCGGAGTGGGAGATGGACATGCGCGTCGCGGGCACGTCGGCGGCACCGCTGGTGCTCGGGCGGCTGCAACTGGTGCGCGGGACCTACTCCTTCTCGGGCAAGCGGTTCGAGGTGACGAAGGGCGACATCCGCTTCAATGGCGGACCCTTGTCGGACCCCGAGATCAACATCAGCGCGACCACCACGACGAGCGATGTCGACGTCACGATCAACGTGACCGGCACCGGGCAGAAGCCGCAGATCGCGTTCACCTCGACCCCGGCCTTGCCGCAGGACGAAGTGCTCAGCCGTCTGTTGTTCGGCAGCTCGGTGACCAACCTGTCGGCGATCCAGGCGATCCAGCTCGCGTCCGCGCTCAATTCGCTGCGCGGGTCTGGAGGCGGGCTCAACCCGCTCGGCAAGCTGCGCTCGGCGACGGGGATCGACCGGCTGCGCGTGCTCGGTGCGAACGATGCGACCGGGCAGGGGACGTCGCTCGCCGCTGGTAAGTACATCACCAACAACATCTATGTCGAAGTCATCACCGATGCGCGCGGGTTCACCGCGACGCAGCTCGAGGTGTCGCTGACCAAGGCGTTGAGCGTGTTGTCCCAAGCCGGGTCGTTCGGCGGGTCGAATGTCACGGTGCGCTACAAAAAGGATTTCTGATCGCAACCTAACGCTTTCCGAGGCGCCCGAAATCGAATATCGGGTATCCTCGGAGAGTGGCGATGTCAGAGCGTGAACCTGAGCATTTCGACGTGGTCGTGGTCGGTGCCGGAATATCCGGTATCGGCGCGGGCTATCATCTGCAGACGCAGTGCCCGGATCGATCCTACGTCATCCTCGAGGGCCGACCGCAGCTGGGCGGGACGTGGGACCTGTTCCGCTATCCCGGCATCCGGTCCGATTCTGACATGTACACGCTCGGTTATTCGTTCCGTCCGTGGACCGAGGCGAAGGCGATCGCGGATGGCCCGTCGATCCTGCGCTATGTGACCGAGACCGCGCGCGATTTCGGGATCGACCGGAACATCCGCTTCGGCCATCACGTGAAGCGCGCGGCGTGGTCGACGCCCGATGCGTGCTGGCGCGTGGAAGCCGACGGGCCCGACGGGCCGGTCGTGTTCACCTGCAACTTCCTCTTCATGTGCAGCGGCTATTACAATTACGCGCAAGGGCACACGCCCGACTGGCCGGGCACCGAGGATTTCGCGGGGCGGATCGTCCATCCGCAATTCTGGCCCGGCGATCTCGACTATGCGGGGAAGGAAGTCGTCGTCATCGGCAGCGGCGCGACCGCGGTGACGCTCGTGCCCGCGATGGCGGATACCGCCGCGCACGTAACGATGCTCCAGCGCTCGCCGACCTATGTCGTGTCGCGCCCGGCGGAGGATGCCGCGGCGAACTGGCTGCGGCGCAAGCTGCCCGCGAAGCTGGCGTACGGGCTGGTGCGCTGGCGCAACGTGCTGCTGGGGATGCTGTTCTTCAAGATGGCGCGGGGACGTCCGGCGCAGACTAAGGAACGGCTGATCGGGCTGGTGCGCGACCAGCTCGGACCGGACTATGACGTCGCGACGCATTTCACGCCGAAATACAATCCGTGGGACCAACGGTTGTGCCTCGTTCCGGATGCGGACCTGTTCGAGGCGATCAAGACGCACCGTGCGTCGGTCGTCACCGACCGGATCGTGCGCTTCACGCGTGACGGACTGCTGCTGGAGTCTGGGCATGAACTTCCCGCCGATGTCGTGGTGACCGCGACCGGGCTCGAGCTGCAGTTGCTCAGCGACGTGGCGTTCAGCGTCGACGGGGTGCCGGTCGATCTGACCGATACGTTCAACTACAAGGGGATGATGTATAGCGACGTCCCCAACATGGCGTCGTCGTTCGGGTACACCAATGCGTCGTGGACGCTGAAGGCGGACCTGACGTGCGGCTATGTCTGTCGCTTGCTCAACACGATGACGAAGCGCGGGCTGCGGCAGGCCACCCCGCGCGTCGGCGGGGCGGATCTCGCGCCCGCACCGTTCCTCGACTTCACTTCAGGGTATGTCACGCGGGCGATGGCGAAATTCCCCAAGCAGGGGAACAAGGCGCCATGGCGGGTGCACCAGAATTACGCGCGTGACCTGCTCGCGCTGAAATATGGCTCGGTGGATGACGGGATGGAATTCTCGAATCCCGCACCGGGGCGCGTGACGGCGAAGCGCAAGGACGTGGTGGCGGCGTAGTTTCTCCGTCCGCTGCTGCTTCCCCGGCGAAGGCCGGGGCCTAGGAGGACAGGCCTCCTTAGAACGGGCGGTGACCGACAACGCCGGTCCCACGACTGGGCCCCGGCCTTCGCCGGGGAAGCGGGATAGAGAGGAGGTCGGGGGGGCACTCACCCGGGAACCCACCCCCGTTACGAATGTTTCCCAACCATTGCTGGATTGCACCTTGTCGCGTTCGTTCGAACGAACTAAAGGCGCGCTGTGCTGCAGCAACGACTCCTCGACATCGCCATCGCCGAATTCGGGGCCAAGGGCCTCGAAGGCGCGAGCACGCGCGGGATCGCCAAGGCGGCGGGGACCGCGATGTCGTCGATCACCTATCATTACGGTGGCAAGGAAGGCCTGTATCTCGCGGCGGCGGACCATATCGCCGGGCAGATCGGCGACCATATGGCCCCCGCGCTGCGCGACGGTGGCGTGACCGCGGATATGACCGCGGACGACGCACGCGCAGCGATCCACCAGATCCTCGCGCGCTTCATCGATACGATGGGCACCCACAAGAGCAGCGCCTTCTCGCTGTTCGTCGTGCGCGAGCAGATGGAGCCGACCGAGGCGTTCGACCGCATCTACGGCGGCCTGATGGGCAAGATGCTCGAGACGATGGTGCAGCTCGTCTGCATCGCGACCGGCCGCCGTGACGCCTTTGCGAGCGAGGTCGCCGTCGTCACGTTGATGGGGCAGGTCGTCACGCTGCGGGCCTCGCGTGCGACCGTGCTCAAGCTGCTCCGCCGCAAGGACCTCGATGCCGAGGCGCTGTCTGCGCTCGCCGCGCGGATCGGCGCCAACACCGACGCCATTCTCGACCGTATGATCGCCGAACGACAGGAGCTTCCATGAGCGACGACCCCAACGCCGCCAAGCAGGACGACGCAAAGCCCGAAGAGGCGAAGCGTTCGTCTGCCGAGCAGGACACGCACGGCAAAAGCGGTGACGGCAAGAAACAGGACGACGCGTCCAAGAAGGACGATTCGGACGGGGACGATTCCGACGGCGACGATTCCGGCGGGGACGATTCGGACGGCGACGACGCGGATTCGAAACCGAAGAAGCCCTCGATCTTCTCCAAGCCGCTGTTCTGGATCATCCTCATCATCGTCGTCGCGGCGATCGTGATCGGCGGAACGCTCTATTATCTCGACGCGCGCCAGTATGAATCGACCGACGACGCGTTCGTCGACACGCATATCGTGCGGCTCGCGCCCAAGGTCGCGGGCACCCTCAAGTCGGTCGCGGACATCGACAACCGCCATGTCGAGGCGGGCCGCCTGCTCGCGGTGATCGAGCCGTCGGGTCCGGAAGCGCAGGTCGCCGAGGCGCAGGCGAACGTGAAGCAGGCGCAGGCGCAGTTCGAGCAGTCGCGCGCGCAGGTCGCCGCGGCGCAGGCCAATCGCGACCAGGCGGTCGCGCAGGCGCGCAGCCCGCTCGCCACCGCCGCCAAGGCACGGCAGGATCTCGCGCGCTACGAGGCGCTGTTGCGGATCGATCCGTCCGCCGTCGCCGGGCAGCAGCTCGATGCCGCGCGCGCGACCGCGCGCTCGACCGCGGCCGATGCCGCGGCCGCACGTCAGCAGATCGACAGCGCCGACGCCAACATCCTCGTCGCCCGCCGGCAGGTCACCGCCGCCCGCGCGGTGATCGATGCGCGCCGCGCGACGGTGCAGCAGGCGAGCATCACGCTCGGCGACAACCGCCTCGTCGCGCCGGTGTCGGGTCAGGTGGTCAACCGCTCGGTCAATGTCGGCTCCTATGTCGGGCCGGGGACGCAACTGCTCGCGATCGTGCCCGATCACGTCTGGATCACCGCCAACTTCAAGGAAACCCAGCTGCGCGACATGAAGATCGGCCAGAGCGTGACGATCAAGGTCGATGCCTATCCCGACATCAAGTTCCTCGGCCATGTCGACTCGGTCCAGCGCGGGGCAGGGCAGGCGTTCGCACTGCTCCCGCCGCAGAATGCGACCGGCAATTACGTGAAGGTCGTCCAGCGCGTTCCGGTACGGATCGAGTTCGACGCGAAGAACGGTCCGGATCCGCGCAAATATCCGCTCGGCCCCGGCATGTCGGTCGTCCCCACCGTCAAGGTCCGCTGAGGTGGCGAGCGCCAAGGCGCAGGACGGTTGGGATCCGTCCCGGTCCGGCGCGGGCGCGTACAGCCCGTGGCTGATCGTCGCGATCATCAGCATCCCGACCTTCATGGAGGTGCTGGACACGTCGATCGCCAACGTCGCGCTCGATCATATCGCCGGCGGCCTGTCGGTCTCGAACGACCAGGCGACGTGGGTGCTGACCAGCTACCTCGTCGCCAACGCGATCGTCATCCCGATCAGCGGCTGGTTGTCCGACGTGATCGGGCGCAAACGCTATTTCCTGCTGTCGATCGCCCTGTTCACGATCGCCTCGTTGATGTGCGGGCTTGCGCCCAACCTGTCGACGCTCGTCATCGCACGCGTGTTGCAGGGCATCGGCGGCGGCGGGCTGGCGCCGGTCGAGCAATCGATCCTCGCGGATACCTTCCCGCCCAAGCAACGCGGGATGGCGTTTGCCGCCTTCGCGATCGTGGTCGTGGTCGGCCCGGTCCTCGGGCCGACGCTCGGCGGCTATATTACCGAGAACAGCAGCTGGCACTGGGTGTTCCTGATCAACGTGCCGATCGGGATCGCCTCGGTGTTCCTCGTCAACCTGTTCGTCGATGAGCCCGAAGCGATCAAGAACGACCGGAAGAAGCTGCTCAAGCGCGGGATCCGGGTCGATTACATCGGCATCATCCTGATCGCCCTCGGGCTCGGCTTCTTCGAACTGACGCTCGATCGCGGCGAGCGCGAGGACTGGTTCTCCAGCAGCTTCATCATCATGACCGCGAGCATCTCGTTCATCGCGCTGACCGCACTCGCCTTCTGGGAAACCAATCACCCCGAACCGGTGGTCGACCTGAAACTGCTCAAGAGCCGTAACTTCTCGCTGACGCTGCTGATCATGGGGATCACCGGCATGATCCTGTTCGGCACGACGCAGCTGATCCCGCAAATGTTGCAGCAGGTCCTCGGCTATACCTCCTTCCAGGCAGGGCTCGCGCTGACCTTCGGCGGGATCGCGACGCTGGTCGCGGTGCCGTTTGCGGGGCGGCTGTCGGGCGTGGTCGACGTCCGGCTGCTGCTGTTTCCCGCGCTGCTGGTGCAGGCGTTCGCGCTGTGGAACATGACGCATCTCAACGCCGACATCTCGTTCCAGGATGCGGCGTTCGCGCGATTGTTGCAGGCGATGGCGCTGCCGTTCCTGTTCGTGCCGATCAACGCGGTCGCCTATGTTGGCCTGCCGCAGAACAAGACCGCGCAGGCCTCCAGCCTGCTCAACGTCGCGCGCAACCTCGGCGGGTCGATCGGCATCTCGACCGCGCAGACCTTGCTCGCCTCGGCGCAGCAGCGTCACCAGTCCGAACTGGTCGAGAAGCTCAGCCCGATCGATCCCAATTATACCGACTGGCTGTCGAAGGCGCAGGGCGCGTTCGGCGGGCAGGGGGACCCGGGAACGACGTCGCTCGCGGTGCTGTACCAGACGGTGCAACGCCAGGCGTCGATGCTCGCGTTTCTCGATGTGTTTCGTTCGCTGATGATCGTGGTGCTCGTCGTGGCACCGCTCGTTTTCCTGATGCGCTCCGGCAAGTCCGGTGGTGGTGGTGGAGGCATGGCCCATTGACCCGCTCGTTCTTCTCTCTGGCCCTGCTTGGCAGCACCCTGCTGGCCGGGTGCACCGTAGGGCCGAACTATCACGCCCCGACGATGCCCGTCCCGCCGGCGTTCGCCGAGCGCCAGCTCGCGCCCGCGCCGGGTGCGCAGGTCGATCCCGCGCGCTGGTGGGCGGCCTTCGGTGATCCGCGGCTCGACTCGCTCGTCGAACGCGCCCTGAAGGGCAGCCCCGACATAGCGATGGCGGCATCGCGCGTGCGGCAGGCCCGGTTGCAGGAAATTTCGGCGCGCGCCGTCGGCAAGCCGACGGTCGATGCGACGGGCAACGTCAGCCATATCGAGTTCAGCAAGAACGCCGGGCTCTCCTCGATCGCGCAGGCCTTCTCGGGCGGTAGCGGCGGAGGATCGGGCGGAACGGGCAGCAGCAGCGGCTTCGCGCTTCCCGGCAGCGGGATCACGACCTTTTCGGTCGGGTTCGATTCGAGCTGGGAGCTCGACCTGTTCGGCGGTGGCCGGCGCGGCGTGGAAGCCGCCGGCGCGCGCGTCGAAGCGGCCGAATGGACCCGGCGCGATGCCGCAGTGACGCTCGCCGCCGAGGTCGCGCAGGCCTATTTTGCGCTCCGGCTCGACCAGGAGCAGATCGCGGTGATCCAGGACGAACTGGTCTCGCAGCAGCGGTCGCTCGACATAGCCGGCCATATCGCGCGGGTCGGTCTCGTCCCCTCGATCGACGTCACGCGGCAGCGCGGATCGATCACCGGCACGCAGGCGCGGCTCGAGCCGATCCGCGCGGACGTGCGCGTGCGGATCCACGCGCTCGGGATCCTGCTGGGGGTCGAGCCCGAGACGCTTGATGCCGAACTGGCGCGGCCGGGCGTGCCGCTGGGGGCGTTGCCGGTGGTTCCGGCCGGGCTGCCGTCGGACCTGCTCCGCCGGCGCCCCGACGTGCGGGCGGCGGAGCGGCAGCTCGCGGCATCGACCGCGGACATCGGCGTCGCGGTGTCGGACCTCTACCCCAAGTTCAACCTGACCGGCGTGGCGCAACTGCTGTCGACCTCGCTGGCCAACCTGTTCACCGGCAACAGCCTGCAGCTGACGGGCACGGGCGCGGTGCAGTTTCCTTTGCTCGACTGGGGACGGCGCAAGGCCACGATCGGCATCCGCAAGGAAGACCGCGAACAGGCCTATCTGCGATACCGCACCACCGTGCTCGGCGCCTTGCGCGACGTCGAGGATCCGCTCGCGCGGCTGGATGCCGAGCGGGCGCGCAACGCCGCGCTGCAACGCGCAGTCGCCGATGCGCAGACCACCGCGCGCTCGGTCGAGGCGCAATATCGCACCGGGTTTGTGACGCAGACCTCGCTGCTCGACGCGCAGGTCAACGTGCTGAGCGCGCGCGAGCAGCTGGCGGCGAGCAACGCGCAGTTGCGGCAGGACACCGCCGCGCTGTTCAAGGCGATCGGGGGCGGCTGGGAAGAACCTGCGCGGGCGACCACGGGGTGATTGGCAAGTTGGTTAATCCATGCCTAGAACCAAGGGCATGGACACACCCGAACAGCTTTACGCCGCCGCGCTGACGCATCTCGAGGCGTTGATCGGTTTCGACACCACCTCGCGCGATTCCAACCTGCGGCTGATCGCATATGTCGAGGCGTTCCTCCGGGCGCACGGCGTGGCGAGCCACCGCGTCGCCAATCCCGAGGGGACCAAGGCGAACCTCTATGCGACCGTTGGTCCGGTGGTGCCGGGTGGAGTCGTGCTGTCGGGGCATACCGACGTGGTGCCGGTCGACGGGCAGGCGTGGAGCAGCGACCCGTTCGTGCTGACCCGGCGCGGCGATCGGCTGTTCGGCCGTGGGACGTGCGATATGAAGGGCTTCCTGGCGCTGGCGCTTGCCGCGGTGCCGGGGTTCGCGCGCGGGGAGACCGCACGGCCGATTCACCTGGCCTTCTCCTACGACGAGGAAGTCGGCTGCCTCGGGGCACCGTCGATGATCCGCGAGCTCGTCAAGGATCTCCCCGCGCCGCTCGCCGTGATCGTGGGCGAGCCGACGAGCATGGAGGTGGTCAGCGGGCACAAGGGGATCTCGACCTGGCGCGTGACGGTGACCGGGCATGAGGCGCATTCGAGCCTGACTCACCTCGGCCTGTCGGCGAACATGATCGCGGTCGGGTTGATGGAGCAGATTCGCCAGATCGCGGACGAGCTGGCGCGGCATGGCGACCCGGACTCTCCCTATCATCCGCCGCACGCGACCTTGACGATCGGGCTGATCCAGGGGGGAACGGCGGTCAATATCCTGGCGCGCGAATGCTCCTTCACGTTCGATTTGCGCACGCCCCCGGGCCAGGATCCGGACCGGATCATTGTCCCATTTCTGGACGCCTGCGCCACGGCTCATCGCATGGCGCAGGAACGTTTTGCGGATGCAGGCGTGGCGGTGATTCGGCGATCCGCGACGCCATCCTTCGCCCCCGAGCCCGATGGCGCGGCCGAACTGCTCGCGCGGCGGCTGGCGGGCGACAACGGCCCGACGCGCGCGGCGGCCTATGCGGCCGAGGCCGGGCAATTCCAGGGGGCGGGGTTTTCGACGATCATCTGCGGCCCGGGCTCGATCGAGCAGGCGCATCAGGCCGACGAATATATCGACCTGGCCCAATTCCGGCGCGGTGCGGCGTTTATGGCGCGGCTGGGGGAGGCTATGGAATGAGCAGTAAATTACTGACCTGCATCAGAATTTTACCGCTTGTGGCAGACGGTTGCAGTAAATCTGCATCGTGGTGCCAAATCAGATCGCATCGTTAGGCAATTGTTTCAGTAAAAAGACACGAGAGGCGGTCAAAACCATTTAGAATTTCGGCCCGACACCGCGCGATAGCGATTGGTCACTATCCGGCGCTGCATCGGGCCGAGCCCTGATTACCAGGGACGAACGCCTTCGCCATAGACGAGCGAGATGATGAAGCGGATCATGACTTTTCTCCCTTGTACGTTCAGTTGAACGTCCAATTTTGTTAATTGAATCTTAAGACTAACGCAATCTGCTATTGAGGTGGCGACGCAGCGCCGGATGCGGTTAACAGTTCTTTCACGGATGGCGTCTAGCAGTGAGGAATGGTGCGAAATTTGCCTGACCAGCGTCCGATGCCGAGCCCGGATCATGCCGTGATCCCGTCGGCGGAAAGTGGCGGCGTACGGAACACGCGCACGGCCGAAGGCCGCGCCACGATGGCGGTCGCCGCGGACGGGCGGTGGCATTGCGTGTGCATCGTCGAGATCGTGAACTTCCTCGCCATGCGGCGTTTGCTCGGTCGTGTTCGGGCGGATCGTCTGCGCGACGACGTGCGTACCAGATTGGCACAGCACTGCGCCGATCTGGAAACGACGGTGGCCGGCCGCGAGGCCCTCGAATTCTGGCTGGATCGGGAAAGCTACGCCGACGTGTTGCTCACGATCGCGGAACTGGATGCGATGTTCGTCGCGCCGTTCGATCTCGACAATGAATCGCACCGGCTCGAGATTGTCATCGGTGCCGCGACAGCGCCGCTCCATACGACGGAAGACGTACGATTGGTCGAGGAGGCGGAATTCGCGCTCGACGAGGCCCGGCGCGAACAGCATAGCGTGCTGCGCGACCTCTCCGCGGGAACCGCCGCGTTCGATCGTCTGACGCTGACGCGGGAATTGCCAAGCGCGATCGCGAAGGGCGAGATGTTCCTGCAGTATCAGCCCAAGGTGCATGTTCGCAAAATGGCGATCAACAGCGCGGAAGCACTGGTACGCTGGCAACATCCCGAACGCGGTTTGATCCTGCCGGGGGATTTCATCACGGTCGCGGAAGAGGCCAACCAGATCGCACCGCTGACCTTGTGGACGCTCGATCGGGTGATCTCCGATCAGAAGATACTCGTTGCCGACGGGCGCGACCTCACGCTCTTCATCAACATATCGGGCAAGCTGCTGGGCGACGCGGCGTTCGTTGCCGAGGCTTGCGCCAAGATCCAGGGCAGCGGTGCCAAGATCGGGTTCGAGATCACCGAAACCGCCGTCATCCGCGATCCCGAATGTGCGATCGCCAATCTCCAGACGTTGGCCGGCGTCGGGATCAGCATTGCGATCGATGACTATGGCGCAGGCTTGTCGTCCCTGGCGTACCTCAAGCAGTTGCCGGCACGCGAGCTGAAGATCGACAAGCTGTTCGTGTCGCAATTGACGAGCAGCAACCGCGACCCGTTGATCGTGCGATCGACCATCGACTTGGCACACGCGCTCGACATGGAAGTTACGGCGGAGGGTGTAGAAACGCGAGCCGCGATGGCGCTGTTGACGGTGATGGGCTGCGACATGATCCAGGGATATCTGATCAGCCGCCCCATTTCGATCGATGCGCTGCGGGTCTTCCTGCAGGATGAAGTCGGCAGCCCGGGGGATCAGGTTCGCGAAGCTATGTTCAGCCGACCCGCATCCTTGTGGAAAAGTGCCTGAACGGCCTTGATCAACAGCGCGCTCCATCGTGACAGGTATGCCAGCCGGATGAGGACGTGGATGAAGCAATGGTCGCGCGGTATCGTCCTGGGGATCGGGCTGCTCCTTTGCGCCGTCCTGCCTGCGGCAGGGCGGGAAGCCAATCAGGCGGGCAATACGTTCGAGGGTTTGGTCGCCAATGCCAAGGCATCGATGCTGATCGACGCGGCCAAGGCGGCGCAGTGGGCACGGGAAGCACGGGTGCTCGCGGCCAAATCGCCGCCCGGGACGCGGGATACCGATATGGCGACGTCCTTTTGGCTCGAAGCCGAGGCGGATCTCCGGATCGGTAAGACCGCCGAAGCCGCGCCCTTGCTGTCCAAGGCCATATCGCTCGTCGCAAGGCAGCGCCCGAGCAAGCTGTCCGGCGATATCCTATTGTCGCTTGGTGGACTTCGGACTGCCAATGCCGATGTAGCTGGAGCTTTGAGATCCTATCAGGCGGCTTACGAAGTCTTTCGCAAGACGGGCGACGTGCGCAGCAGGGCCATTGCGATGGTCACGATCGCGCTCCTGTATCAGGAAGCCAAGGACTACGATTCCGCGCTTAAATATCTCAAGGAAAGTCTGGAGATCTATACAGGAGACCCCCAGATATTGTTCGCGGTGCATAATAATAAGGGCGTTTCCCTAAATGAGTTGGGTCGCTTCCGTGAATCGCTGTCTGAGTTTGAAAAAGCACTTGAAATTGCAACCGCTCTGAAAAGTCCGTTCCAGCAGGCGCGTACCTATCGGAACATGGCACGGACACAGTTGGCCGAAGGACAAATCCAGGCTGCGGACCGCTCGATTGCGCAGGGCCTGGCTTCCGCGCGTAACGACGAACCTGATTCCGCCAGCGACCATTTCCTCGTGCTGTCGGCCTGGTCCGCGCGGCTTCATGGGCGCCTCGATACGGCCAGGCGGTTGATCGAGCGGGCATTCGCCACCGTGGATCAGGAGACGTCGACGCTCGATCTGCGCGAAGGGCATCAAACCGCCTATGATATCTACAAGGATCTGGGCGACGACCAGCAAGCGCTGATCCATCTGGAAGCGTTGAAGAAACTCGACGACCAGACATCGAAGCTCGCCGCGTCCGCCAACACCGCTTTGGCGGCGGCCCGCTTCGACTTCGCCAACCAGGCACTCAAGATCGAAAAGCTGCGCCGGGCTCAATTGCAGCGCGACATCGACGATACGAAGCTGCGCGCGCAGACGCAGCAGACCATCTTCGGTGGGCTCGCGATCGCGACGGGGATCATCGTCGGCATGCTCGTCTTCGGCCTCGTCACGATCCGGCGCAGCCGCAACGAGGTTCGCGCCGCCAACGTCGATCTGGCCGAGACCAACGTTGCCCTGGGCCGGGCGCTCGCCGCCAAGACCGAATTTCTCGCGACGACCAGCCACGAGATCCGCACGCCGCTGAACGGCATCCTCGGCATGACGCAGGTGATGCTGGCCGATCCCGGGATCGATCCGGCGGTACGGGATCGCATCGGCGTGGTGCACGGCGCCGGGATCACGATGCGCGCGCTGGTCGACGATATCCTCGACGTCGCCAAGATGGAGACGGGCAACCTCACCATGGAGGCGATTTCGTTCGATCTGCGCGGGACGCTGACGGACGTGTCGCGCTTGTGGGAGGACCAGGCGCGGGCGCGCGGCGTGACGTTCCTGCTCGACCTCGACGCTTGTCCCGCCTTCATCGTCGGCGACGCCGCACGGTTGCGGCAGATCGCCTTCAACCTCCTGTCCAATGCGCTGAAGTTTACCGAGCGTGGGTCGGTCACGCTGCGCGCCGCGGAGGACGGCGAGACGCTGGCCATTTCAGTCGAGGATAGCGGGATCGGCATTCCGGCCGACAAGATCGACCTGATCTTCGAATCCTTCCGACAGGTCGACGCGGGGACCACGCGCAAGTTCGGGGGGACTGGGCTTGGCCTGACGATCTGCCGCAATCTGGCACAGGCAATGGGCGGCGAAATTTCGGTCGCGAGTGTCGCGGGGGAAGGCTCCACCTTCACGGTACGGATCCCGCTGGTTCGGGCAACCGGACCGGAGACGGCGGTCGCCGTGGCCGACGGGGTCGGGGAAGCGCTCGTCATTCTCGACCGCAATCCGATTACGCGCAGCATGCTGCGCGCGGTGCTGGAACAGCATGGCGAGACGGTGCTGTTCGCATCGTCGGTGGAGGACGCGCTCGATCGGATCGCGAAAGGTGGCGTTTCCCGCGCGGTGATCGATGAAGCAACGATTCGCGCCTTGCCCGACCAGGCGGCCGCGCTGCGTCTGCTGGGGGCGGCGGAGGTGCGGTCCACGCTCCTCTGGACATCACCCGATGATACTGAACTCGCCCGGTTTTTATCATTCGGGATCGATCAGGTCATAACCAAGCCAGTATCCGGAACCGCGTTGCGAGCCCGGGTGTTTGGTAACGAAACGTCCGAAAAATCCCTGAATTCCGGGCTTGTCTCGCAAGCGGCATGACCCGATAGAGGGGCGATGAAGTCGGAAGTATCGCTTTTGATCGTGGATTTTGGGATGTTCCGATGAACATACTTTTCATCGAAGACGACCCGATGAATCGGCGTGTCGTGAAGGACATGCTCGACGTGGCGGGGGCCACGATGACGGGCGCCGAGAGCGCCGAACTGGGGCTCGAACTGATCGACGCGAACGATTACGTGATGGTCCTGCTCGATCTGCGCATGCCGGGTATGGACGGGTTCGAAGCGTTGCGGCGGATCCGGGCGCGCGGCGATGCCAAGGCCAATCTCCCGGTCATCATTCTGACCGCCGATACCGCGGTGGATTTGCGTGAACGCTGTCTGGCGGATGGCGCGGACGATATCCTGTTCAAGCCGGTTGCGATGGATTCGCTGTTCGACGCGATCGGACGCACGCTGGCCAAGGGCGCCGGCGACGGCATGATCACCTGATCACCACGCCTCCTGCATCGGCCGGCAACGCCCGTGGGTTGCGGCGGCGAGACGGTAGCGCGCGGGTCTATTCCGGCGCGGGCGCCGGGAAGCGCGTGAGCGCTGCCTTGAGCGACTGGGTAGCGCTTCCGCGCCGGGCGGGCTGCGGCTGGCTCGGCGCAGGGGCCCAGCCGGTCAGGTAGATGATGTCGAACCGTTCGGCCGTCTTGCCATCGGGATCGGCGCGCGCGGCAAAGGTCTCGGCGGCCAGCGCGAGGGTATCCCGGCGCAACGGAACGCGGTCGCGCAGGATGTTGGTTGCGCCCATGCCCCGCAGGTCGCGCAGCAAACCGCCGATGGTCGCATAGCGCACCGTCAACGGCTCGATATCGGCGACCGGCAGCGCGAACCCGGCGCGCATCAGCAGGTCCCCGGCCGATCGCACATCGACCTGCGGATGGATCCGCGCGGCAGGACGTTCCCGCTCGACCTCCCGCAGACTCGCGCGCAACGTCGATAGCGTGCCGGCGCCACAGAAGGCCGCGAGGAACAAACCATCCGGCCGCAGCATCCGCCGCGCGAGCGCCAGCGCACCGGGCAGATCGTTGACGCTGTCAAGGACGCCCGCCGACACGATCAGATCGAACGATTCCGAGGCGAAGGGCAATCGGTCTTCGTCCGCCTCGACGCCGCCGGCCGCCTGCGCGAAGGCGGCGCCGGCGTCGCAGCGTGTCACGTGCACGCCCGGCGGGGCAGGAAAGCCGGCATCGAAACAGCCGAGGTCGAGCATGTCGGTGAACGCGCGCTTCACCGTCGCGAGCCGATCCACCAGCCCTTCGACCATTACGGCGCGCAGGAAATCATACGCAGCGAAATCGGGTGCGGCACGATCGCGATGGAGACGGCGGGCGGTACGGTCGAAGAGGTCTGGGGCGCTCACGGCGCCGCTTGTGCCGTGTGGGGCCGTGCGCGACAAGGGGGCACGTGTCCGCCTGGCTCGCCCCGCTGCGTCTCGTCGCCGATTTTGCGCTGCCGCCGCGGTGTCCTGGCTGTGGTGCGGTCACCGGCGCCGATCATCGCTTCTGCGCGACATGCTGGGGCGGGTTGCGCTTCCTTGCGCCGCCCTGGTGCGCGGCGTGTCATCGTCCGTTCGCGATCGATCAGGGGCCGGGGGCGTGCTGCGACGCGTGTCTCGCCCGTCCGCCGCGACACGCTGGGGTTCGTGCGGCGGTTGCCTATGGCGATGTCGCGCGGACGGTGGCGCTGCGCTTCAAATATGGCGGGCGGATCGCCTTTGCCGAGACGATCGCGCGGCAGCTGGTTCGGATCATGCCGGACGACGCCGATCTGCTGGTGCCGGTGCCGCTCCACCGCTGGCGGTTGTGGTCGCGCGGGTTCAACCAGGCGGCGCTGATCGCGGCCGCGCTGGCGCGGGCAACGGCGGTGCCGAGCGATCCGCTGCTGCTGCAGCGCACACGAGCAACCCCGCCGTTGCGCGCAATGGGCCCCAAGGCGCGCGCACGAACCGTCAGGGGGGTGTTTCGCGTTGTCGACCCGAAGGCGACCATCCGGGGCAAGGCGGTCGTGCTGATCGACGACATTCACACCAGCGGCGCGACGACCGATGGATGCGTGGGAGTCCTGCTCGATGGCGGTGCACGACGCGTCACGATCCTGTGCTGGGCGCGTGTGCTCGATGCGGACGATTGATGCCAAAAGATTGACATTGCGGGGGGCACCCCACATTTCTGCGTCATGTCCAAGATTGAAATCTATACCAAAGCGTTTTGCCCGTATTGTGCACGGGCGATGAAGCTCCTCGCGTCCAAGGGCGTGACGCCCGAGGAATTCGACATCACGATGGGCGGTCCCAAGCGGACCGAAATGCTCGAGCGTGCCAATGGCCGGACGACCGTCCCGCAGGTGTTCATCGACGGCCAGCATGTCGGCGGCTCGGACGACCTCGCCGCGCTGGAGCGTGACGGCAAGCTGGACGCGCTGCTCGGCCTGTGAAGATCGCGGTCGCCCAGTTGACCAGCGGCATCGATCCGGTGCGCAACGCGGGCACTCTGGTCGATGCCGTGGCGCAGGCGGCGGCAGGCGGGGCAGGGATGCTGTTCACGCCGGAAATGTCGGGTCTGATCGATCAAGACCGCAAGCGGGCCGCGGCAGTGCTGCGCGCCGAAGCGGACGATCTGGTGCTGGCCGCCGTCCGCCAGGCGGCGGCGGCCCATGGCATCTGGGTGCACGTCGGGTCGCTGGCCGTGCGGACGGCGGAGGGGCGACTGGCCAACCGTGCCTTCGTGATCGACGACGCGGGCGAGATCCGTGCACGCTATGACAAGCTCCACCTGTTCGACGTGGACCTGCCGACGGGTGAAAGCTGGCGAGAATCGGCTTCCTACGTGCCGGGGCAGGATGCCGTGGTGGTGGATACGCCGGCCGGCACCCTCGGCTTGTCGATCTGCTATGATCTGCGGTTCCCCGATCTGTACCGGACGCTCAGTAATGCCGGCGCGAACGTGTTGGCGATCCCCGCCGCCTTTACGCGCCCGACCGGCGCCGCGCATTGGCACGTGCTGATGCGCGCCCGGGCGATCGAGGCGGCGGCTTATGTCGTGGCGGCTGCGCAGACCGGCGAGCATGAGGATGGCCGCGCAACCTACGGGCATTCGCTCGTGGTCGATCCCTGGGGGCAGGTGGTACTCGACATGGCGGAAGCCGCGGGGGTCGGCTTCGCCGAGATCGATCCGACCCGTATCGCGGATGTGCGCGCGCGTATCCCGGTGCTGTCGCATCGTCGCCCGATACCGCCGGTCCGGTTTGGATGATCGTCTTCGACCTGCAATGCGCCTCTGCCCATGTGTTCGAAGCCTGGTTCGGCTCCGGCGCGGCATTCGAGGATCAGCAGGCGCGCGGCTTGCTCGCGTGCCCGTTATGCGGCGATGCGCGGGTCATCAAGGCCGTGATGGCGCCGAACGTCGGGGTCAAAGGCAATCGCGGCGCGGATAGCCGGTCCACGAGCCCAACGCCCAAGATGCCGCCACCGGCCGAGATCAAGGCAGCGCTCAAGGCGCTCGCCGCGACGCAGGCGCACATGGTGCGGCAGTCGACCTGGGTCGGACGGGGCTTTGCCGACCAGGCACGCGCCATGCACGACGGGGTGGTCGAACAGAGCGCCATTCATGGCGCGGCCACGCTGGCCGAGGCGAAGGCGCTGCATGAGGACGGCGTTCCGATCATGCCGCTGCCGTTCCCGTTGCTTCCGCCGGAAACGGTGAACTGACGCCGCATGGTGCGCGGTTCCGCAAGGCCGCCGTGGTGGTATCCAATGCGCTGTCGTCGGCACGTCGAGGTCGATTGACCCCCTCTGGCGGACCCATTACTGGTTCAGCCAGTGCCCCCGTAGCTCAGGTGGATAGAGCGACGGTTTCCTAAACCGCAGGCCGGTGGTTCGAATCCACTCGGGGGCACCATTCCGCAGCAGCGCGCAAAGCCAGTCGATCGCGCCACGCCTGGCCGCGCACGCGGCGCGCGACCGGGTCGCATGGTCAGCCGCCGGTGACCGCGAGCAAATGGTCGGGGTAGCGCTCGCCCGCGATCGCGATGCCGCGCGATGCCGTGTCGATCGTCGCGAGGTCTTCGCCGGTCAGAACGATTGCCGCACCGCCAAGATTCTCCTCCAGCCGGTGGAGCTTCGTCGTGCCGGGGATCGGGACGATCCACGGCCGCTGCGCCAGCAGCCAGGCAATGGCGATCTGCGCAGGCGTCGCCCCCTTGCTGGTAGCGATGCGCTTGAGCAGATCGACCAGCGCTTCGTTCGTCGCAATGGCCTCCGGCGTGAAGCGCGGCAGCGAGGCCCGGAAATCGCCGGCGGCGATCTTCGTGTCCGCCGTGATCGCGCCGGTCAGGAAACCCCGGCCGAGCGGGCTGTAGGGCACGAAGCCGATCCCGAGCTCCGCGCATAGCGCCAGGGTCCCGTTGCTTTCCGGCCCCCGCGTCCAGAGCGAATATTCGCTTTGGATAGCCGTCACCGGTTGGACGGCATGGGCTCGGCGAACGGTTTCGATCCCGGGTTCGGAGAGACCGAAGTGCTTGACCTTGCCAGACGCGATCAGATCCCTGACCGTACCCGCGACGTCCTCGATCGGTACGGCAGGGTCGACGCGATGCTGGTAGAACAGGTCGATCTGCTCGACGCCGAGACGGCTCAGCGCAGCGTCGGCAACGCGCCGGATCTGTGCGGGTCGGCTGTCGAGCGCCCCCATGCCCTTGCCGATGTCGAACCCGAACTTGGTCGCGATCACGACCTGGTCGCGCACCGCGCCGAGCGCCTCGCCGACCATCTCCTCATTGGTATAGGGGCCGTAGACTTCCGCCGTATCGAAGAAGGTCACGCCGCGCTCGACCGCCTGGCGGATCAGCGCGACCCCTTCCGGCCGGGTCATCGTCGTCGCATAGCCGAAATTGAGCCCCATGCAGCCGAAGCCGATCGCCGAAACGTTCAATCCTTGCCCGAGAGTACGGTCTTGCATCGAGAATGTCCTTGGTTCGCCCGCCGAGCAGCGGACCCGTTCTCGAGATAGGGCGTCGCTTCCCCCGGGATAACCACGGGATGTCGGCAACCTCTCAGGAACGGGGTAGATCAGTGCGGCGAGACGACCGGATCGACCGCGATGCCTTCATCGGCCGGTCTACCAGCGCGCCGTACCGCGGACACCATTACGGCCGCGACACCGGGGGGTATCGCGGCCGCAGCCATGTTCGATCAGCTTAGGCCTTCATGTGACCAGCGAGATGCTTGTTCATCTCGAACATGGTCACGCGGTCCTTGCCAAATACCTTCTTGAGCTTTTCGTCCGCGACGATTTCGCGCTTGTTCTCAGGGTTCTGCAGGTTGTTTGCCTTGATGTATTCCCACACCTTGCTGATCACTTCGCTGCGCGGCAGCTTGTCGTTGCCGACGATCGCGCCGAGTTCGGCCGATGGCTGGATAGGCGCGAAAATACCGCCGGTCTTGGGGGCGTCGCTCTTCGCGGTTGGGGTCTTGGCCATTTTTTGGTCCTTCCTGGTGTGCCGTTACAACCGACATCGGTTTCACGCCTTGTGCAGCGCTGCGCTCTTGTGCGCTGCCTTGCCGCCATTGTCACTCTTTACGATGTACTGGGGGTCGTCCGGCGTGGCCGCGACCTTGTGGCCTTTGATATGGGTCGCGCTGGTCTGTTTCTTCTCGACGACGCCATGCGCGGTCCCGCCATGCGATTTCCACGTAACAGCGTCGCCCTTGTGCAAGTCGTCCATCGCTCGTCTCCGTCGGTTGCGCGCATCAGCGCGCGAACCATGCTTTCGGTTGCATCCGACGACAAACGGCCCGCCATTCCGACAGGAAAAGCGAGCCGTTCATCGATTTTCAGGCAGTAATGGTCAGAAGCTCTTGCGTAACGTCACGCCGTAGGTGCGGGGTTCGTTGATATAGGCACTGTAGCTGCCCGACTGGATGACCGTGTTGAAGGCACCGAGATAGTAATTGTCGTTGCCGAGATTGCGGACCCAGCCCTGGATCTGGAACTGGTCCGGGAGGTCGAGCCCGATGCTGGCGTTGACGGTCTGGACCTTGGAACTGGCCACCGAGGCCGGCACGGTGTCGGTCAGCGCCGTGTTGCTCTGATAGACGAACTCCCCGCGCACGAACCCGCTCACCCGGTCGGTAATCTGCTGGGTGTAGGTGGCATTGACGTTGGCGGAGAATTCCGGGACGCCGCCGGGCCGCGCGCCGGTCAGGTCGCGGAACTGCGGCGCGAGCGTGCCTGCCGCCGAGCCCGGGGCGACCTGGCAGCGCGGATCGAAGGCGAAGCAGGGCGCCTTGGTGAAGCTGTCGTATTTCGCGTCAAGATATGTACCCGATGCGTTGAGCAACAGCGCCCGGAACGGCTTGTACGACGCCTCGACCTCGACCCCGCGGACCGACTGGCTGCCGGCGTTCACCAGCGCGAAGCCGGTGCCGGTGAAGCCGTTCGACTGGAAGCCTTTGATCTTCTCGTCGAACAGCGCGATGTTCAGATACCCCCCGGCAAAGCGCGACTTGGCACCGATCTCGAAGACGCGGACGTCTTCGGGGTCGGCCGTGCGGCCAACGCCGTTGTTGGGGGGGCGGCTGTCCGACGAGAGATTGTACGCGCCAGCCTTCCAGCCCGTCGAATAGCTCGCATAGACGTTGATGTTGCGGGAGAAATCATATTTTACACGGCCGAGATAGGTGAACTTGCTGCCTTTCAGGATGCCGTCTTCGCTGGCGTTGGGGAAATTGACCGGACCGTGGTTGGCGGTATCGGGGTAGAAGAACTGCAGGGCGTTCAGGCCGGCAAACAGGTTGGTCGGAATGCGCGCCGCGGCCGGGGCGGCCGGATTGATGATCCGCGCCGGCAGGAAGCCGAGTTCGGGGACGTTCTGCAGGTTCAGCTGCGAGAAGCGATCGGTCAGCACCACGTTCGAGACGGCCGCCTTGCGATCGTGCAGATACGCCCCGCCGACCGTCAGCGTCAGCTTCTCGAACAGTTTGTAGTCAGCCTGCCCGAAGATCGAATAGGACAGGTCGGTCAGCCGGTAATTGTCGAAGATCCCCGTGCCGGAGGCGAAGTACGTCTGGCCCGGTACGACCGTCGTGTTGCCGGCGGCGCGCTGGAGCGCCTCGAGGGTCGTGATCGGCGACGTGCCGAGCAGCGACGCACCGGTAGCGGCAAGCGCGGCCGCGTCGACGAAGCGCCGGGCGTCGGTACCGTACAGGATGTTGCGGCCGGTCTTGATCCGTTCATCCGAATAGAAGCCACCGACGAGCCAGTTGAACGGGCCGGTCGAGTCCGATGCCAGCCGCAGCTCCTGGCTGAACGTCTTGATCGTATCGGCGGTGGTCTGGTTCGACACGTCCGCCCCGGTGAAATCGACGTCGAGCGTGGTGTCGTTGGTCTGGCGGCGGTAGGCGGTGATCGAGGTCAGCTTGGCGAACCCCAGGTTCCAGTCGACCTGCCCGGAAATGCCCTTGCCGTTGAGCTTGTTGTTGGGCGCGGTGTTGTAGACGACCTGGCGGTTGAACGGGGTCGCCGGATTGCCGATTACGCCGCCCACGCCGCCGAACGCCCGTGGCAGGCCGATCAGCTGGGTCAACGGACCGTTGGTGACGGTCACCGCGCCACAACAGACTTCGTTGATATTGTTCAGGTCGCCGATGATCCGCACCGAAAAATTCGAAGACGGTTCGAACAGCACGTCGGCGCGCAGCGACTGGCGATCCCGGCCGTTCACTTTCACGCCGTTGACCGCATTGGAATAATAACCGTCGCGCTGGTTGACGCTGCCGTACAGGCGGAAGGCCAGCGTATCGGTGATCGGCCCGGTGATCGAGGCGCGCGCCTCGATGTTGCCGAAGTTGCCGGTGGTCGCCTCCGCGGTCCCGCCCCAGGTGAATTGTGGTCGCTTGGTGATGATCGAGATCGCGCCTGCCGACACGTTCTTGCCGAACAACGTCGATTGCGGTCCGCGCAGGACCTCGATGCGCTCGAGTTCGGGAAGGTCGGAAATCGAGGATGCCGAGCGCGAACGGTAGACGCCGTCGATGAACACGCCGACCGAGCTCTCGATGCCGATGTTGCCGTTGCCGTTGCCGAACCCGCGGATCGTAAAGTTGGTCTGGCCCGCACTCTGGAACTGCGTGACCTTGAGCGAGGGAACGGTCGCCTGCAAGTCGATGAGATCGTGGATCTTCGCCTTCTTGATCGTGTCGTCGCTGGTCACCGCGACCGACACGGGAACGTCCTGCAACGTCTGTTCGCGCTTGGTCGCGGTCACGATGATGTCGTCGGTATCGGTCGCGCTGCGATCGACCCGCGGGGCGGAGGAGGTTGCCGCGGGCGCCCCCTGCGCCTGGGTCGTCGGCGGCGTATCCTGTGCAACGGCGGGAACGGCGTACAGCAAGGCAATTGCCGACGCGCCAAGCAGGTCCGACTTTCTCATAGGTCATCCTCTCGCTGCCGCAGTCCCCGATCTGACGCCGGATCTGCATTTTTCGAACTTAGGGTTTGTGAAATAGCGTGTCGTTGAATCTGCCGTCAATGGCATAATCGTACGTATTGCGCAGGGTCTCCGGATCGTTGCCGAAAGGAGACAGTTGCAAAGCAGGACCAATTCGGGTCCTTGGAATCCTGCTGCAGGACATGACGGTTGCCGTAGCGTCATACGGGACCAAGAACTGGAAGACGAAACATGGACGACGATACCCACGTGCGCAGTAACGCCGATCTGATGGCCGCACCGGCCAAGCTCGCCGTGCCCGAGGACGTGGCCGAGGCGGTGCGCACGCTGATCCGCTGGGCCGGCGACAACCCCGAGCGCGAGGGCCTGATCGAGACGCCCCAGCGAGTCGCACGCGCGTGGAAGGAATATTGCGCGGGGTATCAGGACGATCCGGCGGTGCATTTGGCGCGCGTGTTCGAGGAGGTCGGCGGGTATGACGAGATCGTCCTGCTCAAGGACATTCCGTTCCAGTCGCATTGCGAGCATCACATGGCACAGATCATCGGCAAGGCGCATATCGCCTATCTCCCGTCCAACTGGGTGGTCGGCATTTCCAAGCTGGCGCGTGTCCTCCACGCCTATGCGCGGCGGTTGCAGGTGCAGGAGCGGCTGACGGCGGAGGTCGCCAATTGCATCTGGGACAATCTGAAGCCGCTCGGGGTCGCCGTGGTGATCGAGGCGAGCCACGCCTGCATGACCGCGCGCGGCGTGCGTACGCCGGGCGTCACCATGGTCACCAGCCGGATGATGGGCGTGTTCCGCGACGACGAGCGCAGCCGGAAGGAAATCCTGGCGCTGATGGGCTGCTGATGCGCGACGAGCGGACGGTGCTCGTGACCGGCGCCGCGCGGCGGCTGGGCGCGACGATCGCGCGGCATCTCGCTGCGGAAGGGTGGCGGGTCGCGATCCACCACCTGCATTCGGCCGGGGCGGCCGAGGCATTGTCCCGGGATCTGCCCGGCTCGACCGTCGTCACCGGGGATCTGGCCGAGCCGGATACGCCGGACGCGCTGATCGCGGCGGCACGGGCGGCCTTCGGGCGGCCGTTGATGGCGGTCGTCAACAGCGCGTCGTTGTTCGATTACGATACCCCGCCCGACGTATCGGCCGGCGCGCTGGCACTTCATGCGCGCGTCAACCTGCAGGCGCCGGTCCTGCTTGCCTGCGCGCTGGCCCGGCAGGACGATCTCGCGTCGGGCGCGGTGGTCGATGTGCTCGACCAGAAGGTCGCCAATCTCAACCCGGATTTCTTCGCCTATAGCTGCGCCAAGATCGCGCTGGCGGGGGCGACGACGATGCTGGCGCAGGCGCTGGGTCCGCGGGTCCGGATCAACGCGGTCTCGCCGGGGCTGACCTTGCCCAGTGCGGACCAGACGGACGCGGAATTTGCTGCGGTCGCGTCGCGCAATGCGTTGCGCCGGCCGGTCGATCCGCAGGACATTGCCCGGGCGGTGGCCTTCCTGCTCGCGGCGCGCGGGATCGAAGGCCAGAATCTTTTCGTCGACTGCGGGCAGCATTTCCTTCCAAGCCAGCGGGATGTAATGTTCGAATGTCGGGTATGATCGAGCCGGTGCGTTTCACGACGATCCTGGAGGGGCTGGAGCTGGTGATGGGGCTGGGCATCCACCCGGTCGAACGTGCCGCACCGCAGCGTGTGATCGTCTCGGTGCGGATGCAGGTCGTCTATCCCGCGCCGCCCGCCGACGACCGGATCGACCAGGTGCTCGACTATGATTTCGTGCGCAGCGGGATCCAGGCGCTGGTCGCGGGTCGGCACTTCGACTTGCAGGAGACGCTGTGCGAGGCGATCGCGGCGCTGTGCCTTGCCGACGCGCGCGTCGAACGGGTGACGGTACGGACGAGCAAGCCGGATATCTATCCCGACGCCGCGGTCGGGTGCGAGATCGAGCGGGAACGGCCGGCGTAGCACTCCCCAGCGCTTCCGCTTCCCCGGCGCAGGCCGGGGCCCAGTAGCGAGACAGATCGTAACCGCGCCTCGTCGCCAGTTACCACTGCCATCGCTACTGGGCCCCGGCCTTCGCCGGGGAAGAAGTGCTGGCTAAGCCCGGTTCGCCGCGCTCAACACCGCGCGGACGCTCGCGGTGGCAACGTCGGCGTCGATCCCGACGCCGAACACCGTCCGCCCGTCCGGCGTACGGCATTCGACATAGGCTGCCGCTTGCGCATTCGCGCCGTGGCCGATCGCGTGCTCGTTATAGTCCACCACGTCGAGCGTCGGCCCGGTCGAGCCCTCCAGTGCCGCGATCACGCCCGAAATCAACCCGTTGCCCCGGCCCGAGATCGACTGCTCGGTCCCGTCCACCGCGACATGCCCGACGAACAACCGGTCCCCGACGCTCCCGCTCTCCTGATAATCGACCAGGCGGAAGCGGTCCGCATCCCGCGCCAGATAGGTGGCGGCGAACTGCCCCCAGATATCGGCGGCGTTCAATTCGCGGCTGGTCTCGTCGGCCAGCCGCTGGACGTGGCGGCTGAAGTCCGCCTGGAGCCGCTTCGGCAGCTTGAGCCCCTTGTCCTGCTCGATCACCCAGGCGACCCCGCCCTTGCCGCTCTGCGAATTGACGCGGATCACCGCCTCATAGCTGCGCCCCAGGTCGGCCGGGTCGATCGGCAGATAGGGGACTTCCCACAGCGGATCGTTCTTCGTGTCCTGTGCCGCGAAGCCCTTCTTGATCGCGTCCTGATGGCTTCCCGAGAAGGCGGTGAAGACCAGGTCGCCAGCATAAGGCGTGCGCGGATGCACGGGCAGCTGTGTGCAATAGGTGACGGTGTTGACGATCGCATCGATGTTCGAGAAGTCGAGCCCCGGATCGACGCCTTGCGTGTACATGTTGAGCGCGACCGTCACGAGATCGCAATTGCCGGTGCGCTCGCCATTCCCCAGCAGGCAGCCCTCGACCCGGTCCGCGCCCGCCATCAGGCCGAGCTCGGCGGCGGCGACGCCGGTGCCGCGGTCGTTGTGCGGGTGGAGGCTCAGCGCGACACTATCCCGGTTGCGGATGTGGCGGCCGAACCATTCGATCTGGTCGGCATAGACGTTGGGCGTCGCGCATTCGACCGTTGCGGGCAGGTTGAGGATCAGCTTGTGGTCGGGCGTCGGCCGCAGCACGTCCATCACCGCCTCGCACACCTCGAGCGAGAAATCGAGTTCGGCGGTCGAGAAGGTCTCGGGGCTATATTCGAAATACCAGTCGGTGTCGGGCTGCGCGGCGGCCTGATCGCGCAGAATCATCGCGCCGTCGATCGCGATTGTCTTGACCTCGTCGCGGGTCATGCCGAACACGATCTTGCGCCACGCCGGGCTCACCGCATTGTACAGATGGACGATCGCGCGCGGTGCGCCGCGCAGCGATTCGAAACTCCGCTCGATCAGATCGCGCCGCGATTGCGTCAGCACCTGGATCAGCGTGTCGTCGGGGATCCGGCCCGATTGCACCAGTCCGGAGATGAAGTCGAACTCGGTCGCCCCCGCGGCGGGGAAGCCGACCTCGATCTCCTTGATCCCGACCTTGACGATCAGGTCGAACATCCGGGTCTTCTTCTCGGCATCCATCGGGTCGATCAGCGCCTGGTTGCCGTCGCGCAGGTCGGTCGACAGCCAGCGCGGCGCGGTGTCGATGATCCGCGACGGCCATTGCCGGTCGGGCAGGGGGATCGGGGCGAAAGGTCGGTATTTGGTCGATGGGTCGCGCAGCATGATGGGTCTCGTCAACGAAGGGGGACGGGATTGGATCAGGCCCTCAGGCGCGTCGTGCGCAGCGCGCACGGAGAAGTCCGCGCCTAAGGGCGCGTAAGTCGAAGCAGGGGGAGGTCGCGCACGATCGCCATGTCGCGGAAACGATAGCGCGCCGCTCAGCCTCGTGTCCAGCGCGAACCGGCACTGATCCATATCAACGCCGCTTTGTCGATCGCATGTTAGGGTGACCGCAATGCGTCAGATTATCTATACGAGTATCACGACCGCCGAGAGCGGTCGTGCATCGGATGACTTGCCGGCAATCCTGCGGATCGCGTCGGCGCGCAATGGCCTCGATGGCATCACCGGCCTGCTGTATACCGAACAGGATGGCTACCTGCAGACGATCGAGGGGCCGGAGGAAAGCGTGGCGGACCTGTTGGCGAGCCTGCGCGCCGATCCGCGCCACCGCGACATCAAGATCCTGCTCGATCGTACGGTCGAGGAGCGCGAGTTCGGCGACTGGATGATGGTCCATCGCGAACGCCGCGAGACGGTGGACGATTTCGACCGACGTCTGCGGCGCCTGCTGATGGGCGTATCGCCGGAGACGGCCGAGTATTTCAGGGCGTTGGTCGACGCCTGATCGAACGGCGCCCCGCGCTGACCGCGGGACGCCGGCGACGCTTTATTGGGCTTCAAACGCGGCGTTGATCGTCAGATCGACCTTGTCGGACACGAGCGGCAGATAGCCGTTCACGCCGAAGTCGCTGCGCTTGATCGACGTCGTCGCAGAGAAGCCGACGACGGTCTTGTGCGCGCCGAACAGCGACGGGCCCGCGCCGACGAACTTGGCGTTGAGCACGACCGGCTTGGTCACGCCGTGGATCGTGAGATTACCCGCGATCGTCGCGGTCATGCCGGTGACGGTGACCTTGGTCGAGACGAAACGCCCCTCGGGGAACTTCGCGGCATCGAAGAAGTCCGCGGTCTTGAGATGCGCGTCGAGCGCGGCGACCGTGGTCGAGACCTTGTCGATCGGGAAGACGATCTCGACGCGGTCCTTGGCGGCGTTGCGCGGATCGACCGTCAGCGTACCGGTTGGCTGCGTGAACTGACCGCTATATTCGCTGAAGCCGAGGTGGTTGAGCGTGAACACGACCTGCGTGTGCGCGGGATCGACCTTGTACGTCCCGGCGGCGACCTTGGAGAGGGTGCGCGTGCCTGGCGGGGTGGTCGGCATCTGCGCGACGAGCGGGGCGGCCGCGAGGGCCGCGATGGCGGCGAGGACGAGGGGGGTGCGCTGCATGGGAATACTCCTGTTGGAGGATCGCCTTGGCGCACTGGGCGGAGGTGGAACAAGCAACGTTTTGGCAACGGACGGTTTCTTGGGGATACGGGGGGCGTTGCGTTGCTGGACGGCCCCACCCCAACCCCTCCCCTGAGGGGGAGGGGCTAAGAAGAAGCGTACCCTAAAAGCCCCTCCCCTTCAGGGGAGGGGTTGGGGTGGGGCAGTGCCTCGCAGAGAACACCACCCCCCCGCCAAATCCCTCAGTTCTTGTCCTTGTCCACCAGCTTGTTCGCCCCGATCCACGGCATCATCGCACGCAGCTCCGCGCCAACCTTCTCGATCGGATGCGCCGCCGCCGCCTTGCGCGCCGCCTTCAGCTCGGGCTGCCCCGCGCGATTATCGAGCACGAAGTTCTTGACGAACCGCCCGCCCTGGATGTCCGCGAGAACGCGCTTCATCTCCGCCTTGGTCTCGTCCGTGATGATCCGCGGCCCCGTGGTGATGTCGCCATATTCCGCGGTGTTGCTGATCGAATAGCGCATGTTGGCGATCCCGCCCTCATACAGCAGATCGACGATCAGCTTAGTCTCATGCAGGCATTCGAAATACGCCATCTCGGGCGCATAGCCCGCCTCGACCAACGTCTCGAACCCGGCCTGGATCAGATGCGTGATCCCGCCGCACAGCACCGCCTGCTCGCCGAACAGGTCGGTCTCGCACTCTTCCTTGAAGTTGGTCTCGATGATCCCCGAACGGCCACCACCGACGCCCGACGCATAGGCGAGCCCGATGTCATGCGCGTTGCCACTCTTGTCCTGGTGGATCGCGATCAGGCACGGCACGCCGCCGCCCTTGACATATTCGCTACGCACGGTGTGGCCGGGGCCCTTGGGCGCGATCATGATCACGTCGAGATCGGCGCGCGGCTCGATGAGGCCGAAGTGGATGTTGAGGCCGTGCGCGAACGCGATCGCGGCGCCCTGCTTCAGGTTGGCGTGAAGATCGTCGGCATAGATCGCCGCCTGATGCTCGTCGGGGGCGAGGATCATCGTGATGTCGGCCCAGGCGGCGGCTTCGGCGTTGGTCATCACCTTGAAGCCAGCGTCGGTCGCCTTCTTGGCGGTGGCGGAGCCGGGACGGAGCGCAATCGCGACCTCCTTGACGCCGGAATCGCGCAGGTTCTGCGCGTGGGCATGGCCCTGGCTGCCATAGCCGACGATCGCGATCTTCTTGTCGGCGATCAGGTTCAGATCGGCATCGGCATCATAATAAACGCGCATAAATAGTCCCTTCCAGAAAACTGCCCGTCACCCCGGCGCAGGCCGGGGCGGCATGGTTGTCGCAGGCGGCAGGCGTTGCGCGCCCGATCCTGCGGCCCCGGCCTCCGCCGGGGTGACGGATATTGGCTTAAACCGCCTTCGGCCCGCGGGCCATCGCGACGATCCCGGTCCGCGCGACTTCGCACAGCCCGACTTCGCGCATCAGCGTGACGAACGTGTCGATCTTCTCGCGCCCGCCGGTCACTTCGAACACGAAGCTGGTGGTGGTCGCATCGACCACGCGCGCGCGGTAGACGTCGGCAAGGCGAAGCGCCTCGATCCGGTGATCGCCGACCCCCGACACCTTGAGCAACGCCAGCTCGCGCTCGACGTGCGGCCCGAGCGCGGTGAGGTCGGTCACCGAATGCACCGGGATCAGCCGGTCGAGCTGCGCGAGGATCTGCTCCATCGTCGCATCGCTCGCCGAGGTGACGATCGTGATCCGGCTGACCGCCTTGTCGGCGGTAACGTCGGACACGGTCAGGCTCTCGATATTATAGCCGCGCGCGGTGAACAGCCCCGCGATCCGCGCGAGGATGCCGGGCTCGTTGTCGACCATTACGGCGAGCGTGTGGCGGGACTCTTTTTGCTGGGTGATGTGCATGATTACTTTCCTCCCCTCCCTGAGGGGGCAGTGGCAAACGGTAGCTTCCTCCCCTCCCTGGAAGGGAGGGGTTGGGGGTGGGTCGCTATGGGGCGGGCCGAACGGCGCGATTGCGGGCGGACCCACCCCTCGGTCCCCTCCCTTCCAGGGAGGGGAGGAAGAAGAACGCGCGTCCTTCTCCCCGCCCTTCCACTGAGGGGAGGCAGAAGACTGTCCATCACACCAGCGCCTTCGCTTCGTCGTCCATCTCGCCCGAGACTTCGCTCGCCTGCAACAGCATCTCGGTATGCGCCGCTCCGCTCGGAATCATCGGGAAGCAGTTCGCCAGCTTCGCGACCCGGCAATCGACGATCACCGGCCCGTCATGATCGAGCATCGCCGCGATCCCGTCATCGAGTTCGCCCATCGTCTGGATGCGAATACCCTTCCAGCCATAGGCTTCGCCGAGCTTCACGAAGTCCGGCAGCGCGTCGCTGTAGCTTTCCGAATAGCGGCTCGAATAGGTCAGCTCCTGCCACTGGCGGACCATCCCCATATATTCGTTGTTGAGGATGAAGATCTTGACCGGCAGGCGATATTGCGAGGCAGTCCCCAGCTCTTGGATGTTCATCTGGATCGACGCTTCGCCCGCGATGTCGATCACCAGCGCCTTGGGGTTGCCGATCTGCGCGCCGATCGCGGCGGGCAGACCATAGCCCATCGTGCCGAGACCGCCCGAGGTCAACCATTTGTTCGGCGCTTCGAACCCGAAATGCTGCGCCGCCCACATCTGATGCTGGCCGACCTCGGTCGTGATGATCGGATTGCGCTTGTGCGTCGCCTGCCAGAGCGCGCGGATCGCGCGCTGCGGCATGATGTCGCTTTCCAGATCGGTGAAGGCGAGACTCTGCCTGTCGCGCCATTCCTCGATCATCTGCCACCATTCGGTCAGATCGGGCTTGGGATGACGGCGCGCCTTGAACACGCGGACCATGTCCTCGAGCGCATGGCCGACGTCGGCGACGATCGGCAAGTCGACACGCACGTTCTTGTTGATCGAGGACCGGTCGATATCGACGTGAATCTTGCGCGAATGGGGACTGAACGCATCGAGCCGCCCGGTCACGCGGTCATCGAACCGCGCGCCGAGGCAGACGACGAGGTCCGCCTTGTTCATCGCCATATTGGCTTCATAGGTGCCGTGCATCCCGAGCATCCCGAGCCACTGCGAGCCGGTCGCCGGATAAGCACCCAGACCCATCAGCGTCGAGGTAACCGGCGCACCGCTGATCCGCGCGAGTTCGCACAGCAACTGGCTGGCCGCGGGCCCCGCGTTGATGATCCCGCCGCCGGTATACAGCACCGGGCGTTCCGCCGCGGCGAGCATGTCCATTGCCGCTTCGATGCTAGGCTGGTCGGCCTTGACCTGCGGGCGATAGGTCTTGTGCCGGATCGGGCCGGGCTTGGCGTAGCGCGCGGTCGCGACCTGCACGTCCTTGGGGATGTCGATCACGACGGGACCGGGACGACCCGAGGTCGCGATATAGAACGCCTCGTGCACGGTCGCGCCGAGCTTGGCGGGGTCCTTCACCAGATAGTTATGCTTCGAACAGTGGCGCGTGATGCCCACCGTGTCGGCTTCCTGGAACGCATCCGTGCCGATCAGCGCGGTCGGCACCTGCCCGGTGATGACCACCATCGGGATCGAATCCATCAGCGCATCGGTGATGCCGGTCACGGCATTGGTCGCGCCGGGGCCCGAGGTCACGAGCACCACGCCGGGCTTGCCGGTCGAGCGCGCATAGCCCTCGGCGGCGTGCGTCGCAGCCTGTTCGTGCCGCACGAGAATGTGCTTGATCCGGCCCGAGCGGAACAGCGCGTCGTAGATCGGCAACACCGCACCACCGGGGTAGCCGAACACGACTTCCACGCCGAGATCGCACAGCGCCTCGATCAGGATGTCGGCTCCACTCTTCTCGGTCACGGTCATTCTCCTCGTCGGCGTTGCTGCACGGCAGCAACGGGAAAAGCGCGGCTATAGGTATGAAACATGCGTGTCAACCTTTATAGCTGAAACAATCTGTCGAATATAAGCATTCTGTCGGAACTTTGTGACTCGGTTATCTTGGCCCAGCTTGGCGGAGGCTGGTTGCGGAACCAGGTATATTGCCGCTTGGCATATTGCCGCGTGGCCAGCCGCAACGCTTCCAGCGTCTGTTCGCGAGACTGGGCGCCCGCCACGAAAGCGGCCAGCGCGGGCACGCCGATCGCCCGGCGGATCGGGGCGTCGTCAGGAATATCGTTTCTTTGCAGAAGGATACGGACCTCCTCGGCCGCGCCGTCGTCAAACATCGCGGCGGCGCGCGCATCGCAACGTTCGAACAGCCAGTCCCGCTCGGGCAGCAACACGACCGCGCTCTGTGCAACCTTCGCTGCGATCCCGCCGCTTCGCTCCGCCTGCCACGCCGCGAGCGGCCGCCCGGTCGAGCGCACCACCTCGAGCGCGCGTGCCACTCGCGTGGTGTCCGCCGCCGCCAGCCGCGCCGCCGCCGCCGGGTCGGCCTGCGTGAGCGCGGCATGGGCTTTGGCCACCGGCATCGCGCGCACCGCGGCGCGGATCGCGGGGTCGATCTCGGGCACCGGCGCGATCCCGTCGAGCAGCGTCCGGAGATACAGCCCGGTCCCGCCGACCAGCACCGGCAGCTTTCCCGCCGCCTGCGCCGCGGCCACCTCCGCACGCGCCGCGTCCGCCCAGCGCGCGGCGGAACAGGCCTCCGCCCCGTCGATATAGCCGAACAGCCGATGCGGCACCCGCGCCTCGTCGGCGGGGGAGGGACGCGCGGTCAGGATCCGCAAGTCGCGATAGACTTGTGCCGAATCGGCGTTGATGACGATCCCGTCGTGGCGTTCGGCGACCGCGATCGCGAGCGCGGACTTGCCGCTAGCGGTCGGCCCTGCGATGAGCGCGAGCTTCGGGAGATCGACTGTGTTCATTGCCACGCTGATAGCATCCGGACAGCTCAGCGCTGCCGATATTTCGACCGCGCGCGACCGGCTCGACGCGGCGGGCTGTTCCGCGGTCGCGGATGGCTGGATCGAGCCGGGGGAGGCGGCGGACGTGATGTTCGCCTCCGCGCCCGATGCGGCGCGGCTGGCGCTCGAGGGGGCGTTCCGCGGGGTCGACGTCGTCGTCCAGCAGAGCGAGGGCCGCGAGAAGCGGCTGCTGATCGCGGACATGGATTCGACGATGATCACGGTCGAGTGCATCGACGAACTCGCCGATTACGCGGGCATCAAGCCGCAGATTGCGGAGATCACCGAAGCGGCGATGCGCGGCGAACTCGATTTCGAGGCGGCGCTCGATGCGCGGGTCGCGTTGCTCGCCGGGCTGGACGAGCGCGTGATCGCGCAATGCCTTGCCGACCGGGTGGTCGATACGCCGGGGGCCGCGACGCTGGTCCGGACGATGCGCGCGCGGGGGGCGACCGCGATCCTGGTGTCCGGCGGCTTCACGCGCTTCGCCGAGCCGGTGGCGGAGCGGATCGGCTTCCATTACGCGATCGCCAACCGGCTCGAGATCGCCGACGGCGCGCTCACCGGGCGAGTCGAGCGGCCGATCGTCGGCGCGCACACCAAGCTCGAGACGTTGCGCGCGGCGGCGGCGGATCTCGGGCTGCCGCCCGAGGCGACGCTCGCGATCGGCGACGGTGCGAATGACCTCAAGATGATCGATGCGGCGGGACTGGGCGTGGCGTTCAAGGCCAAGCCGATCGTCGCCGCGGCAGCGAGCGCGCGGATCGACCATGGCGACCTGACCGCGCTATTGTACGCGCAGGGGATTGCCCGGCGCGAATGGGTCACGGGGTGATCACGACCCGACCGGTACGCATGGTTTGACGGCGGCGCAGGCTCGCGCGGCGGTAGCGCTCGAGCCATAGGGGCCGACCAGGACTCGGGTCATGGCCCCGGCCTTGACGAAGCGAACGCGAGCGCCGGGGAATTTCGGACCGATCTGGGTCCACAACCGGTGCGCATTGGCAGGATCGCCGAAGGCCCCCAGCTGGACGTGCCACCCCCCGCGATCGATCATCGCCGGCGCGTTCGCGTTGGACGCCGCGATCCGGGCAGATTTGCCGGGTTCGATCTTCGGGACCGATACGCTGGCGACTCGCGGGGGCGCGGCAGAGGTAGGGGCGGGGGCGAGTGCAGGGAGCAGTTGCGGACGTTGCGCTGCGGCTTCATCGACCTGCGCTAGCGCCAACCCCTGCTGGCGGAGATCGACCGGAATGACCTTGTCCATCTGCGCCTGCACTTGCGAGGCGTGGGGCACGTCCGCCGCCGCCGCGCGCACGAGCAACGCATAGGCGCGTCGCCAGTCCTTCGCGACCCCGTCCCCGTTGAACAGCATCGTGCCGAGGACGAGCTGCGCATGCGGCTCATGCTGGGCAACCGCCTTTTCGAGCCACGGCGTGGCTTCGGTCCGTTTCCCCTGGTCGAACAGCAGCAGACCGTATTTCGCCTCTGCCGCTGCGTGGTCCTGCATCGCCGCCTTGCGAAACCATTCCGTAGCGGCTGCCCGGTCCGGCTTCACGCCGCGCCCGAGCACATACGCCTGCGCCAGATTGAACTGCGCGTCGGCATCGCCGGCAGCGGCCGCAGGCCGCCAGGATTCGACCGCGCGACCATAATCGCCGCGACCCCACGCATCGACCCCGTCCCGGACGTCCGCACCCGCCGGGCAGAACATCGGAAACAGCAGCACGAGCGCGACCGCGGCGCGTAACGCCTTCCTGCATGCCGATCGCGGCGTCCTGGTTCTGCTTCGCAAGCTCATGCAACTCCCCTACGCGCGGCATGGCAAACAAATCGTTATCCACCCTCGGCTAAAAGTACGACGCCGACCTTCGGAATTAACCGATTGTTGAAGCCTCGGGTGCCACTTCACTTGCTCGAACAGGCAGGAGTGAAAGGGGCTCATGCGCGTCCTAGCGATGGCATCTCAAAAAGGCGGATCCGGCAAGACCACCTTGTCCGGGCATCTCGCCGTTCAGGCCCAGCTTGCAGGCGCAGGCCCGGTCGTCCTGATCGACATCGATCCGCAGGGATCGCTGTCGGATTGGTGGAACGAGCGGACCAGCGAGTACCCAGCTTTTGCGCAGACCACGGTCGCGCGGCTTGCCGCAGACCTGGAAACGCTGCGTCAGCAGGGGTTCCGGCTCGCAATGATCGATACGCCGCCTGCCATTACGATGGCGATCCAGAGTGTGATCGCGGTGGCCGAGCTGATCGTCATTCCGACCCGCCCCAGCCCGCACGATCTGCGTGCGGTCGGGGCAACGGTCGATCTGTGCGAACGCGCCGGCAAGCCGCTGCTGTTTGTCGTGAATGGTGCGACCCCCAAGGCGCGGATCACGGCCGAAGCCGCGGTCGCCTTGTCGCAACACGGAACGGTCGCGCCGATCACGATCCACCATCGCACCGATTTCGCCGCCTCGATGATTGACGGGCGCACGGTGATGGAAGTGGATGCGAAAAGCCGGTCCGCGCAGGAGGTCCGTGATCTCTGGACCTATATCTCTGATCGGCTCGAAAAGAACTTCCGTCGGACGGTGTTCGCAGTGCCGACGGGCGTGAACGCCTATGCCGCCCAGCGCCCCGCAGCGGGCGGGTTCGGTAGACGGGTG
The DNA here is from genome assembly GCF_022662295.1 of Sphingomonas sp. CARO-RG-8B-R24-01. Taxonomy (NCBI): domain Bacteria; kingdom Pseudomonadati; phylum Pseudomonadota; class Alphaproteobacteria; order Sphingomonadales; family Sphingomonadaceae; genus Sphingomonas; species Sphingomonas sp. CARO-RG-8B-R24-01. The sequence goes on along the minus strand of NZ_JAKNQI010000001.1, from coordinate 454,610 downwards.
GTGAGCTGACATGAATGCGTTTGGCCAATCCAAACCGCTCGCCTCGCTGTCGTCGACGCTGTTGGCGCGCAAGGGTCAGGCAAAGCCGGCGATGCGCCCGCAGGGTTTTGGCGGCTTCGGCGCGATGGCGGGGGGGCAGGACGATCTCGGCTGGAATGACATGGGGGGCACCGAAGCGCCGCCCGCGCCAAATCCGCCAGCACCTGCGCCATCCATACCGCCGGTGCTCGCGCAGCGCGAGGTCCTCCGCGAAGACGTCGCGGCGGCGATAATCCCGTCGCCAGCCGCGCCGCGCACGATCACGATGAAGCCCGTCTCGGTTGCCACCGCCACGCGAATCGGTCGGGAGACGCATCAGAAACACAGCGCGAAGGCCGAGGGGGCAAAGCGCTCCGGCCCGAAAACCGGGGCGGCCGGGCAGGCCCGCACCGCGTTTACGCTCCGGCTGGACCAGGATCGCCATTTGCGCCTGCGGCTTGCCAGTGCGCTCCAGAATGCCTCGGCGCAATTGCTGGTAACGGCCGCGCTCGACCAATTCCTGCAAACCCTGCCCGAAGTCGATGCGCTGGTCAGCCAGCTGCCGACCTCGGCCAAGCGCTAGAGACGTTATGACCGTTCGGTCCGCCTTATCCGTCGGCCCTGTCACGCTGGGTCTGTCCGTGCTGTTGCTGAGCGGCGTAGCCGCGACCGTGACGTCTTCGATTGCCGGGGCGAGTGCTCGCGATCAATCGAAGGCCGAACGGCACGCTCGCCGGGAAATCGCCAAGGCTCGCACGGCGCTGTCGCGGAAGAACGTCATCGCGGCGATCGCGCACGCGGAGATGGCGGTGGCCGATCAGCCGGACGCGGTCGAGTATCGGCTGACGTTGGGGCAGAGCTATCTCAAGGCAGGGCGTTTCGTTTCGGCGCGGGATGCCTTTGCGGACGCGCTCGCACTGGAACCGACGAACGGGAAGGCGGCGCTGCACCTGGCCCTGATGCAGATCGGGACGGGGGACTGGGCAGGCGCGCGAACCACGCTGGACGCCCATGCCAGCGTGATTCCGATCAGCGACCGGGGGCTCGCCATGGCACTGGCGGGGGATCCGGTGGCGGCGGTCGAGCTGCTCGGCCCGGCGGCACGGTCCCCCGACGCCGATGCCAAGGTCCGCCAGAACCTTGCGTTGAGCCTCGCCCTCGCGGGACGCTGGCGCGAGGCGCAGAGTGTCGTTGCGATCGATCTCGCTCCCACCGACGTCGCGCGCCGATTGCTCGAATGGTCGACGTTTTCGCGTCCGACGTCTGCATCGGACCAGATTTCCAGCCTGCTCGGGGTCATTCCGGTCGTGGACTCGGGTCAACCGCAGCGCCTGGCCCTCAATCGCAGCGGGATTGCGCCGACCATGGCGGCCACGGCGGTCGACGCGACGGCGGTCGACGCGCGCGTGGCGGCTCCGACCGCGGTTGTCCCGTCCGTGGCGACGAACGATGCCGCAGTCGGTCCCGCGATCGCAGGCGTGGTCTTTGCGCCGCGTCGTGAAGTGGTGCAGGCCTTGCCCGCGCCTCTGCTCGCCGCCGCGAAGCCGCGGCGCGACATGGCGCGCATGGAGGCCAGCCGGCAGATGCCGCCCGCAATGCCGGCGCGCGCCGCTGCGCGGGGGAATTTCTATGTGCAGCTCGGCGCCTACGATACGGCCGCGGTTGCGCATGATGCCTGGATGCGGGCCGCGCATCGGTTCGCGGCGCTGTCCGGCCATGTCCCGCAAGGGATGGGGGTCACCGCCGGCGGCGCGACCTTCTACCGGCTTTCGGTCGGCGGGCTTGCGCGCGAGGACGCGGTCTCGCTGTGCCGTGGGTATCGCGCGCGCGGTGGCGCCTGTTTCGTTCGGGCGAGCGCTGGCGATCAGATCGCGCAATGGGCGCGCGGCCGGGAACTCGCCGCGCGCTGAGCGTCAGAACAGTTCGCCCTGCGGCCCGGCAGGCGCGCGGAAGAGATCGGTGCGCAAGACGATCCGCTTTTGATCGAGGCCATGTTTTCGACAGGCGATCGCGAATCGCGTCTGCAGCAAGGCGGACCACGGCCCGCTGCCGCGCATCCGGGTGAAGAAGCCGGGATCGTTCTCGCGCCCGTCACGCAGCGAGGCGATCGTCGCCATCACCTTGCCGGCGCGATCCGGGAAGTGCGCGTCAAGCCAGGCCTTGAACAGCGGCGCGACCTCCCACGGCAGGCGCACCGGGATGAAGAACGCCGCGCTGGCGCCGGCGGCGGCGGCGGCTTCGAGCAGATGCTCCAGTTCATGGTCGGTAATCGCCGGGATCACCGGGGCGATCGAGACGTAGGTCGGCACGCCGGCTTCACTGAGCGCGCGGATCGCGGCGAGCCGGCGGTGCGGAGCAGGCGCGCGGGGTTCCAGGGTCATGGCGATCCGGGGATCGAGCGACGTCAGCGACACCGCAACCGATACGAGCTGCCGGGCGGCCATCGCCGAAAGACGGTGAAGGTCGCTTACAACGCGGTCGGACTTGGTCGTGATCGTCACGGGATGGTTGGTCTCGTCGAGCACCGCAAGGCAGGCGCGGGTGATCCGCCAGTCCGATTCGATCGGCTGATAGGGATCGGTATTGGTGCCGAAGGCGATGGGTGCTGCCTGATAACCCTTTTTCATCAATTCCTTACGCAGCAAATCCGCCGCGTCGGGCTTGGCGAACAGGCGGCTTTCGAAATCCAGGCCGGGGGACAGGTCATGATAGGCATGGCTCGGGCGCGCGAAACAGTAGATGCAGCCATGTTCGCAGCCGCGGTACGGGTTGACCGAACGGTCGAACCCAAGGTCGGGGGATTGATTGCGCGTCAGGATCGTCCGTGCCCGCTCGACCGTGACGCTCGTCCGCAGCGGCGGCGGGGCGCCGTCCTGCTCGGTCCGGGCGTCCAGCCAGTCGCCGTCGGCTTCCCGGACGGCAAGACCGAAACGCGCGCTCTCCGGATTATGGGTCGCGCCGCGGCGGGGGCGATGGGCTGGCATACCACGACCGTACCACGTGCATCGAACAAAGCAAGAACGATTGGCCGATGCCAGACTGCCGGAATTCTTAAATTTCGCAGGAACGCCCACGTATGAAAACATTATTTCAAAAAACGACGTTTTAGTGTCGACGAGTTGCGCCCGGAATGCGATGAGCTGCGTTACTAACATGAATTAACAACCTAGGCGCGTATCATGCCCATTCGTCCAACAGTGCGTTTCTCCAGGCGCGGTCCCCCAGGCTATTCGCTGATCCGCAAATTGGGGTCCAGCCAACATCCCGACCCGTCCGTCCGCTATGACAACGGTCACATTCCGCTCAGGGCGATTCGCGCGATGGTGCTGACGTGTACCGTCTCGCTGCTGACCTGGGTTGGGGTGGCGATCGTCTACTTCGCGATGCGCTGAGGCGCCGGTCAGGCGGGGAGGGCGAGCGCCGTACCGCCCTTGAACAGGCGCCTGACCTTGCCTTCGACCGGCAGTCCGTCGAACGGGGTGTTGCCGGCCTTGGCCTGCAACCGGTCGCCCGCAACCTGCCAGGGCGCCCGGGGATCGCACAGCAACAGATCCGCGGGCGCGCCCACCGTCAGGGTTCCCGTCGCGACGCCAAGGACCTTAGCCGGGTTGGCCGCCAGCAAGGAAAACAGCCGGTCGAGTGTGATGACCTCGTCGCGCACGAAGCCAAGGCCGAGCGCGAGCAGGGTTTCCGCACCCGCCATGCCCGCTGCGGAATCGCCGAACGGCAGGCGCTTTTCCTCCGGTCCATGCGGATCGTGCGCCGAACACAGCACGTCGATCGTCCCGTCGCCCAGCGCCACCAGCGCCGCGCGCCGGTCGTCCTCCTGCCGCAGCGGCGGGGAGATGTGGGCGAACGTGCGGAAATCGCTCATCGCAATGTCCGACAGCAACAGATGCGCCGGCGTAATTCCGCAGGTCACCCGGACGCCGCGCCGCTTGGCTGCGCGCACCAGATCGAATCCGGCCGCGGTCGTGACGGTGCGCAGGTGCACGGCCGCCCCGGTCTCCTCCGCGAGCATCAGGTCGCGTGCAATCGCCAGCGCCTCGGCGACCGCAGGGGCCGATGCCAGGCCCATCCGGGTCGCGGTCTCGCCCGCGGTCGCGACCGCGCCTGCCGTGACGCCGCCGTCCTCGGCATGCGCGATCACCACCAGGCCAAGATCGTTGGCATAGGCCAGAACCTTGCGCATCACGCCCGAGTCCGCGATCCAGCCCGCGCCCGTACCCACCGCGCGCGCGCCCGCATCGCGGTTGATCGCCATTTCGGCGAGATCGTGCCCGGCCAGCCCGCGTGTCGCGGCGGCGATCGGGTGGATCCACAGCCCGGGTCGCCCGATCAGCGCCGCGCGCTGGACCACGCCCGGATCATCGAGGACCGGCGACTGGTCCGGCATCAGGCCGACGCGGACGATGCCGCCCGCATGAAAGGCCGGGACGTCGATCGCAAAGACACCCAGGTCGACGATCGCGGGCGCCAGCACCAGTCCGGCGCAATCGATCGTCTCCGCACCCGCCGGCACGTCGATCAGCCCGGTTGCCGCGATCGTGTCGTCGACGATCAGCAGGCCGCCACGCGACACGCCCGCCATGGGGCAGGCGAGGGTCGCATCGAGAAGCGCGATCGTGCGGCTCATGCCCAGCCCGCCACGCCGCGCGAACGCCGCGTCAGCACGTCGAGGCAGGCCATGCGGACCGCGACCCCCATCTCGACCTGCTCGGTGATCGCCGAGCGCGCATGATCCGCGACGACCGAGTCGATCTCGACCCCCCGGTTCATCGGGCCGGGGTGCATGACCAGCGCATCGGGCTTGGCGAGCGCCAGGCGCCGTTCGGTCAAGCCATAGCGCAGGTGATATTCGCGGTTGGAGGGGACGAACCCGCCGTTCATCCGCTCGTTCTGGAGCCGCAGCATCATCACCACGTCCGCGCCGTCGAGCGCTTCGTCGAAATCGGTAAAGGCCGTGACCCCCATCCGCTCGATCGCGGCGGGCATCAGCGTCGTCGGCGCACAGACGCGGACTTCGGCGGCCAGCGCGGTGAGCGACAGGATATTGGACCGTGCAACCCGGCTGTGGAGCAGGTCGCCGCAGATCACCACGCGCTGGCCCGCGATGGTCCCGCGCCGCCGCCGGATCGTAAGCGCATCCAGCAGCGCCTGGGTCGGGTGTTCGTGCTGGCCGTCACCGGCATTGAGCACCGGGCAATCGACCTTGCCCGCGATCAGCCGCACCGCGCCCGACGACATGTGGCGGATGACGATCATGTCCGCGCGCATCGCGTTGAGCGTCATCGCGGTGTCGATGAGCGTCTCGCCCTTCTTCACGCTCGACTGCGCGGCATGCATGTTGACGACGTCCGCGCCGAGCCGCTTCCCCGCGATCTCGAACGACAACAGGGTGCGGGTGCTGTTCTCGAAGAAGGCGTTGATCAGCGTGAGCCCGCCGAGCCTCTTGTCGCTGATCGCGCGCGTGCGATTGGCGGCGACCCAGCCGTCGGCTTCGTCGAGCAGGAACAGGATCTCATGGGGCTGCAATCCCTCGATTCCGGTAAGGTGCCGGTGCGGAAACACGGCGCGGCCCGGGATGAGCGAGGCGGGGCGGTGATCGGAGCGTTGCATCGAGGGTGTCGGGTAGCGGTGCGGGGGCGTGGTGGCAAGACGGGATGGGGGGTGTCGTCGGCGGTGTCGCGAACGCCGAAGTGGGCAGATGGCCTGACACGCGCTTACCGGGGCACGCGTTTGTCGGCGGCGGGGTTGGACGGCGCCTGGGGAGCACGGCGATGGGGGCTTCGCGCCTGTGTCAGATCGTGTCTGTCCGCAATATATGGTAAAGAACTCCTCGCCGCTGGATGTATTCGCGGTCTTTTTGAGGAAAACGTCATGCATATCAAAGATATCGCAGCCGGATTGCTTGCCTCCACGATTCTTCTTGCAACACCGGCACTGGCGGCGTCGGTGGTCGACCCAACCGGGGACTTTCTGCCGACCTATACGGCGGGGCCACGGCTCGCTGATCTCGACGTCACGGGATTTTCCGTCAATTACAACAGTGTACTTCAGTTCTTCACGCTAGGCGCGACGTTCGCGGGGGATATCAATCCGCAGACCCCGGGCCTGTACGTCTTCGGCGTGAATACCGGGACGGGCACCGCGCGGCCTTTCGCCGCGATCGGCGAACCGAACGTCATTTTCAATCAGGCCATCGTTATCCAGAAGGACGGGACGGGGGTAATCGGCACGAACGTGCTCGATCCGGCAAGCATCTCGATCGCCGGGAACATCCTGACCGCGAGGATCTCGCTCTCGCTGTTGCCGAGCACGGGCTTTTCCCCGACCCAATATGGCTTCAATCTGTGGCCGCGGATCGGGTTGGGCAATAATAACCAGATCACGGACTTCGCGCCGGAAAATGCGACCCTTTCGGTCGCCGCCGTCCCCGAGCCGGCCACCTGGTCGCTGATGCTCGTCGGCTTCCTGGGCGTTGGTCTGGCGGCGCGGCAGGGTCAACGCCGGACGGTCCTCGCGGCGGCTCGGCGCGTCTAGAACGGGCGGTCAGATCGTCGCTCTGGCGATCACACCGCCACCAGCGCATCGATCGCGCCTTGCAGGATGTAGGCCGCCGCCATCTTGTCGACCAGTTCGGCACGCTTGGCGCGGCTTGCGTCCTGTTCGATCAGCGTGCGCGTCACCGCCACGGTCGACCAGCGTTCGTCCTGCAGGAAGATCGGCAGCGCGAGATCGGCGAGGTTGCGCGCGAACGCGCGGCTCGACTGGCTGCGCGGGCTTTCGCTGCCGTCGGTCAGGTTGAGCGGCAGCCCGATCACGATGCCCTTCACCTGCTGCGCCGCGATCATCGCGGCGAGGGCAAGCTTGTCCTTCTGGAACTTGGTCCGGCGTATCAGCACGGCGGGCGAGGCGAAGCTCCATCCGGCGTCGCACAGCGCGGTGCCGATCGTCTTGGTGCCCACGTCGAGGCCGATCAGCCGCCCCCCCACGGGGAGCGCGGCGCGGAATTCGAGGCGGTCGGTCGTGATCATCGGCGGCCTGTTTACACAGGCTGGCGGTGATGCCCAGCCGCGGCGGCGTGATCACGGACAAACCCCGCCAGCCGCCGTGCCGCGTCGGCGCGGACGTTCGCCCAGAACAGGCTGTAGTCATAGACGTGATAATTGTTGCCGGGCAGGACATAGCCGCCGAGCGCGGGCGGGTTGCCGATCAGCAGCAGCCCGCGCGAATCGCAGCGCGCGGCGACTCGCTTCGGCTCGATCGTCGCGGTCGTCAGGTCGGAGGACGGGAACAGCGTGCCCAGATTGGCGTCGGCGGGGGCGATCGCATCGGGCATGCCGGTCAGCGGGTTGGTGCAGATCATCGGCGTGCCGCGTCGCGCGATCCCGTCGACCGTCCGGCTGGCGTTGTACGTGTCGAGCACGAGCGAAGGGTCGGCGGGCTCGGCAAAACTTTGCCAGGACAGGATGCAGCCGGCCTGGTCGGCGGTGCGGCATTCCGGCAGGCCGAGCTTGGGGAGGTCCGCGGTGCGCGAGACCGGCCAGCCGACGACATAGGCGGCGACGATCCGTCGCGCGACCGGCGTGCCCGCGATCTTCTCGCGCAGCAGCCGGATCAGGTGCAGCGAGCCCTGGCTATGCCCGGCGAGGATGATCGGTCGGTCCCCCGCCTGCGCCAGGAATGCGTCGAACGCGGCGGCGACATCGCCGTACGCCAGGTCGAGCGCCTTGGCGGCATTGGCCTGGGTGGTGAGGAACGCGCCGAACGTCGCCTGGCGATAGCGCGGTGCCCATACCGCGCCCACGGCGTTGAATGCGCTTGCCTGGCCGCGCAGGAACAATTCCGCGCGCGCATTGGCCTCGGCATTGTCGAGCGGCGCATTCCAGCGCGAGCGGTCGAGGAACGACGTCGGATGGATGAAGAACACCGCCGCCTCGGGATTGGCACCCGGCGTGTAGCCCGCCGGGGTCCAGCGCGCCGGGTTCCCGGGCTTGTCGGGGCGCGCGAGCCACAGGCGGGCGTCGCGATAGCTGGCGGCCGGCTCGGCCGGCTGCGCCTCGAACCCGGCGCTCGGCACCATTGCCATGCGGAGCATCTCGGCGCCCCAGAAGCGGTACGCAAACGCTCCGGCAATCGCTAACACGATAAGGGCAACCACGACATACAGGAACTTCCGTGCCACTGACGACTCCATTTTGCAGTGCAGCATAAACCGCGCGCCGTGCAATTGCGCATTGGGTGGCCCGGGACTGCGCGCGTTGCAATCGTCTTGATCCGGCAGGTTGATCTGGGGGGCGGAACGCGCGCATAGCTTGCATGGCCGCGGGGTGCGATGCTAGCCGCCGCGGATACCGACCTTCAAGACAGACCAAGGGGCCGCATGGCAGTCGACATTCCCACCGTGAAGAAGATCGCCAGCCTCGCGCGGATCGCGATCACCGAGGCGGAAGCCGCGCGGATCGCACCCGAGCTCGACAACATCATGGGCTGGATCGAACAATTGGGCGAGGTCGACACGACCGGGGTCGCGCCGATGACCGCGGTGATTCCCAACCACCTGCGGCTGCGCGCGGACGTGGTGAATGCCGATCCGCTGACGGGGGGCGGGATCCGCGATGCCGTGCTGGCGAACGCGCCGCAGGCGGAGCACGGGTTCTTCACCGTGCCAAAGGTGATCGAGTGAGCCCGCGCCGCACTGCACCGGCGCAGGCCGTGGCCGCCATGTTTCTTGTGCGCAGCGTGTTTCACGACGTAACCGCCCCGGTCTTCGGGGTGACGGGAATTTCTGCATGACCGACCTTACCGATCTCGGTGTCGCCGCCATCCGTGATGGGGTCCGCGCCGGTACCTTCAGCGCGCGCGAAGTGGCGGAGGGCTTCATCGCCAACGTCGCCGCCGCCAAGGTGCTCAACGCCTTCCTCGTCGAAACCCCCGAGCATGCGCTCGCCGCCGCGGATGCCGCCGATGCCGCCCGCGCGGCGGGCGAGGCGCCCAAGCCGCTTGCCGGCGTGCCGATCGGGATGAAGGATCTGTTCTGCACCAAGGGCGTACCCGCGACCGCGGCGAGCCATATCCTCGAAGGCTTCACCCCGCCGTACGAATCGACCGTCTCGGGCAATCTGTGGAACGCCGGCGCGGGGATGCTCGGCAAGCTCAACATGGACCAGTTCGCGATGGGTTCGTCGAACGAGACGTCCGCGTTCGGCAACGTCATCTCGCCGTGGCGGCGCAGCGATGGCGGGAACGCCGCGCTCGCGCCGGGCGGTTCGTCGGGCGGGTCGTCCGCGGCGATCGCGGCGCGGCTGTGCCCGGCGGCGACCGGCACCGACACCGGCGGCTCGATCCGCCAGCCCGCCGCTTTCACGGGCATCGCGGGGATCAAGCCGACCTATGGCCGCTGCTCGCGCTGGGGAACGATCGCCTTCGCCTCGTCGCTCGACCAGGCCGGGCCGATGGCGCGCGACGTCCGCGACTGCGCGATCCTGCTCGAGGCGATGAGCGGGTTCGATGCCAAGGACGCGACCTCGCTCGATCTGCCCGTTCCCGCATGGGAAGCCGGATTGTCCAGCGATCTTAAAGGCAAGCGGGTCGGTATTCCGAAGGAATATCGCGTCGACACCATGCCCCCCGAAATTGAGGCACTTTGGCAGCAGGGGATCGAATGGCTGAAGGACGCCGGTGCGGAGATCGTCGAGGTCTCGCTTCCGCATACCAAATATGCGCTGCCGGCCTATTACATCATCGCCCCCGCCGAAGCCTCGTCCAACCTCGCGCGCTATGATGGCGTGCGCTACGGCCTGCGCGACCTGCCCGAGGGGGCGAACCTGCAGGACATGTACGCCGCGACCCGCGCCGATGGCTTCGGCGACGAGGTGAAGCGCCGTATCATGATCGGGACCTATGTCCTGTCGGCCGGCTTTTACGACGCCTACTTCACCCAGGCTTCGAAGATCCGCACGCTGATCGCGCGCGACTTCGAACAGGCCTGGACCCAGTGCGACCTGCTGCTGACGCCGACGGCGCCAAGCGCGGCGTTCGCGCTCGGCGAAAAGAGTGCCGACCCGCTCGCCATGTACCTCAACGACGTGTTTACCGTGCCGTCGTCGCTGGCGGGGCTGCCGGCGATGAGCGTGCCCGGCGGGCTCGACGGGCAGGGCCTGCCGCTCGGGCTGCAGATCATCGGCAAGCCGCTCGACGAACAGGGCGTGCTGAATGCGGGGCTTGCGCTCGAGCAACGCGCCGGCTTCGTCGCGCGGGCCGAACGCTGGTGGTGATGGCGTGATCGACGTGCCGACACCTACGCCGTTCGCGACGCGGGTGTCGGCAACGGAGCCGGACTGGACCCGCGAGCATCGCGCACGGGGCGAGTGGTCGCCTGGCAAGTCGCTGCTCGCGAGCATCCGCAGCTACCAGCACTGGCGCACGCGCCGTGGCCTGGTCGCGCATATGGCGCGCAAGATCGCCGTGCTGCGCCATCGCTGGTGGAGTGCGGTCAGCGGGGCCGACATCCCGTTGACCAGCCGGATCGGCGGGGGGCTGCTGCTGCCCCATCCCAACGGGATCGTCGTGCATCCCGACGCAGATATTGGTCCTAACTGTCTGTTGTTTCAGCAAGTGACGATTGGGCACGCGGGGACTGGCGTGCCGTCCATCGGTGGCCATGTCGATATTGGCGCGGGCGCCAAGATCCTGGGGCCTATCACGATCGGCGCGCATTGCCGCGTCGGCGCGAACAGCGTCGTGCTGCAGGACGTCCCGCCGGACTCGACCGTCGTCGGCATTCCGGGGAAAATCCTCAACCGGTAACCCCGGGGCGACATGGTCCGTGATTTTCCAAATGCAGAACGATACACTGCGTGCTAGCCACCGCGCATGAGCGAACATCAGACCTATGTGATTCACGGCGAAACCGGAGCGTGGGAGGTCGTCGTCGGCCTCGAGGTCCATGCGCAGGTGACCTCCAACGCGAAGCTTTTCTCGGGCGCGGCGACCGCGTTCGGGGCGGAGCCCAACAGCCAGGTGTCGCTGGTCGACGCCGCGATGCCGGGGATGCTTCCGGTGCCCAACCGCGAGTGCATTCGCCAGGCGGTCCGCACCGGCATGGCGATCGACGCGCAGATCAACCGCTGGTCGCGGTTCGACCGAAAGAACTATTTCTACGCCGATCTGCCGCAGGGCTATCAGATCAGCCAGCTCTTCCATCCGCTGGTGGGCGAGGGCGCGATCGACATCAGTCTCGACGACAAGAACCCGGACCAGAGCGGCAAGCGCATCGGCGTCGAGCGGATCCATGTCGAGCAGGACGCGGGCAAGCTGATGCACGATCAGCATCCGACGCGCTCCTACGTCGATCTCAATCGCTCGGGCGTCGCGCTGATGGAGATCGTGTCCAAGCCCGACATGACGTCTCCCGCCGAAGCAGGCGCTTACCTCCGCAAACTGCGCTCGATCCTGCGCTATGTCGGGTCATGCGACGGCAATATGGAGGAGGGCTCGATGCGCGCCGACGTCAACGTCAGCGTGCGCAAGCCGGGCGATCCGCTCGGCACGCGGACCGAGACCAAGAACGTCAATTCGGTCCGCTTCGTGATGGCGGTGGTCGAGCAGGAGGCGCGTCGCCAGGTCGAGGTGCTCGAGGAGGGCGGCCGCATCGTCCAGGAAACGCGGTTGTACGACCCCGACCGGAACGAAACCCGCTCGATGCGGTCGAAGGAAGACGCGCACGATTACCGCTACTTCCCCGATCCCGATCTGTTGCCGCTCGAGTTGGACGACGCCTTCCTGGAGGAATGCCGGGCGTCCCTGCCCGAATTGCCCGACGCCAAGCGCCGGCGCTATGAGGCGCTCGGTGTCTCGCCGTATCAGGCGGCCGTGCTCACTGCCGAGGTCGAGGCGGCGCGCTGGTTCGATGCGTTGCTCGAAACCGGTACCAAGCCGGTCGCGGCGGCGAACTGGACGACGTCCGAGCTGTTCGGCGCGCTCAACCGAACGGGCACCGATTTCACGACCTCGCCGGTCAGCCCGGCGCAGGCCGCCGAGCTGCTCGCGCTGGTCGCGGACGGAACACTGTCGGGGAGCCTCGCCAAGCAGGTGTTCGAGATCATGCTCGAAACCGGGCAGGGCGCGGGGGCCGTCGTCGAGGAGCGCGGGCTCAAGCAGACCAGCGACACCGGCGAGATCGAACGCGTCATTGCCGAAGTGATGGCGGCGAACGCGGACAAGGTCGCCGACTATCGTGGCGGGAAGGACAAGTTGTTCGGCTTCTTCGTGGGCCAGACGATGAAGGCAATGGGTGGCAAGGCCAATCCCGGTGTCGTCAACGACGTGCTCAAGAAGATGTTGGCTTAGCGCGAGGCTGCGTCTGTCGAGCTACCGAATGGGTCTTGGCGGGCGCTTCATCTATACTTGATCAATGGCGCGTTGACAGGAAACCGCGCCTCTAGGAATGTCCGTTTCGGCGACACCGTGCGTCGCCGCAATAAAACGGGGGCATCATGAAAGCGCGTTATCATGCGGCGGCGATTGCGCTGGCGTTAGGGGGGTGTGCGTCTACGCAAACGGTCTTGAATGGCCCGGTTACCCAGACATTCCATTCACCGCAATCTGTCCGGGAGGTCGCATTCTGTCTGGCCAACAAGAACAACACCGCGGCGTTGGAACAGGAGGACGGCTCGCGGGTCGTCTTGATCAAGAACGGATATGGCGGCGTCTCGCTCGCCTTCTCGGTTTACCCGGAGGCCACCGGTAGCCGTATCGATTACCGCAAGAAGTTCGGTACTGTCGGCGGTATATGGAAGCAGTGCGTCGGGCTGAAGTCGGCGTCTTGAACATAGCGTTGTGAATCAGGGCGTGCCGCTGACCTTGCGGCACGCCCAATATCGTCATTTCACTGCGCGTCGTCGTCCTGGTTCTTGGTCACGCCGCCCGTACCGCCGACGCCGTCGGACATGCCGGTGGACGTGAAATTGTCCGGCTCGTCGCCACCTTCGCCGCGCTCGACCGCGTCCTTGCGCGCCTCGACCATCTTCTGGAGATCGCTGCGATCGTCGGTGTCTTCCTTGGGATCGTCCAGCGGGCCCTTGTTCGGCTCGTGCGGGGTATCGCTCATGCGAAATCCCCCGAGAGACCGCTGTCGTCGACCGGCTGGCCCGGCGCTACGCCCGGATCGCTCCCCGGCATCGAATCCGGAATGTCGGTGTCGGGCGTCGGGCTCGGCAATTCGGTCGGCATGGGCGTCGGCTGACCGGGTTCGGTCGGCATGCCGCCGGGGTTGCCCGGCATCGGGGGCAGTTCGGTTGGGGGCGTCGTGGCCATCTCAAATCTCCTCTACCCCCTTCTAACGCATGGCTCCGTCCGGGGTTGCTCCGTAATCTCCCGGACTGTTTTTCGGGAGGGTAACGCCGCGACTTGCCCAACCCCGTGCGCCTGCTATAGACGCCCCCCACACCGGCGGTGTCCTATGCGGGCGTGGCGGAACTGGTAGACGCAGCAGGTTTAGGTCCTGCCATCGCAAGATGTGGGGGTTCGAGTCCCTTCGCCCGCACCAGGCCGCCCGTGGCAAACGGGCGGCCGCCAACCGAATTTCCTGTAAAAGGCCAGACCTGAACATGCAGACTGTCGAGACGTTGAACGAGGGCCTGAAGCGCGCCTACACGCTGAAGATCACCGCGAAGGACATCGATTCGCGCGTTGACGCCGAACTGAAGCGCGTTGCGCCGACGGTGAAGATGCCCGGTTTCCGCCCCGGCAAGGTGCCGACCAACCTGGTCCGCAAGATGCACGGCCCGGCGCTGATGCAGGACGCGCTCAACAGCTCGATCCAGCAGGGCATTCAGGAGCTGATCGCCGAGCACAAGCTGCGCCCCGCGCTGCAGCCTTCGGTCAGCCTCGACGATGGCTATGAGCTTGGCCAGGACGCCAGCATCAGGGTCGAGCTCGAAGTGCTTCCCGACGTGCCGACCCCGGCGATCGAGGGCCTCAAGCTCGAGCGGCTGACGGTTCCGGTCGACGAGGCTGCCGTCCAGGCGCAGCTCCAGAAGTTCGCCGACCAGCAAAAGCGCTGGGAAGAAGCCGAGGATCGCGCTGCCGAGACGGGTGACCTCGTCGTGATGGACTTCGTCGGCAAGGTCGACGGCGTCGCGTTCGATGGCGGCACTGGCGAGGACATGTCGGTCGAAATCGGTTCGGGGCGTCTGATCCCGGGCTTCGAGGAGCAGGTCGTCGGCGTCAAGGCTGGCGACGAGCGCCAGATCAACGTCAATTTCCCGGCCGATTATCAGGCCAAGGAACTGGCCGGCAAGGCCGCGACGTTCGACCTGACGATCAAGTCGGTGAAGACCGCTGGCGAGACCAAGATCGACGACGAGCTCGCGACCTCGCTCGGCTTGCAGAGCCTCGAGCAGCTGACCGAGCTGCTCAAGGGCCAGATCGAGCAGGAGCTCAACGGGCTCACGCGCACCTACATGAAGCGCAAGCTGCTCGACCAGCTCGCAGAGGGGCATGACTTCGAAGTGCCGCCGTCGATGGTTGAGGCCGAGTTCGGCCAGATCTGGCAGCAGCTCGAGCATGAAGCGACGCATGAGGAAGATCCGGCGGCAGCACTTGCCGAGATGGAGTCCGAGCGCGACGACTATCAGAAGATCGCTGAGCGTCGCGTTCGCCTGGGCCTTTTGCTCAGCGAGATCGGCCAGGCGAATGGCGTCGAAGTCAGCCAGCAGGAAATGAACCGCCTGATCGCGCAGGCAGCCCAGCAGTACGGCCCGGAGGATCGCCAGCGTTTCCTCCAGTACGTCCAGCAGGAGCCGATGGCAGCAGCACAGCTCCGCGCGCCGCTGTATGAGGACAAGGTCGTCGATTACCTGTTCGAAAAGTCCGAGATCAGCGATCGCGAAGTGACGCGCGAGGAGCTCGAGGCTGCGATCGAGAGTGACGAGGGTTTCTCGACCGGCACGCACAGCCACGATCATGACAACCACAAGCCCAAGGCCGCCAAGAAGGCTTCGGCCAAGAAGGCCAAGCCGTCCGAGGGTGACGATGTCGAGGGCGAGGCGGCTCCGGCAACCGACGATGCGGCGGCACCGACCCCCGCCGAGCCGGTGAAGAAGGCTGCGACCAAGAAGGCACCCGCCAAGAAGGCTGACGAGCCCGCTGGCGACGAGGCTGCTGCGGAAGCACCTGCGCCTGCCAAGAAGGCTCCCGCGAAGAAGAAGGCCGCAGCGGTCAAGGAAGAGCCTGAGGCGTAAGCTTCTGGTTGAAGAGTAAGGGTATTGGCAGGGGCGGTCTTCGGATCGCCCCTGTTGCGTTGGGGGACTTGGCCAGCGCGGGCTTGCAACCGGGTCGGGAAGCGCCAGCGTAAGGCGCTTTGTTGCCCCTGGCTCGTCGCAAGGGTTGCCGTTCTCCCGCGCAGGCGGGAGTCCAGGGGTTGCGAGCACCGTCAGCCGTTGTTCTGCTTGGCTCTGGATTCCCGCCTTCGCGGGAAAACAGCTACGCCGTGGCTTACTTTCGCATCGGGCCTCACCCCGAGTTGGGGCGACGGCAGAACCGGGAAGGCCGTGTCATCCGACCGTCGCCGTCCCTGATCGCGCGCCCCGCAGTCCAACGGGGGTTGAACTCGTTTCCGGCAACGCCGATGTATGGCGTCTCTTCGGGGCATAAAGGATTTCAAGACTCATCATGCGCAATCCGTTCGACACCGGTGACTTCATGGCCCCCCTCAATGGCGCCGGGATGGCGGTCTCGCCCCAGGGCGGGCTCGTTCCGATCGTCATCGAGCAATCCAATCGCGGCGAGCGCAGCTTCGACATCTACTCGCGGCTGCTGCGCGAACGCATCATCTTCATCACGGGCGGCGTCGAGGATCACATGGCCTCGGTGATCAGCGCCCAGCTGCTGTTCCTTGAATCGGAGAATCCGAAGAAGGACATCTTCATGTACATCAACTCGCCGGGCGGCGTCGTCACGGCGGGCATGGCGATCCATGACACGATGCAGTACATCCGGCCGCGCGTCGGCACGGTCTGCATGGGTCAGGCCGCGTCGATGGGCAGCTTCCTGCTCGCAGCGGGCGAGCCGGGCATGCGTGTCGCGCTGACCAACGCCCGCATCATGATCCACCAGCCGTCGGGCGGGGCGCAGGGCATGGCCAGCGACATCCAGATCCAGGCGAAGGAAATCCAGCGGATCAAGAACCGGATGAATGCGCTGTACGCGCAGTACACCGGCAAGCCGATCGAGGAGATCGAGCGTGCGATGGACCGGGACACGTTCCTCGAGGCGCATGAGGCCAAGGAGTTCGGTCTGGTCGATCAGGTGTTCGACAAGCGTCCGGCACTCCCCGACGACTCGACCACGCCGCCCGCGCTCACCTCGGCATAATTTCGTAAAGATCGTAAATTCACCGTATATTCAGTGCCGGGCGTCCAAGGTTTAGCCCGGCACACCTATCTCAAGACGATTTTGGTGATTGTCGGACCGCGCGAGGGCGGTCTAGGATGGACCCTCGCATTAGTGCGCCCCAAGGGCTGCCAAGGATGGACTAAATGCCAAAGATGACCGGCGGCGACTCCAAGAGCACGCTTTATTGCTCGTTCTGCGGCAAATCGCAGCACGAAGTCCGCAAGCTGATTGCGGGCCCTACCGTTTTCATCTGCGATGAATGCGTCGAACTGTGCAACGACATCATCCGCGAGGAGACGAAGTCCGCGCTGGTGAGCAAGAAGGACGGCGGCGTCCCGACGCCGCAGGAAATCTGCGACGTGCTCGATGATTACGTGATCGGCCAGAAGCGCGCCAAGCGCGTGCTGTCGGTGGCGGTGCACAACCACTACAAGCGCCTCAACCACGGCCAGAAGGGCGCGGATGTCGAGCTTGCCAAGTCGAACATCCTGCTCGTCGGCCCGACCGGCTGCGGCAAGACGCTGCTCGCGCAGACGCTCGCCCGCATCCTCGACGTGCCGTTCACGATGGCGGATGCGACGACGCTGACCGAAGCCGGTTACGTCGGCGAGGACGTCGAGAACATCATCCTGAAGCTGCTCCAGGCCTCCGACTATAACGTCGAGCGGGCGCAGCGCGGGATCGTCTACATCGACGAGATCGACAAGATCAGCCGCAAGGCCGAAAACCCGTCGATCACGCGCGACGTGTCGGGCGAGGGCGTCCAGCAGGCGCTGCTCAAGCTGATGGAAGGCACCACCGCGAGCGTTCCGCCGCAGGGTGGCCGCAAGCATCCGCAGCAGGAGTTCCTGCAGGTCGACACGACCAACATCCTGTTCATCTGCGGCGGCGCGTTCAGCGGCCTCGAGAAGATCATCGGCGATCGCCTGCAGGGCAAGTCGATCGGCTTCGGGGCTTATGTCGCTTCGCCGGAGGAACGCCGGACCGGCGAGACGCTCAAGGCGGTCGAGCCCGAGGATCTGCTCAAGTTCGGGCTCATCCCCGAGTTCGTCGGCCGTCTGCCGGTGATCGCGACGCTCGAGGATCTCGACGTGCCCGCGCTGGTGACGATCCTGACCGAGCCGAAGAACGCTTTGGTGAAACAGTATCAGAAGCTGTTCGACATGGAGACGGTCAAGCTCGGCTTCACCGACGATGCGCTGGTGCAGGTCGCCAAGAAGGCGATCGACCGCAAGACCGGCGCGCGTGGGCTTCGCTCGATCCTCGAGGGCATCTTGCTCGATACGATGTTCGACCTGCCCGGGATGGACGGCGTCGACGAGGTGATGATCGACAAGGACGTGATCGACGGCCGCAAGGAGCCGATCCGCGTCTATGCCAAGAAGGAAAAGGCGGGGGCGGGCGCGGCGTAACGCCAGCCTCCCTTGCAGAACCGAAAGGGGCGTCGAGCGATCGGCGCCCTTTTTGATAATGGTCGCCGGGCGGTCGCGGGCGCGGAAATTCACCATTCGTTAACCATTGTGGCTTACCCGGCATATACCTGCCTTTCGGCCAAGGTTCGGTTTTGAAACCCGGAGTAGATGGTCATGCGCATCTTCACGATGCTGCTCTTCGCCGCACTGGGGCTCGGCGGCTGCGCCCAGCAAACGCACCTTGCCGTCGCCACGCAACCGGACGTGCCCGACAATTGGCACATGCGCGTCACGCCGACCGACCGGACCGCGATCGACCAGCTTGGCGTCACCTGGACGAAGGCCCGTGCTGCAGTCCCACGCCGCGCGCGCGCTGCGCTTGCGGCGGAAGGGCCGCTGCTCGACCCGACGATCGCGCTGCCCAAGCCCGAGTTGCCGCCAGGCCTTTATTATTGCCGGCTACTGCGGTTCGGAGGGCGCGCGGGCTTTGCGACGTCCAAGCCCGACTTCTGCACGGTCGTCGCCAATGCTGCCGGTGTAGCATTCAACAAGCAGAGCGGCGCAAGCCAGCCCCGTGGCTGGCTTTTCGCCCACAATGACACGCGCAGCGTGTTCCTGGGTGCGTTCCAGCCGGCGCGGGGCGGGGCGGCCCCTGCCTATGGCGCGAACCCGGCGCTCAGCGTGGCGGGCGTGGTCGAACGCGTGTCCGGGTTTCGCTGGCGCATGGCGATGACGCGCGCCGGGGGCGGGGCGGTGCTCGATGTCTATGAACTGGTGCCGGTGACCCCGAAGGTGCCTGGATCGGTGCCCGCGGTCGCAGGCTAGGCGCGCGCGCGACCAGGCACCCGGCCCCGGTCGGCCTTGCCGATCGCGACGACCGGGGTCAGAAGACCCCGGGCAGGAACCGCTTCACCCGTGCGGCGTAGCGATCATAGGCTCCGCCGAAGGCGGCGCGCAGCACGGTTTCCTCGTGCCGGATCCGCATCGCGGTCCCGAGCGCGAAGACCGGCAGCGCGATCACGAGGCTGCCGAGATGCCCGCAGGCAATGGCCAGCGCGAGCAGGATGAGCAGCAACGCGACGTAGATCGGGTTGCGGACGTACGCGAAGGGGCCAGTCTCGACGAGCGTCCCGTCGCCGCGCGTCCGTGCGACCAGCGCCCAGTTGCGCCCCATCGTCCGCGACGCGGAGTCGAACAGGGCGGACGCCGCAACCATCAGCATCAGGACGATCGCACCGCTCAGCAACGCGGGTGCCGACAGCGGATCGCGCGTCACGACGATGGGGCCCACCCCGGCGCAGGCAATCCCGCCCCCCTGAACGACGATCCACACGATCGACGCGTTGCGGCGACCGCTATCCGCGACGGACGGTGCGCGTCGTCCCCGCAGGCGCGCAAGCAGGAGCACGCCCACGAATCCGGCCATGCCGAGCGAAAGGGCGGCAAGCCCGGGAAGGCCGACGGGTTCGGGGGCGAATGGCATGGCAATCTCCGGTCGGTGAAGGGGCGGTCAATCCTTGGCGGGCGCGGCCGCCTTCTTGTGCGCCTGCGCGTCGCGCCACGCCTGATACTGCTCGACCGCGATCGAGCGGCGCAGCACGCGCGCGGCGGGATCCACCACGACATGCGCACCGCGTGGGACGGCGATGCTGCCGAGCCCCGCGGTCATCGGCAGGCGGACGATCCGTTGCCCGACCTGAACTTCGACCGGAAGCGGGAACGGGCGTCCGCCCGGCGCGTCCCACCGCAGCGTCAGGCGCGCGGGCGTGCGCGTCTCGATCAGGTCGGGAAGGGCCGCCTGGCGCAGATAGACGTCGAAGAACCAGCCATAGTCCTTTCCCGTCACGCGCTGCACGAATCGCTCATATTCGTCAGTGGTGCCGTAGCGCGGAACGAAATTGCCCGGCCGCGGATCGAGCCGCCCATAGACCGCGAGGCGCGTCACGTCGCGAAACGCACGATCGCCGATCAGCCCGCGCAGCGTGTGGAGCATCCACGCGCCCTTGTAATAGATGTCCTGACCCGGGCCGCCCTTGGCGACCTCATAGACCTGTTCCTCGGTGCGCGGTTTGCCCGAGACGATCGGGCGCAGGTTGGCGATCCGGTTGCGCTGATCGTCCATCATCACCGCATAGCGCGCCGCGCCTTCGCGCCAGCGGCCGTAAAAGGGCTGCATGTATTCGGTATAGCCCTCGTGCAGCCAGTAATCGTCCCAATCGGCGGCGGTCAGCTGGTTGCCGAACCATTCGTGGCCGAATTCATGCTGGAACAGCCAGTCGAACCCCTCCGGCGCCTTGGCATAGGCGTTGCCGTAGGCGTTGATCGTCTGGTGCTCCATGCCCTTGTGCGGGGTCTCGACCACGCCGACCTTTTCGTCGCCGAACGGATACGGGCCGACCTGGCTTTCGTAGAAATCGAGCGTCGGCGCGAATTCGGCGAACAGCGCGCGTGCCTGCGCCTCCTCGCCGGGAAGATACCAGTAGAAGAGCGGGATCGTGTTGCCGTAGCGGCTCCGGTAGACGCCCGACAGTTCCTCATACGGGCCGACGTTGAGCGCGATGCCATAGGTCGCCGGGCGCTTGATCCGCCAGTTCCACCGAGTCCGCCCATCGGGGAGCGCGTCGGTGCCGAGCAGGACGCCGTTGGAAGGGGCCTTCAACCCCTGTGGCACGGTGATGTGCAGCGTGACCACGCCCGGCTTGCCGGTCGGAAAATCGAGGCAGGGCCAGAACAGGTCGCAGCCGATTCCCTCTGCCGTCGTCGCGAACCAGGTCGCGCCGTCGGGGGTCGTCGACCACACCATCCCCGAATCCCACGGCGCATTGACCGCGACGTGCGGCTGCCCGCCATAGACGATCCGCGCGGTCAGGTGGCGCCCGGTCGGGACGGCGTGGGGCAAGGTGATCCGCAACTGCCCTTGTGGATTGGTCCAGGAGTCCCGCGGCAAGGCGGTCCCGTCGATCGCGATCGAGTCGACGGGCAGGTTACGGTCGAGATCGACCACCAGCCGGTCGAGCGGCGCACGTGCGGCGAAATCGAGCGTCGCGATCCCGCGCAGCGTTTGGGTCTCGGGCAACACCTCGAACGACAGGTCGGCCGCGGCGAAGGTCAGTTTCGCCTGGTCTGGGTCGATCGGGCCACCGGACTTTTGTGTCTGCGCGGTGATCGGCGGCTCGCCCTTTCTAGGAAGAGTCGCGGCCGTCAACGACACACAGGCGAGCAGGGCCGCAACGCGGGACACGATCATGCTGGGACGAACTCCACCGGAAAAACCACGCGAAAGACCCGGCGAAAAGCTGAGGCTCGCGCGATCATAAGCACAAATTCGGGGGAGCGCACGCGGGCGTTGCGGTACGCCGGCAAGCACGTCCGAGGCCGGTGTCGACGAGGGCCTGGGCAGGGGGCGGCCGTTAAGGATGAAAGGACGGTGGTGGTTACACCGGGCTCGTCATGGTTAACGGGAAAACTGCGCATCTTGCTGAAAAACAATCACAAATAATTGGCAAAGCCAATTGGCACGATGCGTGCTGAGAGGAGGGTCTCGATCAACCGATCCAGTCGGGACGCGGTATTGTCGATCGAGGGGCGTACACAACAGGGGCATATCATGAAGTTCACCAACATCCTCTCCGGCACGGCAATCGCGATTGCGCTGTCGGCCGCGGCGACTGCGGCTGACGCGGCGACCGTCACGATCGACTTCACGGCGCTGGCATCCGGCACCGCCGTCACCACGCAATATCCTGGCGTCACCTTCTCGTTGGCGGGCGGCCTCGCTTCGGGCGCCCCGACGATTGCCTATTACGGCGCGGGTTTGAGCAATTCGCCGAAAGCGGGCGAGTACCCGACCGCCGACAGCCTGATCGCCACGTTCGCGACGCCCGTATCGGACGTCAGCTTCGTCTTCAGCAATCAGGGGTATAACGGCGCGAACAACTATCGCGTTTACTCCCCGAGCGCGGTGCTGCTCGCATCCGGTCCGCTCAACGGTACCTCCTATACGCTGTCGAGTTCGGATATCGGCTCGATCGTGTGGAGCAACGGCGAAGGTACGAGCCGCAGCTGGACACAGGCGCTGTCGAAGCTGTCCTTCACCCCCGGCGCGGTTCCCGAGCCGAGCACCTGGGCGATGATGCTTGCCGGCTTCGGGATGATCGGCTTCGCCGCCCGCCGTCGCGGCGCGGTCAAGACGAGCGTCCGTTTCGCCTGATCCCAGTTGACCGGCGTTCGAAGCCACCGGCCGAAAGGCTGGTGGCTTTGTGCGGTCGGTTGCGCCGCGTCTGGCTGTCGTGTTCCCGCAATCCCTGCGCGAACGGGGTCGCCGCAGCGCATGATGCGGTATACTCGCGCGGTCCCGCGCTTTGCGCCGCTGCGTACAGGATTGACGATGACCGAACCCCAGCCCGTCCTGCATCTTGCCGCGGGCACCTACCGGGGCGGCGGGGGGCGCGGGCTGCAATCGGTCGCCCTGTTCGCGGACGGACGGCTGGTCCCCGGCGCCGCCTTCGACCAGGCGCCCAACAGCGCGTTCAGCATCTATTCCCATCGGCACGACCTCCATTACGTCGTGGACGAAGACGCGATCGGACGGGTCGGCGTGCTGCGGCACGGGGCGCAAGGGTGGGCGCGACTCGCATCGCTGGAGATCGGCGGGGCGGCGCCGTGTCACATCGCGCTGGATCGCACCGAGACCCGTCTGGCGGTCGCCAATTACGCGAGCGGCAGCATGTCGCTGGTCCGTCTCGATCCGCAAACCGGTCTTCCCGCCGGAGACGTGCAGGTGCGCGCCAACGCCGGTTCGGGCCCCGATCCGCACCGGCAGGAGGCCCCCCATGCGCATTGGGTCGGGTTCAGTCCGGATGGACGCCGGCTCTACCAGACCGATCTGGGGACGGACGAAGTGCTGCGCTTTGCCATCGACGGTGACGGTGCCGTCGGCGTGCCGCGGACCGCCTATGCCGCCCCGCCGGGGTCGGGGCCACGGCATCTGCTGTTGCATCCGCATCTGCCGCGCCGCGCTTATCTGGCGAACGAGCTGGCCAACACGCTGACCGTGCTGGAATGCGCCGACGACGGGACACTTGCGGCGGTGGCGACGCTGTCGACCCTGCCGCCGGGGTGGCAGGGTGAATCGATCCTCGCGCATATCGCGCTCAATGCCGCGGGGGACCGGCTGTACGTTTCGAACCGTGGCCATGACAGCGTGGCGGTCTTCGCCCTCGACCGGGACGGGATGCCCACGCTGCTCGACCATGCGCCCACCAACGGCGCATCGCCGCGCTTCTTCCTGTTGCTGGAGGATCATCGACTGCTGGTCGTCGCGCACGAGAAAGCGCAGACGGTGACGACATTGGCGATCGATGCGGACGGGCGGTTGGGATCGACCGGCACATCGCTGCCGATCCCGGGGGTCGGCTATGTGTTGCGGGTGTAGCGGCTGAGGAACCGGTCGTCCCGCGCGGCACGCCATGGTCTAGCGCCGGCGGGGGACCGGAGGACGATCCCCGCTTCGGCGGGTCTTCAGCGAACCGCGATCAGCGTGGGTGCATCGGCGACGAATCGGTCGAGCACGCCATCGGCGATCTTGATCGGGCCGTCGAACCGTGTCGCGCCCGGGATCGTCTGGATGCCGGCGGCTTCCGCGGCGATCCGCCTGGCATCGGCGAAATACCGCGCGGCAGCGCGATTGCCGTGGTCGGCGGCATCGAGCCCCGCCGCCGTCAGTTGCAGCGCGCGCCCCCAGCGTTGCAGCGCATCCAGCCACGGTCGGGCCTGTTCGGCAAAGGCGGGATCGACCGTTCCCGATCGGATGACGTCGGACGCATCCGCCAGCGCGTCGGCCTGACGCGAGAGGTCCGTGATGGCCGCCCGGCGCGCCGACGCGTCGCCGTTCGCGATCGTATCGCGCACCGCATCCAGCGCCGCCTTGAGACGCGGCGCTTGCGGCTGCCACGGCTGGCTGCCGAAGGTCGGTGCCATGTGCTGCGTATCGAAGAAGGTCAGCAGCGCGGCTTCCGCCCGGGCATCGCCCCCGGCAAGGGCGCGCGCCGAGAACTGCCACGTCCGCTCCGGGTCGTAGGCCGTGTCGTTCCAGCCGAACGCGACCACGCCCGTCACCGCGACTCGGCTTGGTGCCTCCTGGTTCATCGGGTTGGACAGGATGCCGGTCAGCTCTGCCGACAGCCCGGCCTCGCGCCGCGCATAGGGCGCAAGCAGCAGGCGGCCGGTCGTCTGGGCATAATCGTTGACCGGATAATTGTCCCACAAAAGCGTCTTGCGCCCGAACGCCTTGGTCGCGGTGCGCGCATCGGGGATCGAGATGGCGGGCGGGACGACGTCGGTTCCGGTCCATTGCACGACGACCCGGGGGTCGAGATGCTTGCGCAACGCCGCCTTGTAGGGGGTTTCCTTGGCGTCGTAATATTCGGTCGGCACCATGATCAGCGGATGCGAGGCCGGGTCGGTCGCGACGAGGTTGGCCTGCACCGCATTCAGCAGTTTCGCCTGCGCGACGCCGGCGGCGTCCGCCCCGGACGGCCCGAATGCGGCCTTGTCGCGATCGCAATTCCATTTGGTATATTCGATATCGTCGAGCGCGACGTAGAAGCGGTGGACGCCGATTCCGCGCAGCGCGGCGAACTTGCGCTCGAGCGCCTGCGCATCGGCGGGATCGGAGAAGCAGACCGATGGCCCCGGCGAAACGGCATAGACGAAGTCGACATGGTTGCGGCGCGCGGTCGCCACCAACGTGCCGAGCGACGCGAGGGTCGCGGCGGGATAGGCCTCGCGCCAGCGATCGCGCGCGAACGGGTCGTCCTTCGGACTGTAGACGTAGGTGTTCGCCTTGACGGTCGCGAGGAAGTCGAGATGCTGCGTGCGATCCGCCATCGACCAGGGCTTGCCGTAGAAGCCCTCGATCGTTCCGCGGATCGGCATCGCCGGGTGATCCTGGATCACCAGCGCGGGAAGGGTCGGGCGGCGCACCAACTGGCGCAGGGTCTGGACCGCATGGAACAGTCCGTCCGCGTCGTGCCCCGCCAGCGTGATGATCCCGCCGCCATTTCCGGCCGCGCTGGTGATCGTATAGCCCTCGTCATGGCCGTCGAGCACCGTGTTGCTGCGGCCAAGCGCCGCGCGCACGACCGCCGCCTTGCCCGTGCCGAGGATGACATAGGTGCGGTCGAGCCGCGCCGGGACGCGCCTGGCGGTCGCGACCGTTTCCACGCCGGCCGATTCGAGGATCTGTCGAACGGCGGCGATCGTCTCCGGGCCGGTGCCGTCGGCCACGACCAGCCCGACGGACGTGCCGAGCGTGACGGTGCCCGTGCCGAGCGCGATCGACACCGGGGCGGGGAAGATTGCGGGGAGCGTCGCCGGTTCGGCCGAAGCGGCGAAGGGGAGGGCGCAGGTCCATCCGGCGAGGGCCGCCAACAGCGCAGGAACGGTGCGGAACTCGCCGGCACGTCGCATCATCCATGTCCTTCGGTATTATTGTGGTATTACGTTGAGGACTAAGGTGCCGCGCGTGCGGCGGCAACCCCCGGCGAAGCTTTGCCCCGCGTTGCGCGGAGGATGGACCCAAACTAGATCCAATTCCTACCTTCGTGCCTTCGGCCGCCGTGGCCCATCGCGCGGGCATCAGGGCGAGGGCGGGCGGAACGGCCCCGGCCGGACGGCAACGGCATGGCGTGCCACGCTCGCGCGCCGCTCAAAAACGCGTGACGATTGATGGCGGCGGTATTAGCCCCATATAAAGGAAGAACGCGCTTTGATTGGCGCGACCCGGAGTATCCATGACGCAAGCCTCTGCCTCGCATTCCTATCCCGTCCTGCCGCTGCGGGACATCGTCGTATTCCCGAGCATGATCGTTCCGCTGTTCGTCGGACGGGACAAGTCGGTAGCGGCGCTCGAAGCGGCGATGGCCGGCGACAAGGAAATTTTCCTCGTTGCGCAGCTCGACCCGGCGCAGGACGATCCCGCGCGGGATGATCTGTACGACATCGGCGTCACCGCCACCGTGCTGCAGCTGCTCAAGCTGCCCGATGGAACGGTGCGCGTGCTGGTCGAGGGCAAGCGGCGCGCGTCGCTGTCCGAGCTGACCGAGGTCGAAGGCTTCCTGTCGGCAACGGTCGACATGCTCGAAGCCGACGACGAACCGGAGGAGCCGGTCGTGGCGAACACCGAGGTGTCGGCACTGATGCGCTCGGTCGTCGACCAGTTCGAGAATTATGCCAAGCTCAACCGCAAGCTGCCCGCCGAGACCGCGGTGCAGCTCGGCGAGATCGAGGACGCGAGCAAGCTCGCCGATGCGGTCGCCGCGAACATCCAGGTCAAGGTTTCGGACAAGCAGGCGCTGCTGGTCGAGCGTGACCCGGCGAAGCGGCTCGAGATGGTGTTCGCCTTCATGGAGGGCGAGCTCGGCGTCCTGCAGGTCGAGAAGAAGATCAAGTCGCGGGTCAAGCGCCAGATGGAGAAGACTCAGCGCGAATATTACCTCAACGAGCAGTTGAAGGCGATCCAGCGCGAGCTCGGCAACGAGGGCGAGGAAGGCGAGGGCGACGAGATCGCCGAGCTGACCCAGAAGATCGCGACGCTCAAGCTGTCGAAGGAAGCGCGGACCAAGGCGACGGCGGAGCTCAAGAAGCTCAAGACGATGGCGCCGATGTCGGCGGAAGCCACGGTGGTGCGCAATTACCTCGACGTGCTGCTCGGCCTGCCGTGGGGAAAGAAGTCGAAGATCCGCAAGGACATTTCGGCGGCGCAGGCGGTGCTCGACGAGGACCATTATGCGCTCGAGAAGGTCAAGGACCGGATCATCGAATATCTCGCGGTGCAGGCGCGCACCAACAAGCTGAAGGGGCCGATCCTGTGCCTCGTCGGCCCTCCGGGCGTCGGCAAGACCTCGCTCGGCAAGTCGATCGCCAAGGCGACCGGCCGCGAGTTCATCCGCCAGTCGCTGGGCGGCGTGCGGGATGAAGCCGAGATCCGCGGGCATCGCCGCACCTACATCGGCTCGCTGCCGGGCAAGATCGTCACCAACCTCAAGAAGGCCGGCACCAGCAACCCGCTGTTCCTGCTCGACGAGATCGACAAGCTCGGCCAGGATTTCCGAGGCGATCCGGCATCGGCGCTGCTCGAGGTGCTCGATCCCGAACAGAATGCCAAGTTCCAGGACCACTATCTCGAGATCGACGTCGACCTGTCGGACATCATGTTCGTGACGACGGCCAACTCGCTCAACCTGCCCCAGGCGTTGCTCGACCGCATGGAGATCATCCGGCTGGAGGGCTATACCGAGGACGAGAAGGTCGAGATCGCCGAGCGGCACCTGATCGCCAAGCAGATCGAGGCCCACGGCCTGAAGGCGGGCGAGTTCACGCTGACCACCGAGGGCCTGCGCGCGCTGATCCAATATTACACGCGCGAGGCGGGCGTGCGCACGCTGGAGCGGGAGATCGCCAAGCTCGCGCGCAAGGCATTGCGCCGGATCCTGGAGAACAAGGACACCGCGATCACGATCACGGCGGACAACCTCGCCGACTTCGCGGGCGTGAAGAAGTATCGCCATGGCCTCGGCGAAGAGGAAAACCAGATCGGCGCGGTCACTGGCCTCGCGTGGACCGAGGTCGGCGGCGAGTTGCTGACGATCGAAAGCGTGACGGTACCCGGTCGCGGGGTCGCCAAGATCACGGGCAAGCTCGGCGACGTGATGAAGGAGTCGATCGAGACCGCGTTCAGCTTCATCAAGGCGCGCTCGCCGTCCTACGGGATCAAGCCGAGCGTGTTCGCGCGCAAGGACGTCCACATCCATCTGCCCGAGGGCGCGGTACCCAAGGATGGTCCTTCGGCTGGCATCGGGATCGTCACCGCGATCGTCTCGACGCTGACCGGCGTGCCGGTCCGTCGTGACATCGCGATGACCGGCGAAGTGACCCTGCGTGGCCGGGTGCTGCCGATCGGGGGTCTGAAGGAGAAGCTGCTGGCGGCGCTGCGCGGCGGCATCACCACGGTGCTGATCCCGCAAGAGAATGAAAAGGACTTGGCAGAGATACCTGCCAATATCCTGAATGGTCTGAAGATCATTCCGGTGTCCCACGTCGATGAAGTCTTGCGTTTGGCGTTGACCGGTCCGCTCGAGGCAATCGAATGGAGCGAAGCGGATGATCTCGCGGCACAGCCTCCGGCTGGGGTTGCAGCGGTTGGCGGCGAAGTGCATCATTGATTCCTTCGCTGTCCTGAATGGCCGGTTTGCGATGCCGGCCATCCGCGTTTCTTGCTTTTTGTTTTGACAGCCCCCCCCATACCCGCCTTACTGCGCCACCGGCTTTGTGGCTGGGAATCAATTTTCTTTTTGTAACGGGGGTTTGGTGGCGATGAACAAACAAGAATTGATCGCAACGGTGGCCGACACGTCGGGGCTGACCAAAGGGGATGCAAGCAAGGCCGTCGAAGCCGTGTTCGATGCCGTGTCGGCAGCGCTCAAGGCGGGGGACGAGGTACGGCTGGTCGGGTTCGGGACGTTCTCGGTCAGCAAGCGCAAGGCATCCACCGGTCGCAACCCGCGGACCGGCGAACCGATGACGATCAAGGCTTCATCGCAGCCGAAGTTCAAGGCCGGCAAGGGCCTGAAGGACTCGGTCAACTAAGTTCCCGTCTTTTTCCCGCAGCAACGCTTGCAAAGCGCGCGCCGCCGGGATTAAAGACGCAGCAACGGGGCGGCGTCGAGCCGCCCCCTTCCGTTTTGCCGATCGCGCTGCGCGATGCCGGCAGCGGGCGCGTAGCTCAGTGGTAGAGCACACCCTTCACACGGGTGGGGTCGCAGGTTCAATCCCTGCCGCGCCCACCACTTCCAGGAACCCGCGATACCCAACGGGTGTTGCGGGTTCCTTCGTATCGTGTCGTGGTCAAGCGCGAGAGTTCCATCCGGGCCGGGTCGGACCGGGCCGGGGCGGCGCCGGGTCAGCGCCAGGGCCGCTCGCGAAACCATTTGGTAATGACATATTTGGTCCCCGCGCGGACCTTCATCCCATGGTGCAGCGTCGCGGGGTTCAGCGTCCCGTCCGCGCGACGGTTGTTCCATGCGAGCAGCTTGCCGGTTTCGGGCTGGACGATCTTGTCGATCGCCTTGAACCGCGTCGCGCCGCCTGCTTCGGGTTCGTTGAGATAGATCATCACGGTCCAGGTGCGGTTGCCGGCGATCCCGCAGTATCGCGGATAGTCCACGCCATCGGGTTCGAAATAGTCGGTATGCGCCTTAAATTCCTGGCCGACGGCATAGCGCTGCCCCTGAATCGGCTCTCCGTAGACGGGGTCGAGCCCGGTCAGCGTGGCGATTCGGGCGTTGAGATCGATCGTCAGCGGGTCGAGCGGATCGAGGTCGCCGGTCTCGCTCGTCCGGAAACTTGCGTCGCCATTGGTATCGGACAGGGTCGACGGTCGCCGCGTCGCATCCACCGCGGTGCACAGTGCAGCGCAGGTCGCCGCATCGAGGAAGCCGCGCCGGATGAACAGCGTCAGCTTCGGGCTGGGCACCCGCTGGATGCCGGCCTGGGTTACCAAATGCGCAACCATTGCGTCCGCGGGCATCCCCGATCCGTAGTTGCGCGCATCTGTCATGCGGCGTTCCTGCCAAATTCGTCGGGTGTTTTCCAGCCTGCGTCCATGCCATATGAGGTTCACAGCGATGACGCCGGTCTGTAACACTCGCCGCCTAGCAGGGCCTTGATCGGGGAAGATGTCCGCATGCGGTTGGTTTTGGATGCGCGGGCGCGGGCGATTCTGCGACGCCTTCCCGTTACGACAGTCTATACCGGGCTGGAGCTCGCCTTGATCGCCGTGCTCGCGGTCCAGTCGGCGCGTCTGGTCTATGCGGTGGTCACGCCGGTCGGCCCGGTCGGCGTCTGGCGCCCGGAGCAGGGAACCATCCCTGGATCGGCCCAGGCGATCCTGCGCGGGTTCGATCCGTTCTTCCGCACCAGTGGTGGGGACGCGGCAGCACCATCGGCGGTGACGACCTTGCAGCTCACGCTGTACGGCACGCGAATCGACGAGGCGCAGGGCGGTGGATCGGCGATCATCGCCGGGCCCGACGGCGTGCAGCAGAGCATCGGCGTGGGCCAGGAAATCTCCCCGGGCGTGACGCTCAAGTCGGTGGCGTTCGACCATGTCGCGATCGAGCGGGGCGGCCGATCGGAGGATCTGTTCCTGACCCAGGCCGAGCAGGCCCCGGCGCCGGCGATCGCCCCGCCGGGCGTGCCGCTGATGGGGGGCGGCACGGTGCCACAGCGTGGCGCAGCTCCGCCACCACCCCCGTCCTCGCAGCCGGGCGCGCAGGGCATCACTGCCGCCCAATTGCGCAGCGACATCGGCTTCATTCCGCGGATCGACGGGGGCAAGGTCAGTGGGCTGACGGTCCGGTCGCAAGGCTCGGGCGCGGCGTTCCGTGCGGCGGGGTTGCGCGACGGCGACATAGTGACGCAAGTCGGCGGCCGTCCGGTCAGCGGGCAGGGCGATATCGATCGGCTCGGCCCGCAGCTTGCCCGTGGCGGCACCATTTCCCTGTCGGTCGAGCGCGGCGGACAGGTCGTTCCCCTTAGCCTTACGATTGCGGGTCAATGAACAGACTGATTCTCCGACCCGTCCTGGCCTCGGCGCTGGCGCTCGCAAGCGCTGGTGCGGCGAGCGCGCAACAGACGATGAACGTGCGCGATGCCGACATTCGCGCGTTCATCGCGGATGCCGCCCGCGTGACCGGGCGGACCTTCATCATCGATGCCCGCGTCCAGGGGAAGGTGACCGTCGTTACGGATCACCCGGTCAGCAAGTCGCAATATTTCGAGATTTTCCTGTCCACGCTGCGTGCCAACGGACTGGTCGCGGTGCCGACCACCAACGGCAGCTTCCGGATCCAGCCGCTCGACAGCGCGGCGTCGCAGCCGAGCCGGGTCGGCTCGCGCGGGGCGGCGAGCAACAGCTTCGTCACCGAGATCGTGCGGCTGCGCTCGGTCGACGCGCAGTCGGCGGTGGATACGGTGCGCGGGCTTGTCTCGCCGCAGGGCACGGTGACGGCGAACCGGGGTGGCAACAGCCTGGTGATCGTCGATTTCGCCGACAACGTGCGGCGCGTACGCGAAGTGTTGCGGCGGATCGATACCAACACCGCGACGACGCGGATCGTCGCGCTCAAGAACGCGGGCGCGCGGGAGATCGCGGCCGCGCTGCAATCGCTGGCGGGGCAGGGCGGGGGCGGCAGCAGCGGGGGCGGCGCCGGCAGCGGCGCGCCCGGGGCGAGCGCGCCGAGCGCCAACGGCACCAGTGTCGTCGCG
Source organism: Sphingomonas sp. CARO-RG-8B-R24-01 (assembly GCF_022662295.1). Classification (NCBI taxonomy): domain Bacteria; kingdom Pseudomonadati; phylum Pseudomonadota; class Alphaproteobacteria; order Sphingomonadales; family Sphingomonadaceae; genus Sphingomonas; species Sphingomonas sp. CARO-RG-8B-R24-01. The sequence continues at coordinate 423,453 of NZ_JAKNQI010000001.1, read as the reverse complement.
GTGCAAAGCTCCAACTCGGTCGCGATCAGCGGCGACGCGACCACGGTCGCCCGGCTCGCAGGGGTCGCGGAAGATCTCGACCGGCGCGCCAAGAACGGCACCGAAATCAAGGTGCTGTTCCTCGAGAACGCCGATGCCGAGCAGTTGCTGCCGGTGTTGCAGCAGCTCGTCGGGCAGACGCCGTCGCCGATCACCAACCAGCAGCTGTCGCAGTCGAACTTCGGCAACAACACGCAGACCGGCAGCAACGGCAACAATTCGGTCCAGCGGCAGGCAAATACCCCCGCGGTCCAGCAGGATACGGGCGGGTCGGGCAATACTCCCAGCCAGGCCGCGATCACCGCGCAGGGCGGGCGCACCGCCGCAGTCGTCACGCGCTTCGTCGGTGCGAACGCGATCGTCATCGCTGCCCCGGCCGAGGTGCAACGCCAGCTGTCCGAAGTCGTGCGGCAGCTCGACACGCGGCGCGAGCAGGTGTTGGTCGAGGCGATCGTCGCCGAAGTATCGGATCAGGTCGCGAGCCAGCTCGGCGCGCAGTTCGCGATCGCCAACCTGAAGGGCGGCGTCTTCGCGGCGTCGAGCTTCCAGAATACCGCGCCGAGCCTCTTGACGATCGCGGGCGCGGTCGCGGCGCGGCAGCTCAACACGACCACCACGACGATCAACGGATCGACCGTCACCACCAGCACCAACAGCACGACCAGCGACACGCTCGCGCAATCCGCGCTGTCCTCGATCCTGGGCGCGAGCGGCGGGTTCGGCGGGTTCACCGGCAAGATCGGCGACACGATCTTCGCGTCGATCATCAACGCGGTGAAGAGCGACACGACGTCGAACCTGCTGCAGGTCCCGCATCTCGTGATGCTCGACAATCAGGAGGCGCACAGCCTGGTCGGGCAGGAAATTCCGATCACCACGGGCAAGGCGCTGTCGACCAATTTCGACAATGCGTTCCAGACGACGCAGCGCGAGAATGTCGGGATCGAGCTGACGGTCCGCCCGCAGGTCAATTCGAGCGGGACGGTCAAGCTCAACCTGCGGCTGGAAGTGAGCTCGATCGCGGGGCCGGTGTCGAGCAGCAACAGCGACCTCATCCTCAATAAGCGCGAGGTCGAGACGGTCCGCACCGTCGACGATGGCGACATCGCGGTGATCAGCGGGTTGCTCGACGATAACGAGCGGCGGACGATCGAGAAGATCCCGCTGCTCGGCGACATTCCGGGGCTCGGCAACCTGTTCCGCTCGAAGGCGAAATCGCGGACCAAGACCAATTTGATGATCTTCATCCGCCCGACGATCCTGCGCACGGCGGAGGACAGCCGTAGGCTGACCGAGCAACGCTATGGGTACCTCCGGCTCCAGCAGGGGTTGCAGGATTCGCAGGCGGAGCCGTCGATCGACCAGCTGGTGCGCGACTATCTTGGGGCGGCCCCGCCGATCCCGAGCGCGCCGGTGCTGGGCAACATCGACGACCCGCGGATCGCGGTGCCGGTACAGCGGAATACGACGACGATCATTCGCAGGCGGGACAAGTGATGGGTGGCACAGTTCCTCTAAGCCCCTCCCCTTCAGGGGAGGGGTTGGGGTGGGGCAGTCCAGCAGAGCTTCGGCCCGGTGAGACACCCCCCACCCCCAACCCCTCCCCTGAAGGGGAGGGGCTTATTATGCCCGACGTCACCATCCCCTACGCCTTCGCACGCCGGTTCGGCGTCGTCCTCGCCCCCGGCACCGACAGCCACTTCGCGGTCGCGATGCGCGAAGGCGCGGACCCCAAGGTGCTGCTCGAACTCCGCCGCCACCTCGCGCGCCCGTTCGACGTCGGCTTCGTCACCCCGACCGAATTCGACCGCCTGCTCTCCGAAGCCTATGCGATGGACGGCCAGGCCGCCGCGATGGCAGCCGGAACGCTCGGCCTCGGCGACGAACTCGACGTGCTCGCGAGCGACCTGCCGACTGCGGACGACCTACTCGACACCGCCGACGATGCGCCCGCGATCCGGTTGATCAACGGCATCATCGCGGATGCCGCACGCAACGGCGTGTCGGACATTCACGTCGAACCCTATGAGACCGGCCTTGTCGTGCGGATGCGGATCGACGGCGTGCTGCGCGAGACGCTCAGAATGCCGCCGCATGTCGCCCCCGTCGTCGTCAGCCGCATCAAGGTGATGGCCCGACTCGACATTGCCGAGCGGCGCGTGCCGCAGGATGGGCGCATCGGTCTGACGCTGGGCGGCAAGCTGCTCGATGTGCGTGTCTCAACGCTGCCGAGCCGCGCGGGTGAGCGGGTCGTGCTGCGTATCCTCGACAAGGAGAATGCCGGGATCACGCTTGACGTGCTCGGGATGACGCCCGCGATCAACCAGTTGCTCAAGGAAGCGATCACCGAGCCGAACGGGATCATCCTCGTCACCGGGCCGACCGGCTCGGGCAAGACGACGACACTCTATGCCTCGATGCGGCTGCTCAACGACGGCAGTCGCAACATCCTGACGGTCGAGGATCCGGTCGAATATGCGATGGACGGCGTCGGGCAGACACAGGTCAACGCCAAGGTCGGGCTGACCTTCGCGGCGGGGCTGCGCGCGATCCTGCGGCAGGATCCCGATGTCGTGATGGTCGGCGAAATCCGCGACCGCGAGACCGCCGAGATCGCGGTGCAAGCGTCGCTGACCGGGCATCTCGTGCTGTCGACGGTCCACACCAACGACGCGGTCGGCGCGATCACGCGGATGCGCGACATGAAGGTCGAGCCGTTCCTGCTCGCCTCCACGCTGCGCGCGGTGATCGCGCAGCGGCTGGTGCGGCGGTTGTGCGAGCATTGCCGGCGGCCGGTGCAGGCTACGGGGTCGGTCTCGGCGTTGCTCGGGTTCGATTCGGGCGCGATCGTCTATGAGGCGGTCGGATGTGAGCATTGCCAAGGGACGGGGTTCAAGGGGCGGATCGGCGTTTATGAGGCGATCCGGATCGATGACACCGTGCGGCGGCTGATCAATGACGGCGGGGATGAATCGATCATCGCGCGGCATGCGTTCCTGCATTCGCCTAACCTTGGGAGTGCGGCGCGGGCACTGGTGCGCGACGGGATGACCACGCCTGAAGAGGCGGTACGGATCTCGCGGCGCGACATGGCGGATGCGGAAGCGCCGATGACGTTGCCGGAGGTGGCTGGTGAGTGAGGTCCTTCTTTCACCCCTCCCTGGAAGGGAGGGGCCGGGGGTGGGTCGGCTCGTGGCTGAAGCCGTCCGCTCTTCAAGCCAACCCACCCCCAACCCCTCCCTTTCAGGGAGGGGAGTGACGCGTGCCTGACTTCGATTACCTTGCGATCGATACCAAGGGCCGCGAGGCGCGCGGGCAGGTTGCCGCGCCGTCGATCGAGGATGCGCGCGTACTGCTCGACCGGCGCAAGCTCTACGTGGTCAAGGTCGAGCCCGGCTCGGGCCGCGCCGCCGCCGCCACGCGCGGCAAGCCGTTGTTCTCCGAGTTCCGGCTCGGCAGCCGCAAGATGAGCACCAAGCAACTGACGCTGTTCACGCGGCAGCTCGCGACGCTCAACCGGGTGTCGCCGCTCGAACAGTCGTTGCGCACGATCTCGCGCCAGACCGAGCAGGAGCATGTCCGCGCGATCGTGGATTCGGTCCACGCCGGGGTGGTCGAGGGCCGCCGTCTCCACGAAGCGATGGCGCGCGAGGGCAAGAGCTTCCCCGCACTCTACCGCGCGATGGTGTCGGCGGGCGAAACGTCGGGGTCGTTGCCCGTCATCCTCGAACGGCTTTCGGTGCTGCTCGAACGCCAAGCCGAAATCAACGGCCAGATCATCACCACGCTCGCGTACCCATCGGTCCTCGCCGTGGTCGCGATGGCGGTCGTCACCGCGCTGATGGTGTTCGTCGTGCCGCAGGTGGTCGAGCAGTTCGATACGGTCGGGCAGCAACTCCCGCTGCTGACGCGGATCGTGATGGGCGTCTCGAACTTCATGGTCAGTTACTGGTGGGCGTTGCTGCTCGCGATCGTGCTCGGCGGGATCGGGTTCTGGCGCGCGCTCAAGAACCCGGCGGTCAAGCTGCGCTTCGATACGTGGATCCTGCGCGTGCCGCTGATCGGGCGGCTGTTTCGCGATCTGCACGCCGCGCGGATGGCGCGGACGCTCGCGACGATGGTGGCGAGCCGGTTGCCGCTGCTCGAGGGGCTTGCGCTCACCGGCGGCACGATCCGCAACCTGCGGCTGAAGGCGGCATCGGACGAGATCGTCGAGGCGATCCGCGGCGGCGGGAGCCTGTCGGCGGCGATGCGGCGGACGGGGGTGTTTCCGCCGCTGCTGACCTATCTCGCGGCGAGCGGTGAGACTGCTGGGCAGCTCGACGACATGCTCGAGCGCGCGGCGGATTATCTCGAACGCGAATTCGACCGGTTCACGACGACCGCCTTGTCGCTGCTCGAACCGATCATCATCGTCCTGATGGGGGGCGTGGTCGCGACGATCGTGCTATCCATCCTGTTGCCGATCCTGCAGCTCAACACGCTTGCCGGACAATGAGGTTTGTTATGACGGATATGCCTGCCACCCCCGCCCTCAACCGCCGCGTTCGCGCGTCGGAACAGGGGTTTACGCTGATCGAGCTGATGGTCGTGATCGTCATTCTCGGGCTGCTCGCCGCGATCGTGACGTACAATGTCCTGCCGCTGGGCGACAAGGGCAAGATTACCAAGGCCAAGGCCGACATCGCGCAGATCGAGGGCGCGCTCGACCTCTACAAGCTCCAGAACGACGCCTATCCCTCGACCACGGACGGGTTGCAGGCGCTGGTCAGCGCACCCGCCGATGCGGACGCGAGCAAGTATCAGCGGGGCGGCTACATCAAGAAGCTCCCGCTCGACCCGTGGGGCAAGCCGTATCTCTACGCTGCCCCCGGCCAGCACGGCGAGGCGGACGTCTGGACGCTCGGCGCGGACAAGAAGGAAGGCGGCGAAGGCGTCAATGCCGATATCGGTAGCTGGCAGTAACCGCTTCGGCGGCGCGCAGGGGTTCACCCTGATCGAGCTGATGATCGTGATCACGATCATCGGGCTGGCGAGCGCCGTGGTGGTGCTCGCGCTCCCCGATCCGCGCGGCCGGCTGCGCGACGAGGGGGCGCAATTCGCGGCGCGCGCGCGGGCGGCGCATGATCTGGCGGTTGTCACCGCGCGGCCGGTGAGCGTGTGGGTGTCGGCGGGCGGCTATGGCTTCGACGCGCGGCGTGACGGCGCATGGGTCGCGATGAGCGAGAAGCCGCTGCGCGTGACGCGCTGGAGCAAGGGGACCGAGGCGGTTCCCGCCAGCGGCGGACGCGACCGGATCCTGTTCGATTCGACCGGGAGCGCGGATCGGCCGATGGACGTGGTGCTCCACCGGTCGACGGAGAACCTGACGGTGCGGATCGGCAATGACGGGCGGGTCAAGATCGGTGCGTGACCGCCGCCGCCTCGGGGATCGCGGCTTTACGCTGATCGAGATGATGGTCGCGCTTGCGGTGTTCAGCCTCGCGGCGCTCGCGCTGATCCGGCTCGAAGGGGCCACGATCCGGGGGACGACGACGCTGGATACGACGCTGATGGCGCAGATCGTCGCGCGCAACGTCGCCTATACCGCGATGACCGATGGCCGCGCGCCGACGATCGGCGCGGCGAGCGGGATCGAGCAGAATGGCGGGCGGGCATGGGTGTGGACCCGGGTGGTGCAGCCGACCGGCGACTCGCGGATCCTGCGGATCGACGTGACGGTGGTGGACCCGAGCGGGCGCAAGGCGGGGCATCTGACGGTGGTGCGCGACGGGGCGACGCGGTCGTGAGCGTTTTCCGCGTGCACGCCCCCGTTGCGCTTCCTCCCACTGCGCTTCCCCGGCGAAGGCCGGGGCCTAGGAGCGGGGCGGGCATGGCGGGGGATGTACGCAGTTACCTCGACCTTTCCGACTGGGCCCCGGCCTTCGCGAGACATCTGCGAAAGTCGCCCGATCCCGCTACCGTCACCCCGGCGAAGGCCGGGGCCGTGTGGTTATCCGGCCGCGGCGAGACGGCTGGGTGCGGTATCACCGGTTTTGCCCCCTTACATGGCGGCCCCGGCATGCGCCGGGGTGACGGGAAGGGGCAACAACGCGACTTTCGCAGAGGTCTCGCCTTCGCCGGGGAGGGAGAAGGGGATCGGGGAGCCGGGCCAGGGGCGGCGGAATCCGGCTTCACCCTCATCGAGGTGATGATCTCGCTCCTCATCTTCGGGCTGCTCTCGGCGGCGGGCGTGGCGTTGCTGTCCTTCTCGGTCCGCGCGCAGGGGGCGACCGCGGCGAAGCTCGACGACGTTTCCGCGATGAACCAGCTCGAATCGATCATGACCGCCGATTTCGCGCAGGCGCTTGATCGCCCGGTGCGCGATGAAAACGGCAACGGCACCCCGGCGTTCGTCGGCGGATCGGGCCCGACCGCGGTGCCCATGCTGCGCTTCGTGCGCGGCGGATGGAGCAACCTCGACGGCATGCCGCGCGCGGACGTGCAGAAGGTCGAATATGCGGTGATCGACGGCGCGCTCGCGCGCGTCGCCTATCCGATGCTCGACGGCGCGCAGCCGCTGCCCGCCACGCCGATCGTCCCCCGCGTCAAGCAGGTCGCGCTGCGCTACCGCATCAAAGGCGCGTGGAGCGATCGCTGGACCGGCGCGCCGCAGACGCCGTTGCCCGATGCGGTCGAGCTCCGCATCCTGCGCACCGGCGGGATCGAGACGCGCGAGCTGTTCCTCGTCGGCACGGGCTATGGGAAGCGAGCCGATGCGCGGACCAGCTGAACCCGGCGGCAAGGGGGAACGCGGCGCGGCGCTGCTGACCGTGCTGCTGCTCGTCGCGGTGATCGCGGTGCTGGCGGGGACCGCGCTCGAAAAACTGCGGCTCGCGACGCGGGTCGGCGGGAATGCGGTCGCGCTCGACCAGGCGCGCGCCTATTCGCTCGCGGCGGAGACGCTCGCAGTGGTCAAGGTCACCGACCTGCTGCAGAAAAGCCAGAACCGCGTGACGCTGCAAGGCAATTGGAGCGATACGCCGTTCGCGCTGCCGATCCCGAACGGCAGCGCCACCGCGCGCGTGACCGACGGCGGCAATTGCTTCAACCTCAACAGCCTCGTCGTCCAGACGGCGCCCGGAGCAGGAAATTACGCCGCCTATACGACCGCACGCCTGATCTTCGCGCGGCTGATCCGGCTGGTCGACCCGGGCGCCCGTTCCCCCGATGCGATCGCGGCAGCCGCGAGCGACTGGATCGACAGCGACAACGCCCCGCTCGACGGCGGCGCGGAGGACACGGCTTACGGCGGCGGGCGGCAGGGCTATCGCACCGCCAACACACTGATGAGCGACCCGAGCGAACTGCGCGCGGTCGCGGGCGTGACGCGGACCGATTACGAGAAGCTTCGCCCCTGGCTGTGCACGCTGCCCCGGGCCGAGGTGTCGAAGATCAACGTCAACACACTCCTCCCCGAACAGGCGCCGCTGCTGGCGATGCTGCTCCCCAATACGCTTTCGGTCGAGGGCGCACGGCAGATCCTGCTGCGCCGCCCGCCACAGGGGTTCCCGACCGCGCAGGGCTTCTGGTCGCAGGCGGCGGTAGCGGGTGGTCCGGGCGATGCGATCGGACAGACCGACATCACCACCAAATGGTTCACGCTCAAGGTCGATGTGACGCTGGGCGGGGCCGTTCTCGAACAATCGGGGCTGATCGACGCGTCGGCCCTTCCCGCGCGGCTCGTCTCGCGGCAATGGGGCGAGCGACCATGACCGATACGCTCGTCCTCTTCCTGCCCGCGCATGACCGGCCCTGGCGCTGGCTCCGGATCGCGGGCGATGTGGTGGCGGAGCGTGGCGAGGGCTTCCCCGATCTCGTCGCGGACGACGAGCGCGCGCATGTCGCAGTGGTACCCGCCGATGCGGTGACGTTGCACTGGGCCGACCTCCCCGACCGCTCGGTCGCGCAATCGGTGACCGCGGCGCGCCTGCTCGCGGCCGATGCGAGCGCCGCGCCGGTCGGTGCCCTGCATGTCGCGGTCGGGCGCGAGGGGAATGCGCTCGAACGCCCGATCGGCGTGGTGGCCGCCGGGCAGATGCAGGGCTGGCTCGACACGCTTGCGGCGAACGGGGTCGATCCCGACGCGATGCTGCCCGCGCCGATGCTGCTCCCGCGGCCCGAGACGGGCTATGTCCGCGCTGATCTCGGCGGGGCAGGCGTCGTGCGCGGCGCGACCAGCGGCTTTGCCGACGAGGCGCGGCTGACCGAACTGGTGACTGGCGGCATCGCCCCCGAGGTACTGCCGCGCGACGTGGTCGAGGCGGCGATCTGCGCGGCGGTGGCGGCACCCGCGCTGGACCTTCGGCAGGGCATGTTCGCGCGGCGGACCCGGATTGGGATCGACTGGGCGCTCGTCCGGCGACTCGGGTGGCTGAGCGCGGCGATCCTCGGCGTGACCGTACTGATCACGCTCGTGCTGCTGATCAAATATTCGACCGCGGCGGACGAGCTGGAGCGGCGCAACGACCTGCTCGCGCGTACCGGGCTCGCGCGCGGCGAAGCGGTGAGCGATGCCGACCGCCAGCTCGATGCGCGGCTCGAGCGGCTGCGCGGCGGCGGGCAGGGGTTTACGCGGACCACCGCAGCGGTGTTCGCGGCGGTGCAGGCGACGCCGGGGACCGAGCTGCGCACGCTGGCGTTCGATTCGCTCGGCGCACTACGCGTGACCGTCGGGTTGCAGAACGAGGGCCAGATCCTCGACCTGCGCCGCCGGATCGATGCGGCCGGGTTCGAGGCGTCGACCCAGGGCCAACTCGTGTCCACCGGCGGCCGCCTGTCCGGGGAATTGCTGGTGAAGCCGAAATGACCGAACGCCTGCTCCTCTGGTACCGCGCCCGCACGCAACGCGAGCAACGGCTCGTGCTCGCGGGCGGGGTGATCGCGGTGCTCGCCATCGCATATCTGCTGATCGTCCCGCTCAATGATGCCCTCGAATCGGAGCGTGGACGGCACGCCACCGACGTGATCGCGCTGGGCGAGACACAGGTGCGGGTCGATGCGGTCAAGGCGGCGCAGGCCGAGCGAATCGCCCCGCTCGATGGACCGCTCGAAACGCTGATCCGCACCCGCGCGAACGACGCGGGCTTCGCGCTCGCCGCCGTGACGCCGCAGGGCGGGGACCGGGTCGCGATCGCGATCGCATCCGCGCGGCCGGGGGCGCTGACCGCGTGGGTGGCGGATCTCGAGGCGGCGGGCGTGCTGGTCGAACAGCTTGCCACCACCGACAATGGCGATCGCACCGTGGCGGTCCAGATGACGCTCCGGGCGCGCGGGCAATGACGCGGTTTCGGCTCAGGACCGGCCCGGCCGCGCTGTTCGGCGCCGTGTTCGTAGTTGCGCTGATCGTGCTGTTGCCGTTGCGACTGGTGCTCGGGTGGTTCGATCTCGACTCGACGCGAATCGCCGCGCGGGAAGCGACCGGCAGCGTCTGGTTCGGCAACGTCCGCGAGGCGCAGGTCGGATCGATCGCACTCGGGGATCTCGGCGCATCGCTGTCGCCCTGGCCGCTGGCGCTCGGTCGCGCGCGAATCGGCATTGCCGGCCAGCCCGCTGCCGACGCACCCGTGGCGACCCGCATGATTCGTGGCGCCGTGACCGTGTCGCGCCACGCAGCCGGGATCGACGACATGACCGCGAGCCTGCCGGCGGGCGACATCTTCGCGCCAGTGCCGGTCATGGGGCTCGATCTCGACGCGGTCAGCGTGCGCTTCCGCGACGGCAATTGCGACAAGGCGGAGGGCCGGGTGAAGGCCGTCCTGAGCGGCGACCTCGGCGGCGTCGCGCTGGGGCAGGGGCTTTCGGGCAATGCGCGCTGCGACGCGGGCGCACTGCTGCTCCCGCTGGCGAGCCAGGCCGGGACCGAGCATGTCGACCTGCGCCTGTGGCAGAATGGGCGGTTCGTCGCCGTGCTGCTGGTCCACCCGACGGATCCGACCGCAGCGCAGAAACTCGAGCTCGCCGGCTTCCGACCCACCACGAAAGGGCATATGCTGACGGTGGACGGTAAATTATGACAAGAGCATTCTTGACGGTGGGGTCCCGCTCCCGCTAGGAGCGCCCACTCTGCGGCGATCGTAGTTCAATTGGTTAGAGCGTCGGCTTGTGATGCCGGATGTTGCGGGTTCAAGTCCCGTCGGTCGCCCCATTCTTTCTAGCAGCCAGGAATTCGCTTTGACCACCGGCTGGGGCTTCCCCGATTTCGACGACCACGAAGGCGTCCATCTCTTCACCGATCCGGCGAGCGGCCTACGCGCGGTCATCGCGGTCCACTCGACCGCGCTCGGGCCGGCAGCGGGCGGAGTCCGGTTCTGGCATTACGCCGACCATGACCGCGCGATCACCGATGCGCTGCGGCTGTCGCGCGGGATGAGCTTCAAGAACGCGATGGCCGACCTGCCGATGGGCGGCGGCAAGGGCGTGGTCCTCGCGGCGAACCCGGGTGACGTCATCACGCAGGCACAGCTCGAGGCGTTCGGCCGCGCGGTCGAATCGCTCGGCGGGCGCTACGTGACGGCGGAAGACGTCGGCATGTCCGAAGCGCGGATGAAGACGATCGCGACGATGACCAAGCATGTCTCGGGCCTGCCCGTCGCGGCCGGCAGCGCGGGGGGCGATCCCGGGCCGTACACCGCGATGGGCGTGTATCTCGGCGTCAAGGCGGCCGCCAAGCGCGGGCTCGGCGCGGACGACATGCGCGGCGTGCACGTGGCGATCCAGGGTGTCGGCAGCGTCGGTGGCGGGCTCGCCCGGTTGCTCGCGAAGGACGGCGCGAAGCTGACACTTGCCGACGTCAACGCCGACCGCGCGAATGCGCTGGCGGAGGAGCTCGGTGGCGAGACGGTCGCGGCGGACGCGATCCTGTCGACCAAGGCGGACATCGTCAGCCCGAACGCCTTGGGCGCGATCCTGACGCCGCAGTCGATCGACGCGCTGCAGACCAAGATCATCGCGGGTGGCGCGAACAACCAGCTGGCAACGCACGCCGAGGGCGCGACCCTTCAGGAGCGTGGCATCCTCTACGCCCCGGATTACGTGATCAATGCCGGCGGGATCATCAATGTCGGGCTCGAATATCTCGGGCAGGGCGATCAGGCCGAAGTCGAGAAGCGCATCACGCGGATCCCGGAGCGCCTCGTCGCGATCTGGGACGAGAGCGATCGGTCGGGCGCACCGGCGTCGGATGTCGCGGATGCGATGGCGCGGAAGCTGATCGGGCGCGGGTAACCCTTGTTCTGATTTGCTTCCCCGGCGAAGGCCGGGGCCCAGTAGCGAAGCCGTTGTTTTCCGGGCGATGCGCTCGGTTACATCGACCTTTGCTACTGGGCCCCGGCCTTCGCCGGGGAAGTAGTTTAGAAGTTGAGGTTCACTTCAAACACGCGATGATCGCGCGCACCGCGGTCATCGTATCCTCGACATCGCGGACCGCGATCGTGTCCATTCCCGCTGCGCGTACGGCGTCGTCGTTGCCGCCGGGATAGATCGCATCCCCCAGGAACAGCATGTCCTCGGTTGCGATGCCCGAAGCCTCGGCCAGCTTGCGCATCGCATAGGCCTTGTCGATGTCCTTGTGCGTGATGTCGAGCGAAGTCGATCCGCCGATATTGACCGACAGGTCGGGCAATGCCTTGCGCAGGATCGCCTGCATCGCCTTGCGCTTGGCGAAATCCGGGTCCCACGCCTTCTTGGCATCGAGCGGCGCTTCCTGTCCGAGGCCGGAGAAGGTGATCTGGCTGCCACGATCCTCGACACGCGCACCCCAGATCTTCTCGTCGCCGAAGCCCGCCTCCTGCGTCGCGGTGTCCAGCGCGTTCAGGATATGGTCGCGTTCTTCCGGGGCGAAGATCTCGGCGTAGATCGGGGTCCATGCCTCGCCCTCGAAGCGATACAGCTTGGTCCCGGTGGTCGGCATGATGAACAGGCGGTCGCGCTTCGTGCCCTGGGGTAGCGCCGCCACGACCTGCGTCTCGAACTGCGGCCAGTCCCCCCCGGAGATGACCGCGACGCGCGCAACCTCCAGCAACTGCCCGAGCAGCGCCTCCATCGGCTCGCCGATCCGCTGCTTGCTCTCGGCAAGCGTGCCGTCGAGGTCGAACGCGATGAGTTTCTTCATGACAGGATCCTGGCTGGAGACGGGAGGGGAGAACGCGCGAGAATTGCTTGCGGTTGCCCGCTGCGCGGTTCGCGCGCATGGTCATGCCTATGACCAACGGGATGGAATTGCGACCGTGAGTGGCTGGGTGATGCTCGTGGGGCTGGGGGCGGCGGCCGCTGTAGGGTTATGGGTCGCCGGGGTTGCGCGATCCCTGTGGACGATGGTCGGCGCCGCGCTGATGATCGGTGCGGCGGGCTATGCCGCGCAGGAACATGCCGGGCTGGCGGGGCATCCGGTGCAGGCGGATCGCGATGCGGTCGCGGTCTTCCCCGACATGACCGAGATGCGCGACCAGATGCTCGGCCGCTTTACCGGGGACGGGGCGTATCTCATCGCGTCGGACGCGCTGATGCGCAGCGGCAGCCGCGAGAGCGGCGCGCGCGTGGTGCTGATGGGCGCGAACCGCTATCCACGCAGCCTCACGCTCTGGACCGGGCTCGGCACCGCCATTTCGCAGCATGACGGGGGCGCGGTATCGCCGGCGGCGCGGCTCGCGTTCGAGCAGGCGATGCGGCTCGCGCCGGAGCACCCCGCACCGCCGTTCTTCGCCGGGCTTGCCTATGTCCAGTCGGGTGATTTCCGCAAGGGGAGGGCGTACTGGCTGCGCGCGCTCGCGTTGTCGCCCCGGGGCACGCCGTATCGGGAAGGGATCGCGCTGCGGCTGGCGGCGCTGGATGCGATGATCGCGCAGATGCCGCCCGGGTAGGACGCCGGCGACGGCCCATGGTCGTGCCGCGCGCCTACGAATCGCGCCAGACAAAAAAAGGGCGCCACCGCGATGCGGTAGCGCCCTTCTTCAAGCGTCCGAGCGTCAACCCGGCGCCAACGTCCTTACTGGACGTTGTCAGCCTTGGCATCGCCGTCGGCGCGGATGTTGTCAGCCTGGTCGTGCATCGAGTCGGCCTTGTTGTCCAACACTGCCGAAGCCGTTGCGTTCGAGGTGTTCGACGCCATGTCGTCGATCATCGAAGCGTTGTTGTCGACCGCGTCAGCGACCATGTCGGCATTGTTCTCGATCGCAGCAGCTTCTGGGTTCTTGTTGCACGCGGCGAGCGAAACCAGGCCGGCGGCGACGAGAACAAGGGCGGTCTTCTTCATGCAATTGCTCCCAAGCAAATAAGGCATTTCGTGGCGGCAGGTGCCTCCGCGAAGACCGGTGGCATAACGAGTCGCTGCGGTGCGTCAATCAACAATCGGTGTTTTCGATACCATCCTGCCACCTTTCAGCCATATTTGCGACGAGCCGATGTCAGTTTTTGGCACCAATCGGCCCTATCGCTTCGGGTGCGTTTGCCACCACCGCCAGCATCGTCGCCCACGCCGCGACGTTCTGGCGCAGCTGCGCGGGATCGATCAGGTCGAGCGTGTCCTCGGGCGTGTGATGGTAATCAAAGTAGCGCAAGCCCGACTGGTTGAGATCGATCCCGCCGCCGCCGAGCGCGAGCGTCGCCTCGACGTCGGTCCCGCCGTGCGCCTTGTCCGCGCCGCGCACCACGCCGATCGGCGCGAGCGCAACCGCGAGGCGATCCGCGACCGGCTTGGCGGACTCGGGCAGATTGGTTTCGAAACGCCACACCCGGTCCGCGCCGAAATCGGATTCGGACGCGATCGTGTGCTGCTCGGTCGCATGCGCCTTGGCATAGGCCGCGCCGCCGAAGCCGCCGGTTTCCTCGTCGCCGAACCAGACGACGCGGATCGTGCGGCGCGGGGTGCCCGCGGTCATGATGTGCTTGGCCGCCGCGGCGGTGATCGCGACACCCGCGCCATCGTCGATCGCGCCGGTGCCGAGATCCCAGCTGTCGAGATGCCCGCCGATTAGGACGATCCCCGCCGAGGGATCCGAACCGGGGACTTCAGCGACGACGTTGCCCGAGGTGCGGCTGGGAACGACGGTCGGCGTCAGAACGAGATGGAGCGAGACGGGTTTGCCGGTCTTGAACATGCGTTCGAGGTTCTCCGCATCGGCGACCGACAGCGCGGCGGCCGGGATCGGCGTGACGCCGGGCGCGAAGTTGGTCGTCCCCGCATGCGGCCCGCGGCCATGATCGGTGCCGATCGAGCGGATCACGATCGCGGCGGCACCCTTTGTCGCGGCGACGTTGGGGCCGAGGAAACGCGCGCCACCTTGGCTGCCGTAGCTGGAACCGTCCTGCGTTGGCTGCATGCTGTTGGAGACGAAAGCGATCTTGCCCTTCAGACTGCCGGCGGGTGCGAGCAGCAGATCGTTGAAGCTCGGGAAATAGACGACCGGCAGCGTCAGTCCCTTGGCGGGAGTCGCGCCCGAATTGCCGAGCGCGGTCAGCCGCAGCGGCTGCGGGAAGGGGGCGATGACCTCGGCGGTCTCGGTACCGCGAACCCACACGTTCTTGAGCTCATAGCGTTCGATCCGCACGTTCTGGAAACCGAGCGCCTTGAGCTTGATCACCGCCCATTGCCGCGCGCGTTCCTCAGCGGGGGAACCGTCCGGGCGCGGACCGATCTCGGTCGTCAGGCCGGAGACGATGTCATAGGCGACGTCGTCCTGCAGCGCCGTTTCGCGGATCGCGGCGACGGCGGCGTCCGGCGCGACCGGGCTCGGCAGGGTGCGCTGGGCGAAGGCGGGAGCGGCAAGCGAACCAAGCAGGGTCGAGGCGAGGATCAACGATCGGATGGTCATTATGGCGGGACGCTCCTTCGGGCCGTAGCGGCGGTCGCGCCACCGTATCCACCGCCGGCCACGTTGCCAATCCGCGCCATGCTCGCTACATGAAGGTCATATTTCCAGCCTCATGTGAACGGAGCATCATCGGCTATGGCCGTGCAGTACAGCTATGTGATGAAGGGCCTGACCAAGACCTTCCCCGGTGCGCCCAAGCCGGTGCTCAACAACATCCACCTGCAGTTCCTGCCCGACGCGAAGATCGCGATCATCGGGCCGAACGGCTCGGGCAAGTCGACGCTGATGAAGATCATGGGCGGGATCGACCCGGACTTCACCGGCGAGGCGTGGGCCGCGGACGGGATCAAGGTCGGCTATCTGCCGCAGGAGCCGCAGCTCGACCCGACCAAGACCGTCATGGAAAACGTCAAGATGGGCGCAGGTCCCGTCGCGCTGATGGTCGAGCGATTCAACGCGATCTCGGCCGAAATGGGCGATCCGCAGGACGACACCGATTTCGACGCGCTGATGGACGAGATGGGCGATCTCCAGACCAAGATCGACGCCGCCGACGGCTGGGCGCTCGACAGCCAGCTCGAGCAGGCGATGGAGGCACTCCGTTGCCCGCCGGGTGACAGCGCGGTCACCAACCTGTCGGGTGGTGAGAAGCGTCGCGTCGCTCTTTGCAAGCTGTTGCTCGAGAAGCCGGGCATCCTGCTGCTCGACGAGCCGACCAACCACCTCGACGCCGAAAGCGTCGCGTGGCTCGAGAATTACCTCAAGGAATATACCGGCAACGTCATCCTCGTGACGCACGATCGCTACTTCCTCGATAACGTCGTCAACTGGGTACTCGAGCTCGATCGCGGGCGCTATTACACCTACGAGTCCAACTATTCCGGCTATCTGGAAAAGAAGGTCAAGCGGCTCGAGCAGGAAGAGCGCGAGGAGCAGGGCAAGGCCAAGGCGATCTCGGACGAGCTGGCGTGGATGCGGCAGACCCCCAAGGCGCGCCAGACCAAGTCCAAGGCGCGTATCCGCGCGTTCGACGAGCTGATGGAGAAGCAGGAGAACCGTTCGATCGGGAAGGCGCAGATCCTGATCCAGCTGCCCGAACGGCTCGGCGGCAAGGTGATCGAGGCGAAGGGCCTGACCAAGTCGTACGGCGACAAGCTGTTGTTCGAGAACCTCGACTTCGTGCTGCCGCCGGGCGGGATCGTCGGCGTGATCGGGCCGAACGGCGCGGGCAAGTCGACCTTGTTCAAGCTGATCACCGGGCAGGAAACTCCGGACGTCGGCTCGATCGAGGTCGGGCAGACGGTCAAGCTCGGCTATGTCGACCAGTCGCGCGACGACCTCGACCCCAACAACAACGTCTGGGAGGAAATCTCGGACAAGCTCGAGATCTTCCGCTTCGGCAAGCAGGAGCTGGGCACGCGGGCCTATGTCGGCGCGTTCAACTTCAAGGGCCAGGACCAGCAGAAGAAGGTCGGCCAGCTGTCGGGCGGTGAGCGCAACCGCGTCCATCTCGCCAAGATGCTCAAGGAGGGTGGCAACGTCCTCCTGCTCGATGAGCCGACCAACGATCTCGACGTCGAGACGCTGCGTGCGCTTGAGGAAGCGCTGGAGTCGTTCGCGGGGTGCGCGGTGGTGATAAGCCATGACCGCTTCTTCCTCGATCGTCTCGCGACGCACATCCTCGCGTTCGAGGGCGACAGCCACGTCGAGTGGTTCGAGGGGAACTTCGAATCGTATGAGGAAGACAAGCGGCGTCGTCTGGGCGATGCGGCGGATCGTCCGACGCGGCTGGCGTATAAGAAGCTCACGCGCTGAGCTGACTAATATGCTTCCCCGGCGAAGGCCGGGGCCCAGTCGCGATGGTCGAGGTGACGAGGCGCAAGCGCTAGACACTCCGCGTTTCGCGACTGGGCCCCGGCCTTCGCCGGGGAAGTAACTCTTGGGAAAAGACAGCTGGCTATGGTCGGACGGATGCGACCAACCGGCTCACAGCGCGGCGGTATCTACGCCGAGGCCGTCGATCGTCCCTGACTGAACCCGATCCCCGAACGCAACGACCCGCCGCTCGGCATAAGCCCCGCCGGAGGGCGCCCACATCTGGTGAATGACCCGCGCCTTCACGTCGGCCACCCAATATTCGGGCACCCCCGCCTGCGCATAGATCCGCAGCATTACGCCCAGATCGTCGCTCAGCGAGGTGGAAGCAACCTCGACGATCAGCGCGACCGTCTCGAGGGCGACCGGCCCGCGGACCGGTTCGACCGTCGTCACGAAAACGTCAGGCTCCGGAACGGAGTGCGGCGGCATGGTGATCGACCCCTCGGACCATGCCTGCAGCCCGCTGCCCAGCCTCTTACACGCCTCCGCAAGTGCAAGCAGCACCTTGGTCTTGACCGTAAAATGCTCGCTGAACTGCGCATTCACCGCCACCACCGCGCCGTCGATCAGCTCCGTCTTTGCATAGGCATCGAACGCACCCGACCGGTCGAGCAACAGGTAATCGTCGACCGTCAGCTTCGGGGTGAAGGGGCGGGCGAGGGCATCCTGCGCGGTCATGCCATCATCATAGCATGTGCGCGGAGCCGAGCAATCAGACGGTGAACCGCTTGGTGAACCCCTTGGGCGCGCGCTCGTTGTCGGGCTGCGCCTCGACGTGGTCGACGCGGGCGGTGTCCGGACCCTGGCGGCACAGCTCGATCAGCCGCGCGACCGCAGCTTCATCCCCCGCGGCGAGCAGTTCGACACGACCGTCGGTGCGGTTGCGGACCCAGCCGATGACGCCCAGCTCCTGCGCGCGCCGGACGACCCAATCCCGATAGCCGGTCCGCTGGACCTTTCCACTTACGAACACGCGCTGCATCGTCATCACTCACTGCTGGATCGGCGCGAGACTGCGCGCCGTCGGGTGGTGTGTAGCGCGACCATGGCTGGCGCACATCTGGTGCGCGCGGCTATTCGTCGCACGCCAGCGCCGCCGTGTCGGTACAGGTTGCTCCGGCCAGTTTCCCGTCACCCCGGCGAAGGCCGGGGCCGTCGCGCAACGGGCGCCCGGCGGCACGACAACCTGACAGCCCTGGCCTTCGCCGGGGGTGACGATGCAGGTCAGCTATCGGAAAACAACCTATTCACCGGAGGGTATTCGATCGCCATCACCTCATACTCCCGCTCGCCTGCCGGCAGGGTCACGCGGCGGACGTCGCCGACCGCCGCGCCGCGCAGCGCGCGCGCGATCGGGGCGTTCCAGCCGATCTTGCCCGCGGCGGCATCGGTCTCGTCGTCACCGACCAGCGTCAGCACGCGGTGTTCGTCGTCCTCGTCCGCGATGGTGACGGTCGCGCCGAACCAGACCTTCCCGTGGTCGGGCTGCGCGGCGGGATCCACCACCTTGGCGGCCTTCATCCGGCGTGCGAGGAAGCCGAGCCGTCGGTCGATCTCGCGGAGCCGCTTGCGACCGTAGATATAGTCGCCGTTTTCCGAACGATCGCCATTGCCCGCCGCCCAGGAAATAACGTCGACCAGCTTGGGGCGCTCCTCGCCGAGCAGCTGCTGATATTCCGCGCTCAGCACGGCGTAGCCCGCGGGCGTGATGTAGTTCGGGCGATCCATCGCAGCGTCAGCCCTGGGTGCGCTTGCCCAGGTACCAGCTGATCCGGTTCGGCCCGGACGACCGCGACCGGCTCGGGTTCATCAGGTCGTACACCACCGCATTCTCGAGCACGCGCTGGACGTAATTCTTGGTCTCGTAGATCGGGATCGCCTCGATCCAGTCGATCATGTCCGGGCCGCCCGCCATGCGGGGGTCGCCGTTCGCGCGGAGCCATTTGTTCACGTTGCCCGGGCCCGCATTATACGCCGCGACCGCGAGCGGATAGCTGCCGAAGGTGCCGAAGATCTTCCGGAAATAGCTCGACCCGACCATGATGTTGTAATCGGTGTCGGTCATCAACGCCGAGGCGTCATACGCAAGCCCGAGCTTGGTCGCGGTCTCGCGCGCGGTGCCCGGCATCAGCTGCATCAGCCCGCGCGCGCCGGCGTGGCTGATCGCCGCGCGGTCGAACTGGCTTTCCTGCCGGGCGATGGCGTGGATCATCGTCCAGTCGTCCTGGCTCGCGACCGGGACGCGGACGTTGGGGAAGCCGACCGTGGTGTAATCGCTGAGGCCGTTCTGCAACGCGCTGCGGCCGACCATCACCCCGAGATCGGGGCGACCGAGCGTCCGCGAGACCTCGGCGGCAAGGACGTGGTCGCTGTCGGTCTTGGCGTCGAGCGCGATCTGGCGGACGAACGCGGTCTGGTCGAGCCACGCGCCGGTCGTGCCCAGATATTGCGCCGCGCGGACCGTCTCGCGCGCGTAGAAGGCGCTGCGGGTCGCGGTGTCGACGGGACGCTGCACGGGGGCGGCGGGCGCGGTCAGCGTCTGGCCGAGCCGCTCGATCGCAAGCTGGCCGTAGAACATGTCGCGGAACCCCGCAGCGCGGGCGTAATAGCCGTTCGCCTCGGCGCGGTTCCCCGCCGCCTCTGCCGCGCGGCCCGCCCAGTAATAGCCCTTCGACTGGGTCGTCGGGGTCTTGGAGGCATTGGCGTAGCGCAGGAACAGCCCGGTCGCATCGGCGGGGCGGTTCATCTGCTTCATCGCGGCCTGGCCGGCGAGCCAGACAAGGCTCGTGTAATCGTCGCGCTCGCCATAGGGTCGCGCGCTGACATCGGTGCCCGCGGGATAGGCGTCGTCGACCCGCCGCGCGATGTCATAGGCGACCGCGGTCTGCCCGTCGTTGGCGGCGGCGCGCGCGTTGGTCAGCAGGGCCTCGAACCACTGCTCGGCGCTGCCCGGGACGACCGCGAGCGGGGCGCGCTGTGCGAGCGTCCCGCGTGCGCTGTTCGATGCGCCGTTGAGGCGGTACCAGCTTGCGCGGTCGGCGAGCCAGCCCGGATCGGTCGCGCCCATCGCCTGCGTCAGGACGGCGCGGTCAGCGGCGTCGGGGGCGTTGGTGCGGAACGCGAGCCGTGCCTCGAACACCGCCCGCCGCGCCGGACTGGTCAACACGACCTGACGCTGCGCGGCGAGCGTCGAGCCCTGCCACAACAGCATGTCCATCCGCGTGTCCTGGTCCGCCTGGCTCAGCGCGCCGGGGTAGAAGGCCTGCACCTTCGCTTCGTCGACCGGCGAGATGGCGCCCGATATCCACGCGGCGCGCGCGGCGGCGTTGGCCTCGGCGCGCGCGCCAGTCGCCGCAAGCGCCTCGGCGTAGCGCAAGCGGCTGGTCCCGGTGAGCGGCGGGAAGCGCCGGAAATAGGCAACCGCGGTGGCGGGCGACCAGCCGGGCATCTCGAGCGCGCGCTCGGCCGAGCGGCGCAGCGCCATCTCGTTCGGCCAGCCGGGATGCGCGATCAGGAAGGCGGCATAGCGATCGAAGCCATAGCCCGTCGTCTGCAGCATCTTCCATTCGGAGATGGTGGCCGCGATCGCGACGCTGGAGGCATTGGTCCCGGTGAGGATCTGGGTCGCGCGACCCCAGCCAAGCTGTTCCTGGACCGCGTCGGCGGGCATCGCCAGGCTCGACACACTGGCCAACAGGAAACCCGATTTGAACAGCGTTGCAATCATGTGGACAGAGTATGCCTCCTGTCCGTATTTGTCCCGTCGAAAAACAGGAAATGCGACGGAAAGACCGGCGCGCAGGAGCATAACAGCATGTTTTCGGGATCGATCCCGGCGCTCGTCACGCCGTTCGCCGCTGACGGCGCCTTTGACGAGTCCGCCTATCGCGATCTGGTCGAATGGCAGATCGCGGAAGGGTCTGCCGGGCTGGTGCCGTGCGGTACGACCGGCGAGGCCGCCACGCTGACCGCGGACGAGCATTTCCACATCGTCGCCATCTGCGTCGATCAGGCGCGCGGACGGGTGCCCGTGCTGGCCGGGGCAGGGTCGAACGACACGCGCGTCGCGATCCACAACATCGCGGCCGCCAAGGCGGCGGGCGCGGATGCCGCGCTGATGGTCCCGCCCTATTACAACCGGCCCAATCAGGAGGGGATCTTCCGGCATTTCGAGGCGGTGGCGAACAGCAGCGATCTGCCGATCGTGTTGTACAACGTCCCCGGGCGGACCGTGACCGATATCGCGGTGGAGACCGTCGGGCGGATCGCGCTGGCGTTCCCGAGCGTGATCGGCATCAAGGATGCGACGGGGGTGATCCAGCGCGTGTCGGCGCAGCGCGCGGTGTGCCCGGAGGGGTTCGTTCAGTTGTCGGGGAATGACGACATGGCGCTGGCGTTCAACGCGACGGGCGGCGTCGGGTGCATCTCGGTGACCGCGAACGTCGCGCCGCGATTGTGCGCGGACTTTCAGGCGGCGTGCGCGGCGGGGGATTATGGCGTGGCGCTGGCGCTCCACGACCGTCTGTTCGCGCTGCACGTTTCGTTGTTCACCGATGCGTCGCCGGGGCCGGTGAAATATGCGCTCAACCGGGTGCGGCCGTCGTTTCCCAAGGCGTTGCGGTTGCCGATGACGTGGCCGGGCGAGGCGAGCCAGCGCGCGGTCGATGCGGGACTGGCGGCGGCGGGTTTGGGCTAAGCTCCGCAAGGTCTGCGAACTGCCGCCACCCCGGCGAAGGCCGGGGCCCAGTAGCGAGACCCTGCGTCATGGTGCGCAACGTTCTCAATCGACGGTTCCGCGATTGGGCCCCGGCCTTCCCCGGGGGGTACGTCCTGACGCGGCGGGACCCTTAGTCCTTGGCGAAGAACCGGTCGATCACGCTCT
The DNA here is from genome assembly GCF_022662295.1 of Sphingomonas sp. CARO-RG-8B-R24-01. Classification (NCBI taxonomy): domain Bacteria; kingdom Pseudomonadati; phylum Pseudomonadota; class Alphaproteobacteria; order Sphingomonadales; family Sphingomonadaceae; genus Sphingomonas; species Sphingomonas sp. CARO-RG-8B-R24-01. The sequence continues at coordinate 401,805 of NZ_JAKNQI010000001.1, read as the reverse complement.
GGCCAAGCCGCGCAGGGCGCTTCGTCTCGATATCGAGGCAGCACCAGCTCGATTTGACCTCGGCGAGGACCTCTTCGCCACGCTTGATGATCGTCTCGTAGAAGGCGCGCGCGCCCTGGACCTTTTCGAGCAGAACCGTCGCGATCACCTCGTCGTCGAGGAAGGTCGGCTTGCGATAGGTAATCTCGTGCTTGAGCGCGACCCACGCGTGCGAGGCCAGCGCCTCGGCTGGCGCAAAGCGCTGCCAATGGCTGATCACCGCCGCCTGTACCCACTTCAGATAGGACGCGTTGTTGACGTGCCCCATGAAGTCGATGTCCGCCGCATCGATGTCGATCGGGAAATTATGGGTAGCGAACTGGACCATGACACATCCTATCCGAGATCGGGCGCCGTTGCGAGAGCCTAGGACCGCGGTCGTTAACAATTATGTCAGCAACGATGGGCCGGGCAGTTCGATCCCAGCCGCGAATTGATCCGTTGGCAACGGCCATGGGGCTTTCGCTCCCGGGAACGAGGCCCTACATCGCCCAGCCTATGGCGCGTCCCAAACCTGTTACATTCGAGAAGACCAAGATCGTCGCCGAGAACCGGCGCGCACGGTACGATTACTCCATCGAAAGCGTGTTCGAGGCAGGGATTGCCTTGACCGGGACCGAGGTCAAATCGCTCCGCACCGGGCAGGGGTCGATCGTCGAGAGCTATGCCGAGGCGAAGGACGGCGCGGTGTGGCTAATCAATTCGAACATCCCCGAGTTCAGCCACGGCAACCGCTTCAACCACGAGCCCAAGCGCCCGCGAAAACTGCTGCTCCACGCCCGCGAGATCAACAAGATGCACGGCGCGGTGAATCGCGACGGGATGACGCTGATCCCGCTGATGATCTATTTCAATTCGACCGGGCGCGCCAAGATCGAGCTCGCGCTCGCGAAGGGCAAGAAGGCGCACGACAAGCGCGATTCGATCAAGGAACGCGACTGGAAGCGCGAGCAGGGTCGGCTGATGCGCGACCGTGGCTGACGCCGCCGCCTCTCGCGGGATCTGGGCGCGGGCGTGGACGTACGCACGGCATCATATCCCGACTCGGGAGGGGATCGAGCGCAACCGGTTTTTGCGGCCGGTCGCCCATCGCATCCTGCATCCCGTGCTGTGGCGGTTCACCCGGCGGTCGGTTCCGCGCGGCGTGGCACTTGGCGTGGTGAGCGGCATTCTGTTTCCGTTCGTTCACGCACCCGTCGCAGCGCTGTCGGCATTGCCGGTGCGGGCCAATGTCCCGGTCGCGGTCGCGACCACCTTGCTGCACAACCCGCTGACCAGCGTGCCGCTGTATTTCAGCGCCTATCACGTCGGTTGCTGGGTGTTGCACTGGGACCGCGCGGTCCCGGGGCAGCCGATCGCGAGCAATGTCGCGGCACATGCGGGGTGGTTCCACACCCTGGTTGCGCAAGTCGGCCCGGCGACGATCGTCGGCCTGATGGTCATCTCGGCGGTTCTCGCGGCGGTCGGCTATGTCGGCGCAGGGCTGGTCTGGCGGGTCCGAATCGGCCGGAAATGGCGCCGCAGAACTTTGCAACGGCAAATGCAGGAACCCGTTTGACTAGGCGTATCGGTTAGATACAACACGCAGGCTTTCGTCATGCTTTATTAAGGGTCTGCCATGCGTCGTTCGATCTTTGCGGTATCGTTGCTAACCTCGGCCGCGCTGGCCGGCGCCGCTTATGCGCAGAGCGCAGCGCCCACGCCCGCCCCCGCAACCACGGCCGCCGTCGCGGGCAAGCCGACCTATGGTGATTTCGGCCTGGATCTCGCCGGCATGGACAAGACCGTGAAGCCGGGTGACAATTTCGCCGAATATGCGGGCGGCACCTGGGCGCGCAATACCGCGATCCCGGAGGATCGCGCGGCGTTCGGCATGTTCAACGTGCTTCAGGATCTGTCGACCGAGCGGACCCGCGGCATCCTCGAGACCGCGATGAAGACGCCCGGCAACAAGAGCGGCGACATGTACGCGAGCTACATGGACGAGGCCGGGATCGAGGCGAAGGGCGCCAAGCCGATCCAGCCGTGGATCGCCGAGATCAAGGCGGTCAACGACAAGACCGCGCTGGCGGTCGAGATGGCGAAGCTGCAGCGGCGCGGCGTCGGCGGGATGTTCGGCGTCGGCGTCGGGATCGATGCCAAGATGCCGACGCAATATGTCGTCGAGATGGCGCAGGCCGGCCTCGGTCTTCCGGACCGCGATTATTACCTCAAGACCGACGCCAAGCTGGTCGAGACCAAGGCCGCCTATCAGGCCTATCTCGCCAAGATGCTGACGCTGGTCGGCGAGCCCGATGCCGAGGCGCGCGCCGCCGCGGTCGTCGCCTTCGAGACGCGGATCGCGACCGGGCACTGGACCCGGATCGAGTCGCGCGACGCCGACAAGGGGTATAACAAATGGACGGCGGCGGACTTCGCCGCCAAGGCACCCGGCTTCCCGTGGACCGAGTATCAGACCGCGCTCGGCGTCGCGCAGCAGCCCGCCTATATCGTCGGCCAGCCGAGCGCCATTGCCGCCGGGGCGCAGCTGTTCCAGCAGACCCCGCTGCCGCTGCTCAAGGATTATCTGACGCTCAAGCTGCTGCGGTCCTATGCGCCGTATCTGTCGAAGACCTTCGACCGGACCAACTTCGCTTTCTACGGCACGGTCCTGTCGGGCGCGCCGCAGCAACAGCCCCGCTGGAAGCGCGGCGTCGCGACCGTCAGCAACGCGCTTGGCGAGGATGTCGGCCAGCAGTATGTCGCGCAATATTTCCCCCCGGAATCGAAGAGCGCGGCGGACCAGCTCGTCCGGAACATCATCGCGGCGATGGGCCAGCGGCTCGACAAGCTCGAATGGATGGCGCCCGAAACCAAGGTCAAGGCGCACCAGAAGCTGGCGTCCTTTACCCCCAAGATCGGCTATCCGAGCAAGTGGCGCGACTATAGCGCGTTCCAGGTCAACCGGGGCGATCTGGTTGCCAACGTCGCCGCCGCCAACGCGTTCGAATATCAGCGCGACCTCAGCAAGCTGGGCGGGCCGATCGACCGCACCGAATGGGGCATGACCCCGATGACGATCAACGCCTACGCCAATCCGGTGATGAACGAGATCGTCTTCCCCGCGGCGATCCTCCAGCCGCCGTTCTTCGATGCGAAGGCGGATCCGGCGGTGAATTACGGCGGGATCGGCGTGGTGATCGGGCATGAGCTCAGCCACCATTTCGACGACCAGGGGCGCAAGTTCGACGCGACCGGCAAGCTCACCGAATGGTGGACGCCCGAGGACGTCAAGCGCTTCACCGCGCTGACCGACAAGCTGGTCAAGCAATATGACGCATATGAGCCGATCCCGGGCCAGCACATTCAGGGTGGCTTGACGCTCGGCGAGAACATGGCTGATCTTGCCGGGCTTGCGGTGGCGTACGACGCCTATCATCGCTCGCTCAACGGCAAGCCCGCACCCGTGATCGGCGGTCTGACCGGCGACCAGCGCTTCTACCTCGGCTATGCGCAGGTCTGGCGGATCAAGTTCCGCGAGCCGGCGCTGCGCTCGCAATTGCTGAGCGATCCGCACTCGCCGGGTCCGTTCCGCACCGCCGAAGTGCGCAACGTCGATGCCTGGTACAAGGCGTTCGGCGCGAAGCCCGGCGACACGATGTACCTTGCGCCGGCTGACCGCGTACGGGTCTGGTAATACACGGAAACGAGTCTGTTCGGAGAGTGGAGATGAAGGTTATATACGGTCTCGCCCTGGCTTCGGCCGGGGCGGTGGCGGTCGCCCTTGCAACGGGCGGTGCCGCTCAGACAGCACCCGCCGACCCGGCGACGGCACCCGCCGCCGCCGCGGGCAAGCCGCAGTTCGGCAGCTTCGGCTTCGACGCGGCGGGAATGGACCGGTCGGTCGCGCCGGGCGACAATTTTTACACGTTCGCGAACGGAACCTGGGCGCGAACGACGCAGATCCCGTCGGACAAGTCGAATTACGGGGCGTTCAACCTGATCGCGGACCTGTCCGAGTCGCGCACGCGGACGATCCTCGAGGGCGTTGCGCGCGACCCCCGTTCGAAGATCGGCGTGGCCTATGCGACCTACCTCGATCGTCCCGCGATCGACGCGAAGGGCCTTGCGCCGATCCAGCCGTGGCTCGGCAAGATCAAGGCGATGAAATCCCGCGCCGCCTATCCGGCGTTGCTCGCGGAGGCGACCAAAGCGGGGATCGGCGGTCCGTTCGGCGCCTATGTCGGGCAGGACGACAAGCACCCCGAGATCTATGCGCTGTCGGTCTCGCAGTCCGGGCTCGGCATGCCCGACCGCGATTATTATCTCGAGGCGAGCTTCGCGGACAAGAAGGCGGCGTATCAGGCGCATATCGCCAAGATGCTGACGCTCGCGGGCGAGCCGAATGCGGCAGCGCGCGCCGCCGCGCTGGTCGCGTTCGAGACCGAGATCGCCAAGGTCAGCTGGACCCGCATCGACAGCCGCGATGCGACCAAGACCTATAACAAGATGACCGTCGCCGATCTGACCAAGACCGCGCCGGGCTTTGCGTTCCCGACCTATTTTCGCGGGATCGGCGCGAACGTCCCGACCGTCATCGTCGCGCAGCCGACCGCCGTGGCGGGGATCGCCAGCCTAGTCGCCGCGGCGCCGATCGGGGTGTTGCAGGATCAGCTGATCGTGCGGTCGCTCGACAGCTATGCCGACGTCCTGCCCAAGGCGCTGGACGACGAGCAGTTCGCCTTCAACGGCACGGTCCTGTCGGGCACGCCCGAGCAGGAGGCGCGGTGGAAGCGCTCGGTCCACTTCACGATCGGGGCGCTCGATGACGAGGTCAGCAAACTCTACGTGGCCAAATACTTCCCGCCCGAAACCAAGGCGGCGGCGGACAAGCTCGTCAAGAACGTGATCGCGGCGATGGACCGGCGGATCGACAAGCTCGACTGGATGGCCGCCGAAACCAAGGTAAAGGCGCATGCGAAGCTTGCCGCCTTCACCCCGAAGATCGGCTACCCCTCGCAGTGGAAGGATTATTCCGGGCTGCAGATCACCGCCGGCGACGCCTATGGCAACGCATGGCGCGCCAACCAGTGGCAGCAAGCGTATAACGTATCGCACCTGGGCAAGCCGCTGCAGCGGTGGGAGTGGGGCATGACCCCGATGGAAGTAAACGCCTATGCCAATTTTGGCATGGTCGAGATCGTCTTCCCGGCTGCCATCCTGCAACCGCCATTCTTCGATCCCAACGCCGATGACGCGGTCAATTACGGCGGGATCGGCGCAGTGATCGGTCACGAGCTCAGTCACCATTTCGACGACCAGGGCGCCAAGTACAATGCCAGGGGCGAGCTGACCGACTGGTGGACGCCGGGCGACGTCGCTGCGTTCAAGGGCCGCACCGATGCGCTGGTCAAGGAATATGACGCCTACGAGCCGCTCCCCGGCGTCCACGTGAAGGGCGCGCTGACGCTCGGCGAGAATGTCGCGGATCTCGCGGGGCTGACGGTCGCTTATGACGCCTATCATCACGCGCTGGGCAATCGCACGGCCCCGACGCTCGGCGGGTTCACCGGCGACCAGCGCTTCTATCTCGGTTGGGCGCAGGTGTGGCGGCGCAACTACCGCGAGGCGAACCTGAAGCAGCGACTCGTCACCGATCCGCACAGTCCGTCCGAACAGCGTGCCTGGGTCGTGCGCAACCTCGATCCCTGGTATGCGGCGTTCGATCCGAAGGCGGGACAGAAATTGTACCTGACCCCGCAACAGCGCGTGCGCATCTGGTAAGAGGCGTGGTATCCCCGCCCTTGCGATGCGTTTGCGGAAGGGCGGGGCGACAGCCCCGGCCGGTCATCGGTCGAGCCGCCGCGCTACACTCTTGACGCTTCGTCCCGAGGCTTCGACACGAGGTCTTATGGCAAGCGTACCGACCCAGACCTCCGACCGGCCGGCCCGGTCCGCCCTGCTGATCGCGGGTGGCTGCGGTATCGTGGCGGCGCTGATCGTTCTGGGCGTGCTCGGCAGCGTCCCGCTTGCCGCGACGTTTCTCGCGACGGCGGTCGTGCTCGGCGGCGCGCTCGTGGCGTTCCGGCGCTTGTTCCCGGCGACGGCCAACGTCACGCTCGAACCCGATTGGAGCGTCGCGCGCGCGCTGGCCGAAAGCAGCGCCGATGCGATCGCGGTGACGGACCGGGCGGGGCGGCTGGTGTGCGCGAACGATCGCTACGAGGCGGTGTTCGCGGGCTTCCCGACTCCACCGGGATTGCCGTTCGACGCGAGCGGGGTCGAACGGCTGAGTGCCGCCGGGCGTGCCGCGTGGCGCGACGGCGCGGCGACCGCGGGGCGACTGATCGCGCAGGGTACGTCGCTTACCGCCGACGTGGCGCGCGCGGGCGAGGACGGCAACCTGCTCGTATGGCGGTTCCGCGGGAGCGAAGGGCTCGACCTCGCGCGGACGATGGAGGCGCTCATCGCGGGGCCGACCGGTGACCGTCTTGGTGGCGCCGGAATCATGGCCGCGTTGATCAATCCCGACGGCCGGATCCGCGCCGCCAACCGCGTGTTGCGCGCGCGCGCCATGGGGGAGGGCGACAGCCCGATCCTCGGCCGCGATTTCGCGCGGTTCCTGATCACCGACGCGCAAGGGATGGCGCGGTTCGAGCGCGAGGGGATGACCCGCAACCCCCTGCGCGTGCTCCAGATCCCGTTCCTGGACGGCGAGGACGCACCGATGCTCGTCGCGCTGATCGACGAGGAGGACGGCGGCCAGCCCGCGATCGGCGAAAGCGCGAGCGCGCATATCAAGAGCCTCGTCGCGCTGATGCCGTTCGGTGTCGCGCTGATCGGTGCCGACGGGCGTTTTCTGCAGATGAACGACGCGTTCGCCCGCGCCGCCGCGGTCGATCCGACGAGCCCGCCGCTCTATCCCGGCGACCTGCTGGTGCGCGAGGACAAGGGCGTGGTCGCGGACGCGATCCGGCGCTTCGCCGGCGGCGCGACGCATTCGACCGACCTCGCGGTCCGGCTCAAGGACCATCCCGACGAACCGGTCGCCCTGTCGATCGCCGGTGCGCGCGGGCTGGGCGAGGCGGCGGTGCTGCTCAGTCTCAAGGACAATAGCGAGGAGACCCGGCTCAAGCGCGAGGTCGCGCAGGCCACCAAGATGCAGGCGGTGGGACAGCTCGCCGGCGGTGTCGCACACGATTTCAACAATATCCTGACCGCGATCATCGGCCATTGCGATTTGATGCTGATGCGCCATTCGCCCGGCGACAGCGATTATGACGACATCCAGCAGATCCGCGCCAATTCCAACCGTGCGGCGAGCCTGACGCGCCAGCTGCTCGCCTTCTCGCGGCAACAGACCTTGCGTCCGCAGGTCTTGCAGCTTCCCGACGTCATTTCCGAAGTGTCCAACCTGCTCAAGCGGCTGCTCGGCGAAACGGTGACGCTGACGGTCAAGCACGGCCGCAACCTGAGCCCCGTGCGGGCCGATCCGGGGCAGCTCGAACAGGTCGTGGTCAACCTGGCGGTCAACGCCCGCGATGCGATGATCACGCATGATCCGCGCGGCGCGGGAACGTTGTCGATCCAGACCTATGCCGTCACCGCCGCCGACGTGCGCAAGCTGGCCTCCGACATCCTGCCCCCGGCCGATTATTCGGTGCTCGAGATCGGCGACACGGGCGGCGGCATCCCGGCCGAAATCCTGCCCAAGATCTTCGAGCCGTTCTTCACCACCAAGGAGGTGGGCAAGGGTACCGGTCTCGGCCTGTCGACGGTCTACGGGATCGTGAAGCAGTCGGGCGGCTACATCTTCGCGGAAAATCGGAAGGACCCGAGTGGAGACGCGTCCGGGCGCAGCGCGCAGGGGGCGGTCTTCACCATGTATCTGCCGGTCTATACCGAGGGCGCGCTCAACGAACCGACCCCGCCGCGCCCCGCGCCGCGCGAAAAGCCGGTCGACCTGTGGGGCACGGGGACGATCCTGCTGGTCGAGGACGAGGACATGGTGCGGGCGGTCGCCGAGCGCGCGCTCAGCCGACAGGGCTATACCGTGCTGACCGCCGAAAACGGGGAGGCCGCGCTCGAACTGCTGGAGGCCAATCCGCGCCCCGACCTGTTGATCTCCGACGTGATGATGCCGCTGATGGATGGCCCGACGATGGTCCGCCATGCCCGCGCGCGCTATCCGGATCTGCCGATCCTGTTCATGTCGGGCTATGCCGAGGAGACGCTGCGCAAGTCGATCAATCTCGACAATGTGTCGTTTTTGGCAAAACCGTTTTCGGTGCAGGAACTTGCAGAAGCGACGCGCGTGGTGTTAGGAACAAAATGAGATAGCGCGGGTCGTCGTGCTGGAGTAGAGGCGGCGAGATGAGTGCTCCACAATCCATTCTCGTCGTCGAGGACGAGCCCCTGATCGCGATGATGATCGAGGACTTTCTCGATGTCCTCGGCAAGTCCCTGGCGGGAAGCGCGGATAACGTCGGCTCGGCGCTGGCCCTGGTCGACGCAGGCGGCATCGACGCCGCGATCCTCGATGTCAACCTGCGCGGCGGTGAGAAGAGTTTCCCGATCGCCGAAGCGCTTGCCGCCCGCAACATTCCGTTCGTTTTCGCGACCGGCGGGTCCCATGACAGCGTCGGGGAAAGCTGGGCGGACCGGCCGACCCTGCCGAAGCCGTTCACGATGGACGGCGTGGCCAAGGCGCTCGACGCGCTCAGCTGATCCTCGCGTGGCCTGCCGGGCGGTGCATACTGATCGAGATTACGGTAACAAAGCGCGGCGGATGCTGAACCGCTTTGGTCAACGCGAGTTTCCCCAGCGATCACCTCGCTGAACGGAGACGAACCATGGCCAATCAGGAAGACGGAATTTCGCGCCGCGCAATCGTGGGCGGTGCCGCGGTCGGCATTGCCGCCGCCGCGGCTGCCGCCCCAGCGCTCGGCAAGCCGCAGACGCCCGCGCAGGGAACGCCCCCGGCCGGTCTCAAGGACCCGCGCAGCGCCGGGCCGAAGCCGCCGTTCCAGCGCCAGAGCCAGCCGTGGCCCGGCCTTGCCGGCAAGATGAACCCACGGCCCGACCATGGCGAGACGAGCTATCGTGGCTCCGGCCGACTGGCCGGACGCAAGGCTCTGATCACGGGCGGCGACTCCGGCATGGGCCGGGCGGCGGCAATCGCCTATGCGCGCGAGGGCGCCGACGTCGCGATCAACTATCTGCCGGACGAGGAGGCGGATGCGCGCGAAGTGATCGATCTGATCCGCGCGGCGGGCCGCAAGGGCGTGGCGATTCCGGGCGACCTGCGCAGCGAGGCCTTCTGCAAGAAGCTGGTCGATACGGCGATCCGCGAGCTGGGCGGGCTCGACATCATCGTCAGCAACGCCGGGCGGCAGCAGTCGCATGCGTCGATCCTCGACATTTCGACCGAACAGTTCGACTGGACGATGAAGACCAACATCTACGCGCCGTTCTGGATTATCAAGGCGGCGTTGCCGCATCTTCAGCCGGGTTCGGTAATCATCGGCACGACCTCGGAGCAGGCGACCGATCCGACCAAGGATCTGTACGACTATGCGATGACCAAGGCCGCGACCACCAACTATGTCCGCAGCCTGAGCAAGCAGCTGGCGCCCAAGGGCATTCGCGTCAACGGCGTGGCGCCGGGGCCGATCTGGACTCCGCTGCAGGTGTCGGGCGGCGCGACCATGGAGAAGCTCGAGAATTTCGGCGGCGACACGCCCGCGGCGCGTCCGGGCCAACCGGGCGAGCTGGCGGGAATCTACGTGCTGCTCGCCGAGAACGGGTCGAGCTACACCACGGGCCACGTCTATGGCGCAGCGGGGGGTAACGGCCTGCCGTAACACGTTGAGTTGCCGTCACCCCGGCATAGGCCGGGGTGACGGTCGGGGAGCGCCGCCGGATTGACGACGTAGCGGCCCTCCCGAATTATTCCGTTCGCCTCTTGTTCCGCACGAACAAACAAAGTACATAGCCACCATGCATTGAACGCGCTGGGCGTTCGGTCTAGCGGGAGGCTCCAATGGCGGTTTCGTTGAAAGTGATCGACAGCAAAATGGCGGCATCCACGGATAAGGCGAGCGGAGAGCGCGCCAAGGCGCTCGAGGCAGCGCTGGCACAGATCGATCGCGCGTTCGGCAAGGGCTCGGCGATGAAGCTCGGCTCGAAGCAGACGATGCAGGTCGAAGTGATCTCGACCGGCTCGCTCGGTCTCGACATCGCGCTGGGTGTCGGCGGTCTGCCGCGCGGGCGCGTGATCGAGATTTACGGGCCGGAAAGCTCGGGCAAGACGACGCTTGCGCTCCACGTGATCGCCGAGGCGCAGAAGGGCGGCGGCACGGCGGCGTTCGTCGATGCCGAGCATGCGCTCGACCCGGTCTATGCCAAGAAGCTCGGCGTCAACATCGACGAGCTGATCGTGTCGCAGCCCGACACCGGCGAGCAGGCGCTCGAGATCGTCGATACGCTGGTGCGCTCGAACGCAATCGACGTGCTGGTGGTCGATTCGGTTGCGGCACTCGTGCCGCGCGCCGAAATCGAGGGCGAGATGGGCGACAGCCACGTCGGCCTGCAGGCGCGTCTGATGTCGCAGTCGCTGCGGAAGCTGACGGGGTCGATCAGCCGGTCGCGCTGCATGGTGATCTTCATCAACCAGCTGCGCATGAAGATCGGCGTGATGTACGGCAACCCTGAGACGACCACCGGCGGCAACGCGCTGAAATTCTACGCGTCGGTCCGTCTCGACATCCGTCGTACCGGGCAGATCAAGGACCGCGAGGAGATCATCGGCAACACGACGCGGGTCAAGGTCGTCAAGAACAAGGTCGCGCCGCCGTTCAAGCAGGTCGAGTTCGACATCATGTACGGGCAGGGCGTGTCGAAGATCGGCGAGATCCTCGATCTCGGCGTGAAGGCCGGGCTGGTCGAGAAGTCAGGCGCCTGGTTCTCCTACGACAGCGTCCGCATCGGGCAGGGTCGCGAGAACGCCAAGACCTTCCTCAAGAACAATGTCGAGATGAGCGATCGTCTGGAGAAGGCGATCCGCACGCGGACCGACAAGGTCGCCGAGGAAATGATGGCGGGCCCCGAGCCCGACGATGTCGACGGCGACGACGAGATGTGATGTTCGCTCCGGCCGTCGGTTGGCGGGCGGGGCAGGGGACGCGGCGTGCACGCCGTACGTCCTCTTCTACGGGGCGGCTGGTCATGCCGTCGAACACCCTGGGAAGGCCCGCCCGCGATGGCGGGCCTTTCATGGTTATGGATGGCCGGCGCTGGTCGGGCGAGCTAGGATGGTGAGACTTTCCTGCGACGCTCCGCGTTTGCGCAAGCACCCGACCGCCCTTCTCCGGAGAAGCTCATGACGCTGATCGTCCATCACCTCGAAAATTCCCGGTCACAGCGGATCCTGTGGCTGCTCGAGGAACTGTCGCTGCCCTATGAGATCGTCCGCTACGAGCGCGACAAGACGACGATGCTTGCGCCGCCGGAGCTCAAGAAGATTCACCCGCTCGGCAAGTCGCCGGTCCTCCAGGACACCGATGCGGGGCGCGTGATCATCGAGACCGGCGCGATCGTCGATTATATCGTCGAGCGCGCCGACGGCCGGATGGGTCCGCCCGCGCACCGCGACGACACGCTGCGCTATCGCCAGTATCTGCATTATGCGGAAGGATCGATGATGCCGCCGCTGTTGCTGCTGCTCGTGCTCAACCGCATTCCGGTGATCGGCAAGACCGCTGCCAAGCGGATTCAGCCGATGATCGACGTTCATCTCGACTATGTCGAAAGCGAGCTTGCCAGCCGTCCCTGGTTCGCCGGCGATCAGATCAGTGGCGCCGACATCATGATGAGCTTCCCGCTCGAGGCCGCGCGCAGCCGGGCTGGGCTCGACGAGTCGCGCCCGGCGACGATCGCGTGGCTCGACAAGATCCATGCGCGCCCGGCGTATCAGGTCGCGCTCGAAAAAGGCGGTCCCTACGCCTACGCATGATTTTGGGAGCAAGGACTGACCGCGCCGACATCCCGGGTTCGTCGAAGGATGGGCCCGGGGTGACGGATTCGAAGGGGCGCGGATACCCCCGACGGGCGCCTCCCCGGCGAAGGCCGGGGCCCAATCGCGATGCCCGGGGTAACGAAGCGCCAACGCCCCCTTGCGTTGGACTCGCGCTTGGGTCCGGCCTGCGCCGGGGGGGAGTGCGTGATTCCCTCCCGCACTTAGCAGGAACCTGCCCCCGCCCTTCCTGATCAGCGGATCGGCGAGTTCGGGTCCAGACGCATGTCGAGATACTTGTCCACCGACCCCATCAGCTGCGGCATTTCATGCTCGAAGAAATGGTTGGCCTTGGGGATCGTGTCGTGATGGATCGTGATGTGCTTCTGCGTCCGCAGCTTGTCGACCAGCTTCTGGGTCGCGGCCGGGGTCGCGACCTCGTCGGCCTCGCCCTGGATGATGATGCCGCTTGCCGGGCATGGCGCCAGGAACGTGAAGTCGTACATGTTCGCGGGCGGCGCGACCGAGATGAAGCCGCGGATCTCCGGGCGGCGCATCAGCAGCTGCATCCCGATCCACGCGCCGAAGCTGACGCCCGCGATCCAGGTGGTCTGCGCCTCGGGATGGAAACTCTGCACCCAGTCGAGCGCGCTCGCCGCGTCGGACAGTTCGCCGACGCCGTTGTCGAACGTCCCCTGGCTCTTGCCGACACCGCGGAAGTTGAAGCGCAACGTCGCGAACCCGCGGCGCTGGAAGGTCTTGTAGAGCTCCATCACGATATGGTTGTTCATCGTGCCGCCCGCCTGCGGATGCGGATGGAGGATCATCGCGACCGGCGCCCGTGGGCGCGATGCGGGAGCGAAACGGCCTTCGAGACGACCGTCGGGGCCGGGGAAAATGACTTCTGGCATCGGACCTGCTGACAAGGAATATCTGGGGAGCACGCCCCGAAGGGTCACGCAAGGAGTTGTGCGCTATACAATGATGGCGCACGTCTGCGCAATGATTGCCGCGAACCGCCGATTGCCATGCCGATGACGCCCGAACGCCTGTACCTCGACCATGCCGCGACCACACCGATCCTGCCGAACGCGGCGGACGCGGTGGCGCGCGCGATGTCGCTCTGGGCGAACCCGTCGTCGCCGCATGCCGAGGGCCGGGCGGCGCGCGCGGCGTTGGAGGCGGCACGGCGCGGCATCGCGACCGCTTATGGCTGGCCTGGCGAGACGTTGCTGACCAGCGGGGCGAGCGAGGCGCTGGCGATCGCGCTGGGACGCGCGACGCCGCTGCGCCGGCTGGTGACGGCGGTCGAACATGATGCGGTGATTCGCGCCGCCCCCGATGCGCAGACCATTCCGGTCGACTCGCTGGGACGCGTCGATCCGGCTGCGCTCGCCGTGTTGCTCGACGGCGACGGCGACGGCAACGCCGCGCTGGTCGCGGTGCAATGGGCCAATAGCGAGACCGGAGTGCGCCAGCCGGTCGCGGCCATCGCCGAGCAAGTCCATGCAGCGGGCGGGTTGCTGCTGGTCGACGCCGCGCAAATGCCCGCCGGTGCGGACCCCCATGTCGCCGAGCATGCCGATTTCGTCGCGCTCTCCGCGCACAAGCGCGGCGGTCCGCCGGGGGTCGGCGCGCTGCTGGTGCGGGATTTCGCCACGCTCGCCCCGACGGGGGGTCAGGAGCGCGGCTATCGGGGCGGGACCGAGAACGTCCCGGGCGCGATCGGCTATGCCGCCGCGCTGGCGGAGCCCGAGCCTGTGGCGGCGCTGGCCCCGTTGCGCGCGCGGCTCGAGGATGCGGTCCTCCGGTCGGGCGGCGAGATCGTTGCTCGAGGGGCAGAGCGGCATCCCGCGATCGGTTCCTACCGCATGCCCGGGCTTGCCGCCGCCACGCAGCTCATCCGCTTCGACATGGCGGGGATCGCGGTGTCGGCGGGAAGCGCCTGTTCGTCGGGGAGCATGAAGCCGAGCCACGTTCTCGCGGCGATGGGCTGGACCGTGGACGCCGCGCGCGAGGTGATCCGGGTCAGCTTCGGGCGTGGAACGCGGGCAGCCGACGTCGATCGCTTCATCGCGGAATGGCGCAGGATCGTGCGTTCGGTCGGTGGGATCGATCTTGCGGGGGCGGCATGACTTACCTCGATTATCAGGCCACGACGCCGCTTGCGCCCGAAGCATTGGAAGCGATGCTACCGTGGCTGCGCGACCAGCATGCCAACCCCCATTCGCCCCACGCCCCGGGCCGCAAGGCCAAGGCTGCGGTCGAAGTGGCGCGCGCCGCGGTTGCGGCAGCATTCGGCGGGGGCGGGCAGGTCGCCTTTACCAGTGGCGCGACCGAGGCGCTCAACTGGGCGATCCAGGGGACGTCAGGGCCGATCGTCACGCTCGCTACCGAACATGCCGCGGTGCTCGACACGGTCGCTGCGATGGTGGCGCAGGGGCGGTCCGTGACCGTGCTGCCGGTCGGCGCGGACGGGCTGGTGGATCTCGAGGCCGCCCGTGCGGCGATCGTGCCGGGCACCGGGCTCGTCGCCGCCATGCTGGTCAATAACGAGATCGGCGTGATCCAGCCGATTGCCGCGCTCGCCGAGCTGGCGCACGCCGCGGGCGCGCTCTTCCTGTGCGATGCGGTGCAGGGCTATGGCCGCGTGTCCATTCCCTCGCCGTGCGATCTCGTCGCCGTTTCGGCGCACAAGATCTACGGCCCCAAGGGGATCGGTGCGCTGTGGGTCCGCGACGGCGTCCGGCTGGCGCCGCTGCTATATGGCGGCGGGCAGGAGGCGCTTGGCCGGTCGGGGACGCTGTCGCCCGCGCTGTGCGCGGGGTTCGGGGCGGCGGCGCGACTGATGTTCGAGATGCGCGACACCGACGCGGCGACGGTCGAGGCCCTGTGGCGCAGCGCGACCGAGCGGCTGTCGGGGTGGCACCTCAACGGCGCGCTCGACCGGCGCTATCACGGCAACCTCAACATCCGGCGCGATGGACTGGACGTCGCGCGGTTGATGTCGGACCTGCGCGATGTCGCCTTTTCGGCGGGCTCCGCCTGCGCGAGCGGGTCGGGAAGATCGAGCCATGTCCTGCGCGCGATCGGGCTGAGCGACGGGGCGGCGCGAACCAGTATCCGGATCGGGTTCGGGCGCTATACGCGCGTATCCGAGCTGGTGGACGCGATCGGTCGGATCGTCGCCGCAGCGGATGGGCAGAGGATCGCGGCATGATCCGGGTGCGTTTCGTCGGGCGCGATGGCGCAATACGCGAGGTGATGGCGCATGCTGGTGATAGTCTGCTGGAGGTTGCCCAGGCGGACGGACAGCCGCTGGAAGGAACATGCGAAGGTCAGATGGCCTGCTCGACCTGCCATGTCATCGTTTCGGCGGCCAATTTCGACGATCTGCCGCCGGCGAGTGCGGAAGAAGAGGACATGCTTGATTTGGCGACGGGGGCGACACGTACAAGTCGATTGGCGTGCCAGATCCGCTTGGAAGACAACATGGATCAAATAACTGTGGCCATTCCGGCCGAATCACGGAACATGCAACGCCGCTGATCATTACGCTCCCGTGCCACTTGAGTACGCACGAAGGAGATACCCATGAAATTCATCGCTTTGCTGTCTGCCGGCCTGATCGCTGCCAGCGCCCTCGCGCCGACCGGTGCCAGCGCCCAGGATCGGCATGATCGCCGCGACCGTGTCGTCACCCGGACCGTGCACGTCGACCGTCATCGCCCCGCCTACCGGTCGCGCCAGGTCTGCCGGATGGAGCGTCGCGATCATCGCCGCGTGCGCATCTGCCGGACGGTCCGCCGCTAAGGCCTCTTGATCCTTCCGCCCGACCCCGCCATAGGCAGCGCGGGAGTCGGGCGGACGTAGTCGTCGCCAACTTGGTCAGGGCCGGAAGGCAGCAGCCACAACGATTTCGCTGCGGGTCGTTCCGGCTCCCACCGCTGCCATGGCGTAGAGTGCTCGCTCCGCCGCAAACCTTACCCTTACATCGCGCGCGCTGCCGCTCTAGATAGACGGCAATGTCCGACTCCATCGACCCTCCCGGCTTCGACCTGGCCGCACCGCCGCAGCCCGTTGCCAAGGACGCGTATCGCGTCCTCGCACGCAAATATCGCCCGCAGACCTTTGCCGAGTTGATCGGGCAGGATGCGATGGTGACGACGCTTGGCAATGCGATCCGCCGCCAGCGGCTTGCGCATGCGTTCCTGCTGACGGGCGTCCGTGGGGTCGGCAAGACGTCGACCGCGCGGTTGCTGGCGAAGGCGCTCAACTGCATCGGCCCGGACGGAACGGGCGGCCCGACGATCGACCCGTGCGGCGTGTGCGAACCGTGCGTCGGGATCGCCGAGGGGCGGCACATCGACGTGATCGAGATGGACGCCGCGAGCCACACCGGCGTCGACGACATGCGCGCGGTGATCGACGCGTCGCGAATGACCGCGTTCGTCGCGCGCTACAAGATCTACATCATCGACGAAGTCCACATGCTGTCGAAGAACGCGTTCAACGCGCTGCTGAAGACACTGGAGGAGCCGGCCGAAGGCGTGAAGTTCGTGCTCGCGACGACCGAGGTCAACAAGGTGCCGGTGACGGTGCTGTCGCGCTGCCAGCGGTTCGACCTGCGCCGCATCCCGGCGGAAAAGCTCGCGGACCATTTCGCGCGGGTGGTCGAGGCCGAGGGCGTTTCGGCGGAACCCGAGGCGCTCGGGCTGATCGCGCGCGCGGCGGAAGGTTCGGCGCGCGACGGCCTGTCGATCCTCGACCAGGCGATCGCGCATGCCGACATGGAGGGTGGGCAGGTCAACGCGGCCGCGGTGCGCGACATGCTGGGCCTGTCCGATCGCGGTGCAATTCGCGACATGATGGCGTTGCTGCTTGCGGGCGATGCGCTCGGCGCGTTGGCGGCGTTGCGGCGGCAATATGACCTCGGAGTCGATCCGCTGGGCGTGCTGCGCGGGTTGCTCGAGACGGTCCATGCGACGACGCTCGTCAAGCTTGGGGCGGCCGCCGAGGCGGGGCAGGCGACCGAGGAACGGACGGCATTGGAGGAATGGGGCGCGTCGTTGTCGTTCGCCGCGCTGCACCGCTTGTGGCAGCTCCTGCTCAAGGGGCATGAGGAGGTCGGGCGTGCCGCGCTGCCGATCGAGGCGTGCGAGATGGCGCTGTTGCGTCTGGTCCACGCATCGACGCTCCCCGATCCGGGCGAGCTGGCGCGGATGATCCAGAACGGTGCGCCGCCAGTCGTTGCCGCGCCCATCGCGCCCGCGCCTGCGCCGAGCGAACCCGTCGCCGCCGCCATGCCGCAGTCCATCGAGGCGATCGTCACGTTGCTCGAATCGGCGGGCCAGCTCGCGCTCGCGTCGCGGCTCGTGCATCACGCCAGCATGATCAGCATCGTCGATGTCGAGCTGGTGCTGAGTTCGTCGCGGCCCTTGCCGAGCGACCTGATCGGCGAGCTTGGCGCGTCGCTCAAGCAGATTACCGGGCGGATGTGGCGGATCACCACCGCGCCGACCGTGGGTGCGCCGACGATCCGCGAGGCGGAAGCCGCAAGGCGCGAGGCGTTCAAGGCGGAAATTCTTGCGACCCCGGTGATCGCCGCGGCGCTTGAAGCGTTCCCCGACGCGAGCTTACCCGAAACCGAAATCGACCGCCTGTTGGCGGCGCAACGGAGCATGAGTGCATGAACAGTATCGAAGACATCATGGCGATGGCGCAGAACGTCCAGAACGAGCTGGCCAAGGCGCAGGACGGGCTCGACAAGATCGAGGTCGAGGGTGCTGCTGGCGGCGGGCTGGTCAAGGTTCAGGCCTCGGCCAAGGGCCGGATCATCGGGATCACCATCGACGAATCGCTGCTCCAGCCGAGCGAGAAGCAGATGGTCGAGGACCTCGTCGTCGCGGCGTTCAACGACGCCAAGGCGAAGGCGGATGCGGCATCGGGCGCGGAAATGGCCAAGATGACCAGCGGCATTCCGCTGCCGCCCGGCTTCAAGCTGCCGTTCTGAGGTCGGTTCGGCTCCGGAACTAACTGACGTTGCTTGTGTTCTTTCTCCAGGTGCAAAACAGGAGGATTGGCATGAGCGACAATGTGACAGAGACCCCGCACACGACCGTCATCGAACGCCGCGGGAGCGGGGCGGGGATTTTGATCGGGATCGTCCTGCTGATCGCGGTCGTCGTCGGGGCATTCTATCTGTTCAACCGCAGCCAGAATGACAACATCCGGACCGATGCGATTTCCGGCGCGGCCAAGGACGTCGGCGATAGTGCGAAGAAAGTCGGCGATAGCGCCCAGAAGGCGACCGACGGGAACTGAGTATGGTCGTTTCTTCCCCGGCCAGGGACTTAGAAACTAGCGTTCTCGGTACGTTATCCCCGCAAGCAGGAATCCAGCCCGTCGTTGCGGACGACGCCCACCCGCCGGGTGATGGCGTTGCCATGACGGCGGGTGAACCCGCTTGGCGCGATCGCCGCGCGCTTCTTGGGCTGGGGGAAGACCGCTGCCATCCGACCTGCCTCGCTCGGCGTCAGATGTGATGCGTCATGGCCGAAATAGCGTTGCGCGCCGGCGTTGACACCGTACGTGCCGATCCCGGTTTCGGCGACGTTGAGATACACTTCCATGATCCGGCGCTTGCCCCAGATCGTCTCGATCAACACCGTGAAATAGGCTTCGAGCGCCTTGCGCACGTAACCGCCGCCCTGGATCAGGAAGACGTTCTTCGCCGTCTGCTGGCTGATCGTCGACCCGCCGCGAATGCGTCCGCCGCGGGCATTGCGCGCATAAGCGGTCTCGATCGCGCGCATGTCGAAGCCGTTGTGCTTGCAGAACCGCGAATCCTCGCCGGCGATCGCGGCGCGCGCCATGTTCGGGTCGATCCGCGAGAGCGGCATCCAGGATTTGTCGATGCCATGCCCGGCCACCGCATCCCCGATCATGGTCAAGGTGATCGGGGGCGGCACGAAGCGGTACACGCCGACCATCACCAGCGACAGCACGACGAGGGCGAGCACGCCCTTGACGATCCATCCCAGCACGCGGCGGGCACCCCCATTGGAGCGACCTGACCGGCGGGACGGGGCACGGCGGTTGCCACCACGCGTATTGGACGATGAGCTGGTCTTTCGGCGTGCCATGACGCCGCTCTAGGAGGATCGGATCGGCACTGTCCAGCGCGCCGATCCGATCCGCCGATCAGGCGGCGACCAGCATCCGCTTGTCGCCCGCGATCCGCATCATCGCCTTTTGCAGTTTTTCGAAGGCGCGCACCTCGATCTGGCGGACGCGCTCACGGGAGACGCCATAGACCTGGCTCAGTTCCTCGAGCGTCTTGGGCTCGTCGGTCAGGCGGCGCTCGGTAAGAATGAACTTCTCGCGCTCGTTGAGGTCGTCCATGGCCGCAGTCAGCATGTCATGCCGAACGTCGGCCTCCTGCGCCTCGGCGACCACCGTATCCTGCAGGGGGGAGTCATCCTGCAGCCAGTCCTGCCACTGGCCTTCGCCGTCCTCGCGCATCGGTACGTTGAGCGACGTATCGCCGCCCATCGCCATGCGCCGGTTCATGCTGGTCACCTCGGCCTCGGTGACACCGAGGTCCTTGGCGATCTTCGCGAGATGCTCCGGCGACAGATCACCATCCTCGAACGCGTCGAGCTTGGACTTCATCCGGCGCAGGTTGAAGAACAGCTTCTTCTGCGCGGCGGTGGTGCCCATCTTGACGAGGCTCCACGAGCGCAGGATGAATTCCTGGATCGAGGCGCGGATCCACCACATCGCATAGGTCGCGAGCCGGAAGCCCCGATCGGCCTCGAACTTCTTCACGCCCTGCATCAGGCCGATATTGCCTTCGGAGATCAGCTCGCTGACCGGAAGGCCATAGCCGCGATAGCCCATTGCGATCTTCGCCACGAGGCGAAGGTGCGAGGTGACGAGCTGCGCGGCGGCATCGGTGTCGCCATGTTCCTCGAAGCGTTTGGCGAGCATGTATTCCTGCTCGGGCGCGAGGATCGGGAATTTCTTGATCTCGGACAGATAGCGGTTGAGGCTCGCTTCGCCGCCAAGGGCGGGAATCGTCGCGGGGACGTTGCTGCGGGCTGCCATGGTCGTATCTCCCTTTTCGTAAGGCCGGGATCGCGCCGGGCGCGGCGGCCGTAGCCTATACTAGCAATGTATCGAACAGTTCCTGCATGTCGGCAGGCATTTCGCTGTCAAACGCCAGAACGTTACATTTAATCGGATGAATGAACCCCAAACGGGCGGCGTGCAACGCCTGTCGGCGGAAACCCAAGGTTTCCAGATCGCGTTTGTGAGCCTGCTTTGTTCTACCGTAAACCGGGTCGCCTAGCAAGGGATGCCCGAGCGAAGCCATGTGCACGCGGACCTGATGCGTCCGCCCAGTTTCGAGCCGGCACTCGACCAGCGCCGCCTCGCGTAACCGTTCGAGCGTGCTGTAATGAGTCACCGCGCGCTTGCCGCCCTGGACGATGGCGATCTTCTTGCGATTCTGCGGGCTCCGCGCGAGTGGAGCGTCGACCGACCCGGCAGGCGGGGCGGGGCGGCCCGAGACGATCGCCTTGTACCGCCGATCGATCGAGTGCGCCGCGAACTGCTTGGCGAGGCCGACGTGCGCGCGATCGGTCTTGGCGGCGACCATCAGGCCCGATGTATCCTTGTCGATCCGGTGGACGATCCCGGGGCGTGCCACCCCGCCGATCCCCGACAGGCTGCCGCCGCAATGGTGGAGCAGCGCGTTGACGAGCGTCCCGTCCAGGTTTCCGGCAGCGGGATGGACCACCAGCCCGGCCTGCTTGTCGATCACGATCAGATGCTCGTCCTCGAACACCACGGTCAGCGCGATATCCTGTGCCGCGTTATGCGCCGGCGTCGGGTCGGGAACGACGATGCGGTACAGGCCGCCCGGAACCGCCTTGCTCGCGGGGTCGCGCCGGAGCGTGCCGGTCTCGTCGGTGACCTGTCCCGTCGAGATCAAGGCTTTCAGCCGTTCGCGCGAGATCGTCGGGAGCGCATCCGCCAGCGCACGGTCGAGCCGGAGTCCGGCTTCATCGGCGATGCGCGTCTCAATGGTGGAAACCCCCCGGTTCATCCTCTAGAATCTGGGAATGGCGGTGGAAATTTCAAGCACTCTGCAAGCGAGATTGCTAACCACCGCGCAGGCGACCCCGGCCGTGGAGGTTTGCGGGCTATTGTTCGGCGACGAAACCACCGTTGTACGGGTCACGTCCTGCGCCAATGTCGCGGCAGACCCGGCCCGCACGTTCGAGATCGATCCGGTCGCGCTGTTTGCGGCGCTGCGGGCCGAACGGGCCGGGGGCGCGCGCCTGATCGGATATTGGCACTCGCATCCGAACGGCAGCACGACCCCGTCGGTAACCGATGCCGCCCGCGCAGCCGCGGACGGCAAGATCTGGGTGATCGTCGCGGGCGGACGGATCGCGGCATGGCGCGCGACCGAGCGGGCGGGGGCTACCGGATTCGTCCCGGTCACGATCAGGGAGACACTGGCATGAACCGCAAGATCCGCGCGGGGCTTCTCAGCCTGCTGTGGGCCAGGCTGGCGGTCGGCCTGACGGGCAGTATCGCATCGGTCGCCATCGGCGAGCAGACCGAGCGCGTGACCGCCAACGGGCTGACCTGCCCGCGGGCCGCGACGCGCGTCGAGCGGGCGATCTGCAACGACCCGAAACTCGTCCAGCAGGACACTTATATGGCGGCGGCTTACGCCGGACTGGTGCGCCACGCGCCAACGGCCACCCGTACGGCGATCCTGCGCGATCAGCGCGCGTGGCTGGTCCGGCGCGATGCCTGCCGCGACACCGCCTGCGTCTCCAAGGCCTATGACGATCGCTCGACAGCCTTGTGGCAACAGCGCGAAAGCGTCGACCGCTGGCGTCGGCGCAACGTCGCGCGGGTCGGCCAGTGCGAAACCACCACGATCGATCAGATCGGTCCACGGCTCGGCGACGGCACGCGTCCGGACGACAGCGGCACGAGCATCACCTTCGCCAACGGTGTCCATCAGGTTTCGTACGACCTCGAACGCGCGATCGCGCGTTCGCGCCTCGGCGACCGCGCGCGGGTCTGCCTCGTCGCGCTGCCGCGGCATTGCCCGCCGGGGGATGATCGGGGGCGGTCCTATGCGGTCACCAACCTGCGGACCGGGGCGCACTGGCGGCTGTTCGATTCGCAACATCTGTGCGGCGGCGCATGAAGGGGGCGACTCGCGCCCGACATTTGGTTAAGCGGCCCGACGTGCGGCTTGCAGCGCGTAGCGTGCTGCGCCAAAGAAGCGCAAAGCTGGAGCCCAAGCGTTGACCATTAGCCCGACCGATTTTGCTAGCCTGCTGTGTTCGCGCCTGTGCCATGATCTGCTGAGCCCCGTGGGCGCGCTGAACAACGGCCTGGAATTGCTCGCGGACGAGCATGATCCCGAGATGCGGGCACGCTGTCTCGAACTGCTAGCGGACAGCGCCAAGGCCTCCGCGAACAAGCTGAAGTTCTTTCGTCTCGCATTCGGTGCGGCGGGCGGCTTTGGCGAATCGGTCGACTCGCGCGAGGCGCGCGCAGCGATCGAGGGGCTGTTCGGCGAGGGACATAAGGTAAAACTCGGCTGGCTGGTCGAGGATGCGACCCTTCCCAAGCCGGCAATCAAGGTGTTGCTCAACCTGGCGCTGATCGCCGGCGACGCGCTCGTGCGCGGCGGACAGCTCGATGTCGGGGCCGAGAACCATAATGGGCAGGTCGAGATCGTGGTACGCGCGGAGGGTTTGCGGATCGTGCTCGATTCCGAGATGCGGGCGGCGTTGACCGGCACCAGCGGCGACGCGGTCGTCACGCCGCGCGCGGCGGCGGCCTATCTCGTCCATGCGTTGGTCGCCGAGGGCGGCGGAGTCGTCCAGGTCTCCGCGCCGGACGATGCCGTATTGTTGTTCGGGGCTGCATTTAAAGCGGCTTAAATGACCCTTTAACCATTGGGGTCCCATGCAGTCGGCTGCCGCAAAGGCGGGGGCCCATGGACGATCTGCTACAGGAATTCATTGCCGAAACGCGCGAGACGCTGGAAGCGCTCTCGGGGGAGATCGTCGCGTGGGAATCCGCGCCCGATGACCGCGAGCGGCTCGATGCCATCTTCCGGTTCGTGCATACGGTGAAGGGAAGCTGCGGCTTCCTGGACCTGCCGCGGCTCGCCCGACTGAGCCATGCCGCCGAGGATGTGCTCGCAGCGGTGCGCGCGGGCGAGCGCACGCCAGACACCCGGCTGGTCAACGCCGTGCTCGCGATCGTCGACCGCGTCGGCGAGATCGTCGAGGCGATCGATGCCGGCCATGCGCTCGACGACACGGGCGAAGACCTGTTGATCGCGGCGCTCGACACCGGATCCGAAGCGATTGCCAGCAGCGCCGCCCCGGTGATGCGCGCGCCGACGCGCAGCGTGCGACTGAACGTCGATCTGCTCGACCGCATGATGAGCGGCATGTCGGACATGGTGCTCGCGCGAAATGAGCTCGCGCGGCGGCTCCGGCATGAGGAGGTCGATCCGACGATCGAGGCCGCGCTGGAACGGCTGTCGCTGACCGTCGCCGAGATGCGCGATACCGTGACGCGCACGCGCATGCAGAAGATCGAGGCGCTGTTCTCCGCCCTGCCGCGCATGGTCCGCGACACCGCGGCCGAACTCGGCAAGTCGGTGACGCTGCACATGGAGGGGAGCGACGTCGAACTCGACCGCGAAATGATCGAGATGATGCGCGATCCGCTCGTCCACCTGATCCGTAATTCGATCGACCATGGGATCGAAGGTCCGGCCGATCGGCGGGCACAGGGCAAGCGCGAGACCGGATGGCTCAACGTCGCCGCGCGCCAGTCCGGCAACCAGATCGTGATCGAGATCGCGGACGATGGCCGCGGGATCGATACCGCGCGGCTCGCAACCAAGGTCGTTGCTTCGGGACTGTACAGCGACGCCGAAGTCCGCGCGATGAGCGAGCAGGCGCGACTGGAACTGGTGTTCGCGCCCGGGCTGTCGACCAAGGACGAAGTCACGGCGATTTCCGGGCGCGGCGTCGGCATGGATGTCGTCCGCGCCAACGTCGAACAGATCGGTGGCCGGATCGAACTTTCGAATTCGCCGGGCCGGGGCCTGCGCATTTCGATCCACGTTCCACTGACGCTGTCGATCATGTCGACGATCGGCGTTGGCGTGCGCGACCAGCGGTTCGCCATCTCGCGGCAGACGATCGAGGAGATCGTGCGGGTCGGTGCCGAATCGATCCGCATCGACCGTCTCGGCGATACCGCGATGGCGACGGTGCGCGACCGGCGGATGCCGCTGGTCGATCTGGGCGACCTGCTCGGGTTCGGTGCATCCGAGCCAGTGATGCTGGTGATTGTCGGCGTTTCGGGCGGGTCCTACGCCCTCGCGGTCGATACGGTGCTCGATCATGAGGAACTGGTGATCAAACCGGCCGCGCCGGCGGTGATGGCGACCAACGTCTACGCCGGGCAGACGCTGCCTGACAGCGGCCTGCCGATGCTGATGCTCGACTGCGCCGGTATCGCGCAGCTCGCCGGTCTCGTCTTTGCACGCGAGATCCTGGCCGAAGAGGATGTGGTGGTCGCGACGCCGGGCGTGCAGGCGTTGCTGTTCGACGACCTCGATGGCGTCCGCCGGATCGTGCCGCTGTCGGTCATCGACCGGGTCGAGCCGGTGCCGTCCAGCGCGATCCGGCATGCGGCCGGCCGGCTGCGGTTGTCGGTCGAGGGCGCGATCATTCCGCTCGTGGCGCTGGGGCCGTGGGAGGGGCGGGCAAACGTGTCGGTGCTTCGCCTGCGCGACGGCACGGTCGAGCTCGGCTATGCGATCGCCGAGGCGCTGGATATCGTCGAGCTGCCGGAGACGGTGGTCGCCGCTCCGGTCAGCGGTCCGATCGCCGGCGTCGTCGCGATCGATGGCGACCAGATCGAAGTGATCGATCTCTTCTGGCTGTTCTCGACCCATGCCGATCCCGGGGCCGCCGCCGACGCACCCTTGTGCCTGTTGCAGGGCACCGACGCGGCGTGGCTGACGACATTCCTCAAGCCCGTGCTCGAGGCGGCGGGGTACCGTGCGACGACGTCGTTGCTGCCCGGCGAGCAGGCTGGGGTGGTGGTGACGATGGATCGGGAGTGTCCGGCCACGAGCGGGGGTGCGCCCGTGGTGCGGTTGCGGCGGGATGCCGAGAGCGACGGTGTCGACGGCAGCATCTTCCGCTACGACCGGCCCGGCTTGCTGGCCGCGCTTGCCAAATCTGCCGGAGGCCGCTGATGCCGTTGTTCCTGATCGCGCAGATTGCCGGGCGCACGGTCGCGATCGAATCGTCGCAAGTCGAGTCGGTCGTAGATATCGGGGCGATCATTCCCGTCCCGCGCGCCGAACGCCACGTGCGCGGGCTTGCCGCCCTGCGCAGCCGCGTGGTCACGGTGATCGAGACGCGCGCGGCGTTGGGGCTTCCGCCGGGGGACGGCAGCGCGATGCGCGCCGTCATCACCATCGTCGAAGGGCACCATTATGCCGTGCTCGTCGACGCGCTGGAGGACGTCGCAGCCTTCGACCTGGCGCCCATGTCTCCCGGGATCGTCCTCGACAAGGGATGGCCCGGCGTCGCCCGCGGGATCGTCGAGCGCGACAACGAGCCGATCCTGGCGATCGCGCTGGACGCGCTGATCCCTGCGGTCAGCCTCGTCGCGGCGTGAGCGATCTTTCGAAAAACCAATATTAACGTGACGCTTACGCATTTCGGGCAAAACCCGGTCAAGCGCATTGCACAACAGGGTGACCGCATGAAGACCTGCCTCGTCGTCGACGATTCGAAAGTGATCCGCAAGGTCGCGCGCCATATCCTGGAGACGCTCGATTTCCAGGTGAGCGAAGCTGGAGACGGGCGCGAGGCGCTTACCGCCTGCCTCGCGTCCGCACCCGACGTCATCCTGCTCGACTGGAACATGCCGGTCATGAGCGGCATGGATTTTCTTCGCGCACTCCGCGACAGTTCGATCCCGACCCGGCCCAAGGTGGTGTTCTGCACGACCGAAAACGGCATGGCGCACATCCGCGCCGCGATCGAGGCGGGCGCGGACGAATATGTGATGAAGCCGTTCGATCGCGAGACGCTGGAAAGCAAATTACAGATCGTGGGCATGGCCTGACGGGCGGGCGAAGGGTGCCGAGTTCAGCGCACCCGCAATCGCCCCTGCATGCTCCTGCACGATTTTCCGGCGTCGTCCCTCGCGATGCCTCCTTTCCTTGCGTCATTGCGAGTTTCAGCATGTCCGAAGGCGATCCCTCTCCAAGCGTCCTGATCGTCGATGATTCCGTCGTCGCGCGCGCCATGATCGCGCGCGCGATCGAACAGGGCGGGCGGTTCGGGGTGGCCGGGGCCGTGCCGCACGCGGCGGCCGCGCTTGCCTTTCTGCGCGAGCGGCGGGTGGACGTCATCGTGCTCGACATCGAGATGCCGGGGGTCAGCGGGCTGGTTGCGCTTCCTGACCTGATCGCGGCCGGGCGCGGGGCCAAGGTGCTGGTCGTTTCCTCCATCGCCAGCGACGGTGCGGCGGCGACGATCGAGGCGCTGGCGCAGGGGGCGGCGGACACGCTGGTCAAACCGGACATCGGCGATTTCGCCGGGCGCTTCTCGGGGGCATTGGTCGAAAAGCTCGACCGCCTGCTCGCCGCCGAAGACCAACTGGCCGACCATCCCGCGACGACGACGCCAGACGCCACGCCGACGAGCGCGGGCAAGGGGTTCGACGTCGTCGCGATCGGGGCGTCCACCGGCGGTATCCATGCGCTGAGCCAGGTGCTGCGCGAAGTGCCGGCGTCCTTCCCGGTGCCGATCCTGGTCACCCAGCATCTGCCCGCGTCGTTCATGCCCTATTTCGCCGCGCAACTCGCGACCATTGCCGGGCGGCCGTGCGACGTCGCGAGCGACCACCTGCGGATCCGTCCGGGCCGCATCATCGTCGCCCCCGGGGATGCGCACATGCGGGTCGCACGGACGCCGGACGGCGGGGCGATCCGCCTGAGTACCGAAAGCGTGAAGAACGGCTGCATGCCTTCGGTCGACCCGATGTTCGACAGCGTCGCCGAAGTGTACGGGAACCGGGCGCTCGGGATCGTGCTCAGCGGCATGGGGCGCGACGGGTCCGAGGGCGCCTGCACCATCGTCGCGCGCGGGGGCAGCATCGTCGTCCAGGATCGGGCGAGTTCGGTCGTCTGGGGGATGCCCGGGGCGATCGCCAAGTCGGGCCATGCGGCGGCCGTGTTGACCCCGGTCGAGATCGGAAAGCTGATCGCCAAGCGTCGTCGTCCGGCCTGATGTCCAGCGTTCCAGAAAGTACCAACAGTCGAATGCCTCTCCTCGAATCCCACAGCAAGGGCGTGATGGTCGCGCTCAATACCCTGCTCGAATCGCGCACCGGCCAGCAGCTGGCGGCGAACCGCGAATGGCGGATCGAGACCGCGTTGAAGCCGCTTCTGCGCGATCTCAAGCTGGCAACCCTCGACGATCTGGTCGAGGCGGTTCGGCGCTCGCCCGAGATCGCCGATCAGGCGGTCGATGCGCTGCTCAACCAGGAAAGCTCGTTCTTCCGTGATGCCGCGGTGATCGAGATGGTGGCGGAGGCGGTGGCGACATTGCGCGCCGAGCAAGGCCAGCGCCGCGTGCGGATCTGGTCGGCGGGCTGTTCGGTCGGGCAGGAGCCGCTGTCGCTGGCGATGCTGTTCGCGGAACAGGAGGCGCTGGGGGAAACCATGCCCCCCGATATCGTCGCGACCGACGTGTCCGAGGCGGCGCTGACCCGCGCACGGGCAGGGCGCTACACCCATTTCGAGATCCAGCGCGGGCTGCCGATCCGCCGCATGATGCGCTGGTTCGACCAGCAGGCCGAGGACTGGGTCGCCAAGCCCGAGCTCGTTCGACGGATCGCGTTCCGGCGGATCAACCTGGTGGCGGACCCGTTGCCCGTCGGGCGGTTCGACGTGATCCTGTGTCGCAATGTGCTGCTCTACCTGCCACCGGACTTGCGCCGCCGCGTGCTCGACCGGTTTGCGACCGTGATCCGACCGGGCGGCCTGCTCGTCCTGGGCGCGGGCGAGACGGTCATCGGCCAGACCGAGGCGTTCCGGCCAAGTCCCCGGTATCGCGGACTCTATGAAGCGGTGCCAGCGGGCGTCTGACGGGGTTTCGCCGCAGCCCGGACCGTGCTTAAGCTGGCAACCGGCTCGCGGAGGGGACAGGCCCATGAACATCATCGATACACCTTCGCCGAATTTCGACGCGCGATCGTTACCCGTGTCGATCATCGTGCTGCACTATACCGGCATGCAGACGGCGCAGGCCGCGATCGATCGGCTGCGCGATCCCGAAGCCAAGGTCTCGGCCCATTATCTCGTCGCCGAGGACGGGCAGATCCTGCGGATGGTCGCCGAGGACCAGCGTGCCTGGCATGCGGGCAAGTCGCGCTGGCGGGGCATCGAGGACGTCAACAGCGCCAGCATCGGGATCGAGATCGTCAATCCCGGACATGAATTCGGCTACCGCCCCTTCATGGAAGAGCAGATCGACGCGGTCGTGCGGCTCGTCGCCGACATTACCGAGCGCCACCGCATTACGCGCGGCAACGTCGTCGGCCATTCGGACATTGCGCCGACTCGCAAGCAGGACCCGGGTGAACTGTTCCCGTGGAGCCGGCTCGCCAAGGTCCGGCTTGCACTGCCGCGCCCGACCAAGGGGTTGATGGACCCGATGTGGACCGATGCCGGGTTCCTCGTGGCGCTCGAGCGCTTCGGTTACGACGTGACCGACAAGCTCGCCGCGGTGGTCGCGTTCCAGCGCCGCTTCCGACCCGAACTCATCGACGGCGTGATCGACGGGGAGTGCCGTAGCATCCTGCTCGCGCTGCTGCTGCCCAAACCGACCGGGGACGACGGATAGGCTTTGCCGTTGCGGTAATTCGCGCTAGGGGCGTCGCAGCCAGAGGGTCGGGCGGCCGCGGGTATCTTCGGATACGCGAGGAAAGTCCGGGCTCCGCGAAACGACGGTGCCGGGTAACGCCCGGCGGGGGTGACCCCAGGGACAGTGCCACAGAGAGCAGACCGCCGATGTCCCCTTTCGATGCGAATCGGCAAGGGGAACAGGCAAGGGTGAAAGGGTGCGGCAAGAGCGCACCGCGCGCCTGGTAACAGGGGCGGCATGGCAAACCCCACCGGGAGCAAGATCGAATAGGGGCGGCAAGGGACTTCGGTCCCGGGGCTTCGTTTCAGCCAGTCGCCCGGGTTGATTGCTTGAGGCGGCGCGCAAGCGTCGTCCTAGAGGAATGGTCGCCTAACCCCGTCATAACGGTGGGGTGGACAGAACCCGGCTTACAGACCCTCTGGCGTGTTTCTGACACTGATCGCTTTAATTCACAGCGGTTTCACAAAAGCGTCATGGCGCTAACGCGCTTCGATGCTTAGATGGCGCGCTATGGCGCGTTCCTCCTCCCGATCGGTTGACTGGGGCTTTCCCCGCTGGCGCGCTTACGGCGAAGCCAGCACGGAAGCCGCGACGATCCGTCTGTGCGACCGCCACGGTTGCACCCAGAAGGGCGATTGTCCGGCGCCCAAATCCCCCAACAGCCCCGAGCGCTGGTACTTCTGCCAGGAGCATGCCGGCGAATATAACCGTGGGTGGAATTACTTCGAGGGCCTGAGCGCCGAGGAAGCCGCAGAGCGCGAACGCGCCGAGACGCAGACCGCCGAGGGCTATACCGAGTCGCGCCATCATCAATGGGCAGGGCCCGGCGACGGCAGCCGTTCGCGCGACGAGATCCGCGCGCTCGAGGTGCTCGAGCTCGAGGTCGACGCCGATTTCGAGACGGTTCGCATCGCGTGGCGCCGGCTCGCCAAATCGAATCATCCCGATGTTCGTCCGGGAGACAAGGAGGCCGCGGCGCGCTTTCTCGCCATCCAGGCTGCGTACGACGTGCTCAAGGCGGCGGAAGACCAGCGGACGTGGAAGCCGGACGCTTGAAGACCGTTCGCTCGGACTGGGCCGATACGGTGCTGGTCTGCAAGAAATGTTCGAAGAAGCTCGACGGCGGGTTCGGGTCGAAAGGGAAGACGCCACTGGCCAAGGCGTTGCGCGAGGCCCTGGGGGTTCGCAAGGGCCGCAAGGGGGCGCTGGGGATCATCGAGGTGAAATGCCTCGGGATCTGTCCGCGCGGCGCGGTGACGGTGGTGACCGGGCATGCACCGGGCGACTGGGCGCTGGTGACCGATGGTGCGCCGATCGCCCAGGTCGTACGCGACCTCGGGCTGGGGCCACGGCCCGCGCCGGACGGGCAAGACGGCTGACCCGTTCCCGCCACCGCGGCACAGGCCGGGGCGACGGGATGGCGTTCAGCTGGTCGCGAACAACTTGGTCCCCACGACGCCGACGATGATCAGCGCGATGAACCCCATCTGCGGCACGTTCAGCTTTTCGCCGAACAGGATGACACCGAAGATGGTGACTCCGACCGCACCGAGCCCGGTCCAGACGGCATAGGCAGTGCCGGCAGGCAGGCCGCGCATCGCAAGTGCGAGCAACCCCATATTGACGAAACTGAGCGTGATGGGGACGGCGGCGGCCAGCACGCCACCCTGCGTTGCGGCCCATTTCAGGCTGAGTGCCCACATGATTTCAGTAACCACGGCGATGCCGAGGATGACCCACGCCATGCGCGATCTCCTTGTGTAACGGGCTCTGACGGGAAAGCGGCTGCCGGAAACCCGAAAGAGGCGCGCGCGATGGGCGGCCGGATAGAGGCCGTGGGGTGATTTGTCCACCGTTGGCGACCATGCGCCCTGAAACCATCCATTCGACCGCTGTCGCGCTCAAACCGATTGGCGTCGTGCGAATCCTTGTGTAGCGCGCGCACCGCGACCTTCGAATGCGGCTGAAGCGGCGGGTTCGAGCGGGCGCGCCTTCTCCAGCACGGCACACGACATGACCACCATTTCTCACAACTGGCATCGGTTCGACGGCGGGCTTGGCGTCGTGCTCCGTGGCGACGCGCCGATCACGCGAATCCAGATCTTCGGGCAGCGCTGCAGCGGAACCAACGTCGTAGCGCAGACCCTGGCAACCAACCTGCCCGGCGCGCGGGTGACCGACGAATTCGGGCACAAGCATTGGTTCGTCCCGCCGCAGACGCTGTTTCCCAAGGACACGCTGACCCTCGTGGTCGCGCGTGATGCGTTCGACTGGGCGCGCAGCCTGCATCGCCAGCCGTGGCATGCCCACCCCACGCTGAAGGCCAAGCCGTTCGACGCGTTCGTCCGGAGCGAATGGTACAGTTGCTGGGACGAGCATGTCGACCATATCGAGCCCGGCCATCCGCTGCTGGGAACCGAGATGTTGCACGAGCGCGACCCCGAGACGGGCGCGCGTTTTGCCAATTGCATCGCCAAACGCACCGCGAAGTTGCGGCACTGGGCGGCGCTACCGGCGCGCGCGCACAACGTCGCGCTGGTCAGCTATGATGCGTTCGTGCGGGCACCCGAGCAGTTGGTCCAATCGATCGCCGCCGCCACCGGCATCGCGCCGGCCGCGCACTTCGCGCCCGTTTCGAGCTACAAGGGGCAGGGGCATTTTCGATATGCCCCGCAACGTTATGCCGATCTGTGCCCGGAGGACGTTGCGCATATCGAGCGCTGGCTCGACCCCGCCGTCGAGGCGCAATATGGGTTGAGCGCGGCCTATGCCGACGCGCATTGAACGCCGGGCCTCGATCCCGCGCGGCAATGGGCGGTCGTTCAGCCGGTCGCGTAGCGTGCCGCTGTTTCCCGGATCAGCGCGATCATGTTGGGGATGCCCTGGGTGCGGTTGGAACTGAGCTGCTTGCTGAGATCGAACGGTGCCAGCTGCTGCGGAATGTCGGTCGCTAGGATCGCCGCGGCCGGTTGATCCTGCACCGCCAGAAGCACCAGCGCGATGATCCCCTTGGTGATCGCCGCGTTCGAATCCGCGAGAAAGTGCAGCGTGCCGTCGTCGCGCGCCATCGGATAGACCCACACCGATGCCGAACACCCGCGCACCAGCGTCGCATCGGTCTTGAGGGGGTCGGGCATCGGCTCGAGCTCGCGGCCGAGGTCGATCAGGAGGCGGTAGCGGTCGTCCGCCTCCAGGAAGCTGTATTCGGTTTCGATGTCGGCGAGGCTTTGCATGCAGGCGCTATAGGCGGGGTGGGCGGCGTTCGTCACCCTTGGTTTGCGAGAGTTTCGCGCTGCACGGCCGCTGCCGGCCCCTTATGGGAGGGGTGCGGGAGCCTGCGCCCGGGAACGGGCGAGCCGGTCTGCCCGCGCTTACAGATCCACCCCGGCGGCGATCGCCTCCAGCTTGCGGATCCGCTCCTTGAGGTCGGCGATCTCGATCCGGGCGCTGGCATTGGGCAACGCGGGGCCGCCATTCGCCTCGCCCACCGCATGCAGCTGTTCCAGCTTGAACGAGAGCCAGCCACGCCAGCCGGTCAGCAGCGCGTAGGTGAGCATCGCAAGCCCCATAAGCGCGGTGGCGGCGAGCGTGATGGTGACATTCGGGTCAGTCATGATCCCTGCTCCTGCCAGGATGGTCATGGACGGTCGCGCAGCTTCTCGATCTCGCGATCGAGGCGGGCGCTGCTGTCTTCTTTGTCGGTCGCGAGCCGTTCGAGCACTGCGATCCGCTCCTTGAGCGCGCGGATTTCCTCGCGCTGGCGCTGTGTGTCGGCGCTGTCTTGCGTCGGCTGGCCCTCGATCCGGTCGGCCGCCCTGTAGCGGGCCTGGACGATCTTGCCGACGACCGCGACCAGCACGATCAGCACGACCATCATTTCTCCACCGTTCATAACACTCTCCCTTGTGATAGTCGGGCGGTCAGCCCTGGGTGGCCTGACGTGCCGCGCGGGCTGCGCGGCGGCGGGGGCGATCGATGCTTTCGGTCGCCCAGCAACATCCCGCCGTTACGACGGCGAGCACTCCGAGAAAGATGATCATGATAACCTCTGGGGAAGAAAGGGTTGATGGGTCAGTTCAGGTTGGTGTCGCGCAACCGCTCGATCTCGAGCGAGAGGTCCACGCCGCGGTCGGTGATGATGCGTTCCAGGACCTGGACCCGCTGTTCGAGCCGTTCGGTGTGGGCGGCATATTGCGCGGCCTTCTCGGCGACCATCGTCGCCTCGATCACGAGCCGCCGCTCCTTATAGGCAAGCCAGGGGCGGACGATGACGCCACCGACGACGGCGACCATGCCGACGCAAATGCCCAGGATCGGAATGAGAAAGACGACGTCGGGGGTCATGCTCGGTCCTTTCCGGTTCAGCGCAGTGCGTCGATTTCGCGCGAGACCCGCTCGGCCGGGTCGGTCGCGATCCGTTCGAGGACCGCGAGGCGCTCCTCCAGACGACTGACCTGGCCGTGCAGCTTGTCGTTCTCGGCCTTCAGCAGGTCGACCTGGCGGATGGTGCTGAGGTCGCCTTCGCGTCCGACCAGACGACCGTCCTTGCCCTCGAGCGGATAGCCATGCTTGGCGCGCATGTAGTTGCTGATGGTCCACCCCAGCGGACCGACGGTGATCGCGGCGAGCGGGATCAACAATCCCAATGAATGGCTCATGATATTTTCCCCTGTTTGCCCCAAGTGATGCCAATCGCGGTACGGTCGCGTCCGTGCGGTTCAGCGCAGGCTGTCGATCTCGTCGGCGAGGCGGCTGTTGCGGCTGGTGTACATGACCTCGATGTCGGCAAGCCGGCGGTCGATGTCGCGGAACTTGGAGCGGACCTCGGCGGTCGAGCGCGTCGGATTGGTGCGGACACCCTGCCAGAAGCGCTCGTCATCGGCGCTGTCGTACAGGCCGAGCGGCTTCTTCTCGGCGACGCAGGCGATGACGATATAGGCGACCAGCACCCAACCGCTGGTGGCGAGGGTCAACAGCGCGGTGCCGACCCGGACCCAGGTAACGTCGATCCCGGTGTAGTCGGCGATCCCGGCGCAGACGCCGAGCCATTTGCCGTTCTGCTTGTCGAGGTAATATTTAGTGCGGCTGGCGGACATTTCAGTTCCTCCGGGTGATGTCGTAGGACGGGGTTGGGTGAGACGGGTTGGGAAAGGATGGGGCGGCTGGCTCCGCGAGCGGCATGCTCACGCGCCATTCGGGATGATCGGCGGCGATGATCCGTTCGACCGTCCCCAGTCGGTCTTCCAGCCGGCGAGCGAGCGAGTAAAGCTCGTCGAGCAGCTTCTCGTCCTCATTGGTGATCTTTGGCGCCTGCTTCCATTTGGTAATATAGTGTAGGATGATCCAGGGCATGCCAATGAAGATCGCTGGAATGACGACGATCGGGACAAGGATGTCTTCCATCAGCCGTCCCTTCCGAAGCGAGCCTTCATCGCGGCGAGTTCGGCTTCCACCTTCTCGCTCGACTTGAGCTCGGCAATCTCTTCCTCGAGCGTCTTGGGCGGGGCGCCCATTCCGGCGACGTCGGCGCGGCCCTCGGCCATATCGACGCGGCGTTCCATGACCTCGAAGCGGCTGAACGCGTCCTGCATCCGCGGACCATTGTACATCTCGCGCAGCTTGAAGCGATTCTGCGCGCTTTCGAAGCGAGTCGCGATCAAATTCTGGCGCGTGCGCGCCTCGCGGAGCTTGCCGGTCAGCTTGGCGATGTCCTCCTCCGATGCGCGGAGCGATTCATCGAGCACCGTGATTTCGCCGTCGAGCTGGGCGGCCATGTCGGCGGCCTTCTGCTTTTCGACCAGCGCGGCCTTGGCGAGATCCTCGCGGCCCTTCGACAGCGCGAGCTCGGCCTTTTCGGTCCAGCTTTCCTGCAGGCTGCCCAGCTTGTTGATGTGCCGGCGCATTTCCTTCTGGTCCGCGATCGTGCGGGCGGCGGAGGCGCGGACTTCGACCAGCGTTTCCTCCATCTCCAGGATGATCATGCGGATCATCTTCGAAGGGTCTTCGGCCTTGTCGAGCAGATCGGTGAAATTGGCGGCGATGATGTCGCGGGTTCGGCTGAAGATGCCCATTATGATACTCCTTGGGAAATTTCGGATTTTTCGCGGTCAGGCCTGATACGGGGCGCTGACCGTGGAAACGGTGGCCATCGCCGGGCCGACCGTGCCAGCCAGCGCGACCGATCCGACGAGGACGGTGGCGACGAGGGCGACGAGCAGCTGCGGGATCGAGGTGCGGTTCTTATACTGGCTGTCCATTGTGCTTCTCCCTGTTCGTGTCTGGTGCCCCGTGGGGCGATGTCAGAAGCATTGCAGGGAGTGTGCCAACTGCCGGAATGGCGGAATTGCGAGGCTTTCTCCCAGATGAACGAGAAGGCGCTTGCCAAGGCTTGGGACTTTACGCCAAGCCTTGGGAATGGAGCGAGTCAGCCAGGTCATCGGACAATCGGGGGCATTTCTCGATGCGCTCGAACTCGCAAGCCGCGCAGCCGCGCTCGACCGTCCGGTACTGGTGATCGGCGAGCGCGGGACGGGCAAGGAACTTGTCGCCGAGCGCCTCCACCGCCTGTCGCCGCGATGGGACCAGCCGCTGGTCATCATGAATTGCGCGGCCTTGCCCGAGACGCTGATCGAGGCCGAACTGTTCGGGCATGAAGCGGGCGCGTTCACCGGCGCGACCAAGGCGCGGGCAGGGCGGTTCGAGGAGGCGCATCGCGGAACGCTGTTCCTCGACGAACTCGGCACGCTGTCGATGGCAGCGCAGGACCGGCTGCTGCGCGCGGTCGAATATGGCGAGGTCACGCGGATCGGGTCGTCGCGGCCGATGCGGGTCGACGTGCGGATCGTGGCTGCGACCAACGAGCATCTGCCCGACAAGGTCGCGTGTCATCAGTTTCGCGCGGATCTGCTCGATCGATTGAGTTTCGAAGTGGTAACGCTCCCGCCGCTGCGCGCGCGCCGGGACGACGTGATGGTGCTTGCCGAGCATTTCGGTCGGCGCATGGCGGCGGAACTGCACCGCGACGACTGGCTCGGTTTCACCAAGGCGGCAGAGGCGCAACTGATCGCCTATGCATGGCCGGGCAACGTCCGCGAATTGCGCAACGTGGTCGAGCGCGCGGTGTACCGGTGGGATCTCGATGCCCCGATCGATGCGATCCAGTTCGATCCGTTCCAGTCGCCGTATCGGCCGGCGACGCCGATGGCGACGCTACCGAACGATCCGGTGCCGACCGCGTCCACCGCACCGGCTACCGCAGCGCCGCCTTCACCGATGGTCCCTTGTGATGACGGCAAGCCGATGGATTACAAGGCGCGGCTGGCGCGGTTCGAATGCGAGATGCTGCAGACCGCCTTGGCGGAGAACCGCTTCAACCAGCGCGCGACCGCGGAAGCGCTGGGGCTCAGCTACGATCAGTTGCGCCACGCACTGAAGCGCCACGGACTGATTTCGGGCGCTTCTTCCGAATCGGTTGCGTAACGAGCGGGCCGGACCCATTTCGGCCAAGCGACGTTAGGGTGAGCGACCCCGTCATTACCAAAGGAGAAGAGCCATGGCTTTCGAACTTCCCCCGCTGCCGTATGCCTATGACGCGCTGGAGCCGACGATCTCGAAGGAGACGATGACGTTCCACCACGACAAGCATCACGCTGCCTATACCAACAAGCTCAACGAAGGCGTCGCGGCCGATCCCAAGCTCGAGGGCAAGTCGATCGAGGATATCCTCGGGATGATCTCGACGCTGCCGCCGCTCGTCCGCAACAATGGCGGCGGGTTCTGGAACCACGACTTCTTCTGGAAGATCATGGCACCGGCCGGCACGACCAAGCCATCGGGCGCGCTCGCCGAGGCGATCGAGACCTATGGCGGGCTCGACAAGCTTAAGGAAGATTTCAACACCAAGGGTGCGGGCCAGTTCGGTTCGGGCTGGGCGTGGGTGATCAAGGATTCGAGCGGCGCGCTCAAGGTCGTCTCGACGCCCAACCAGGACAATCCGTTGATGGACGATGCCAAGGACAAGGGTACCCCGATCCTCGGCAACGACGTGTGGGAGCACGCCTACTACCTGACGTACATGAACGACCGTCCGGGCTATCTGAAGGCCTGGTGGGACGTCGTGAACTGGGACGAAGCCGGCAAGCGTTTCGACGGCGCGAGCGCCTGATCCTGCATGGGTGAAAACGCAGTTGCATAAAACGCACGCGTTAACGCTCACATTGCAGTTGATCTAAATCGCGCTGCACTGCACAAAGAGCGTGCCTTTCAGGCATCCTCTCCTAAAACTTTCAAGGCCGGTCGAAAGACCGGCCCTTTTTTTTGTTTGCTGGCCTGCTATGGTTCGGGTGCTGTCGTAGCGCCGGACATAAAACAGAAACGCGGGACGAGGAACGCCGCCGGAAAGACCGGCAACGGCGACACGATTGCCGGGGGATCGAGCAGGTAATGCTCTCCCCCGCGATTTCCTTCTTATTATTTTTAGCCGATTCACTTCCCCGGCGAAGGCCGGGGCCCAGTAGTGAGATCGGAGATAGCGCGCGACTGCCCTTCGTTTCGTTCACCTTCGCTACTGGGCCCCGGCCTTCGCCGGGGAAGTATTTAGAAGAAAACCGGTATCGCGAATCACTCGACCGGGGGGACCGGCGGTTCTTCGCCCATCTGGAAGCCATGCTTCATCAGCATCGGCACGTTGGCGAAGGCGAAGATCAGTGTCAGCGGAATCACCCCCCACAGCTTGAACCCGAGCCAGAAGCTGTAGCTGAACTCGTGCCGCACCACCTCGTTCAGCACGGCGAGGAACGCAAAGAACGCCGCCCAGTTGATCGTCAGCTTGCGCCATCCGGTTTCGTTCAACCCGGGATAGGCCGAATCGAGAAACAGGCTCAGCAGTGGCCGGCCCGTGACCAACCCGAACACCAGGATTGCCGACAGCATGACGTAGATGATCGTCGGCTTGATCTGAATGAAATTCTTGTCGTGGAAATACAGCGTCAACCCGCCGAACACGAGCACCAGTGTGCCGGTCATCCACAGCATCGGGGAGATGCGACCGGATTTGACCAGCGAGTAGATCATCGCCGCGACGCTCGCGATCATGAACGCCGCGGTCCCCGCGATGAGCTTTGCGGTATCGAAGCCCGGCGCAAGGAAATTGACGAGGAAGAAGATCGCGATCGGACCGATGTCGACCGCGAGGCGCTGGCCCGCGGAGAGCGGCGGTTTGGGCGGAAGGGCTTGGGTGGAGGTCATTTGCGGACCCCTTCCACGCCGGCGATGATCCGCGCAACCTCGTTCGCGTCGAACGGGCGCAGATCCCCTATGCCTTCGCCGACGCCGATCGCATGGATCGGCAGGCCGTATTTCTCCGCTGCCGCGACCAGCACGCCGCCGCGCGCGGTGCCGTCGAGCTTGGTCATGACGAGGCCCGTGACGCCCGCCGATTCCTTGAACACCTCGATCTGGTTGAGCGCGTTCTGGCCGGTCGTCGCATCGAGCACGAGCAGCACGTCATGCGGCGACTCGGCGTTGAGGCGGCCGAGCACGCGACGGATCTTGGACAGTTCGTCCATGAGTTCGCGCTTGTTCTGGAGGCGGCCGGCGGTGTCGACGATCAGCACGTCGATGCCGGTGGCGGTCGCCTGCTTGACCGCTTCGTACACGATCCCCGCGGCGTCGCCGCCTTCCTTGCCGCTGATGAGCGGCACGCCCGCGCGCTCGGCCCAGGTGGCGAGCTGCCCGATGGCGGCGGCGCGGAACGTGTCGCCCGCGGCGAGCATCACGCCGTAATCCTGCTCCTTGAGCAGATGCGCGAGCTTGGCGATCGTCGTCGTCTTGCCCGAGCCGTTGACGCCGATGACAAGGATGACGTGCGGGCGCGGGAAGCCGGTGATCTCGAGCGGGACCGCGACGGTATCGAGCGACTTCTCGATTTCCTCGGCGACGACGAGGCGGATGCCGAGCTCCTCCATGTCGCGCTCGAACACGCCGGTCGACAGGCGACGGCGGATCCGCGCGGCGGTCTCGGGGCCGAGGTCGGAGGCGATCAGCGCTTCCTCGATCTCGTCGAGCGTCGCGGTGTCGAGCGGGCCGGTGCCGAGCCCGGCGAGGTTGCCGATCAGCCGGTCGGAGGTGCGCTTGAACCCGCCGAGGAGTTTGTCGTGCCAGCTTGGGGTCATGCGAGGGTCTCTTGTGAAAATGCTTGCTGCTGTTTTTGCTGTTGCTGCTGCTGTTGTTGCTTCCCCGGCGAAGGCCGGGGCCCAGGAGCGATGTCAGAGGTTGGAGAGGATGGCGCTTCGTTACCGGCGTCTCGCGACTGGGCCCCGGCCTTCGCCGGGGAAGCGGAAATGGGGGAAGCAAAAAGCGTGTTTCCGTCGCTCCCGGTGATCCGGACGCGCTGAACAGATCCGACCGCAAGCGTCTCGAACCGCGCCTCGGCAAAGCTGCCGATATGCCCGCGATCGCCCGGCCGTTCGACCAGCACGTCCTGAGTCGTGCCGATCAGCCCGTCCAGCCACGCCGCCTTGCGCACCGCCGCCGCCTCACGCAGCACCGCAGCACGCCGCTTCCGCTCGGGCACGGGCACCGCGGGCATTCGCGCGGCGGGGGTGCCGTCGCGCTCGGAATAAGGGAAGATATGCGCGTGGACGATGTCGCAATCGTCGATCAGCGCGCGCGTATCCGCGAACATCGCCTCGTCCTCGGTCGGGAAACCCGCGATCAGGTCCGCGCCGATCGCGATCTCAGGGCGTGCAGTCTTCAGCCGTTCGACCAAAGCGACGCTGTCGGCGCGCGCATGGCGGCGCTTCATCCGCTTGAGGATCAGGTCGTTCCCCGCCTGGAGCGACAGATGGACATGCGGCATCACCCGCGCTTCCTGTGTCAGCAACGCGAAAAGCCGGTCGTCGATCTCGACCCCGTCGAGCGATGACAGCCGCAACCGTTCGAGCGCAGGGACATGCAGCAGGATCCGTTCGACCAGCAGACCTAGGCTCGGCGCACCGGGAAGGTCGGGGCCGTAGCTCGTCAGATCGACGCCGGTCAGCACGACCTCGCGGTGCCCGCCGTCGACGAGGCCTGCGACGTGATCGATCACCGCGCCCGCCGGGACCGATCGGCTGTTGCCGCGGCCATAGGGGATGACACAGAAAGTACACCGATGGTCGCACCCATTCTGCACCTCGACGAAGGCACGCGCGTGGGTTGCGAACACCGCAGACAATTGCGGCGCGGTCTCGCGTGCGGACAGGATGTCGCCGACCATGACGGCGTCGTTCGCGGTCCAGGCGGCTGGGGACCGTTTCTCCACGTTTCCGAGCACACGGTCCACCTCGGGCATCGCCGCGAAGCTCGCTGGATCGATCTGCGCGGCGCATCCGGTGACGACGATCTGCGCATCGGGGCGATCGGCGCGGGCGCGGCGGATCGCCTTGCGGGTTTCGGCAACCGCGCCATTGGTGACCGCGCAGCTGTTGACCACGACCGTATCCCCGTCGCCCGCGAGCGCGCGAATCGCTTCGCTCTCGGCGATATTGAGACGGCAGCCGAGGCTGATGATCCGCGGGGAAGGCATGGCCGCGATCTAGGGGTGGTGGGGTACGAAGTCCATGTATCTGCTGGTCGCGCGAAATCAGGCGCTGCGACGCCGCTCCGCATCGGAGACGGCCATGATCCCGGGCACGGGCATCTGCAGCAGGCGACGTTCCGCCAGCAGGCGGCGTGTGTTGGCAACGCTCAGCGGCTGTCCGTACAGGAACCCCTGACCCTTGGCGCAACCGACCGCGCGCAGGCGTTCCTCGATCCGGGCATCGGCGATCCCCTCCGCGATGATCTGCAGATTGAGGCTGTCGCACAACCGCGAGATCGCGGTGACGAGGGCAGTGCTCTCGGCGCTTTGCTCGATCGACAGGACGAGGCTGCGGTCGATCTTGATCTGGTCGAAGGGCAGCGCCCGCAGGTGCGACAAAGCGGAGAAGCCGGTGCCGAAATCGTCGAGCGCCAGCCGCACCCCCTGATTCTTGAGGCTCCCGACGATCGATTGCGTCAGCGTCAGATTGTCGAGCAGGGTCGCTTCGGTAATCTCGATTTCGAGCCGGTTGGCGGGGAAGCCGGTTTCGGTCAGGACCTTGATGATCTTCTGCGCCATCCACGCGTCACGCAGTTGCAACGGGGAGATGTTGACGGCCAGCGTCAGCCCCGCGTCCCAGTCGCGCGCCGCCTGGAACGCCTGCCGCATGATCGCGAGCGACAGGTCGCTGATCAGCCCGGTCTGTTCGGCAATGGGCACGAAAGCATCCGGTCCGAGCAGCCCGCGCACGGGGTGTTCCCAGCGGGCGAGCACTTCGAAGCCGCACAGGCGCCCGGTGAGCAGATCGATCTGCTGTTCGAAATACGGCACGATTTCCCCCCGCGGAATTGCGAGGCGCAGTTCGGCCTCGAGATCGCTGCGCGCCTTCCGTTCGCGCTCCATCGTCTTGTCGAACCAGGCGAACCGGTTCCGCCCCGCATTCTTGGCGGCGTACATGGCGGTATCGGCCGATCGCATCAGCGTGTCGAAGCCTGCGGTCGCGTTGTCCGAACGCGCGATGCCGACCGATGCCGATATGTGCAGATGGATGCCGTCGGCCTGGAACGGCTTGGCAAGCCTGGCGACGAGCGTCTCGGCCACCTGTTCCACCGCCATCGGATCAAGCGGATCGAAGGTGAAGGCGCAGGCGAACTCGTCCCCGCCCAACCGCGCGGTCAGCGCCTGCGGCGGCATGGCGTCGGCAATTTCGCGTGCGACCGCCATCAGCAGTGCATCGCCGGTCGCATGGCCGTGCAGATCGTTGACGATCTTGAAATGGTCGAGATCGAGCAGCAGCAATGCCATCGCCTTGCGCCGGCTCGTGGTCTGGCTGGCCATCGCGGCACCCGCTTCGGCAAGGCTGCGGCGGTTGAGGAAGCCGGTCAACGGATCCCGCGCGGCGAGATGCTGCGCGCGTTCCTCGGCCGCCGTCCGGACGGACACTTCGTTTGCCAGATGGCTGTGGCGGCGCCACCCGATCAGTATCAACGCGATGTTGAGCAGCAATGCGATGACCAGCGCCTGATCGGTATGGACGGGACTTCCGACCAGCTGCTGGACCGTGCTCGACAGGGCCGCGCTGCCGAGCCCGACGAACAGCAGGATCGCAGCGACGGTGATCGCATTGCCGACCAGGTCGCTGCGGGGAGCGGGTTCGGGGCGGCTGTCCTGTGCCTCGGTCTTGCGGGTATCTGTGTCGCGTATCGTCATTTAGGCCAGCCTCCCGTCGGGACGCCCATCTCACGCCATCCATGTACGAGACGTTAAACCCGCCGGGTTGCAGCGACGAACGCCTTGCGGTAAGGGACAAACCGATCGCTCCACCGTGAAGCGTGAAGGCTGTCCTGCGGGACTACGCCGGCCGACGAGGTTTCGTCCGCCGGCGCTCTTTGCGTTACGCGGTGAATGCGCTGAATTGGAAGGGTTTTTTCGGATGTTCGAGAGCCTGAGCGACCGTCTTGGCGGTGTGTTCGATCGGTTGCGGGGGCGCGGTGCGCTGACCGAGGCCGACGTGCGTGCGGCGATGCGCGAGGTTCGAGTCGCGTTGCTCGAGGCCGACGTCGCGCTGCCGGTGGCGCGCGATTTCGTCGATCGCGCGACCGAGCAGGCGGTTGGGCAGAACGTGCTGCGCTCGGTCACGCCGGGGCAGCAAGTCGTCAAGATCGTCAACGACGCGCTGGTCGAGATGCTGGGCGCGGAAGCGTCGGATCTGGAACTCGACGTCGCGCCGCCCGCGATCATCATGATGGTCGGCCTGCAAGGGTCGGGCAAGACGACCACGACCGCCAAGATCGCGCTGCGCCTCGCCAAGCGGCAGGGCAAGAAGGTGCTGATGGCGTCGCTCGACGTCAACCGCCCGAACGCGCAGGAGCAGCTCGCGGTGCTCGGCACGCAGGCAGAGGTTTCGACCCTGCCGATCGTCGCGGGGCAGCAGCCGGTCGATATCGCGCGGCGCGCGGTGCAGGCGGCGAAGCTGCAGGGCTTCGACGTGCTGATGCTCGATACCGCGGGTCGTCTCCACGTCGACCAGGCGTTGATGGACGAGATGCGTGCGGTCGCCGAGGTGACCAAGCCGACTGAGATCCTGCTCGTCGTCGACTCGCTGACCGGGCAGGATGCGGTCAACGTCGCGCAGAACTTCTCGGATCAGGTGCCCCTGACCGGTATCGTGCTGACGCGGATGGACGGCGATGCGCGCGGTGGTGCGGCGCTGTCGATGCGCGCGGTCACCGGCAAGCCGATCAAGTTCGCCGGCATGGGCGAGAAGCTCGACGCGCTCGAGGCGTTCGATCCCAAGCGTGTCGCGGGCCGGATCCTCGGCATGGGCGACGTGGTCGGCCTCGTTGAGCGCGCGGCGGAAGCGATCCAGGTCGAGGACGCCGAGAAGATGGCGGCCAAGCTCGCCAAGGGCGAGTTCGACCTTGACGATCTGCGCGCGCAGCTCGGGCAGATGCGCCGCATGGGTGGCCTCGGCGCGCTGGCGGGGATGATCCCCGGCATGGCCAAGGCCAAGCAGGCGATGGCCTCGGGCGCGATGGACGAGAAGATCCTCGTCCGCTTCGACGCGATGATCACGTCGATGACCCCCAAGGAGCGCCGCAAGCCCGAACTGCTCAACGCCAAGCGCAAGATCCGCGTCGCCAAGGGCTCCGGCACGACCGTGCAGGAGGTCAACAAGCTCCTGAAGATGCATCAGGAAATGGCGACCGCCATGAAGAAGATCAAAAAGATGGGCGGCCTCAAGGGCATGGCCAAGCTGTTTGGTGGTGGTGGCGGCATGGGCGGCGGCGGAGACGGCGGCGCTGGTGGCCTCGGCGGGATCGACCCGTCCAAGATGTTTAGCGGCGGTGGCGGGGGTCTTCCCGGCCTCGGCGGCGGC
Source organism: Sphingomonas sp. CARO-RG-8B-R24-01 (assembly GCF_022662295.1). NCBI lineage: Bacteria > Pseudomonadati > Pseudomonadota > Alphaproteobacteria > Sphingomonadales > Sphingomonadaceae > Sphingomonas > Sphingomonas sp. CARO-RG-8B-R24-01. The sequence goes on along the minus strand of NZ_JAKNQI010000001.1, from coordinate 357,817 downwards.
CAGACGAAGCTCCCCCCGGGCTTCGAGAATTTGCTCAAGAAGAAGTGATCGCCATGCGGCCAAAAGCCGCTGGCAAAACTAAAGACCGAAGAAGAAGGAAGTAATCTACAATGGCAATCAGCATTCGTCTGTCGCGTGGCGGCTCCAAGAAGCGTCCGTATTACCGCATCGTCGTTGCCGATGCGCGCAGCCCGCGCGACGGCAAGTTCATCGAGAAGCTGGGCACCTACAACCCGCTCCTCGCCAAGGACGACGAGAAGCGCATCGTGCTCGACGCGGACCGCGCGAAGCATTGGCTGAGCGTCGGCGCGCAGCCGACCGATCGTGTCGCACGCTTCCTCGACGTGGCTGGCATCCGTGAGCGCGCCGCGCGCACCAACCCGAACAAGGGCAAGCCCGGCGAGAAGGCCGTCGAGCGCGCGGAAGAGCGTGAGAAGAAGCTCGCTGACGCCGAAGAGGCAAAGGCAGCAGCAGCGGCAGCCGCCGCTGAAGCAGCCGCAGCGCCTGCGCCTGCCGCCGAAGCGACCGACGATGCCGTCAACGAAGGCGAGAGCGCCTCGGCACCGGCAGAAGGCTGATGTCCGGCGACTCCCCCGTCACGCTCGCGGTCGTGATCGGCGCGCATGGGGTGACGGGGGAGGTGCGTCTCAAGGTCTTCACCGAGGATCTTGGGCAGTACAAGACGTTCAACGGTGGCGCACTGACCCTCAAGTCGGTGCGCCCCGGCAGCAATGGCGCGATCGCGCGGATCGCCGAAGTCACCGACCGCAACGCCGCCGAGGCGATGCGCGGGACCGAACTGACCGTGCCGCGTTCTGCGTTACCGCCTCTGGAAGAGGGCGAATATTATCACGCCGACCTGCTCGGCCTGCCGGCGGTTTCGCTGGAGGGTGAGGCGCTCGGCCATGTCGTCGCAATCGACGATTTTGGTGCTGGCGACGTGCTCGAGATCGAGCGGCCCGACAAGAAACGCTTCATGATCCCGATGAACGTAGACGCGGTTCCCGAATGGAACGCGGAGCGCGTGGTCGTGGACGGGGCGTTTATCGTCTGAGCGGGTAATTCGTCCAATCGCCGTCATTTCTCAAGTAGCCGTCATTCCTTAAGATCACCGTCATCCCCGCGTAGGCGGGGATCCATACTGGCTGACCGTGATGACTTGCGAGGGACGGTGCTAATGGATTCCCGCCTTCGCGGGAATGACGGATGGGGCCGGGGGCCACCTCAGCGTCCCGCCGCCACACCGCCGTTCCACCATCACCGCCGCATCGGCCGCCGTTCATTCAGCAGATTACGGATCGTCGTCGCGGCGACGCCCGCTTCGCCCATCGCGTGGCTGATCTGGTCAAGCCCCTTCACCACATCCCCCGCCGCGAACAGCCCCGGGATCGAGGTGCGTTGATGGTCGTCGACCTCGAGGCACCCTTCGCCCGTCGCACGCGCCCCCGCAGCGACCGCGAGCTTCGAACGGATGGTGGAGCCAAGTGCCGGATAGACGCTGTCGAACGCCAGATCGCCGCCGGGCGTCGTCACGACCATCTGCTCCCCCTCGATCCGCATCGGCGAGCAGGGGCCGTCGACATGGACGATCCCCGCCTCTTGCAGCTTCGCTTGGCAGGCATCGTCGAGCTCGTGCCGTGCGCCCGGCGCGATTAGCGTCACGTCGCGGGTATAGCCGCGCAGGAACAGCGCTTCCTTCATCCCGTGGTCGCCGGTGCCGATCACCCCGACACGCTTGTCGGTGACTTCATAGCCATCGCAGATCGGGCAATAGCGGATCAGCCCGCGCGCCAGCGCTTCGTCGTGGACCGCACGGTCCATCTCCGGGCGGATGTTGACGACGCCGGTTGCGAGCAACACCGAGCGCGTCGGGAAGACGCGGTCGCCGACGCGGACCTCGAAGTCGTTGCCGGTCGGGCGGATTTCGGTCACCTCGGCCGCCTCGCGCACCGCACCGAATTCCTCGGCCTGGTCGAGCATCAACCGCAACAGCTCGGTCCCCTTCACACCACCGGGATAGCCCGCGTGGTTGTGCGTCCGCGGGATCAGCGCCGCGCGACTGCTGCCGCAGTCGAACAGCCGGATCCGCAAGTGAAACCGCGTGAGATAGATCGCGGCGGTCAGGCCTGCGGGGCCGGCGCCGATGATGATGCAGTCGTCCATGTTTGCGATACGTCTGCACGGTCGCATCGTTCCTTGACGATCTGTCGGACTGTATATACATTTGGTATATACGGAGATCGGCATGACACAGGAATATCGCGCCAAGGTATTCAAATCGGGGAATTCATTAGCGGTGCGGCTGCCGAAGGGGCTTGGTGCGATCGAAGGAACAGAAATGATCGTCCGAGAAGATCGCGGCACGTTCACCTTCGAGCCTGCGAACAGGCAGCGAAAGATCTCCGGGGATGGCTGGATGGGGGCGTTGCCCTGGTTGTCGCCCGTTGCGCCGGAAGATCGCGAGTTCGACCACAGCCCGCGACCGTGGGACGACCCTGACTGGCCATCGGCGGTGTGATCTATCTCCTCGACACGAATATTTGCATTCTGTTGCTAGCAACGAAGGCGGACCGTCTTCGCGCCCGCGTGCTTGATTGTGTCGAAGGCGATCTGGCGGTTTCCTCCGTTACGTTCGCCGAGATTGCCTTTGGTAGCCGGAACGGAAAGATGCCGCCCCTAAAGGTCCTGGAAGCCTTCATACGCGACGTCCCGCCAGTCCCGTTCGACACCGCGGCGGCGCGTCACTATGCCGAATTGCCTTTCCGGCGCGGCAGTTTCGATCGCCTGATCGCCGCCCATGCGCTCGCGCTCGATCTGACCCTCGTGACCAACAACGAACGCGACTTTGCCGACATCCCCAATCTGCGCGTAGAGAATTGGACGCTATGACTTTCGCCGCCACCGTCCTCACGCTCTACCCCGAGATGTTCCCCGGCCCGCTCGGTGTCTCGCTCGCGGGCCGCGCGCTGGGGGAGGGGAAATGGTCGCTCGACGCGCGCAACATCCGCGACTTCGCGAGCGATAAGCATCGCACCGTCGACGAGACCCCGGCAGGTGGCGGCGCGGGCATGGTGCTCAAGGCCGACGTCCTTGCCGCAGCGATCGACAGTGTCGCGACCGGCGCGCCGATCCTGGCGATGACCCCGCGCGGCCGCCCGCTCACGCAGGCGCGCGTCCGTGACCTCGCGCAGGGGCTCGGCGTTACCGTGCTGTGCGGGCGGTTCGAGGGGTTCGACGAACGCATCTTCGAAGCCCGCGCGATCGAGGAAGTGTCGATCGGCGATTATGTCCTGTCGGGCGGCGAGATGGGCGCGCTCGTCCTGCTCGACGCTTGCATTCGGCTGCTTCCCGGCGTAATGGGCGCGGCTTCTAGCGGTGATGACGAGAGCTTCGAAAGCGGCCTTCTCGAATATCCGCAGTACACCCGACCATTTGAATGGGAAGGGCGCACGATCCCCGAAGTGTTGCGATCGGGGGATCATGCGAGGATTTCGGCATGGCGCAAGCACATGGCCGAGACCGATACACGGCTACGGCGGCCGGATCTGTGGGAGCGCCATGAGGGTGCTCGGGTCCAACCGCCCTCTGGCGCGCGACGACAGACGAAGGACGCATGAGATGAATCTCATCCAGACGATCGAAGCCGAGAACATTGCAAAGTTTCTCGAAACCAAGCAGATCCCCGAATTCCGCCCTGGCGATACGCTCAAGGTCGGCGTGAAGGTTGTCGAAGGCGAGCGCACCCGCGTCCAGAACTACGAAGGCGTGTGCATCGCGCGTTCGAACAAGGGCATGGGCAGCAACTTCACCGTACGGAAGATTTCGTTCGGTGAGGGCGTGGAGCGCGTCTTCCCGCTGTATTCGCCGAACATCGACAGCATCGTCGTCGTCCGCAAGGGCGCGGTGCGTCGTGCGAAGCTGTACTATCTGCGTGGCCGCACCGGCAAGTCGGCGCGTATCGCAGAGCGTCGCGACACGCGTCCTGCAAAGGGCACTGCCGCAGCCGAATAAGCTCGGCGCGTTTTGTGGAAGAATCAGGGCGCGGGGACGATCGTCTCCGCGCCCTTTTTCGTGTGCATCGCATGGCCATCGAGGTTGGGCGACGGCATGCCCACGCTTGATCGTGCAACCACGACGCCCTCCGGGTAAGAGCGGCGAACCACCCGAGGGATCATCGATGTCGCAGCTTCCCCGTCCCGTCGACCCCCTCGCGATCTCCGTCGAACCGGACGGTGCGCCCCGGATCGCGGTGCTGGACATGCTGCGTGGGATCGCGATCCTCGGGATCCTGTTCATGAACATCAACGACATGGGCCAGTCGATGACTGCGTCGTTCGACGATATTCGGCATCTCGGCTGGTCGATGCCGGATCAGATCGTCTGGTGGATCCGCGAAGTGCTCGCGATGGGGACGGCGCGCGGGATGCTGGAGATGCTGTTCGGCGCGGGAATGGTGATCCTGACCGAGCGGCTTGCGCGGCAGGCCGACGAATCGGTGGTGCTGCGGCGATACTTCACGCGCAACGTCATCCTGTTCCTGTTCGGCCTGGTGCACGTCTTCGTGCTGCTGTGGCCCGGCGATATCCTGCACACCTATGGGCTCGCCGCTCTCGTTGCGTTCCTGTTTCGCGAGTTGCGCCCGCGCGCGCTGCTGTTTCTGGGAGCGAGCATGGCCATGTTCTTCCTGATCGGCGGCGGCATGAGTTACAGCGTCGACCGGACCAACGCGTCCGCGCGGGAGCGCGTCGAGCAACACCGGCATGCGCACGCGCCGCTGACGCGCGAAGACCAGGCGGTGCTGGCCGACCAGGCGGAGCAGCGGACGCAACGCGCGACGCTGAAGCGCGATAGCAGAGCCCGGATCGTCGCCGAGGACAAGGCGCGTACGGGGACGTTCGCGACCTGGGCGGCGCAGCAAGGGGGTACTTTCAGGTATATGGAGGAACAGGGGTTCGAACTTCTGTTCGTATGGGAGGCTGCTGCGACGATGCTGATCGGCGCGGGGCTGTTTCGGCTCGGCGTTCTGCAGGGTTTGCGATCGGTGCGATTCTACGGGGTGATGACGGGTGCGGCCTATGCGATCGGGGTCCCGTTGCGCCTGCTCGAAGCGTATGAGGGCACGCGTTTTACCGCCGCGCCGCAGATCAGCATGGCGACTAGCGAAGTCGCACGGCTGGCGATGACGCTGGGGCATGTCGGGTTGGTCAATCTGCTCGTCACCACCGCGCTGGGGGCGACGCTGTTGCGGCCATTCACCGCAGCGGGGCGGACGGCCTTGTCGATTTATGTCGCGCAGACTCTGATCTGTCTGTGGGTGCTGTACCCTCCGTTCATGCTCGCTTGGTACGGCAGGATGAGTTGGGCGGGCCTTATGCTGACTGCGATCTTGGTCAACGGCGTGCTGCTGATCGGCGCGAACCTGTGGATGCGCTGGTTCCGGATCGCCCCGGTCGAATGGGCGTGGCGTTCGCTGATCGAGCGACGCGCGTTGCAATGGCGCCATGTCCGGACAGGGGCCGGCGCAATCGCCTGACGCCAAGGGCCTTTACGCAAGCCGCCGGCGTCGCGATAAGCCCGCAACGCCCGCGATCGTCGGGCCGGGCAATCGAGAGAGCGGAGATGCGGGATGCGGGCGACTTGGGCTTTTGCGGGCGTGATGCTCGCCTGTGTGGCGGTACCTGCGATGGCTGCTGATCCTGCCCCCACCCAATTGACGCTGAAAGCCGTGTTCGGCAGCCCCGATCTGTCGGGCGTCCAGCCGCGCGGCGTCAAGCTCTCGCCCGATGGGACGTTGCTGACGTCGCTGCGCCCGCGTGCCGACGAGAAGGAGCGGTTCGACCTGTGGGCGCGCGACACCCGAACCGGGCAGGAGCGGATGCTGGTCGATTCGAAGAAGGTCGGCTCGGGCGCGGAACTGTCCGAAGCCGAGAAGATGCAGCGCGAGCGCGCGCGGATTGCGGGTTCGAAGGGGATTGTCGCGTACGATTGGGCCCCCGATTGCAAGACAATCCTCGTGCCGATCGACGGCGACCTGTATCTGGCGGGCCTCGACGGCGCCACGCGGCGGCTGACCAACGCGCCGGGCGATGGCGCGCTCAACCCGATCATCAGCCCAAAGGGCGGGTTCGTCAGCTTCGTGCGCGGGCAGAATTTGTTCGTCCAGCCGCTCGGCGGCGGCGATGCGCGCGCCGTCAGCAGCGATGGCGGCGGGACGGTGCATTGGGGCGAGGCGGAGTTCGTGGCGCAAGAGGAAATGGACCGCCGCACCGGATACTGGTGGTCTCCGCAGGACAGCCACATCGCGGTCGAGCGGTTTGACGAGGCTCCGGTAGGCGTGGTCACGCGCGCCGCGATCGGCGCGAACGGGACCAAGGTGTATGACCAGCGCTATCCCGCTGCGGGAACGCCCAACGTGGCGGTTGCGCTGTATGTGATGAAGGCGGACGGGTCGGGGAAGGTCAGGGTCGATCTCGGCCAGAACCCCGACATCTATCTCGCCCGCGTCGACTGGACGCCCGATGGCAGCGCATTGCTCGTCCAGCGCGAAAGCCGCGACCAGAAGACGCTCGACATGCTCAAGGTCGATCCGGCGACCGGCAAGGCGACCGTGCTGTTCACCGAGAAGTCGGGTACGCGCAGCTGGCTCAACCTGTCCGACGCCTATCGCCCGATGAAGGACGGGAGTCTCATCTGGCGTTCGGAGCGGACCGGCTTCGGCCACCTCTACCGCTTCGCGAGCGGAAAATGGACTGCGCTGACCAAGGGCGACTGGATCGTACAATCCCTGCTCGGGGTGGACGAAGCCAAGGGGCGGTTGTTCTTCACCGGCAACAAGGATGGCGTGCTCGAGCAGCATCTCTATTCGGTCGACATCGCGCAGCCAAACCAGATCACACGGCTGACCGAAGCGGGCTGGTGGAACAACGGCACGATGGACGAAGCCGCGACGCGGATGATCGTCTCGCGCTCCAGCCCGACCCAGCCGACGCAGGTCTATCTGGCGGATGCGGCCGGCAAGCGACTGTCGTGGATCAACGAGAATGCGGTCGTGCCGGGGCATCCTTATTACCCCTATCTGGCGGCGCATCAGCAGACCAAGTTCGGCACGATCAAGGCCGAGGACGGGACCGATCTCTATTATGAGATGATCACCCCGCCGCTCGAGCCGGGCAAGAAATACCCCGTCTTCTTCCAGCATTATGGCGGCCCCGGCACCGGGCAGCAGGTCACGCGCGGATGGGGCGGGGCGTTGCCGCAGTACCTCGTGCAGCACGGCTATATCTATTTCCAGATCGACAATCGCGGCTCGTACAATCGCGGCAAGGCGTTCGAGGATCACATCTACCGCGCGATGGGGACGGTCGAGGTCGCCGACCAGCTTGCGGGGGCGAAGTTCATCAAGAGCCAGCCGTTCGTCGATCCATCCAAGGTGGCGATCTATGGCTGGTCGTACGGCGGTTACATGACGCTCAAGATGCTCGAGGCGAACCCGGGGGTCTATGCGGCGGGCGTATCGGGCGCGCCGGTGACGCAATGGGAGCAATATGACACCCATTATACCGAGCGCTACATGGGCTCGCCGGTCGCGGACAAGCAGGCGTATATTGCTTCGGATGCTTTGGGGAAGGCGCCTGCGATCAAGGATCCGTTGTTGCTGATCCATGGGATGGCGGACGACAATGTCGTGTTCACCAACTCGACCGCCTTCGCCGCGCGGATGCAGGCGACCGCGACGCCGTTCGAGATGATGTTCTACCCGGGCTATACCCACCGCGTCGGCGGGCCGGGGATCAGCGAGCATCTGTGGGGGACGATCCTGACGTTCCTCGATCGGAACGTGAAGGACAAGCCGACGAAGTGACCCAACCCGCTTCCCCGGCGAAGGCCGGGGCCTAGGAGAGGCACGAGAGAATGCGAGCGGCTGCGCTCCGTTACCTCCACCTTCGCTCCTGGGCCTCGGCCTTCGCCGGGGAAGCCGTAGCGAGACAACTCGGCTAGGGCGGCCATCATCATGCGGTTCCTCACCACTTTCCACCTCTGGCCGTTCCTCGACACGGTCGTCAGCTATCTCGTCGCGTTCGTGCTCGGCACGCTGATCGGCGCGGAGCGGCAGTATCGTCAGCGCACCGCAGGCCTGCGCACCAACGCATTGGTCGCGCTTGGTTCGTCCGCGTTCGTCGATCTCGGCCAGCGGCTCGGCGGCGACATCGAGTCGATCCGGATCATCGCTTATGTCGTGTCGGGGATCGGTTTCCTCGGCGCGGGCGTGATCATGAAAGAGGGGATGAACGTCCGCGGCCTCAACACCGCCGCAACGCTCTGGTGCTCGGCGGCGGTCGGCGCGATCGCGGGAAGCGACATGATCGCCGAGGCGGTGCTGCTCACCGGCTTCGTCATCCTCGCCAACACGATGCTGCGCCCGCTGGTCGACGCGATCAATCGCATCCCGCTGGAAGGCCGCAACGTCGAGGCGACCTACACCGTGACGATCAGTACCGACGCCGCCGAGGCAGGGCCGATGGGGGACCTGCTAGCCGAGCATCTGGAAGCCGCGCAGCTGCCGGTCGCCGAGCTCGACGTGATCAACCGCGGCGAGGACCGGGTCGAGATTGTGGCGAAGCTCGTCAGTACCAATATAGCGGTGAGCGAACTCGACGCGCTGACCGACCATCTGGCAAAGGTCCACGGCATTACGCATGCGACCTGGCAGGCGCGTACGCACGATTAGCAAAGCGATTGGACGTGCCGGCGTAACAACGCTACGGGCGCGTTCCGAACTGGAGGATTACATGGGTTACAGGATCGTGGTCGCGGGCGCGACGGGCAACGTCGGGCGCGAGATGCTCAACATTCTTGCGGAGCGCGAATTCCCGCTCGACGACATCGCGGTCGTCGCATCGTCTCGCAGCCAGGGCGACGAAGTCGATTTCGGCGAGACGGGCAGGAAGCTTAAGGTCCAGAATATCGAGCATTTCGATCCGACCGGCTGGGACATGGCGCTGTTCGCGATCGGCTCGGAAGGGACCAAGCTCCACGCGCCGCGCTTTGCCGCCGCCGGCTGCACGGTGATCGACAATTCGTCGCTGTACCGGATGGACCCGGACGTGCCGCTGATCGTGCCGGAAGTGAACCCGGATGCGATCGCGGGCTATACGAAGCGCAACATCATTGCGAACCCGAACTGCTCGACCGCGCAGATGGTCGTCGCCCTCAAGCCGCTGCATGATTTCGCCAAGATCAAGCGCGTCGTCGTCGCGACCTATCAGTCGGTGTCGGGCGCGGGCAAGGCGGGGATGGACGAGCTGTTCGAGCAGTCGCGCAACATCTTCGTCGGCGATTCCGCCGAGGCCAAGAAGTTCACCAAGCAGATCGCGTTCAACGTGATTCCGCATATCGACAGCTTCCTCGACGACGGGTCGACCAAGGAAGAGTGGAAGATGGTGGTCGAGACCAAGAAGATCCTCGATCCGAAGATCAAGGTCACCGCGACTTGCGTCCGCGTGCCGGTGTTCGTCGGCCATTCGGAAGCGATCAACATCGAGTTCGAGAATGAGATCTCGGCGGAACAGGCGCAGAAGATCCTGCGCGAAGCACCCGGCGTGATGCTCGTCGACAAGCGCGAGGACGGCGGATACGTCACGCCGGTCGAATGCGTCGGCGAATATGCGACCTTCATCAGCCGCGTGCGCGAAGATTCGACCGTCGAGAACGGGCTGTCGCTGTGGTGCGTGTCGGATAACCTCCGCAAGGGTGCGGCGCTGAACGCGGTACAGATCGCGGAGCTGCTCGGGCGGCGGTATCTGAACAAGGGGGACTGAGGGTCTTTGAGCCGATGATAGCTTCGTGCTATCATCGGCGCATGGCACAGCTCCTCATTCGCCAGATTGATGATGCCACGATCAGGCGGCTGGAAACTTTGGCGCGGGAGCGCAAAACCTCGGTCGAGGCCGTCGCGCGGGCGGCAATCGATCAGGCGGCACAGCTGACCGTCGCGGAAAAGCTCGAGATCGTTCGCGAGATGCAAGACTGGAGTCGGCGCGCGCGAGTTCCGGGCGTGCCGCAGACGCCTGGCGTCGACTTGATCCGCGAGGGACGGGACGAGTGATCGTCGACGCGAGTGTCGCGTTCAAATGGCTCGTCGAAGAATCGGACAGCGATCAGGCGATTCGCTGGATCGGTTCTGGCGCATCTCTATTAGCACCGACGTTGATCCTTTCCGAAACGGGTCACGCGATGACGAAGTGCATTCGGCGTGGCGAACTCTCGGCGGAGGGAGCGGACGAGCGCTTCGCGCGCTTGACGACCCTGCTGACCCTGTTCGACGACACCCCGTTCATGGGCCGCGCGTTCGATCTTTCGATCGCGCTACGGCACGGGTTCTACGATTGTCTCTATCTCGCAGCGGCCGAGGCGTTGGGGGATCGATTGCTGACGGCGGATGCGGTGTTCGTCGGTAAGGTTGCGGATCACGCGCTGAAGGGATCCGTGTTGCTGCTTGGAGCAAAGCCATGACCGAGGCCATGACCGGCGGCTGCCAATGCGGGCGCATTCGCTACAGCGTCGCGATCGAGAACGACGACGCGTATCTCTGCCATTGCCGGATGTGCCAGCGCGCGACCGGCGGGGTGTCGATCGCGTTCAAGAACGTCAAGATCGCCAACGTCACCTGGGAGCGCGAACCCGATCGCTACCGGAGCTCCCCCATCGCCCAGCGCGGTTTCTGCAGCGCGTGCGGCACGCCGCTGACGTTCGAGTTCCTCGAACCGGGCGAGACCATGGACCTGACGGTCGGCAGTTTCGACGAGCCCGGGCGGTTCGTCCCGAGACATCATTTCTCCCCCGAGACTTGGCACGCGGCATGGCTGGACACTAAGGATCTCCCGACAACGCGGGTCGCGGACAATCCGTCGACCGCAGATCGATGGATCAAGGCACTTGGCAAACTCCCCGATTGAACCGCAGTTTTTCGAAAGCGTCGACGGTGCGCGGCTGGCGTGGCGCGAATTGGGGGAGGGGCGCGCCGTCGTCCTGATCCACGGCTATTTCTCCGACGCGACGACCAACTGGATCAAATACGGCCACGCCGAGAAGATCGCCGCCGCGGGTTTCCGGGTGATCATGCCCGACTTGCGCGGGCATGGATCGAGCGCGAAGCCGCACGACGCGGCCTCCTATCCCCCCGACGTGCTGATGCGCGACGGGCTTGCGTTGGTCGCGCACCTCGGCCTCACCGATTACGATCTTGCGGGCTATTCGCTCGGCGGGCGGACGGTGATGCGGATGCTCGTCAACGGCGCGACGCCGCGGCGGGTGGCGGTGTCGGGGATGGGGCTCGACGGGATCGTCCATACGCAGGGGCGCGGCGGCTATTTCCATAACGTCCTGACCAACCTCGGCAGCTTCAAGCAGGGCACGAGCGAATGGCTGACCGAGGCGTTTCTCAAGACCACCAAGGGCGATCCGCGCGCGTTGCTGCGGGTGCTCGACACGTTCGTCGATACGCCGCCTGAGGCGCTGGCGACGATCCGGCCGCCGGTGCTCGTCGTCAACGGGGTGGATGATCACGACAATGGCTCTGGCGAGGCACTCGCCGCGGCGCTGCCCGACGGGCGCTATGCGAGCATTCCGGGCAATCACATGAGCGCGGTGCTGAAGCCCGAGCTTGGCCGCACGATCGCCGATTTTCTGGTTGCTTGATTAATGTGCCCGTGCGGCACAATCTGCTGAGCGAACTATCGGGGGAGTCACATCGTGCGCACCAGTCTCGCGGCACTGTCTATCGTTCTGGCCTTGGGTGCTACGCCTGCGTTTGCGGGCGAGGGCGCTCCCACTGTGGCAACCGGTGAAACCGTCACCCCGGTCGCCGCCGATGCCTTTGTAGCGCGCGCGGAGAAGGCGCTCGAGGCTTTCTCGACCCCTGCGCAGCAGGTCGCCTGGATCAACGAGACGTTCATTACCGACGATACCGACGCGATTGCCGCCAAGTTCGGCGCAGAAGGCACCGAAATGTCGGTCAGATATGCGCTCGAAGCCGCGAAATACGCCAGGATTCCGGGGCTGTCCTACGATACCAAGCGCAAGATTGACCTGCTTCGCAACGGGCTGACGCTGCCCGCGCCGACCACGCCGGGCGCCGCGACCGAGCTGGCGACGATCGTGACGCGCATGTCGTCCGAATATGGCAAGGGCAAGGGCACGCTCGACGGCAAGCCGATCAACGGCAGCGATATCGAGGCGGCCATGGGATCGGTCCGCGATCCCGCCAAGTCCAAGGAAATGTGGGTCAGCTGGCATGACAACGTCGGCGCGCAGATGCGCAAGGACTATGCGCGTCAGGTCGTCATCGCCAATCAGGGCGCCAAGGAGCTCGGCTATGCCGATGTCGGCGCCTTGTGGCGCTCGGGCTACGACATGGCGCCCGACCAGTTCGCCGCGCTGACCGACAAATTGTGGAAGCAGGTCGAGCCGTTGTATGTCGCGCTCCACACCTATGTGCGTTCTAAACTCAACGAAAAATACGGCGATGCGGTGCAGGCGAAGACCGGCCCGATCCGCGCCGATCTGCTCGGCAACATGTGGGCGCAGGAATGGGGTAACATCTATGACGTCGTCGCGCCTGCGGGTGCCGGTGATGTCGGGTACGATACGGGCGATCTGCTCAAGGCCAAGGGCTATGACCCGGTCAAGATGTTCAAGACTGGCGAGAGGTTCTATTCCTCGCTCGGGTTCAAGCCGCTGCCGGACACGTTCTGGGCGCGCTCGCAGATCGTCAAGCCCGCCGACCGCGAGGTGATCTGCCACGCGTCGGCGTGGGACGTCGACAGCATGAACGACCTGCGCATCAAGATGTGCACCAAGGTGAATGGCGACGACTTCGTCACGATCCATCACGAAATGGGGCATAATTACTATCAGCGCGCCTATAATGCGCAGCCATTCCTCTACAAGAATGGCGCGAATGACGGCTTCCATGAAGCGATCGGCGATTTCGTCGCTTTGTCGATCACGCCCGATTATCTGGTGCGGATCGGGCTGCTCGATCAGTCGAGGGTGCCGAGCGCGGACAAGGATATCGGGCTGCTGCTCCGCCAGGCGATGGACAAGGTCGCGTTCCTGCCGTTCGGGTTGCTGATCGACAAATATCGCTGGGGCGTGTTCTCGGGCGCGATCCCCGCGACCCAGTATGAAAAGGGCTGGGACGACCTGCGGCTCAAATATCAGGGCGTCGTCCCGCCGGTCGCGCGTGACGAGACGCGGTTCGATCCGGGGGCGAAATATCACGTGCCCGCGAGCGTGCCGTACACACGCTACTTCCTCGCGCGCTTGCTCCAGTTCCAATTCTATCAGGCGGCATGCAAGCAATCGGGCAGGAAGGGGCCGCTGCATCGCTGCTCGTTCTACGACAACAAGGCGGTGGGCGATAAGCTGAACGCGATGCTGGCGATGGGGCAGTCGAAGCCGTGGCCGGATGCGCTCGAGACGTTCACCGGCAGCCGTGAGATGTCGGGGCAGGCGATGGTCGCGTATTTTGCGCCGCTGAAGGCGTGGCTCGACAAGCAGAACAAGGGGAAGCCGTCGGGCTGGTGAGGGGTAGCGGCGCTCGGTTGTTTTAAAGCGCGCTTCCCCGGCGGAGGCCGGGGACCAGTCGAGATGTCCGAGGTATTCGAGCACAAGCGCCCGCCATCTTCGGTCTCGCTACTGGGCCCCGGCCTTCGCCGGGGAAGTGCATAAAGGGGGAGGCGCGCACTCAGTTCGGGATCGTGCCCTCGTCGGCGATGCCCGCCTCGAACGACTTGCTCGAATCGCTGCCGTCGGCCTGATGCGCGCCCTTTACCGGCTTCGGCTTGGGTTTCGGCGCCGCGGGCGTGCTGCCGCGGAGCGCGAACAAGGCTGCTGCTGCCGCGCCGACTGCCGCGACGCCGCCGACGATCTTGGCGGTGGTCCAGCGCGGCTTGGCGGCGGGGGCCGGAACCTTGGTGTCCGTATCGTTCGCCACCGGCTTTGGCTTGAGCGCGCCCTTTCCGCCGGTCACCGGACGGCTCGCGGCGGTGCGCGGCTTGGCCGGCTTGCGCGGGGCGGGCGGCTTGGGCCCGCTGCCCTTCGCGCCCGCAGGCTTTGCCGGCTTGGCGGGTTTGGGGGGCTTGACCGGCGTCGTCGCGTCGGTTTCGTCGTCGGTCGGCTTCTTCGGTGGCTGGGCCATCGTATGTTCCTTGAATCGTTACGTCGTCCGAACGCGTCAGCGGGGCGCGGTGTCCGTCGCCTAGCGGAACGGCGGCTCGTTGAACGCGCGCAGCTTGCGCGAGTGAAGCTTGTTGCCTTCGCGCCGTAACTCCTCGCACGCTTCGATCCCGATCCGCATATGCTCGCTGATCGCGCGTTCGTAGAAGCGGTTGGCCTGACCCGGCAGCTTCAACTCACCGTGAAGCGGCTTGTCCGACACGCACAGCAAGGTGCCATAGGGCACGCGGAAGCGATAGCCCTGCGCCGCGATCGTCGCGGATTCCATGTCGATCCCGACCGCGCGCGACAGCGAAAAGCGCAAGGCGGAGCGCGAATATTGCAGCTCCCAGTTGCGGTCGTCGGTCGTCACGATCGTGCCGGTGCGCAGGCGGCGCTTGAGCTCGTCGCCGGTCTGGCCCGAGACCGTCTCCGCCGCGCGCGCCAATGCCAACTGGACTTCGGCGATCGCCGGGACCGGGATTTCGGGCGGGAGCACGTCGTCGAGAATATGATCGTCGCGCAGATAGGCGTGCGCGAGGACATAGTCGCCGATCCGCTGGCTCGGGCGCAGCCCGCCGCAATGGCCGATCATCAGCCACGCCTCGGGGCGGAGCACCGCGAGATGATCGCAGATCGTCTTGGCGTTGGAGGGACCGACGCCGATGTTGACCAAGGTGATCCCGGTGCCGTCCGCCGCCATCAGATGATAGGCGGGCATCTGGTGCCGCCGCCACGCGCTGGTATCCGCGAGCATCGCCTCGACATCGTCGCCCGCGCGCATCAGCACGCCGCCCGCGCCCGAGACGCCGGTATAGCGGCTCGGCGTACCGTCCGCCTGCGGTTCGAGCTGCGCGCACGCCCAGCGGACGAATTCGTCGACATAGCGATGGTAATTGGTGAACAGCACGTAGCGCTGGACGTGCTCGGGCGGGGTGCCGGTATAGTGCCGCAACCGTGCGAGCGAGAAATCGGTGCGCAAGCCATCGAACAGCGCGAGCGGGCGGGGCCCACCGTTGAGCACCGCGTAGCGCCCGTCCGCGATCTCGTCACCGATATGCGCGAGCTCGGTCGCGGGGAAGTGCCGCGACAGGTCGACCGCAGAAACTGCGTCTAGGCTGAGCGCGTGGCCTGGATCGATCACATAAGGAAAGGGGATTTCCTGCCGCCCAGGGACCGCCTCGACCGTGACGTCATAATCCTCGATCAGCAGCGTGAGCTGTTCGGTGAGATAGTCGGCGAAGATCGCGGGCTTGGTGACGCTGATCGCATAGGCGCCCTCGCTGACGAGGCGACCGAACGACCGCGCGGGGACGGGGCGATCCTCGCCGCCGCGATACTGGAGGCGGATCTCGGGATAGGCAAAGCTGCCATCCGTCCGGCTTTCGGGGGCGGGTGGCGCGCCGGTGGTGATATAAGCGGTGAGCGCGGCCTGGAGCCGCTCGACCGAAGCGCGATACAGGCGATCGAGTTCGGCGACGATGTCGGATGCTTGCGTCATGATCAGCGGTTAAGGGCGGATCGTTACACTGGCAAGACCGATGGAGGACCTAGCGTCCTCACGGCGGAGGTGGGCAGTTGGGCCGATCGGGACGCTGCCGCCATTTTCTTCCGAAGGCAGGGGGCTGGGCCCAAGCAGAAGAACGACGTGCTTCTGCTTTGATCCTAGGCTCCTGCTTTCGCAGGAGCACGAACAGACCTCGACCGTGGTCTCCGGGCGGGAGGCCGAGGGTGCTGCGGCGACAGGCGGTGAACCCGCCGCCCCGGCTTTCGGCGAGGCGACGGGACGGGTTATTCGCCGCCGCGCAGTTTCTTCACGCCGTAGACCGTGCCCGCGACCGCGGCGGCGGCACCGGTGGCGATCGCGGCCGTCGCGACGGGGTGTTCCTTGACCGCCTCGACCGTCGCGTTGAACGCGTCGGTGACCGCTTCCTGCGCCTGCGTCAGGATCGACGGATCGACCACCTTCTTCACCTCGTCAGCGGCCTTGTTGCCAAGATCCTGCGCGGTGTCGGTGGCTTGCTTGATCGTATCAGTCATGAGGAGCTCCCTTCGCATGGAATGCATTACGCGAAGGAAACGAAGTGCGGCGCGCGGTGTTCCGCCGCCGCACTCGGTTCATCGTGCGTTAGATTTCGCTCAGCAGATGTTCGGCCGACGAAACCTTGAATTCACCGGGGGCCTCGACGTTGAGCTGCTCGACGACACCGTCGTTGACCAGCATCGAATAGCGCTGGCTGCGTTCGCCCATGCCGAACTTCGATCCGTCGAAGGTCAGACCGACCGCCTTGGCGAAATCGGCGTTGCCGTCGGCGAGCATCGTGATGGCGCCGGCGTCGCTCGCCTTGCCCCAGGCGCCCATGACGAACGCGTCGTTGACCGCGGTGAAGGCGATCTCGTCCACGCCCTTGGCCTTCAGCTCTGCCGCCTTGTCGACGAAGCCGGGAAGGTGGCGCGCCGAGCAGGTCGGCGTGAACGCGCCGGGAACCGCGACGAGCGCGACCTTGCGGCCCTTGAAGAAATCGTCCGAGCTGACCTGGTCGGGGCCATCGGGCGTGACCTTGGTAAGCATGGTGGTGGGGACGCGGTCGCCGACGGTGATCGTCATGGGAATCTCCTGATGCCGCCGCTCCGACCCGGGATTGGGGAACGGCAGGGCGGTACGTCGTCCGAACGAGTGGAAATTTCAAGCGTGGCGACCGTACCGGAGCCGGCCTATGATACCGGATGATGGAGTCGACGACATATTTGACCGGCCAGTTCCTGCTGGCGATGCCCGGGATTGGCGATCCGCGCTTCGACCGCGCGGTCATTGCGATGTGCGCGCATGACGAGGAGGGTGCCCTCGGGATCGGGATCGGCGCGACCTTGCCGGGAGTCGGGCTGCACGCCGTGCTGGACCAGCTCGAAATCGATGCCGGGGTGGCGCCGAACGCCGCCGTGCATATCGGCGGACCGGTCGAGCCGCGGCGCGGCTTTGTGGTCCACAGCCAGGATTGGGGCGGGCAGGATACGGTCGGGGTCGCGAACCTGTGGGCGCTGTCGGGAACGACCGACGTGTTGCGGGCGATCGCCGCGGGCACCGGGCCGTCGCGCTGGGTCGTCGCGTTGGGATACGCCGGATGGGGGCCGGGGCAGGTCGATTCGGAAATGACGCGGCATGGCTGGTTCAGCACGCCGGGCGATCTTTCGATCCTGTATGATGCGGAGGCCGACCATCGCTGGGAACGCGCGTTCGGTGGGGCCGGGATCGATCCGCGGTTGCTGGTCAGCGGGGCGGGGAACGCGTGATCTTGAAGTCTTGTCGATAAGGCGGCGGGCCCAGCCTTCGCCGGGGTGACGCAACTGCGCGCGTCACCCCGGCGACGGCCGGGGCCGCCACGTCGGCACGCGCTACTGCCGATCCAATACCCCACATATAAAGACATCTTTATATTTGATCCGAGCCGCAATCGCGATTAAAGGCGCGGGCATCAACTCAACCGGAGATGCCCCGTGGCCACCGTTCTCGACAAGCCGACCGACTATGTCGTCGCAGACATTACCCTCGCCGATTACGGCCGCGCGGAGATCAACATCGCCGAGACCGAGATGCCCGGCCTGATGGCGCTGCGCGAGGAATTCGGCACGACCAAGCCGCTCAAGGGCGCGCGGATCACCGGTTCGCTCCACATGACGATCCAGACCGCCGTTCTGATCGAGACGCTGACCGCGCTCGGTGCCGACGTCCGCTGGGCGACGTGCAACATCTATTCGACGCAGGACCATGCCGCTGCCGCGATCGCCGCGTCGGGCGTGCCGGTGTTCGCGATCAAGGGCGAGAGCCTCGCGGATTATTGGGACTATGTCGGCAAGATTTTCGACTGGGACGATGGTGCTGGCCAGACCTGCAACATGATCCTCGACGATGGCGGCGACGCGACGATGTTCGCGCTCTGGGGCGCCAAGCTCGAGGCCGGCCATTCGTTCGCCGAGCCCGAGAATGAGGAAGAAGTCGAGATGCAGCGCGCCGTCAAGGCGTTCATCGCGAAGAAGCCCGGCTACCTCACCGAGACCGTCAAGAACATCAAGGGCGTGTCGGAAGAGACCACGACCGGCGTGCACCGCCTGTACGCGATCGCCAAGAAGGGCGAGCTGCCGTTCCCCGCGATCAACGTCAACGACAGCGTGACCAAGTCGAAGTTCGACAACCTCTACGGCTGCAAGGAATCGCTGGTCGACGCGATCCGTCGCGGCACCGACGTGATGCTTGCTGGCAAGGTTGCCACGGTCGCGGGCTTCGGTGACGTCGGCAAGGGTTCGGCGCAGTCGCTCCGCAACGGCGGCGCCCGCGTTCTCGTGACCGAAGTCGATCCGATCTGCGCGCTGCAGGCGGCGATGGAGGGCTTCGAGGTCGTGACGATGGAAGAGGCCGTGACTCGCGCCGACATCTTCGTGACCGCGACCGGCAACGCCGACGTCATCACCGCCGACCACATGCGCGCGATGAAGAACATGGCGATCGTCTGCAACATCGGCCACTTCGACTCCGAGATCCAGATCTCGGCACTGTCGAACTACAAGTGGACCGAAGTGAAGCCGCAGGTCGATCTCGTCGAATTCGACGACGGCAAGCAGATTATCATCCTGTCCAAGGGCCGTCTGGTGAACCTCGGCAACGCGACCGGCCACCCGTCGTTCGTGATGTCGGCAAGCTTCACCAACCAGACGCTGGCGCAGATCGAACTGTTCACCAACCCCGAGCAGTATAAGAACGACGTCTACGTCCTGCCCAAGCACCTCGACGAGAAGGTCGCAGCGCTGCACCTCGAGAAGCTCGGCGTGAAGATGACTCAGCTGACCAAGAAGCAGGCCGATTATATTGGCGTGCCGGTCGAGGGTCCGTTCAAGCCGGATCATTATCGCTACTGAGACCCGGCCAAGGGTTGAGGAATCGTGCTAGAAAAGGCCCGGCGTTTCGCCGGGCCTTTTTTCTTGATCTATGCGGTACATCGACCGCATCCTCTGGGCACGGCGTTGGACCGGTGGTAGCGCGGGCGGCGGCGGAGGAACCGGCAATGCGCCGTCGCGAAGGGGCGGAATGATCGGGTTGGTGCAGAGTTCGCTACTGCTGAGCGGAATTGGATTGGCGGTGCTCCTTACCGGCGCGTCGGTGATCCTCTACGGCGGCTTGCGCGCGCGCCGGGAGGCTGCCGCGACTTTTGCCGAAAACGCGCGCCTCTCCGCCACGCTGGCTTCGGCCCCTGCGCTGGCGATGATCGTCCGCGCGGACGGGCGCGTCGAATGTCCCGAACGGCTGGCCGACTGGTTCGGGCTGACAAGCCCCCCGCGGTATCTGAACGACCTTTCGGTCCATGGGGCCGGGATCGCGCCCGAGGATTTCGCGCTGCTGGGACAGGATGTGGCGGCGGCGCAAAAGTCGGGCCGCGCCTTCTCGCGCGCGATCCGTGCGCTCGGCTCGTCGCGCGCGCTGATGATCCGCGGCAGTCGCGCCGCGCGCGATGTCCGTGTGCCCGGGGGCGTGATGCTCTGGGTCTTCGATGCGACGGACAGCGAGGCGGAGATCGTGCGGCTGCGCAAGGCGGTCGACGATGCCAACGTGCATTATGAAGAACTGAGCGGCATCATTCAGGCCGCACCGATGCCGATGTGGTATCGCGGCGCCGACCTGCGGCTGGCGATGGTCAATTCGCACTATGTCGATGCGGTCGAGGGCAGTTCTCCCGAGGACGTTGTGCAGCGCGGGCTCGAGCTGGTCGAGGGATCGGGCGTCGGGGGGCCGCTTGCCAGCGCGGTGACGGCGCGCGACGCGAAGGCCATCCAGACGCAGGCCCTTCCCGCCACGATCCGTGGCGAACGGCGCATGCTGCGGGTCTACGATGCCCCGCTGTCGACCGGCGGCGTAGCCGGATTTGCGATCGATATCGAGGATCTCGAACAGGCGCGCGCGCAGCTCAAGCGGTTCGACGATGCGCAGCGCGCGATGCTCGATCGCGTTTCGGCGGCGGTGGTGCAATTCGGTCCGGACCGGGCACTCGTTTTCTGCAACCAGCCGTTCCGCCGAATTTTCGCGATGAAGCCCGAATGGCTCGCGGACCGCCCGGAGTTCGACCGCGTGCTCGAACGGATGCGCGAGGCGTCGCGCCTTCCCGAGGTCCGCGACTTTCCGGGCTGGAAAAGCGAGCGGCGCGACTGGTTTCTGGCCGCCGGCGGCGCGATCGAGGAAGAATGGCATCTGCCGGGCGGCGTCCACCTGCGCGTCGTGGCACAGCCGCTCCCCGACGGCGGCCTGCTGCTGATTTTCGAGGATCGCACCGAACAGGTCCAGCTGGCCAGCGCACGCGATACGCTGCTGCGGGTCCGGACGGCGACCTTCGAAAATCTGTACGAGGCGCTCGGGGTGTTCGCGGCGGACGGCCGGCTGCAATTGTGGAACAACAAGTTCCGCACGCTGTGGGGCTTCGAGGAATCGTTCCTGGCGACGCATCCGCGGGTGGATGCGCTGGCGGAGGCGGCAGCCAGGCAGCTCGCCAATCCCGCGCGCGCCGCGCTTATCGGCGACCTCGTGCGTGCGGCGACGGTCGAGCGGCAGCAACGGGCCGGGCGTGTGGGCTTTGCCGACGGGCGACACTATGAATTTGCCGCAGTGCCCTTGCCCGACGGTAACGGGCTTTTCACGATGCTCGACATTTCGGACAGCCGCCGCATCGAACGCGCGCTCCGCGACCGTAACGAGGCGCTGGAGGCGGCGGACCAGATCAAGACCGCGTTCGTCGCGACGATGAGCTACGAGTTGCGCACCCCGCTGACCTCGATCAGCGGGTTCGCCGAAATGCTCAACGAAGGCTATGCGGGCAAGCTCAGCAAGGCGGCGGAGGGCTATGTCGAGGCGATCCTCGAGTCGGTCGAGCGGCTCGGCATGCTGGTCGACGAAGTGCTCGACCTCACCCAGGCTGAAGGTGGCACGGTCGTGCTCGACAAGCGCGACGTCGATTTCGTCGTGACGGCACAGGCGGCAGCGGCGTCGGTCGCGCCGCTTGCGGCGAAACGGAAGCTGGATTTCGTAGTCGACCTGCAGCTTTCGACCGGCAACGTGTTCGGCGATGCCCGGCGGCTCCAGCAGATGATCGAACATCTGCTCCGGCATGCGGTGGCGGGAACGCGCGAGGGCGGCCGAATCCTGTTGCGCGCGGATGGCACGGCGGCGGCGGTCCGGTTGATCGTTTCCGATGACGGCATCGGGATGAGCCAACAGATGGTCGCGCGGGCGTTCGATCGGTTCGGCCAGCCGGGCATCACGCGCAACGGCGAACGGGCGCTAGGGCTCGGCCTCCCGCTTGCGCGCCAATTCGTGGAAGCGCACGGCGGGACGATCGAGCTGGTGTCCGAGCCGGGGCAGGGTACGCTGATCACCGTGGCCTTGCCGCGGCGCTGAGGTTCAGGGAGCGCGTCGCCCGGGTAGGGTGAGGCGGGGACCGGCGGATCTGCCTTGCTTGCGACCAGAATGCCGCCATGACCGCAATCGACCCGTCGTCGAAGGACCACTGAGATGATTCTCGCAGATGCTGCCCGGACCGAAGCGCTCGGTGCGCGCCTGGCGGCGCTTGCCCGCCCGGGTGATGTCGTGACGCTGGCAGGGCCGCTTGGCGCGGGCAAGACGAGCATTGCGCGGGGCCTGCTCGCGGCGCTCGGACTGGTCGGCGAAGCGCCGTCACCGAGCTTTGCCATCGTCCAGCCTTATGCGCCGCCCGAGGTGCGATTCCCGGTTCTGCATGTCGATCTATATCGGATCGAGGATGCCGGCGAGCTCGACGAGCTCGGCCTCGATGACGCGGAAGGTGATTCGCTGCTGGTGATCGAATGGCCCGAGCGGGCGGCGGGCTATTGGCCCGATGCGCTCGCCCTGACGCTTGCGATCGAAGAAGACGGGCAGCGTCGCTTGACAGCCGACGTTCCGCCGGGCTGGAGGGAGCGATGGCAGCAGATATGACTCCCCCGCCCGCCGCCGCCGCGTTCCTTGCCGCGAACGGATGGCGCGATGCGACGATCGAACCCGTTGCGGGCGACGCCTCTTTCCGGCGCTATTTCCGTGTGATTGCCACGGGGCGCAGCGCGATCCTGATGGATGCGCCGCCGCCGCAGGAGGATCCGCGGCCGTTCCTCGACATCGCGCGCTGGCTGAAGGGACGCGGGTTCGCGGCGCCGGCGATCCATGCTGCCGATCTCGATGCCGGGCTGGTGCTGCTCGAGGATTTCGGTGACGTGCGGATGCGCGAGACGATCGATGCTGCCCCCGGACGCGAGATCGCGCTCTACACGTCGGCGATCGACATCCTCGTGCGGCTGCAGCGCGAGGATCCCGCCCCGGTCCCGCGCTACGATCTGGCAGTGCTGCACCGGGAGGCCAATCTGCTGACCGAATGGTATTGCCCTGCGGTTGGGGTCACGCCGGACCAGGCGGCGTATGACCAGGCGTGGGCTGCCGTGCTCGGCACGACCTTGCACGGAACCATGGTCACCGTGTTGCGCGATTATCATGCCGAAAACCTGATGCTGCTGGGCGATGACGACGCGCTCGGCCTGCTCGATTTCCAGGACGCGCTGGCGGGGCATCCGGCGTACGATCTGGTGTCGCTGCTGCAGGATGCCCGGCGCGATGTGGAACCGGCGGTCGAGGCGCGGATGCTTGCGCAATATCGCGCCGCGACCGGCGCCGGCGAGGATTTCGACGTGGCCTATCACGTCCTCGGCGCGCAGCGGAACGCGAAGATCGTCGGCATCTTCACGCGCCTGTGGCAGCGCGACGGGAAGACCCGCTACGCCGCTCTGTGTCCGCGGGTCTGGCGGTATCTCGACCGCGATCTCGCGCATCCTGCACTCACACCGGTCAAGGCCTGGTTCGATGCGACGATCCCGCCTGACCTGCGCGGTAACCCAATGGAGCTATCCGCGTGACCAACCGCAAGCGTACGTTGCACATCCGGCCCGATCCGGGCGGGGCGGTGCCCAGGACGGCCATGGTGATGGCCGCCGGGCTGGGCAAGCGGATGCGCCCGCTCACCGCGACCCGTCCCAAGCCATTGGTGGTGGTCAACGGACGGGCATTGATCGACCATGTGTTCGACCGGCTCCGGGCGAGTGGTGTCGAACGGGCGGTGGTCAACGTCCACTATCTCGCCGACACGCTGGAAGCGCATTTGCGCAACCGCGTGGCGGGGATCGACGTGGTCGTATCGGACGAACGCAAGCAATTGATGGAGACCGGCGGCGGGATCGTCCAGGCGCGCGACCTGATTGGGGATGCGCCGTTCATCGTGGTCAACAGCGACAACCTGTGGGTCGATGGACCGTCGGACGCGATCCGGATGCTTGCGGCACGGTGGGACGATGCGACGATGGACGCGCTGCTTCTGCTGGTGCCGCTGGCGCGGGCGAACCACCACGACGGGCAGGGCGACTTCCGGCTTGCCGCGGACGGGCGGATCACCGGCCGCCGCCAGCCGGGAAAGCTCGCGCCGTTCGTCTATACCGGGGTGCAGATCCTTTCGCCGCGCGTGATCGCGGACTGGCCGGAAGGTCCGTTCTCGACGATGCTGTTCTGGGAGCGGGCGATCGCCGCGGGGCGCGCTTACGGGCTGGTGCATCAGGGTTTGTGGTTCGATGTCGGCACCCCGGCCGCGGTCGGAAAGACCGAGGCGATGCTGGCGGATGGCTGAGCCCGTCCGGCCCAAGGTCTTTACGATTCCCGCGCATCGTGCATTCGCCGATGCGCTGGCGACGGGGCTGATCCGACAGTTCGGCCCGACGGCGCACGGCGATGACCTGGCGCTTGCGCGCGGGCTGGTGTTGTTGCCCAACAATCGCGCCAAGCGTGCGCTGACCGACGCATTCGTGCGCGCCAGCGCGGGCGGCCTGTTGCTGCCGCGGCTGGTCGCGATCGGTGATCCCGCACTCGATGACGGCGTCGGCGCAGCGCTCGATCCCGCCGACTCAGACCATGCGATCCCCCCGGCGGTCGAGCCGTTGCAGCGCCGGATGATCCTTGCGCGGTTGATCGGCGAGGAACGCGCAAGGAGCGGACAGCCAGTCGATGCGGCCGAGGCGGTGCGTCTGGCAGGTGATCTCGCGCGGACGCTGGATCAGCTGCTTGTGGAGGACATCGCCCCGATTCGTTTGCGCCAGATCGAGCTCAACGATGCGATGTCGGCGCATTGGGAACGTGCGCTGGCGCTGTTCGAGATCGTGCTGGATCGTTGGCCGGCCGAACTCGAACGGATCGGGCGGATCGATCTGGCGGACCGGCGCGCCCGGGTGTTGCGCCGACTGGCGGACCGGTGGGACGTCGCTCCGCCGTCCGGGTTCATCTGCGCCGCGGGGATTACCGACAGCGCACCCGCGGTCGCGCGGCTGCTGCGCTGCGTCGCCGACCGTCCGCGTGGCATGGTGGTGATGGCGGACCTCGCGATCGGGATGGACGAAGCGGAGTGGCAGGCACTCGGACCCCACCGGGCCGATCCCGACACGGGGATCACGCGCCGGTCAATCGAAACGCATCCGCAATTCCATCTCAAGCTCCTGCTCGACCGGATGAGCGTCAACCGCACCGAGGTGCGCCAGTGGCGCGACGGTAGCGATCACGACGCGACCGTTGCGCGCGGCAAGGCGGTCGCCAATGCGCTGGCGACGGCGGAGGCGACCGCGCGCTGGGCCAGCCTGCCGGCGGAACAGCGCCGGCTGGGCGGGATCACCGCAGCCGAACTGGCGACCCCCGGCGAGGAGGCGCAGGCGATCGCGCTGGCGCTCCGCGAAGTGGCCGATACGCCGGGTCGCACCGCCGCGCTGGTCACGCCGGATCGTGCCCTGGCGCGACGCGTTTCGGCGCATTGCAAGCGGTGGGACATTACGGTGGACGACTCCGCCGGCCGCCCGTTGTCGATCCTGCCGCCGGGCACGTTGCTGACCGCGCTGGCAGAGGCGGCGACGCAGCGGTTCGCGCCGCTCGCGTTGCTGACGTTGCTGAAGCATCCGCTGGTGCGATCAGGGCCGCTGCGGACCGCGTGGCTGGATGGCGCGCGCGCGCTCGACCGCGTGCTGCGGGGGCCACGCCCGGCGGCGGGGCTCGCCGGGATCGATGCCCATTTGCGACAGTCGCGTCGGGCGGGGGATGCGATCGCCTGGTGGCCCGAGGCGCGCGCGCTGCTGGAGCCGCTCGAGCCGCTGTTCGCCCGCGACGCACCGCTCGCGCCGTTGATCGCCGGGCTGCGGGAGACCGCGCAGGCGCTGTGCGGCGACGCCTTGTGGGCGGGGCCAAACGGCCGCGCCGCTGCAGAATTGCTGCGCAGCATCGAGGATCATGCGGCGGACGGTCCGCTGCGGGTCGATCCGGCCAGCATAGCGCCGCTGTTGACGACGTTGATGGGGGAAGTCGCGGTCCGCGCGCAATTGGGCGGGCATCCGCGCATTGCGATCTACGGGCTGATCGAGGCGCGGTTGCAGACCGCCGACGTGATGATCCTCGGCGGGCTCAATGAAGGGACATGGCCCGGCCTGCCAGCACCCGACCCATGGCTCGCGCCGCGGATCAGGATCGAGCTCGGCATGCCCGGGCTCGATCGCGGCGTCGGCATGGCGGCGCATGATCTCGCGCAGGCGCTCGGGGCGCCGAGCGCGCTCATCACCCGTGCACGGCGCGGCGGCACGCAGCCAGCGATCGCGTCGCGCTTCTGGCTGCGGTTGCAGGCGCTGGCGGGCGAACGCTTCGAACGGGCTTCTGCGCTAGAGGGCTGGGCCCGCGCGCTCGATGATCCGCGCGAGCATCGCCCGGCGGAGCGCCCGGCGCCGGTGCCGCCCGCCGATCGGCGCCCGACGACGATTGCGGTGACCGATGTCGACCGGCTGAAGGCCGACCCCTACGCCTTCTACGCCAAGCGCATCCTCGGTCTGGTGCCGCTCGACCCGGTCGACGCCGATCCGAGCGCGGCATGGCGGGGCACGGCGGTCCACGCGATTCTCGAGCAATGGGCGCGCGAGGACAAGTGTGCGCTCGATTCGCTCCACGGTCGCGCGCTGGCGATGTTCGATGGCGCGCACCCGATGCAGCGCGCGCTCTGGCGCCCCCGGTTGATGGAAGCGATCACCTGGATCGTCGCCGAGATGGGCAAGCAGGCGGATGCCGGTCGGAGCGTGCTGGCGGTCGAGCAATCGGGCAAGGTCGCGATCGCGGGTGTCACGCTGACCGGCAAGTTCGACCGGATCGACCGCAACCCCGACGGAAGCCTGGCGATCATCGACTATAAGACCGGCAAGGCACCATCCGCCGCCGCGGTACGCGAGGGGTTCAGCCTCCAGCTTGGCCTGCTCGGGCTGATCGCCGAGCGCGGCGGGTTCGAGGATATCGCGGGCATCGCGCGCGGGTTCGAATATTGGTCGCTGACCAAGAATGGCGAGGCGTTCGGCAAGGTGTCCTCCCCGGTCGATCCGGCGGGCAAGCTGGACAAGGTGCTGCCCGAGGATTTCGTGACGCTGGCGGCGCGGCATTTCAGTGACGCGGCGGGTGAGTGGTTGACGGGCATGCGCGGGTTCGAGGCGAAGTTGCATCCGGATTACGCGCCGTTTGCGGAGTATGATCAGCTGATGCGGCGGGACGAATGGTATGGGCGTGAGTAATAATGCGGCGCTCCCTGCGGCACCCTTCTGTCCGTTCGTTTGGGTTGGAGCGGTTTTGAGGAGGGGCGTTTCCCGCCCGAACGCTTCCCCGGCGAAGGCCGGGGCCCATTCGTGCTGGTCGAGGTTGGGCAATGCTGCGTTCCGTAACAACCCACGCGCTGCTGGGCCCCGGCCTTCGCCGGGGAAGCGTGTAGGGGGAGCGGGGAAGCGCAACGATGTGGGGAGCGCCCCGCGATGAGTGAACCCAAGGGCCACCGCCCGCTCCCGATCCTCAAGGACCAGCAGGCGCGCGCGAGCGATCCCGCAGGCCATGTGTGGCTGTCCGCCTCGGCGGGCACGGGCAAGACGCAGGTGCTCACCGCGCGCGCCTATCGGTTGCTGCTGCGCGGGGTCGATCCGGCGGCGATCCTGTGCCTGACCTTTACCAAGGCCGGCGCGGCCGAGATGGCGGGGCGGATCGGCGACCGGCTCGCGGCCTGGGTGCGGATGCCCGATCCGGATCTCGCGAGCGACCTGCACGCGCTGGGCGAGGACCCGTCGCGCGCGCTCAAGCAGCGTGCGCGCACGCTGTTCGCGCGCGTGCTCGACGCGCCGGGCGGCGGGATCCGGATCCAAACGATCCACGGCTTCTGCCAGAGCCTGTTGTCGGGCTTCCCCGTCGAGGCGGGGCTGGTCCCCGGCTTTCGCCCGATCGAGGCGCGCGAGGAAGCGGTGCTGGCGCGCGATGCGCTCGCCGAGATGCTCGTCGCCGCCGAAACCGAAGGCCGCGAGAAGCCGATCAGCACCGTCGGCGCGCTCAGCCTGCGGCTAGGGGAAGGGGAGGCGGAACGCTTCCTGCTGGCGTGCGCCCGCGCGCCCGGCGCCATGGCGGAACTGCCCGCGGGGGACGGCGTGGCCCCGTTCCTGCGGCGCGCTTTGGGACTGCCGACCGGTGATATCGACGCCGTGATCTGCGAAGCGTGCAGCGACAGCGAGTTCGACGTGGACGCCGTTGCACGGCTTGCGGCGGCAAACCGCGCCTGGGGCACTGCAACCGGCGGCAACCATGCCGATATCGCAGAATGCTGGATCGAGGCGACGCCCGCGATGCGCGCGACGATGCTTGGCGACCTGATCGGGGTGCCGTTCACCGCGAAGCGCGAGCCACGCAAATATTCACCCAAGCTGATCGCCGCGGACGACGATTATGCAGGCATCGCGATCGAAGTCGGGGAGGCCTGCGCCGCCCTGCTCGGCCTGCGCGAGCGTGCCGCTTATGCCGACCTGCTCGCCGATGCGCTGATGGTCGGGCGCGATTATGCCGCGACCTATGATCGTGCCAAGCACCGGCTCGGCGCAGTCGATTTCGACGATCTGATCCGCGCGACGATCGCGCTGCTGCAGCAGCCGGGCATGGGCGAATGGGTCCGCTACAAGCTCGACCAGGCGACCGAACATGTCCTGATCGACGAAGCGCAGGATACCAACCCGGAGCAATGGGCGATCATTCGCGCGCTCGCCGAGGAGTTTTTCGCCGGCGACGGGAGCCACGACGGCGGAGTCCGCACGCTGTTCACGGTCGGTGACTTCAAGCAGGCGATCTTCGGTTTCCAGGGGACGGATCCCAGATATTTCGGCGCGGCCGAACTCGATTTCGGGCGTCGCGCGGAAGCCGCCTGGGAGGCGGACAGCGCGGAGCGGCTGCGCACCGGCGAGATGCGCGCGCGGCCGTGGAACCGGCTGTCGCTGACGCAATCCTTCCGGTCCACGCGTCCGGTCCTCGAATTCGTCGATACCGCGATGGACCTGTTGCCCGAACCGGGGCTCGGCCTGTTCGTCGAGCGCGAGCGCCATGCGAGCGAAGTGCCGGGGCCGGGCACCGTAAGCCTTTGGCCGCTCGTCGTCGCAGGTGGCAGCGAGGAAGACGAGGAAAGCTGGATCAGCGATTCGACCCGCGCGCTTGCGATCCAGATCGCCCGGACGATCAAGGGCTGGGTCGGTACGCTGATGCTCGAGAGCAAGGGCCGCACGCTCCAGCCGGAGGACATCATGATCCTCGTCAAGCGGCGCGGCGAACTCGCCTCGCTGATCGTCGCGCGCCTGTACGCCGAGGGCGTGCCGGTCGCGGGAGTCGACCGGTTGCGGCTCAACGCGCCGTTGTCGGTGCAGGACCTGCTCGCCGCGATCCGCTTCGTGTTGCAGCCCGAGGACGACCTGTCGCTGGCGTCGCTGCTCGTCTCGCCCTTGATCGGCTGGAGCCAGGATCGGTTGATGCAGGCGGCCCCAAAGCGGGCGGTCAGCCTGTGGCGGCATGTGGCGCGCACCGAACCGCGCGAAGACCTGGCGCCCCTCTTCGCCATGCTGGACCGCGCGGATATCGCGACACCCTATCAGTTTCTCGAGGAGCTGCTGTCCGGACCGCTCGGCGGCCGGCGCAAGCTGTTGCGCCGGCTCGGGCAGGAAGCGCGCGATCCGATCGAGGAGTTGCTGAGCGCGGCGCTCGACTTCGAATCGCTCGGCACGCCGTCGTTGCAGCGTTTCCTCGACTGGTTCGATCGTGGCGAGGTCGAGATCAAGCGTGATCCGTCGGCGCCGCTCGACGCGGTCCGCGTGATGACCGCACATGGCGCCAAGGGCCTGCAGGCGCCGCTGGTGATCCTGGCCGACGCGGCGGTCGACCCGACGCGCTCGCCACGCGCGACGCTCAAGTGGCGGGCGGGCGACATGGCCAACGCGCTGCCGATCATCCGTCCGCGCAAGGGCGAGGCGACCGGGCCGCTCGCCGAACTGGTCGACGATGCGGCGGCGCGCGATCTCGAGGAGCATTGGCGGCTGTTCTACGTTGCAGCCACCCGTGCCGAGGAACGGCTGATCATCGCCGGGTCGGTCGGGCCCAGCGCACAGGGCCAGGCGCCCGAATCGAGCTGGTACGCCGCGGCCGATCGCGCGATGACCGCGCTCGCGCTGCCCGCCGAAACCGCGCCGCGCGATTTCATCGGGCATCATCCGGAGAAGCCGGTTCCTCCGACGCGCACGCGTGCCGACGGGACGCGCGATCCCGTCGCAATTCCCGATTGGGCGATGCGCGTCGCTCCGGTCGAATCGCGCCCGCCGCGCCCGCTCGCACCGTCGTCGCTCGGCGATGATGCGGTGACGGACGCGCCACCGACCCCGGCGATGCGCGACGCCGCCGAGCGGGGACGGCTGATCCATGCGCTGTTCGAACGCCTGCCACCGGTCGCGCCGTCCGATCGTGCGGCGGCGGCGGACCGCTGGCTCGAGCGGAGTGGTGCCGTCGCCGATCCCGCCACGCGCGCGGCAATCGCGGCGCCGGTATTGGCGGTGCTTGGCGACCCCCGGCTGGCCGAGGCGTTCGGCGAGCGGGCGCTGGCCGAGGCGCCGATCGCAGCGGTGCTGCCAGACGGGTTCGTGGTTTCGGGTACGGTCGACCGGCTGCTGGTCGACGCCGACCGGATTCGCATCATCGATTTCAAGACCGGGCGCAGCGTGCCCGCGACGGAAGACGCGATCCCGACCTACCATCTCCGGCAGATGGCGGCCTATGCCGCCGCACTCGGCGTGATCTTTCCGGGGCGGACGATCGAGGCGGCGCTGCTCTACACCAGCGGCCCGACGCTGCACCTGTTGTCGGCCGCCACCCTGGCGGCGAACAAGCCCGGCTTCGCCACCACGGAGCAAAGCTAGCGCTCGCGCGCTTGAGGTCCGCGACACGCGACCCTACGTTGATGCCAACACAAGGAGATAGACCATGCCGACCAAGAAGATCACCGACGCCA
This sequence comes from Sphingomonas sp. CARO-RG-8B-R24-01, assembly GCF_022662295.1. Taxonomy (NCBI): domain Bacteria; kingdom Pseudomonadati; phylum Pseudomonadota; class Alphaproteobacteria; order Sphingomonadales; family Sphingomonadaceae; genus Sphingomonas; species Sphingomonas sp. CARO-RG-8B-R24-01. Next base: position 327,158 of record NZ_JAKNQI010000001.1, on the reverse strand, counting down.
GCTGGGATGCCGATGTCACCAATGCACAGGGCGCGGTGCTCGTCGACTTCTGGGCGGAATGGTGCGGCCCGTGCAAGATGATCGGGCCGAGCCTCGAGGAGATTTCCGAGGAACTGGGTGAGCAGGTGACGATCGCCAAGCTCAATATCGATGAGAATCCGGATGCGCCGGGCAAGTTCGGCGTTCGCGGGATCCCGACGATGATCCTGTTCAAGGACGGCCAGCCCGCGGCGACCAAGGTCGGCGCCGAACCGAAGAGCCGGCTTAAGGCGTGGCTCGAGGGCGAGCTGGCCTGAGGCACGTTGCCCCCCGGATCGCAGCGATCCGGGGGGCAATTCGACGGATCGATCAGGCGGCGTGCGCTCGTCGATCGAGAACCCGGAGGTAGGTGTCCAGCACGGTCTGGTTGATCCGGTCCCATTGATAGCTTGCCGCCTCGGCATGCCCTGCCGCCCCGGCCGACCGACGGAACGCGTCATCCTCGCAGAACCGCTGGAGCGCGTCGGCATAGCCCTCGATGTCGGTCGGCGGCACGATCAGCCCGGTGATGCCGTCCTCGATCAGCCCGACCGCCCCGGAGGCGCGTGCCGCAACCACGGGTACACCGGCCGCCAATGCTTCCAGCGTCACGTTGCCGAAGGTTTCGGTGACGCTCGGGTTGAAGAAAACGTCCATCGACGCGACCGCACGACCGAGGTCGTCGCCGGTGATATAGCCGGCAAACACGGCGTCGGGAATCTCCTGCGCGAACCAGTCGCGTGCCGGGCCCTCGCCGATGACGAACGTGCGATGCTTGACGCCGCGCTTGTCGAGCGCGTGCATCGCCTGCGCGAACACGTCGAGCCCCTTTTCCTTGACGAGCCGGCCGAGGAAACCGACCGCGATCTCGTCATCGGCAATGCCAAGGCTGCGCCGCCAGGCGAGATCGCGGCGGGATGGGTTGAAGCGGGTGTGGTCGACCCCGCGGGACCAGCGCGTCACCGGGGTCGGCACGCCCCATTGGTGCAGGATCTCGCCCATCATCTGGCTCGGCGCGAGGACTTCGTCGACGCGGCTGTAGAATTTCGCCTGGATCCGGATCATCAGCGGGACCAGGAATCCGAGCCCGTAATAGCTCATGTAGGTCTCGAACCGGGTATGGTAGGACGAGACGCAGGCGATGTTATGCTTTTCTGCATATTCCAGCGCCTTGTGCCCGAGCCGGTCCGGCGCCGACAGGTGAATGACGTTGGGCGCGAACGCGTCGAGATCGCGCCGGACGCGGTTTCCCATGCCGCGGGTCAGCTTGTATTCGCCGCGTAGCGGGATCTTGATCGACGGCGCGCTGACCAGGTCGCCGGTGGGCGGGAAGGCCGGCGTGCGGCTGGTCGGGGCATAGACGCGCACCTTCGCCCCGCGGCTCAGCAGATGGCCCACCAGAAGGTTGAGCGTCTGGTTCGCGCCATCGCGGGTATAGTTATAGTTGCCACTGAAAAGGGCCACACGGAGATCGGAAGCTTCCATCGGCTGGCGCCATAGCGAAGCGCGCACGCGATGACTATCTCCCTCGACATCATCGTACCGAGAGGGGCCTCCGCCATGACCGATCTTTCTGCCTTTCCGATCACCCGGCGCTGGCCGGCGCAGCATCCCGATCGTCTGCAACTCTACTCGTTGCCCACCCCCAATGGCGTCAAGGTGTCGATCATGTTGGAAGAGACCGGGCTGGCGTATGAGCCGCACCTGATCGACTTTGCGAACGGCGACCAGAAAACTCCCGCGTTCGAATCGCTTAACCCGAATGGCAAGATTCCGGCGATCCTCGATCCCGACGGTCCGGGCGGGGAGCCGCTCGGCTTGTTCGAATCCGGTGCGATCCTGTTGTATCTCGCCGAGAAGACGGGACAGTTCCTGCCCACCGATCCCGTGAAACGGCTGGAGGCGATCCAGTGGGTGATGTTCCAGATGGGCGGTGTCGGTCCGATGTTCGGCCAGCTCGGCTTCTTTGTGAAATTCGCTGGCAAGGACTTCGACGACAAGCGCCCGCGCGACCGGTATGTCGAGGAAGCCAGGCGATTGCTCGGCGTGATGGATACCGCCCTGGCGGGCAAGGACTGGTTCCTGGGCGACAGCTACACGATCGCGGATATCGCGATGTTGGGATGGGTGCGGGCGCTGGTGGATTTTTACGGTGCGGGCGAGCTGGTCGGGTTCGCCGATTATCCCAACGTGAATGCCTGGCTTGAACGCGGATTGGCGCGCCCGGCAGTTCAACGCGGACTGGCGATCCCCGCGCGCGCGTGACCGGGGACCATCGGAGCCGGATCCGGATCCGGATCCGGTGAATCAAGGATCGCGGCGATCTCATCTGCAAGGGTACGGATCGTCGCGACCAGCTCCGGCATGTCGACGCGGCGCGCCGCCGGGTCGAGCGCGCACAGCGTACCGAAGAACGCCCCGTCCGACAGCGTGATCGGCACTGCCAGATAGCTCTCGAATCCGTAAAGGATCGGGGTGGGATGGCTGCGCCAATAGCCATCGGCCGACGCGCAATCGAAGACGATGGCTTGGCCGGTAAGGCGAATATCGTTGCAGATCGTGGTCTTGAGGTCGAGTTCCTCGCCGGCGTCCAAACCGAACTCGATCTGGTCGAGGACGTGGCAGGCAATCCAGCGATCGTCGGTCACACGCGCGACCGCGGCGAAGCCCATCCCGGTAAGGTCGCACACGTGGCGCAGGATCGCGGCAATGCGCGGATTTCCTGCCAACGCGACGCATTTCTCGGCCAGTGTATGCATCGTGTTTCCCCGCCCTGATCCATACCGTGTTTTGCGGGCGCCACAAGGCAGGGGGCAAGCTGGCGTCGCCGCGATCAGGCGGCGGCGTGAAGCGCCGCAAATGCGGTGAATTCGGCGCGCAGGATGACATCGTCGATCGGCTCGACCAGCCGCCCTACGATGGCTGGCAGGTTGCCGGGACGGCCCCCATCGTCGATCCCGCCGAGGTTGACCGCGCGATACCCCATCGACCATGCACCGAACGTCCGAGCCTCGATCGTCTTTCGCGACAAGCGTACCACGGCGAAATGGCGGTCGTCGCGCGAAATCCGGTCATAGACGCTGGCGACCGCATCGTCCGGCCCTTCGAGGACCTGCAGAAAGCGCCGACCTCCCACGATCAGCAAGCCGGTGACACCGACGGCGGCATTGTTGCGCCGCGAAATCCGCAGGATGCCATCCAGGGATGCGTCATCGAGCTTTTCGCGGGCAGTGCTGATGTAGAGGATACGCTGCATGAGGGAACTCCGGTGTGAACGCTCCCAAAATCCGATTTAACGACGAATCTTTCGTTAATTTCGAAGCAATTATCACATAGATTTAGGTTGCTTGCCCCTTTCTCGACCGAGCTCCCTGCGCAAACCCTGTTCCCTTAACGTTCCTGATCACGTACATTGCCCTCATGGCAAAACCTCAGAAGCGCTACGTCTGCCAATCCTGTGGGTCGGTGTCGCACCGTTGGGCCGGGCAGTGCGGCGACTGTTCCGAATGGAATACGATGGTCGAGGACGCGGGCGCGAATGTCACGCCGTTCCAGGCCAAGCATAATCTGATGGGTGGCGGGCGATCGATCCAGCTCGTCGGGCTCGATGCGGAAATTACGCTGCCCGATCGTCTGGCGTCGGGCATTGCCGAGCTGGACCGGGCACTTGGCGGCGGGTTCGTCGAAGGCTCGGCGACGTTGATCGGTGGCGACCCCGGCATCGGGAAGTCCACGCTGTTGTTGCAGGCGGCGGCGAAGATGGCGTTGGCGGGGCTGCCGGTGGCCTATGTCTCCGGCGAGGAAGCGGCGGACCAGGTGCGCCTGCGCGCGCGACGGCTCGGTCTCGGGTCGGCTCCGGTCATGCTCGCCGCGGCGACATCGGTCCGCGATATCCTGACGACCCTGTCGCAAGCGACCCCGCCCGCGCTGCTGGTGATCGATTCGATCCAGACGATGCACTCCGACCTGATCGAGGGTGCCCCCGGAACGGTAAGCCAGGTACGCGCGTCGGCGCAGGAACTGATCCGCTTTGCCAAGGAGCGCGGCACCGCGGTGGTGCTCGTCGGTCATGTCACGAAGGACGGCAGTATCGCCGGTCCGCGCGTGCTGGAGCATATGGTCGATACGGTGCTGAGCTTCGAGGGCGAGCGGAGCCATCAATATCGCATCCTACGGGCGATCAAGAACCGCTTCGGCGGGACCGACGAGATCGGTGTTTTCGCGATGGTCGCCGAAGGGCTGACGGAAATCGGCAATCCGTCGGCGCTGTTCCTGACCCAGCGCGAGGAAGGCGTGACCGGGACGACCGTGTTCCCGGCGCTGGAGGGCACGCGTCCGGTATTGGTCGAGATACAGGCGCTGGTCGTCCGTCTCGCGAGCGGCGCGACGCCGCGGCGTGCTGTGGTCGGGTGGGACAGTGGGCGGCTGGCGATGGTGCTGGCGGTGCTCGAGGCGCGATGCGGGCTGAGTTTTTCAGCCTGCGAAGTCTATCTCAACATCGCGGGCGGGTATCGCGTCCAGGATCCGGCAGCGGATCTCGCGGTTGCCGCCGCCCTGGTTTCCGCATTGAGCGAACGACCCGTGCCCGCCGACGCGGTGGCGTTCGGTGAAATCGCATTGTCGGGTGAGATCCGCCCGGTCGCGCATTCGCCCCTGCGGTTGAAGGAAGCGGGGAAGCTCGGCTTCGAACGCGCTTTGCTGCCGTCGGCGGTGAACGACGACAAGAGCGGACTTACGCTGACCGGCTTTCGCACGCTCGGTGGGTTCGTCGAGCATATGCTGGGGAAATAGCGTGGGATGCGGCGCGTCGTGCGCATGGTCTGGGCGAGGGGGCGGGTAATCGGTCGCGATGCCGCGCGCATCGCGCTCGACTTTGGCGGCCCGCTCCGGATATGGCCTCGAGGATGAACCTCACCGCACTCGACATCGTAGTCCTTATCGTGGTCGGCGGCGCGGCGGTGCTGGGCATCGTGCGCGGCTTCGTGACGGAAGTGCTGTCGCTGTTCGCCTGGGTTGCGATCATTTTTGCGATCAAGTTGTTTCACGTTCCGTTGACGCATGCGCTGACCGGCATGATTGGAACGACCGCGGGTGCGGCGGTGCTTGCCTTTGCGATCCTGGCGGGCGGGACGTATTTCGGAGGGCGCATGGTGGCCAATGCGATTGGTGCCCGGACGCGCGACTCGGTCGTCGGACCGATCGATCGCGCGCTCGGCTTCGGTTTCGGTGCGCTGAAGGGCCTGATACTGGCGAGCCTCGGGTTTCTGCTGGTCGTGCTGGTGACCGACACGATGGGCGGTGGTCCAGCGCACCGGCCGGTCTGGCTGAAATCCGCGCGCGTCTATCCGCTACTCAACATCACGAGCGCGGGTATCGCGGATTTCGTCGATCGCCGTCGCAAGGGCCTTCCCCTGTTCGAACCGACGCTGGGACGCACGACCCCCGCCCAGCCGACGAATGATGCCAAACAGGGTGACTGAGCCGGCTGCGCTACCTACATACGGTGCATGAACGCGCCGCTCTACAACACCGAAATCCTTCGCCTTGCCGCGACGATCCCTTATCATGCCCGGCTGACCGATCCGATGGGGACCGCCGAAAAGCGGTCACCGATCTGCGGCAGCCGCGTCACGGTCGATGTGACGGTGGACGACGCCGGGCGGGTCGCAGAGCTTGGTATGCTGGTTCGGGCGTGCGCGCTTGGTCAGGCATCGGCATCGCTGATGGGCGCAACCGTCGTGGGCAGGTCGGCGGATGAGTTGGCGGCCGCGCGTGATGCGGTGGCGGCGTGGCTTGCGGGCGAGGGCCCGCTGCCCGACTGGCCCGGGTTCGAGATCCTGACGCCGGCGCTGCCGCACAGCGCGCGACATGCGTCGATCCGGCTGGCGTTCGAGGCCGCCGCCGAGGCGAGCCGGTCCGCCGTGGAAAAGACGCCCTCGTGACCCAATCGCTGCTGTTCGACGGTGTCGTCCTTGGCGGCTTTGCGCTTGTTTTCGTTCTTATCTTCCGCCGGCTCGGGCTCGGCGCAACGCTTGGATATCTGGTGGCCGGGGCCGTGGTCGGTCCGCAGGTGCTGCATCTCGTTGGCAATGCGGAATCCAAGATCGGGGTCGCCGAACTCGGGATCACGCTGCTGCTGTTCATCGTCGGGCTGGAACTCAATCCGTCCCGGCTATGGGCGCTCAAGAAGGAAATCTTCGGTCTGGGCCTGCTGCAGGTCGTGGCTTGCGGCCTGGCGGTGACCGGCGTGGTCTGGGTGGCAACGCATTTCTCGGGGGCGGCGGCGCTGGTCCTCGGGCTGCCGCTTGCCCTGTCGTCGACCGCGCAGGTCCTGCCCATGCTGCAGTCCGCCGGCCGCATGCGAACGCCGTTCGGCGAGCGCGCGTTTTCGATCCTCCTGTTCCAGGACCTGTCGATCGTGCCGCTCATCACGATCGTCGCGGTCTTGTCGCGGAACCCCGCCGATGCCAACGGTCCACCGGGCTGGCTGCTGTTTCTCTATACCGTCGGCGCGGTGGCGGGGCTGGTGCTCGCCGGCCGTTTCCTGCTGCGGCCGTTCTTCCGGATCATCGGCAACCTGGGCGAGCGCGAGATGTTCGTCTTTGCCGCCCTGTTCACGGTGGTCGCGGCGGCTGCGATCATGGAAGCGCTCGGCTTGTCGACCGCGCTCGGCGCATTCGTGGCCGGCGTGATGCTCGCGGACAGCCCGTATCGGCATGAGCTGGAGGCGGATGTCGAGCCGTTCCGCTCGATCCTGCTCGGACTGTTCTTCCTGGCGGTCGGCATGATGCTCGATCTGCACGCGATCGCGGAGCGGCCGTTCTTCGTCATCGGCATGGCCATGGCACTGATCGCGACCAAGGCGTTGATCATCTTCACGATCGGCCTGATCTTCCGGATGACGTGGCGCAGCGCGCTCGCGCTCGGCCTGCTGCTCAGCCAGGGCGGCGAGTTCGGCTTCGTGCTGTTCGCCCAGGCGCAGAAGGCGCTCCTGATCGCGCCCGAGGCGGCCAGCCTGTTCGGCGCGATCGTTACCTTGTCGATGGCGACGACGCCGTTCCTCATGTCGATCACTCGGCGCATTCGCGAGGAGCCGATTCAGACCGGCGACCGCGACGGCCCACAGTCTGACGGAGCGAACGCGCTGATCGTCGGCTATGGGCGGTTCGGCCAGACCGTGGCGCAGATGCTGATTGCGCAAGGCATTCCGGTCACGCTGATCGACAACGATATCGAGATGATCGACATCGCCGGGGAATTCGGGGCGAAGGTCTATTATGGCGACGGTACGCGGATGGATCTGCTGCGGCAGGCCGGCGCGGGCGAGGCTGAGCTGATCATGTTCTGCATCGATGGCGACCAGCTTTCGGCAGATCTGGTCGAGGGCGTGCATCAGGCGTTTCCCAACGCCGCGATTTTCGTGCGAGCCTATGATCGTCGCGCGGTCATCAAGCTGAAGGGCGCCCCCGTCGACGGGGTCGTCCGCGAAGTGCTCGAGTCCGCGGTCAGGATGGCGCGCCTCGCGCTGCTCAAGGTGGGGGTCGATCCGTCCGAGATCGATCGAACCGAGGACCTGTACCGCCACAAGGACAAGGAACGGCTCAAGGCCCAAGTCGAAGCGGGCGATATCCGGGCGGCGCGCGACCGGATCATCACGCAGGTCTCGCGCGAAGGGCTCAGTGAGGAACTCGGCGGATGAAGATGCTGGCGGTCCTGGCCGCGTTATGTGGAGCGATCGCGGTCGGCGCGGGCGCGCTCGGCGCGCACGGCGCATCGGGTGATGCCGCCAAGTGGCTGACCACAGGGGCGCATTACCAGCTGATCCATGTGGTCGCCGCCCTGGTGGCGGTGCGCATGGAGGCGCGTGGTCCCGCCTGGCTGTTTGTCGCCGGGGGCGCGATCTTCGCCGGCACGCTGTATCTGATGGCGTTGGGCCTGCCGCGCTGGCTGGGTGCGATTACCCCGATCGGCGGGGCGCTGCTGATTGCAGGCTGGTTATGGCTCGCCTGGAGCGCGCGCGGGGCGGCGTAAGGCAAGGGGGCCAGCCTACAGTCACCTGCCTCCGCGCAACCTCGTCAGAACCGAAAGCGTCGGCGTGCCCCGGCGTCAGTAGGCGCTCCGCTCCTCGCCGTGGAAGCCTGTTCGGACTGTCCGAAACCGCCAGTCGACCGCGGTCACTTCGATTTCTTGGTCATCCGGCACCGGTCGGAGCAATAGATCACCGAATCCCAGTCGCGTTCCCATTTCTTGCGCCAGGCAAACGGGCGCTCGCACACCGGGCAGATCTTGCTCGGCAGATCGCGTTTGGCGACGCCGCGGGGCATCAGGCGGCCAGGAAGGCGCGAACGTCCGCGAGATCGACCGACGTATCGAGGAACGTCCGGCCGATCCCATGGGCGAGCAGGAACGGCAGGGTTCCGGCGTCCATTTTCTTGTCGTGCAGCATGTGATCGACCAGCACGTCCGCACTGGCCGAGATGCCGGCGGCGGCAACGCCATCGGGCAGGCCGATCGCGCGCAGGTGCCGCGAAACGCGCTCGGCATCCGCTGCCGGCGACAGGCCGTGCGCCGCGGAATAGGCGAACGCGAGCGCCATTCCCGCCGCCACGGCTTCACCGTGCAGCAGCCGGTCCGAGAAGCCCGCTTCTGCTTCCAGCGCATGGCCGAAGGTATGGCCGAGATTGAGCAGCGCACGGGCGCCGGTCGTCTCGCGTTCGTCTTCCGCCACGATTCGCGCTTTTGCGGCCACCGAATGCGCGATCGCATAGGCGCGGGCGGCAGGGGCTCCCTCTAGCAGCTCTGAAGCGTTCGCCTCGCACCAGTCGAAGAACGCGGGATCATCGATCAGGCCGTATTTCACGACTTCGGCATACCCAGCCCGCACTTGCCGTAGCGGAAGCGTGTCGAGCACGTCCGGATCGATCAGCACCAGCGCCGGTTGATGGAACGCCCCGATCAGGTTCTTGCCCGCCCGACTGTTGATTGCGGTCTTGCCACCGACCGAGGAATCGACCTGCGCTAGCAAGGTGGTCGGGATCTGCACGAAACCGCAGCCGCGCTTCAGGATCGCGCAGGCGAACCCGACAAGATCGCCGATCACGCCGCCACCAAGCGCGATGACGTGATCGCCGCGCTCGACCCCGAGGCCGAGCAGCCGATCGGTCAAGGCCTCGAGCTGCGCCCAGCATTTGGTCGCCTCCCCGGGCGGCAGCACGATCGCTTCGCTGGCAATGCCCGCTTCGTCCAGCGCAGCCTGCAGCGTGGCCAGATGAGACAGGACGTTCGAATCGGTGACGATCACCATGCGGCGACCGCGCGCGAGCGGCTTCAACCGGTCGGCCGCGCGCGCGAGCAGACCTTCTTCGATCACGACGTCATAGCTTCTCGCGCCAAGCGATACCGGGATGGTCGTCATATCTGTCCGAGCGCTTTCAGGATGGTGTTGACGGTTGCGTCGTGGGGTGCGCGGTGACTGGACACGCGCAGCGGCGCCATGGCGTAGAAAGGATTACGCACCCGCGCCAGTTCCTCCAGCACCGCGAGCGGATCGCGCCCGCGCAGCAACGGCCGGGTGTCACGCCGCGAGACGCGGTCGGCGAGCACGGCGGGCTTCGCGTCGAGCCATATCGCGAAACCATGCGCCAGGATCGATTCGCGGGTCCGCTCGTCGACGAAGGCGCCGCCGCCGGTCGCGATCACACGCCGCTCCCCATCCATCAGTCGCGCGATTACGCGGCGTTCGCCATCACGGAAATACGGTTCGCCGAATCTTTCGAAAATATCGGGTATCGACATGCCTGCCGCGTTTTCGATCTCGGTATCGGCATCGACGAATGGCAGGCCGAGCCGGCCCGCCAGCCTGCGGCCAACCGTCGATTTGCCAGCGCCCATCAGCCCAACGAGCACGATCGGCTCCCCATTCCAACGAGATGGGTCGGGCAGGGCGGTATCCTGAGAAGGCGGCGGGCTTTGCAACATCGAAACGAGGGCTATACAGCGCACCTGCGCATCGGGCAAAAGCTCGCTTGCGCCGCTCTTGTCTTTCCGGTCCGTTACAGGTCTTGCCCATGCCCCGCTTGCTCATCGTGCTTCTCGTCGTCGTGGCCGTCCTGGTCGGCGGCCTGTTCGCGCTGTCGGGGATGGCGCACGAAAAGCCGATGAAGCACGTCGAAAAGGCAGTGCCGCTTGCGAACCTTCAGAAGTAGCCGCGCGCTACCGGCAATCTTTGCATCGGCTGCGCTTGCGGCGACGCTGACGATTCCCGCGCTCGGGCAGAACCGGCCCGAATCGATCCTGCCCCCCGGATTCGGCGATCCGAACCCCGCTCCGTCGGCGGCCCCGGTCCGTCCGCGCGCGCGTCCGACGCCTGCCGCCGTGGCGCCGCCGCGCAGCCCTGCACCCGACAGGTCGACCCCGGCCGACCGTGCGCCGGTCGCGAACGCCCCCGCCGCGGCGCCGAGCACCGCAGCGCCGGTCGCCCTGGTTCCGCCTGTCCTGCCGGGCGACGAGCCGACGCCTGATGCGACGCCGACACCATCGGCCACGCCGCCATCGCCGACCGACTTTGCCGCCTTCGTCCGCGCGGACATGCCGAGCTATGCGCGGCGCTCGCTGGCCTCCGTCGGGGTCGCCGGCCCGTCCGAGGGGGCAATGGCACCCGATGCCTTCGGCCGCGCGGATGGGCGCTTCCTTGAGACGCTGATGCGGCGCTTGCACCCGCCGGTTGCGTCGCGCTGGTTGTCGATCGCGTTGCGGCGGGCGCTGATGGCGCGGGTCGATACACCACGCGGCGTCAATGGAGCCGACTTCGCGGCGGAGCGGGCTTGGCTGCTGGTGCGGATGGGCGAGTCGGTTGCGGCACGCGCGATGACCCAAGCGGTCGATACCGAAGATTACACGCCGAAGATGTTCGAAGTCGCGATGCAGGCGGCGCTCGCCATGGGCGATCCCGCGGCTCTGTGTCCGGCGGCGGAAGATGGCGCCAGGCTGGGGCGGGAGCGTGCCTGGGTCATGGCGCAAGCGATTTGCGCCGGCCTGTCGGGGACGCCGGCACGCGCGCAGCCGATGCTGGCGGCTGCCCGGAAGTCGGGCGTTGCCGGCGGCGTCGACCTGCTGCTTGCCGAGAAAGTCATCGGCGGCGGTGGACGCGGCCGCCAGGCGGTGACGATCGAATGGGACAACGTCCCGGAACTCACGGCCTGGCGCTACGGCCTGGCGATGGCGACCGGCGTCGAGATCCCGGGCACGCTGATCGACGCCAGCGCACCGGCGGTGCAGGGCTGGCGGTCGTTGTCGCCCAGTCTTGCTCCGGGTGCCCGCGCGGCCTCGGCCGACTTCGCGGCCGCGCGCGGCATCCTGTCGAGTGCAGCGCTGGTCGATCTATATGCAGCGATCGATGCAGGGGATGACCAAATCCCCGCCGCGGCGACCGTGGCGCGCGATTTGCGCACTGCCTACGAAGGTGCCGATGCAGCAGCCCGTGCGGAGGCACTAGCCAAGCTGTGGGATGAGCCCAAGGGCTATGAGACGCGCTATGCACGCCTGGTGCTGACGGCGGGCGCGGCCACGCGGATTCCGACCACCTTGGCAAAGGCGGATACCGATCGACTGATCGCGGCAATGCTGAGCGCTGGGTTCGATACGCCTGCGCTCCGCTGGCGCGACAAGGTGCTGCGCGGCAGCGATGGATGGGCGATGCTGACGCTGGTCGATCCATCGGCTCCGACGGTCGGCTATGGCGAGATCAGCGGCTACGCCGGTGCAAACGATTCGGCTGGCTTGAAACAGCGGATGTATTTCGCAGCGCTGGCTGGCTTGGGAAGGTTGACGACCGCCGATATCGAACAGGGCGCGAAGACGCTGAACGTCCCGGTCGGTCAGGCGAACAGCTGGACCCGCGCGATCGGCAAGGCGGCGCTGGACAACGAACCCGGCACCGTCGTGCTGCTGGCGGCAACGGGAATGCAGTCGCGGTCGTGGCGGGGCGTTCCCCCCGAGGCGCTGTATCACATTTGCGCCGCGCTGCGCGCCGTCGGCCTGGTGGGAGAAGCCCGCATGATCGCCGTAGAGGCGATGTCGCGGCTTTGACCATGATCCCGGGCGATACCGGCGAGGATCGCGCGCTGATCGAACGGTTTCTCGAAATGATGACGGCGGACGCGGGGGCCGCGAAGAACACCGTTGCCGCGTATCGGAGCGACCTGTTGCTCGCCTCGGGCGTGCTCGGGGGGCGGCTGGTGCAGGCATCCCCCGATGATCTGGCGCGCGTCGCGACGGTCTGGCTTGATCTGTCGAAGGCGAGTGTCGCCCGAAAATCGGCGGCGCTGCGACGTTTTTTCGCGTTCCTTGCGGAAGAGGGGCATCGGACGGACGATCCAGGGAACGCCCTGCCGCGCCCCGGTGCGTCCCGCGGGTTGCCCAAGGTGCTCGACCATGCCGACGTCGATCGGCTGTTCGCGGCGATCGCACAGCGGATCGCGCGCGATCCGCCCGATCCCAAGGATCTCCGTCTCGCGGCGCTGGTCGAATTATTATATGGCTCGGGCCTGCGCGCGACCGAGCTGGTCTCGTTGCCGCGCCGCGCGATCGCGTCCGATCGCCCGTATCTGATCCTGCGCGGCAAGGGCGGCAAGGAGCGACTGGTCCCGCTGTCGGATCGTGCGCGCGCTGCGGTTGTGCTCTGGCGGCAGCAGGTGGCGGTGGAGAGCGCTTGGCTGTTTCCGTCCGGCAAGACGCATTTGAGCCGAATTCGGCTATATCAGCTGTTGAAGGGCCTGGCCGCGGAGGCCGGTATCCCGCCCGACCGGGTCAGCCCGCACGTCCTGCGCCACGCTTTCGCGACACATCTGCTCGCTGGCGGCGCCGATCTGCGCGCGTTGCAGGCGATGCTGGGGCACGCCGATATCGCGACGACCGAAATCTACACCCACGTCGACGCGAGCCATCTCGTTGCGCTGGTCAACGCCCGTCATCCGCTTGCCGACACCACACGCCGCGTTGACGCGAAGACGCCTGAAGCCTAACCGCGCGGGCTTATGGCAAGCTTCCTAGATTTCGAAAAACCGATCGCAGAGCTTCAGGGCAAGATCGATGAGTTGCGCGAGACCGCAGCCGATGGGACCGTCGACCTCAGCGCGGAAATCGCGCGGTTGCAGGCGAAGTCGGACAAACTGCTGCGCGATACCTATGCGAAACTGACGCCCTGGCAAAAGACGCAAGTCGCCCGCCACGGCGAGCGGCCGCATTTCAAGGATTATGTCGCCGGCCTGTTCGACGACTGGATGCCACTGGCAGGCGACCGCGCCTTTGGCGACGACCAGGCGATTCTCGGGGGCTTCGCGACGTTTCGCGGGCGCCGCGTGCTGGTGATCGGGCATGAGAAGGGGGACGACACCGCAAGTCGCCTTCGCCACAATTTCGGCATGGGCAAGCCCGAGGGGTATCGCAAGGCGATCCGGTTGATGCAGTTGGCCGACCGGTTCGGGCTGCCGGTGGTGACTCTGGTCGATACGTCCGGGGCGTTCCCGGGAATCCAGGCCGAGGAGCGCGGCCAGGCCGAGGCGATCGCGCGGTCGACGGAACAGTGCCTTGCGCTGGGTGTGCCGATGGTCGCGGCGGTGGTCGGCGAGGGGGGCTCCGGCGGCGCGATCGCGCTTGCCGCGGGTAATGCGGTGCTGATGTTCGAGCACGCTGTTTATTCGGTGATCTCGCCCGAGGGGTGCGCATCGATTCTGTGGCGCACCGCCGACAAGGCGGCGGACGCGGCCGAGGCGATGAAGGTGACCGCGCAGGATCTCAAGGCGCTCGGCGTCATCGATGCCATCGTTCCGGAACCGCTCGGCGGCGCGCAGCGCGACCCGACCGGGGCGATCGCCGCGCTGGGCGATGCGATCGATGCCGCGCTGACCCGGCTGGTCGGGCATGGCGCGCCGGAATTGCGGCGGATGCGGCGCGAGAAGTTTCTGGCGATCGGACGCCTGTAACAAGGAAAAGGCGGCGGAACCGAAGTTCCGCCGCCTCTGCCATTCTCAAAGCGTCACGTAATGGTCTTACGTGGCCTTCATGGCGGTGTTGACGTTGTTGAAGGTGGTCGTGAGCTTGCTGCCCAGACCCGACATGGCGGTGATGGCTGCGACTGCGATGAGTGCGGCGATCAGGCCGTATTCGATCGCCGTTGCGCCCTTCGAATTCTTGATAAGGTTGCGGACGGTCTTCATGATTTCCGGTCTCCGTTGATAAGCTTCAGTACCCGGTCGGACCGGTGCGCCGGACCAACACAAGGAGTTTTACGGGTTGCAGGGTTGAAAAAGGTTTAAAGCGGCGAAGTTTTTTACTGAATGTTCCCGTAGGTTCAGGTCACAGGAACTGCGGTCACGGCGACGCCGACACGGTTCCAAATGCCAGTGGTCACGTTGGCGAGCTGCATCAGTGCCGCGATCATTGCGATCACGACCAGCGCGGCGATCAGTCCGTATTCGATTGCGGTGCCGGCGGTACGGTCGGCCAGCAGTCGTTTAATCAATCCGACGATCATGTCGGCAACGCCTCCGGGCCGTGTCCATTCGAACCAGCGATACAGGGAGAGCGTTACCGAATGCCTAAACAAGCCATTGCAAAACCCCTGTTGTTCGTCGTCGCCGCGGGCCTCGTGGACGATCACGGGCGGGTACTCGTCCAGCAGCGACCGGAGGGAAAGGCGCTGGCAGGGCTCTGGGAATTTCCCGGTGGCAAGGTCGAACCGGGTGAGGCGCCCGAGCTCGCGCTGGTCCGCGAGCTGCGCGAAGAACTGGACGTGGGCGTGGATCCGGCGGATCTGGAGCCGCTGACCTTCGCCAGTGTCGATCTGGCCGATCAGCATCTCCTGTTGCTGCTTTACCTGTGCCGCGTTTGGACCGGCGCGCCCCGACCGCTCGAAGCGAGCGCGCTCGCGTGGCATCCTCCGTCGGCGTTGCGCGGGCTGGCGATGCCGCCGGCGGACGTTCCGTTCATTGCCATGCTGGAGACGGCGCTGGCGGCGACGGGATAACGCCGATCCCGGTGAAGTGCGGGCTGGCTCGGTATTTGGATTTCACACGTCAGCGGGAAGTGCCGCGACGGTGCCTCAGGCCACGCCCGGCCCATCTGAACAAGAGTGGACCGGCGCGAGAAAGGCGAAAGTCTGGAGGCCCGACCGGGAATCGAACCCGGGTGCGAGGATTTGCAGTCCTCTACGTCACCACTCCGCCATCGGGCCGGAGAGCGGCGCAGATGCAAGCGGACGGCGGCGCTGTCAACTCTTGCGCCACAAAAAAAGGTGAAGTCGGTTAACGTGCTGTTTACCCAAAGCAGGCGACACGGCAAAAATGGGTTGAGCGCTCGCTTGGCGAACTGGACGACGCAAGATAGAAGCTGTGCATTGACGGTAAGTGTATTGCGTGACTATAACAGTGACGCGACGAGGGTGGCATCATGAATATCGATTTGCGTGGGCAGGATATGACGGCGATGCGTCATGCGATGGTGGCGAGCCAGTTGCGGACCAATGCGGTGAGCGACGCGCGCGTGGTGGCGGCGATGGATCTCGTCCCGCGCGAGGCCTTCCTGCCGCCGGCCGTCGCCGATCTGGCGTACCGCGATACCGCGGTCCCCTTGTCGCACGGCCGCGCGCAGAATGTCCCGATCGCAACCGGGCGATTGCTGACCCAGGCAGAATTGCGCCCGACGGATCGCGCCCTGCTGATTGGTGCGGCGGGTGGCTATACCGCCGCTGTGCTGGCGGCGCTGGTGGCGTCGGTCGTCGCGGTCGAAAGCGATCCGGCCCTGCTCGACATCGCGCGCCCGGCGTTGGCGGACCATGGCAATGTCACGCTGGTCGATGCGCCGCTGCAGGCGGGACATGCCGCCGGCGCGCCCTATGACGTGCTCGTGATCGATGGCGCGGTGGACAGCGTCCCGCAGGTGCTGGTGGATCAGCTCGTCATCGGGGGGCGGATCGTCGGTGGCCTGATCGATCGCGGCGTCACGCGGCTCGCCGCCGGGCGTCGTACGGCGGGCGGCTTTGCGTTGCTCGATTTCGCCGACATCGATTGCGTCCCGCTGCCCGGGTTCTCCAGCCCACGTTCCTTCACTTTCTGACTAGAGAAGAGCCGCTTACGATGCGATTTCTTTCCTTTCTGAGCGGCTCTGCAGTATTGATGGTAATGGCGGCCCCGCTGTCGGCGGAGACGCTGCGCGACGCTTTGGTCAAGGCCTATACCAGCAACCCGACGCTGGCCGCGCAGCGGGCGAACCTTCGGGCGATCGACGAAAACGTGCCGATCGCCCGGTCGCAGGGCCTGCCCTCGGTGCAGTTGCAAAGCACGTACACCGAGAACGTCGTCAAGGCCGCCAACAGCTTCGTCTCGCCCGACCGGAGTGGGTCCGCGACCGCGAGCTTGTCCGTGCCCTTGTATGCCGGCGGCGCGGTGCGCAACGGGGTCCGGGCGGCGGAGACGCGGGTCGAGGGTGGGCAACTCGGGCTACGGGGAACCGAGTCCAATCTGTTTTCGTCCGTGGTCGGTGCGTACATGGACGTGATCCGCGACGAAGCGATCGTCGGCCTGAATACCCAAAACGTCCGCGTGCTCGACGTCAACCTGCAGGCCAGTCGCGATCGGTTCCAGGTGGGCGATCTTACCCGGACCGACGTCGCCCAGTCCGAAGCGCGGCTCGCGCTGGCGCGCAGCCAGCTGCAATCGGCGCAGGCCAGCCTCATCTCCAGTCGCGAGAGCTACATCCGTCTGGTCGGCGCAGTGCCCGGCCGGCTCGATCTGCCGCCCGCGCTGCCCAACCTTCCGGCCGATCCGGACAGCGCGGTAACGGTCGCGCTCAAGAACAACCCAACGCTGCTTGCTGCCGCCAAGGAGCGCGACGCCACCGGTTACGATATTGGCGTCGCCCGCGCGAACCGGTTGCCGCGCATCAGCGCCAACGTGGGTGGCAATTACTACAATTATCTGGGATCGCTCGGATCGGGGACGGGGGTGGCGATCGGCCAGACCGGGACTGCGGCTACCGTCGGGTTGGGCCTGACCATGCCCTTATACCAGGGTGGCCGGCCGGCGGCACAGATCCGCCAGGCGCAGGACGCGCGCCTGCAATCGATCGAGCGGCTGACCGAAACGGAGCGCGCCGTCATCGCCCAAGCCCGCTCGGCCTACGCCGTCTGGAAATCCTCGCTCGAGGTGATCGCGTCGAGCGAAGTGGCGGTCAACGCCAACAAACTGTCGCTGGAAGGCGTGCGGGCCGAAAACAGCGTGGGGAACCGCACCATCCTGGACATCCTGAATGCGGAACAGGAACTGCTGAACTCGCAGGTGACGTTGGTGACCGCACGGCGCGACGCCTATGTCGCCGGCTTCGCCCTGCTCGCGTCGATGGGGCAGGCGGAAGCGCGCGATCTCGGGCTCGACGGCGGCCCACTGTACGATCCGGTCAAGCATTACAACAGTGTGCGGGGCAAGATCTGGGACTATGGATCAGAGCCGAACCCGCCGGTGACCGGGACCCGCACCACCGACACGCCAGCGCAGAATGCGCTCGTGACGCGCGCGCTCGACCCGATGCTCGACTCGGCGCCTGTTGACAGGAGTGCGCCGATTACCGCAGGTGATCAGACGAAGAACCGTTGACGCGGCGTGTGCGTTTATTTCGCGAGGATTTTCGATGGGGGATTTGAGCGGGGAACCGTCGATGGAGGACATCCTTTCGTCGATCAAACGCATCATCGCAGAGGAAAGTGACTCCACGCCCGGCCGGACCAAACGCCCCGAGCGCACGGTGCCCCGGCGGTCCGAGCCAGACGCGCCCGCGCGCGAGGAAATCCTTGAGTTGCGGGATCCTGCCGATACGCCGCCGGTTGCGGTGCCGCCGATGATGCCTCGACCCGCCCCACCGGCGCTGTCGTCCGAGCGAACGGCGTCCTCCCCGGCACCGGAAACGGACCAAGATCCCGCGATGGCCGGGCCGATCCCGCGGCCGGCAACCGCCGACGCTATCCTTTCGAAGCATACCGCCGCCGCGACGCGCGGTCCGCTCGATACCTTGTCCCGGCTGATCGTGAAGCCTGAAGTCGCCGGAAGCGATACGCTCGAAGCGATGGTGCGGGAGATGCTCCGGCCGATGCTGCGGGAATGGCTCGACGCCAATCTACCGCATATGGTCGAAGCGATGGTCGCGCGCGAAATCGATCGAATCACAGGTAAGTAAGGGATTCTGGACGGTTCGGTTGCCGAAAGCGGAACCGGCACGAACCGGTCGAGTTTGTTGACAAATGAGTGCCACCGACAAATCCGCGTTCGATCTGCGGGATGAAAACGCCCTTGTGCCTGCGCCGCCCAGCGCTGCTGCGACAAATCCCGACGATACCCCCAACGATATCTTTTTCGCGGCGGTAAAGACGACACGGATGCCGATGGTGGTGACGGATCCGCACCGCACCGACAATCCCGTCATCTTTTGCAACGAAGCGTTCCGGCGGATGACGGGCTATTCGGATGCCGAAATCATTGGCGTGAACTGTCGGTTTCTGCAGGGCCCTGAAACCGACCGGAGCGTGGTCGAACAGGTTCGCCGGGCGATCGAGCGGCGGGAGGAAGTGTCGGTCGAGATCCTGAATTACCGGAAGAACGGTTCGACTTTCTGGAACGCGCTGTTCATTTCGCCGGTGTTCGACGAGGCTGGCGCCCTGATCTACTTCTTCGCAAGCCAGCTTGACGTGTCGCGCCGCCGCGAGGCCGAGGAGGCACTGCATGAAGCGCAGAAGATGGAGGCGGTCGGCCAACTGACCGGAGGGATCGCGCACGACTTCAACAATTTGTTGCAAGTCATCATCGGCTATATCGACATGCTCGGCGCGCGGGTCGATCCGGGGGATCGGGCGGCGTCGCGCGCGGTTGAGGCGATCGGCGCGGCGGCGCAGCGAGGGGCGACGTTGACGCAGCAACTGCTGGCCTTTGCCCGGAAGCAGGAATTGCGTGACCGCCTGCTCAACATGAATACGTTGATCATGGACTTCGGCGCTGTGCTCAAGCGGACGGCGGGCGATATGACCGTCCGGTATCAGCTCCAGCCCGAATTATGGAATGCCCGGGTCGACCCGGTGCAAGCCGAGATGGCAATGCTGAACATCGTGTCCAACGCGCGCGATGCCAGCGGCGACGATGGCACGATCACCTTGGCGACCCGTAACGTCGCGCTGCCCGCCGATGGCGATCTCCCCGGGAAGCTGGAACCCGGAGAATATGTCGAGCTGACGATCACCGATACCGGGCCGGGGATCGACGGCGCGGTCATCGATCGCGTGTTCGATCCGTTCTTCTCGACCAAGGGGGTGGGCAAGGGAACCGGGCTTGGCCTGGCGATGGTCTATGGGTTCATGCGGCAGTCGGGGGGGACGGTGGCGGCAACCAACCTTGCGGACGGCGGCGCGAAGCTTACGCTCTACTTCCCGCGCGCCAGTGGTGCGGTCGAGCGGCCCGGATCGACGGTTCGTGTCTCGACCGAAGCGCAAGGGGTTCGCATCCTGATGGTGGAGGACCAGCCGGAGGTGGCATCGCTGGGCAAGGCGCTGCTCGAGATGCACGGATACCATGTTGTTCAGGTATCGAACGCCAGAACCGCCTTGGACGTTCTGCGGAGCGACCATGCCTTCAAGTTGCTGTTCAGCGACATCGTGATGCCCGGTGGCATGAACGGGGTCGAGCTGGCCCGGCAGGTGCGCAACGACTATCCGGGCATCAAGGTGCTATTGACCACCGGGTACGCCGACGATGCGATCGACGAGAGTAGCAAGAGCTTCGAACTGTTGCGCAAACCCTATCGCAGCGGTGACCTGGAGGCGCGGGTCCGCGCATTGATCGATCGGCCCGGCGCCATGCCGCAGGCAGAGGTGCACGGCACGGTCTGAGCCGGCCGTCACAAAGGGAAAAGGGCGGTCCCGGCGGGGGCCGCCCTTTCTTTTTGCGCATGCCCGGTTAAAGCCGATGGCATCATGAGCGAACTTCCCAAAACCTTCGACCCCGCCGAAATCGAGCAGCGCTGGTATGCGCATTGGGAGGCGACCGGCCAGTTCCGGCCCGACCGTCCGGGCGCCGAGCCGTGGACGATCGTCAACCCGCCGCCCAACGTGACGGGGTCGCTCCACATCGGGCACGCGCTCGACAATACGCTCCAGGACATCCTGACGCGCCACGCGCGGCTGAAGGGCAAAGACGCCTTGTGGGTGGTCGGCACCGATCACGCAGGGATCGCGACGCAGATGGTGGTCGAGCGGCAGATGGGCGCGCTCAACCCGCCGCAGAAGCGCACCGACTTCACGCGCGAGCAGTTCGTCGACAAGGTCTGGGCGTGGAAGGAAGAGAGCGGCGGCGAGATCACGCAGCAGCTCCGCCGGCTCGGCTGCTCGATGGACTGGGCGAACGAACGCTTCACGATGGACGAGGGCTTTTCCAAGGCCGTCCTCAAGGTGTTCGTCGACCTGCATCGCGATGGCTTGCTGTACCGCGACAAGCGGCTGGTGAACTGGGATCCGGGTCTCGGCACCGCGATCAGCGACCTCGAGGTCGAGACGCGCGAGATCAAGGGCAGCTTCTGGCACCTGCGCTATCCCCTCGCGGACGGTTCGGGCTTCATCGAGGTCGCGACGACGCGGCCCGAGACGATGCTCGCCGACATGGCGGTCGCGGTGAATGCTTCGGACGAACGCTATACCGCGCTGGTCGGCAAGCAGGTGCGGCTGCCGATCACCGGGCGGCTGATCCCGATCATCACCGACGACCATGCCGATCCGGAGCTCGGGTCGGGTGCGGTCAAGATCACGCCGGGGCATGATTTCAACGATTTCGAGGTCGGCAAGCGTGCTGGCATGGCGGCGGGCACGATGCTCAACATGCTCGATGCCAAGGCACAGGTCGTGCAGGTATCGGACGGGCTGATCCCGGACACGTTCCTCGGCCTCACCACCGCGGAAGCGCGCAAGGCGGTCGTCGCGCAGTTGAAGGCGGAAGGGTTCCTGATCCCGCACGTCGACAAGGACGGCATCGAGCACGATGCCGAACCGCGCACGATCCAGACGCCGTACGGCGATCGTTCGGACGTGGTGATCGAGCCGTGGCTGACCGACCAATGGTATGTCGACGCGGCGACGCTCGCGAAGCCCGCGATCGAGGCGGTCCGCTCGGGCGCGATCAAGCTGGTGCCCAAGACGTGGGAGAAGACGTTCTTCAACTGGATGGAGAACATCCAGCCTTGGTGCGTCTCGCGGCAGCTTTGGTGGGGGCATCGGATTCCGGCGTGGTTCGCCGAGGACGGGTCGGTGTTCGTTGCGATGAGCGAGACTGAGGCTCAGGCGCAGGCAGGCGAGGGTGTCGTGCTGCGGCAGGACAATGACGTGCTCGACACGTGGTTCTCCTCTGCGCTGTGGCCGTTCGCGACGCTCGGCTGGGACGGCTCTTCTTCTCCATCTTACCCCTCCCCTTCAGGGGAGGGGCCAGGGGTGGGGGATGCCTCGCAGAGCACGACGCTCGCTGGACTGCCCCACCCCAACCCAGTGTCAGGCCGGTCAGGCTCCCAGCCTGACCTGAATAGCCCGGGGGGCTATTCACCTGACACTCCTGAAGGGGAGGGGCTTAAGAACAGCCTGGGCGGCCGCTACCCCAATGACGTGCTCATTTCGGGCTTCGACATCCTGTTCTTCTGGGACGCCCGGATGATGATGCAGGGTTTGCACTTCATGGGCGATGTGCCGTTCAAGACCCTGTACTTGCACGGACTTGTCCGCGCAGCAGACGGCGCGAAGATGTCCAAATCCAAGGGCAATGTGGTCAACCCGCTGGGCCTGATCGACCAGTATGGCGCGGATGCGCTGCGCTTCTTCATGGCGGCGATGGAGAGCCAGGGCCGCGACATCAAGATGGATGAGAAGCGCGTCGAGGGCTATCGCAACTTCGCGACCAAACTGTGGAACGCCTGCCGTTTCGCGCAGGGCAACGGCATCGGTGCGAGCAAGATGCTCGACGCGCCGGTCGCAGCCCTGGCGGTCAACAAATGGATCATCGCAGAGACCATCACCACGGTGCAAGCGGTCGACCTCGCACTCGCCGACCTGCGTTTCGATGGCGCGGCGAATGCGGTCTATCAGTTCGTGTGGAGCCGCTTTTGCGACTGGTATCTCGAGCTGATCAAGCCCGTCCTCGGCCAGATGGATGCACCCGCCACCGGCGCTGACGCCGACGAGACCCGCGCGGTCGCGGGTTGGGTGATCGACCAGATTCTCGTGCTGCTCCACCCGTTCATGCCGTTCATCACCGAAGAGCTGTGGAACGCGATGGGTCCGCGCGAGACCAACCTGATCGTCGCGCACTGGCCAATCGCGGATGCGCGGTCGCTCGATCCCGCGGCGAGCCAGGAGATCGACTGGCTGATCCGGCTGATCGGCGAGGTCCGCGCGGCGCGGACCGAGCTCAACGTCGCGCCGGGGACGCGGATGCCGGTGCATGTCCGCGATGCCGGGCCGGAAACGCTGGCGCGACTCGACCGACAGGCGAGCGTGATCGCGCGGCTGGCACGGATTGACCTGGCGACGGGCGATGCTCCGGCGGGCGGCGCGGTACAGGTCGTCGTCGACGAGGCGACCTTCGTCTTGCCGTTGGCGGGCGTGATCGACCTCGATGCCGAGCGTGCGCGCCTGACCAAGGGGATCGAAGCGGCGGCCAAGGAGCGTGATGCGCTGGCGGGGCGGCTCGGCAACCCGAGCTTTGTCGAACGCGCCAAGCCGGAAGCGGTTGAAAAGGCGCGGGCCGACCACGCCGAAAAAGCCGCCGAGGCCGAGCGTCTGAGCGCGGCATTGGCGCGTTTAGGATAAATCCCGCGTTACCCCGGCGAAGGCCGGGACCGCCATGTTGGTCGAGCAACGGCTGTTGCGGAACACAACGTGGCGGCCCCGGCCTTCGCCGGGGTGACGGGAAATGTCCTCCCGCGAGAGGATGAACGGAGGGCATGTGAGCGACGTAGCCGACAGGACCAGCCCTCCACCGACCGCGTCGCGGGGCGCACGCAAGCGCGACCTCACAACCGGACCGATCGCGACGACGCTGCTCGCGTTCGCGCTGCCGACGCTCGGCTCGAATATCCTGCAATCGCTCAACGGGTCGATCAATACGATCTGGGTCGGGCGTTTCCTCGGCGAAGGGGCGGTCGCGGCGACCGCCAACGCCAACACGATCATGTTCCTGATGTTCGCCGCTGTCTTCGGCTTCGGCATGGCGGCGACGATCCTGATCGGACAGTCGATCGGGCGGCGCGATATCGAGGCCGCGCGGCGCGCGTTCGGGGCGTCGATCGGGCTCGTGATGGCAGGCGCGGTCGTGATTGCGGTGCTCGGCTGGATCTTCTCGCCCGAAATCCTGGCCAGCCTTGCCACCCCGCCAACCGTCCAGCCACTTGCACTCGCCTATCTGCGCGTGATCTTCCTCGGGCTGCCCGCGACGATGCTGCTGGTGCTGCTCGGCATGGCGCTGCGTGGGGTCGGCGATTCGGTGACGCCGCTCTATTTCACAGGGCTGAGCGTGTTGCTCGACAGCGGACTGAACCCGGTGTTCATCCGCGGGCTGTTCGGCATGCCACGGATGGGGATCGCGGGGTCGGCAGTGGCGACGTTGATCGCGGTGCATGTTGCCTCGCTCGGGCTGCTGGCGTTCATTTACCGCCGGGACTTGCCGATCCGCTTACGCGGGGCGGAAGTCGCCTATCTGGTCCCGTCGGCGGCATTGGCGCGGACGATCCTGCTAAAGGGTTTGCCGATGGGTGCGCAGATGCTGGTCGTTTCGGTGGCCGCGCTGACGATGACCGGGCTGGTCAACCGCTACGGCGTCGATACTACCGCCGCGTACGGCATCTCGATGCAATTGTGGGGCTATATCCAGATGCCGGCGCTTGCGGTCGGCGCGGCGGTGAGCAGCATGGCGGCGCAGAATATCGGTGCGGGACAATGGGACCGAGTGGACCGCATCACCATGTCCGGGCTGGTGTTCAGCGCGCTGCTGACGACGACGATGGTGATCGCGATCATCGCCTTCGACCGACCGGTGATGCTGTTGTTCTTGGGCGGCGAGAGCGCTGCGCTCCCGATCGCGCGACATATCCAGGTGTTGGCGAGCTGGAACTTCATCATCTTCGGCATGACGATGGTGCTGTTCTCCACGGTCCGCGCGAACGGCGCGGTGTGGGCACCGCTGACGATGCTGTTCATCGCCATGTATCCGGTACGGCTGGGGTTTGCGCTGGCGTTCCAGCCGGCATGGGGGGCGGATGCCTTGTGGTGGAGTTTTCCGCTCGGGTCGGTTGCAAACTTCGTGATGGCGTCAGGCTATTACCGTTTTGGTGGATGGCGCAGGCAGAAGCTTGCGGTGCCCTCCGCCGAAGCGAACGAGCAGAGCCAGAACCCGGCGGAACCGGGCGGGCGGTTGCACCCGGCGGGGTGAGCGGGGTGCCGGGCGGGCGAGGTGTCGGGCTTGGGAGCAATGCAAACTCCGCCCGTCACCCCGGCGAAGGCCGGGCCGTGTGGTTGACCGGGCGCGGCGGGGCGACGACGTGCGGTATCGCCGGTAGCGCGTTGCACCATGGCGGCCCCGGCCTTCGCCGGGGTGACGAGAACGGGACAATCTGCGGCGTCAGAGTGCGCACCTTCTAACCCTTGCGCGACCCCCAGCGAAGTTCCAGAACGCAGCCCATGACCGCATCCTATCCAGCCCTCCGCCTCCGTCGTACCCGCGCCAGCAGCTGGAGTCGGCGACTCTACGCCGAAACCGTGCTGACCCCAGCCGACCTGATCTGGCCGCTGTTCATTGCCGAGGGGCAGGGCGTCGAGGATCCGATCGCGTCGCTTCCGGGCGTGTCGCGCTGGTCGATTGACGGGATCGTCGCGCGCGGGCGCGAAGCGCGGGATCTCGGTATTCCGTGTATCGCATTGTTCCCGAACACCCCTGCGCATCTGCGCACCGACGATGGGCGCGAAGCGCTCAACCCCGACAACCTGATGTGCCGTGCGATCCGCGCGCTCAAGGATGCAGTGCCCGAGGTCGGCGTGCTGACCGACGTCGCGCTCGATCCCTATACCACGCATGGCCATGACGGACTGGTCGACGCGGCAGGCTATGTCGTCAACGACATCACGTCCGAGGCGCTGGTCGGCCAGGCGCTGACCCAGGCCGAGGCGGGATCGGACATCATCGCGCCATCGGACATGATGGACGGCCGGATCGGTGCGATCCGCGAAGCGCTGGAGGATGGCGGACACCACAACGTCCAGATCATGTCCTACGCCGCCAAATATGCGAGCGCGTTCTACGGCCCGTTCCGCGATGCGGTGGGTAGCCGCGGGCTGCTGAAAGGCGACAAGAAGACCTATCAGATGGACTCGGCCAATGCCGAGGAAGCGCTGCGCGAGGTCGCGCTCGATCTGGCGGAGGGGGCGGACAGCGTGATGGTGAAGCCGGGAATACCCTATCTCGACATCATTCTGCGTGTCAAATCCGAGTTTCAAGTCCCTGTTTTTGCTTATCAAGTCTCGGGCGAATACGCGATGATCGAGGCTGCGGTCGCGGCCGGGGCGGCGGACCGCGATGCGATGGTGCTGGAAAGCCTGATGGCGTTCAAGCGCGCGGGAACGTCGGGCGTGCTGACTTATCACGCCGCGCACGCGGCGCGGCTGCTCGGCGCATGAGGTGACCTGCGTGATCGAAACCGAACGGCTGATCCTGCGCCCGGTCGAGGACCGCGACCGGATTTCCCTGTGGGCGCAATGCCGCGATCCCGCCGTGATGCGCTACCTGCTTCCGGTCGTGGACGAAGCCGCGCTGGACGCCATGATGGCGCGTATGACCGCGTCGCAGGCCGAGCATGGCTTCGCCTTCTGGATCGTCGAGCGACGCTCCGACGGAGCGATGCTCGGGATCTGCGGGCTCAAGCCCGGCGCACCCGATACGCCGATCGAAGGCCTGCTCGAGATCGGATGGCGCTTCTCGCAGGCGTATTGGGGACAGGGGTACGCGCGTGAGGCGGCGTCGGCGACGCTCGACTGGGCATGGGCGAACCTGCCAGCCGCTCAGGTCGTGGCGATCACGGTACCCGACAATGCGGCAAGCTGGGGCTTGATGGAGCGCCTCGGAATGCACCGGATCGCCGATGGCGATTTCGATCATCCGCTGGTGGCCGACGACAGTCCGCTCAAGCGCCACATCCAGTATCGTATCGATCGGCCGCTGAATGACCCCATCGCCTAGCCGCGGCGGCCTGGTTCGTCCGCTGTTCGTCCTGACGATCCTGTCGAGTGCGTTCCTGTTGTTTCTGGTCCAGCCGATGGTCGCGCGGATGGCCTTGCCGCGTCTCGGCGGCGCACCGGCGGTGTGGAACTCGGCGATGCTGGTCTACCAGGCGCTGCTGCTCGGCGGTTATGCCTATGCGCATTGGCTCGGCCGGCTCGAACCCCGGTTGCAGGGGCGGGTGCACTTGGGCGTCCTGCTGCTTGCCGCGCTATGGTTGCCGATCGGGCTCGGCGCGATGCAGCCCGGGCCCAAGGCGCTGCCCGCGCTCTGGGTGCCGTGGCTGCTGGTGCTGTCGATCGGACCGTTGTTCTTCGCCGTTTCGGCGCAGTCGCCGCTGCTGCAGCGCTGGTTCAGCCTGTCGCGACGCGGGCAGGACCCCTATGCGTTGTACGCCGCGTCCAATCTCGGCAGCTTCGTCGGCCTGCTCGCCTATCCGCTGCTGGTCGAACCTACCATGGCGCTGGTCGGTCAGCGATTGCTGTGGAGCAGCGGCTATATCCTCGTCGGGCTGCTGGTGGCGCTTTGTGCCGCTACGCTTCCACGCGATCGTCCGTTGCAGGCGGCGTCCCCGGTAACATCCCCGCCGCCGGGCCGTCGCCGCGTCGCGCATTGGATTTTGCTCGCGTTCGTGCCGTCCGGGCTGATGCTGGCGACCTCGACCTATATCACCACCGACATCGTCGCGATGCCGCTGTTGTGGGTGATCCCGCTCGGGCTGTATCTGCTGAGCTTCACGATCGCGTTTGCGCAGGATCGCACCGCCGCGGATATCCAGACGCGGATCGCGCCGATCGCGATCCTGCTGTTCGGCGGGATACTGGTCGGGGGCATGCCAGGGTTGCCGTATCTCGGCGCGATCATGGCGCTGGCGTTGTTGTTCCTCGTGTCGGTGTCGCTTCACACCGGCCTGTATCGACTGCGGCCCGCGCCGGACCGGCTCACCGGTTTCTATCTCGCGATGGCGTTCGGGGGGGCGCTGGGCGGCGTGTTCAGTGCGCTGGTCGCACCGCTGCTGTTCGACTGGACATATGAATACCCGATCCTGATCCTCGCCGCGGGGGTGCTCACGCCGCACGCTTATCTGCTCGCGCCGCTACGATGGCTGTGGGCGACCGATCCGGCGCGGCGGCGGATACTGATTCTCGCGGTCGCTGCGATCATGATCGTGGCGGTCAGCATCATGCTCGGCAATGCCGGGACTACCGACTCGCCGTCGTCGCTCCAGCAAGTCGTGCTGCTGGTGATCGTCGCGGTGGGCGTGCTTACGATCGGGACGCCAGTTGCGTTCGGGATCGCGCTGTTCGGGGCGCTGGTGGCGTTCGGCGGCTATCAGGCGATCGCGATCTCGCTCGAGCCGCTGGCGCGCACACGCAGCTATTTCGGGGTCTATACCGTCCACGGCTCGGCGACCGAGCGGCAGCTGGCGCACGGCACGACCGTCCACGGCACGCAGCTGCGCGGCTCACCCGCGCGCGAACGCACGCCGACCGCGTATTACGTGCCGGGGTCCGGAGTCGGGCAGGCGATGCAGGCGTTGCCGACGCTCTACGGTCCGGGCGCCCGCGTGGGGGTGGTTGGGCTCGGGACGGGCACGCTGGCCTGTTACGCGCGGCCTGGGCAGCACTGGCAGTTCTACGAGATCGATCCCGCGATCGTACGGATCGCGCGCGATACCGGCCAGTTCAGCTTCCTGTCACGGTGCCTTCCCGATCCGACGATCGTGCTCGGCGATGCGCGGCTGAGCCTGGCGGGCGCGAAGGAGGCTTCGCTCGACCTGCTCGCGCTGGACGCCTTCTCGTCCGACTCGGTGCCGATGCATCTGCTGACGCGCGAGGCGTTTGCCAGCTATGCACGCGTGCTGTCCCCCCGCGGGGTGCTGCTGGTGCATATCTCCAACCGTTTCCTCGACCTCGAGCCGGTCGTGGCCGCGGCGGCGAAGGCGGGCGGATGGCAGGCGGTGACGCTGTTCTACATGCCGTCAAAGCCGGTGCGCGATGCGGCCACCATGTCGCAATGGATCGCACTGTCGCGCGATCCGGCGACGATCCGCTTATTGCAGGCCCGCGACCGCGGCTGGCTGCCGACGCGCGGTCGCAGTGGGTTCGTGCCGTGGACCGATGGCTATTCGACCATCCTGCCGCTGGTGAAGGGGCTCTAGGGGGACGGCTGTACCCGAACCATCGTCATGCAGGACTTGTCCCGGGATCCACCGTGGCCTGGCCGGCGCGCCCATGATACCGCCATTCGGGCGCCCCCATCACAGGGCCTGAGCGCCACGGGGGCGCCGTTACCGTTCGCGCAGGCGCGGCATCAGTTCGACGAAATTGCAGGGCTTGTGGCGGCTGTCGAGCTGGTCCTTGAGAATGCCGTCCCAACCGTCCTTCACCGCGCCGGTCGACCCGGGTAGCGCGAAGATATAGGTCCCGCGGGTGACGCAGGCGCACGCCCGCGACTGAACGGTCGACGTCCCGATTGACTTGAAGCTGAGCCAGCGGAACAGTTCGCCGAAGCCGGGAATCATCTTCTCGGCGATCCGCTCGACCGCCTCGGGTGTCACGTCGCGGCCGGTCACGCCGGTTCCGCCGGTGGTGATGACGCAATCGATCGTCTCGTCGTCGATCCAGCGGTGCAATACCGCCATGATCAGCCCGACGTCGTCCTTCACGATTTCACGATCGGCAAGGATATGTCCGGCTTCGCTCAGACGCGCCGTCAGCGTGTCACCCGAACGATCCTCGGCGAGGCCGCGCGTATCCGAGACCGTCAGCACGGCGATGCGCACCGGGGTGAACGGCGCGTCGAAATCAATTGGCACTGGCGACCGCCTGACGACTATTGCTCGAGCTCAGACGAACCGCGGGGGCGCCGGGCAATCCCGGGAAGCGCGGCCACAGACCCTGCGCAAGCGCCGAGCGGCTAACCGATGCCTTGCGGCCGGTCTGCGTTTCATAGACCCAGTAGTTGCGCAGCACGGTCGTGACATAGCCACGGGTTTCCCAGTACGGGATCGATTCGATATAGAGCAGCGGGTCACCGTCGTCGCGGGCCTGCAAGTTCCACAGCTGCACCGGGCCGGGCCCGGCGTTATACGCTGCGATCACCTTCGGCAGCAGGCCATTGGTGCAGCTCTGGTCACGCAGCTGCTCGAGATAGCTCTGGCCGACCTCGAAATTGGTGCCCGGGCGCGATAGGGCGCTGCGATCGAAGACCCTCCCTTGCTTGCGCGCAATGTCGGTCGCGGCGCTCGGCATCACC
The DNA here is from genome assembly GCF_022662295.1 of Sphingomonas sp. CARO-RG-8B-R24-01. Lineage (NCBI taxonomy): Bacteria > Pseudomonadati > Pseudomonadota > Alphaproteobacteria > Sphingomonadales > Sphingomonadaceae > Sphingomonas > Sphingomonas sp. CARO-RG-8B-R24-01. The sequence continues at coordinate 297,546 of NZ_JAKNQI010000001.1, read as the reverse complement.
TGCATCAGGCCATACGCCCCGGCCTTGCTCACGACATCGGTCCTGAAGCGCGACTCCTGGAGTGCGTGCGCGAAGACCAGCGCCTTGTCGACGCGCCAGCCGCCGTCGGGCGCCCAGTTCGGCGAGGGGAAGCGCGCTTCGAGCGGCGGCGATGCGCCGAGCGGGCCGTTATGCGACAGCCACACCAGCGTCGACGGCAGGTCGAGCGCGGAGGTCAGCCGGACGAGTGCCGGATATTCCGCCGCATTGCCGATCCGAGCCTGCTGCTTGATGACCTGATCAGCCAGGCCGGTCTCACCGATCTCGACCAGTGCAGCGGCTACGCGAACGTTGGGACGGCGCTCGAGCGTCTGCCAGTCGCCGGCAAACGCCTTGGCGCTCGATGGAAGTGGGGCTTCCTTGATCGCCAGCGCCTGGCGGGCAAGCAGGCCGTAGAAGGTCTCGCGATATTGCGCGGCGTTCTTCAGCCGTGCCTCGACCCGGTCCGGACGCCCACATTGCATGTCCGCCCGCGCCGCCCAGTACAGCCCGGCCGAACGCAGATCGGTATCACCCGCGCGGGCCGCGACGTTTTCGAACGCGGTACCTGCGGCGACGCAGTCATGCTGCCGCCACGCTGCCAGCGCTCCGACCCACATCGCCTCGACCGCGAAGTCGCCATAGCCGGTGGACGCCTTGGCAGCCATCGCGCGGGCGTTATTGTCGTCGCCAGCGAGGTAGTACATCCACGCGACCTTGCGCTGCCACTCGGTGATCGAGTCCTGCGAAAGCCCGTAGGTCGATTCGAGCAACGCCTGTGCTTCCGCGCCACGATCGTCCTTGACCAGCGGCTGCATCTTGATGGCAAGTTCGGCGGCGGTCATGTCGCCCGCAACGATGCTGCGTGCCCGTTTGCGCGCCGGCGCACCGTCGATCCAGATCAGCGCGCGGGCCTCGGGCAGCGGGGGCAGCCCGATCCCGCCACGCGATGCGGCCATGGTCGCGATCTGCTTCGCCTGGGGCAGTTCCGGCGCATCGGCCAGCAGCTTGAGCAGCGGGTCGAGATCGGCCTTGGGCGATCCCTTCGCCGTCACCAGTTCGGCGCGCGCGATCGCGTGGAGCGGTCCCGGCTTCATCGAATCCAGCGCCAGTTGGGCATCGAGCCAGCGCTGATCGCGGATCGCGGCGAACACCGCGCGATAGCCATCGCGCTGCTCCGGATCGAGCTGCGGCGGAATGGCGGGCCGGGCGACACTGGTTTCGATACCGGCGGGTTCGCCCGCTGCGAGCGCGGCCCCCGGCGCGAAGACGGCGGTGCCGGCGAGCGCCAGCGCAACCGTCAGGAATTTTTTTCCGCTCATGCGTCCAACCCTGCGATCAGCATTTGTAAATCCTTCCAGGCGCGCGCTTTTTCGGCAGGCCGTTCGAGCAGGAGACGCGGGTGGTAACTCGCCACCGTCTCCACCGCGACCGATGCCCCGGATTGTCCAACTTCCACATTAACCAACTGCAAACTGCCTCGCGATCGCGTCACATCTGCCCCGGTGAGCGCACGGCTCGGCGCGTTCCCTAGCACAAACAGCCGCTTCGGTGCCACTATTGCGACATGATGCCGAATCAGCTCGCCCAAACGCGTCTCGATTTCGGGAGCAATCCGCCCGGCGACCGGTCGAATGGTGCACATCGGCACGACATATACGCTGTTCCGGTCGCGCCCGATTGCCGCGAGCATCCGGTCGAACAGGCGACCCGCCGCGCCGCTGAGCAGCGTACCCGATTCGGCATCCTCGCGATCGGGGACGTCGGTGATCACCATAATAGCCGATTGCGGATTGCCGCTCGTAGCGATCGGCGATCCGGCCCATGTTGCTTCAGGGGCGTCCGGTCCGGTCCGCCACGCCGCGAAGGCGTCGATGGTGGCGGGCAGCGCCTGCACCACCGGTACGGCGGCTTCCGCTACGACACGTCGCTTCGTTTCGCGCACGACCGGGGCGGGGGCGGCGGTCCAGTCGCGCGGCAGCTCGTCCGCAAGCGTGTCGACTCCGGCCTCACGCCACCAGTCGAGCGTGCTCGCGACCGCAATTTGCCAATCGATATTCTGGTCTGCCCCCATGGCTTCCTTAGAGTCCTATGTTGACGCGAAGGTCAATTCACTGGCACTCGGTTTTTATGGCGATGGGGCCGGACGTTCCGCGCGCGCGACGAGACCGCGCCGCCCTATCCGCAGTGGAGAGATACCTTGAGCGACACTGAAACCCAGCGTGAGTCGATGCCCTATGACGTTGTGATCGTCGGAGCGGGCCCTGCCGGCCTATCCGCCGCGATCCGCCTCAAACAGGTCGCGGCCGAACGTGAAATCGAATTGTCGGTATGCGTCCTCGAGAAAGGCTCGGAAGTCGGCGCGCACATCCTGTCGGGTGCGGTGATCGACCCGAAATCGCTCGACGAACTGCTGCCCGAATGGCGCACGATGGGCTGCCCTCTTGCCGAGGTGCCGGTGACCGACAACCAGCACTGGATGCTGTCCAAGCGTGGCAAGACCGCGGTGCCGCATTTCATCACCCCGGGCTTCATGCACAACAAGGGCACCTACACCGGCAGCCTAGCCAATCTGTGCCGCTGGCTGGCGGGGCAGGCGGAGGAGCTCGGGGTCGAGATCTTCCCCGGGTTCGCCGCGGCCGAGGTGCTCTACAACGACGATGGCTCGGTGAAGGGCGTCGCAACCGGCGACATGGGGATCGCGCGCGACGGTTCGCACAAGGGCGACTATACGCCCGGGCTCGAGATTCACGCGAAGTACACTTTCCTGAGCGAGGGCGCGCGCGGATCGCTGTCGAAGCAGATCATCGCGAAATACGATCTTGCCAAGGACAGCCAGCCGCAGGTGTACGGCATCGGCATCAAGGAATTGTGGGACATCGCGCCCGACAAGCATGTTCCCGGCCGCGTGATCCATACGCAGGGCTGGCCGCTCAACGAGACGCCGGGCTCGAACGGCGGGGGTTTCCTTTACCATCAGGCGAACGGCCAGGTCGCGCTCGGCTTCGTCACGTGGCTGAGCTATACCAATCCCTACCTTTCGCCGTTCCATGAGATGCAGCGCTGGAAGACGCACCCCGCGATCGCCGAGATCCTCAAGGGGGCGAAGCGCGTCTCCTACGGCGCGCGCGCAATCAGCGACGGTGGCTTGCAGTCGATCCCCAAGCTGGCGTTCCCGGGTGGCGCGTTGATCGGCTGCTCGGCCGGGTTCCTCAACGTCCCGCGCATCAAGGGCACGCATACCGCGATGAAGTCGGGCATGATGGCCGCCGAAGCTGCGGTCGAGGCGATCGCCTCGCAGCGCGCGCATGACGAACTGGCCGCATACCCGGCTGCGTTCGAGCAGAGCTGGGTCAAGAAGGAGCTGTCGGTCGTCCGCAACGTCGTGCCGCTGGTCGAGAAGTTCGGCGAACTCATCGGGTCGGGCCTCGCCAACGCGACGATGTGGCTGGAGAGCTGGGGAGTGAAGATGCCCTTCACGATGAAGCATCATGCCAACCACAAGACGCTGTGGCGCAAGGATCAGGTCAAGCCGATCATCTACCCCAAGCCCGATGGCGTGCTGACCTTCGACCGGCTGTCGTCGGTGTTCATCTCGAACACGAACCATGAGGAGAACCAGCCGGTTCACCTCAAGCTCGCCGATCCCGACATCCCGGTGAAGTACGACCTGCCGATGTATGACGAGCCGGCGCAGCGCTATTGCCCGGCGGGTGTCTATGAGATCGTCGGTGCGGAAGAGGGCAACCCTAAGTTCGTCATCAACGCGCAGAACTGCGTCCATTGCAAGACGTGCGACATCAAGGACCCGACCCAGAACATCAACTGGACGGTGCCGGAAGGCGGCGGCGGGCCGAACTATCCGAACATGTGACGGGCTCTCCTCGGCGCCGGCCGCCATCCGGACGGAGGCCGGGGCCCGGTCGTCAGCCGGGCGCGGCGGTGCAATGGGGCGCTGGAATCGTCAGGGGTGTTTCACCACCATGCCAGCCCGGGCCTGCGCCGGGGTGACGGCCAGCCCCCGTTGAAGCGGTCCCGCAGCGCGCGGGGCCGATCCTGAAAGCCGTTGTTATCCCCGGTGCGTATCACCATAAACCGGCCACGACTGAGCCCCGTCCTTCGCCGGGGGAGTGGAATTTGCAAGACTGGCCTTGATGATCACTGAACGTGCGCCCGCCAAGATCAACCTCGCGCTTCATGTCCGCGCGCGTCGCGCGGACGGTTACCATGAACTCGAGACGTTGTTCGCTTTAGTGGCGGATGGCGACACGGTGACGCTCGCGCCCGGTCCGCTGTCACTGACCATTACCGGACCGTTCGCCGCTGGCCTGTCGGGCGAGGGCGACAATCTCGTGCTGCGCGCCGCGCGCGGCTTTGCCGGGCGGTTCGGGACCAGCGTCGGCGGCGCCTTCACGCTCGACAAGCATCTGCCGGTCGCTTCGGGGATCGGCGGGGGGTCGGCAGATGCGGCCGCCGCGCTCCGTGCGCTCGCGCGGGCGAACGACATCGCGACCGATGATCCGCGCCTGTTCGACCTTGCGGCAGACCTAGGGTCCGACGTGCCGGCATGCCTGCTCGGGCGGACCGCGTTGGGGCAGGGACGCGGCGAGCGGCTCGACCCGCTCGACGGGCCAACCGGCATGCCGGCGCTGCTGGTCAATCCGGGCTTAGCGGTTTCCACGGCGGCGGTGTTCAAGGCATGGGACGGGGTCGATCGCGGCGCGATGCCCGATGGCGACGTGCTGTCGCTCGCGCTTGCCGGGCGCAACGATCTCGAAGCCCCGGCGCGCGCGCTGGCACCCGAGATCGATGCTGTGCTCGCGGTGCTGAGCGACGGCGTTCCGGTGCTGGCGCGCATGTCGGGATCGGGCGCGACGTGCTTTGCGTTGTACGCGACCGTAGCCGATCGCGCGGCCGCCGCGGCCCGGATCCGCGCCGCCCATCCCGCGTGGTGGTGTCTCGAAACGGCACTCGCGTGACGGTTTTCCGTATCGGAATGGGACCCGTTCCGCGGCCCATGTGGCCGAATCGTCGGAAATCCGGGAATGGCCCGGTGCTTGCTGCTGGGACGCACGATGGGTCCGCCGCCCCCCGTGGTACGCCCATCGATGGTCCGCGTTTCGGCCGCGCGCCATCCTGGATGCGGGGCGGCAAGGGCAACCTTGCCGCCCCCACGCCCCAATGACCGTCGCGCGCATCCTTGAAGGGGAGCCCGGCGGCATCCTGCTGATCTGTGATCACGCCTCGAACGCGGTGCCGTCCGGGATCGACCTCGGCGTCGCGCCGGCGTTGCTCGACAAGCATATCGGCGTGGATATCGGCGCCGCACCGTTGACCGAGGCGCTGGCCGAGACACTCGGCGCGCCGGCGATCCTGGCCACGGTCTCGCGACTGGTGATCGATCTCCATCGCCAGCCCGACCATCCGGGGCTGATCCCAACGCTGAGCGATGGCCACGCCATTCCCGGAAACGAGGGCGTCGATCGGTTCGAGCGGATCGCGTTCCTGTACGGCCCCTATCATCGCGCGATCGAGGCACGAATCCGCGCGATCCGGCCGACGCTGCTCGTGTCGATCCACAGCTTTACGCCGCAACTCGAAACCGCGGTTGGGCCAATGCGCCCGTGGGAGATCGGCATCCTGTCGAACCGCGATCGACGCGCGGCGGACCTGGCCTTGCCCTTGCTGGCGGCTCAGGGGCTGGTCGTAGGGGACAATGAGCCTTATTCGGGCCGGGTGCTCAACGCGACGCTCAACCGGCACGGCGAGGCACGGGGGATCGCCAGCATCGCGATCGAAATTCGCAACGACCTGATTGCAGACGGCGAGGGCGTTTGGCGTTGGAACGACATTCTCGCCCCGATTCTTAGCGATATACGTAATAGACTTGCGCCGGAGGGGCTTCTCGCGACATAGGCGCGCGCATGACACGCACTTTCGATAAATCGAGGCTCCCCAGCCGTCACGTTTCGGTGGGACCCGAGCGCAGCCCGCATCGCAGCTATTATTACGCGATGGGGATCGCTGAGGAGGATATCGCCAAGCCGTTCGTCGCCCTGGCGAGCGCCGGCAATAACTCCGCGCCGTGCAATACCACGCTCGATGCGCAGGCCGATGCCGCGCAGGCGGGTGTCATCAGTGGCGGCGGGATGCCGCGGCGATTCAACACGATCACCGTGACCGACGGAATCGCGATGGGCCACCAGGGGATGAAGTCCTCGCTCGTCAGCCGCGAAGTGATCGCCGATTCGGTCGAGCTGTCGGTCCGTGGGCATTGCTATGACGCGCTGGTCGGGTTCGCCGGGTGCGACAAATCACTGCCGGGAATGATGATGGCGATGCTACGGCTCAACGTGCCCAGCATCTTCGTCTATGGCGGCTCGATCCTGCCGGGTCGCTTCCACGACAAGGACGTGACGGTCGTGGACGTGTTCGAGGCGGTCGGCAAATATGCCGCGGGCGGGTGCCCGTTGCAGGAGCTGATCGAGCTCGAGAAGGTCGCATGTCCCGGCCATGGCGCATGCGGTGGCCAGTTCACCGCGAACACGATGGCCTGCGTCGGCGAGGCGATCGGCCTGTCGCTCCCCAATTCCAACATGATGCCCGCACCGTATCGTGGCCGCGACGAGATCGCGATCGCGGCGGGGGATCAGGTCATGGAACTGATCGCGCGCAACATCCGTCCGCGCGACATCTGCACGCGCGAGGCGTTCATCAACGCGGCGCGCGTCGTCGCGGCGACCGGGGGGTCGACCAACGCCGCGCTGCATCTCCCCGCGATGGCGAGCGAGGCTGGGATCGAATTTGATCTGTTCGACGTAGCTGAGGCATTCAAATCAACACCTTACATCGCTGATCTCAAGCCTGGCGGAAAGTATGTCGCCAAGGACATGTACGAAGCCGGTGGTGTCTACATGCTGATGAAGACGATGCTCGCGGGCGGTTTCCTCGACGGCAATTGCCTGACGGTGACCGGCAAGACGCTCGGCGAGAACATCGATCAGGTGACGTGGAACCCCGACCAGAAGGTCATCTACGACGTCAAGACGCCGCTGTCGGCGACCGGCGGCGTGGTCGGGCTGCGCGGATCGCTCGCGCCCGATGGTGCGATCGTCAAGGTCGCGGGGATGCACCGGCTTCAGTTCGAAGGTCCGGCGCGCGTGTTCGATTGCGAGGAGGATTGCTTCGCCGCGGTCGAGGCGCGCGCGATCAACGAGGGCGAAGTGATCGTCATCCGCTACGAAGGGCCAAAGGGTGGCCCCGGCATGCGCGAGATGCTGTCGACCACGGCAGCGCTCTATGGTCTTGGGCTCGGCGAGAAGGTCGCGCTGATCACTGACGGGCGCTTCTCCGGCGGAACGCGCGGTTTCTGTATCGGTCACGTCGGCCCCGAGGCGGCCGAGGGCGGCCCGATCGCGCTGGTCGAGAATGGTGACATGATCCGGATCGACGCCGAGGCCGGGACGATCGACCTCGACGTTCCGCCCGAGACGCTCGCGGACCGCAAGGCGAACTGGTCCGCCCGCGTCAACGATTACCAGTCGGGTGCGCTGTGGCGCTATTCGCAGACGGTAGGTCCTGCCTATAAGGGTGCGGTCACGCACCCTGGAGCGGCAACCGAACGGCATGTTTACGCGGATATCTAGTCTGGTCCTGTCCGCCCTCCTGCTTGCCGGCTGTGGCGAGCGGGAGGACGACCATACCGTCCGCGCGCAGCAAAATGCCGAGCTACCAACGGTGTTCTGCGCGCATGGCGGCACGTCGCAGCTTGTCCGCGCGTGCACGATCGAGCGAATGCAGACGCAATCCGGCGTGGTGCTGACGCTGCGGCATGCCGACGGTGCGTTCCGGCGATTGCTGGTAACGCACGATGGTCGCGGCGTGATCGCCGCGGACGGCGCGCAACAGGCGGTGGTCCGCGTGCTTGGAGCGGGGGAGGTCGAGGTCGGCGTAGGCGGCGATCGCTATCGCTTGCCAGAGGCGGTCAGGGGCGTACCGAGCATCCCATGAAACCGATGGAAGGAACCGTCCTGCTCACGGCCGCAGCAATGCGGCACGCGGAAGCGCAGGCGATGGCTGCGGGCACCAGCGTCGACAGCCTGATGCTGATGGCCGGTCGTGCTGTCGCCGAGGCGGTACGGCGGCTCGCCGGCAATGCCGACATCCTCGTCGTCTGCGGGCCCGGCAACAATGGCGGCGATGGCTATGTCGCCGCGTCCGCGCTGCGCGCTATGGGGCTGGTGGTGCGCGTCGCCGCATCGGGCCCGCCGGGGAGCGAAGCCGCGCGCGCTGCCCTGGCGCGCTGGACGGGTGCGGTCGAGCCGCTGGCCTCCGCTGCGCCCGCGCCGATCCTGGTCGATGCGGTGTTCGGGACCGGTTTGTCGCGTCCCCTCGCGGCGGGGCTCGCGGAGGCGCTGCTCAGGCTGTGCAGCGGCGCGCGGCTGACGATCGCGGTCGACTTGCCGAGCGGGGTGGCGACCGACAATGGCGCGGTACCCGGCGACGCGGTCGTTGCGGACGTGACGCTGGCGCTAGGTCATGCCAAGCCGTCGCATCTGCTGGTTCCCGCGGCGGCGCACTGCGGGGCGGTACGGGTGCTCGACATCGGTCTGGGCACCGTCTCCGACCAATCGCTGCGCGTTGCTAGCCGTCCGGCGTTTCTCACCGATCCCGGTTCTTCGGCGCACAAATATACGCGCGGCATGGTTGCCGTGATCGCGGGGGCGATGCCCGGCGCGGCGGAACTCTCCGCCGAAGCGGCGCTGCGGGCGGGCGCGGGCTACGTCCTGCTGCTGGGCGATACCGGGACCACCGTGCCGCACGCGATCGTCCGGCGGGGCTTCGACGAGGCCGCGCTGGCCGACCCGCGGATTGGCGTGATCGTCATCGGTCCCGGTCTGGGGCGAGACGATCGGGCGGCCCGTTTCCTGGATACCGCGCTTGCGGCGAAGGCCGCGTTGCTGATCGATGGCGACGCGCTGCACCTGCTTGACGCGGCGCGGCGCGCGATCGTTCGTGAGCGCACCGCGCCGACGATCCTGACGCCGCATGAAGGCGAATTCGATACCGTTTTTGGCAAGAGCGATGCCCCCCGGATCGAACGCGCCCAACGCGCGGCGCAGGACGTCGAGGCAATCGTCGTCTTCAAGGGCGCGAGTACGATCATCGCCGGCCCGGATGGACAAGCGATCGTGACGCCGCCGGCCGACCCTTGGCTTTCGACCGCGGGGACTGGCGACGTCCTTACCGGGGCGATCGGCGCGCTGGTCGCTGGACGCGCGCTGTACGACGTGCCGCTGCTCGACATGGTTGCCGCCGGTGTATGGCTTCACTCGGAAGCGGCGCGTCGGCTCGACCGTGCCTTTATCGCCGATGATCTTGCACACGCGCTCAGCGTCGCTAGGGCGAACGCATGACCGATACCATCGTACGAGTAGCGGCGCGCGGTGACGGCGTGACCGCCGACGGCCGTCATGCCGCCTTCGCCGCCCCGGGCGACCAGCTGACTGCGGACAATGTGGTGGTTCCCGGCCCGCACCATCGGACCCCGCCCTGCCGGCATTTCCCCGAATGCGGCGGGTGCCAGCTGCAGCATCTCGACGATGCGAGTTATTCCGACTTCTTGGTCGACCGGATCGCGGGCGCGTTGGCCGCACAGCATCTGCAGGCGGACATCCGCCGCCCGCTGCTGTCTCCGCCGCGCACGCGGCGGCGGGCGACCTTGCATGCGGAGGTAAAGGGGGGAACGGTCAAGCTTGGGTTCAGCGCATCGGCGAGCCATGAGATCGTGGATCTCAGAGAATGCCACGTCCTGACGCCGGGTCTGTTCGCGTTGCTCGCGCCGTTGCGCAAGCTGCTGGTGCGCACGCTCAAGGGCAGGGCGCGCGTTCATTTGACCGAAGTCGATCAGGGCGTCGATCTGCTGATCGAGGGGACACTCGCCGACGGTCTAGCCGTCGCCGAGGCGATGACGGCGTTCTGCGCCAGCTATGCCATCGCCCGGCTATCGATCGACGACGGCCTCGGTCCAGAGACCCGCTGGGAGCCCGAAGGCGTGACGATCACCCTGGGGGACGTCGCGGTGCCGTTCCCGCCCGCCGCCTTTCTCCAGGCAACGCGCGAAGGCGAAGCGAGCCTGATCGCGGCGGTGCGTGAGGCGATCGGACCAGTGCGCGGCGCGACCGCGGATCTGTTCGCCGGGCTGGGGACGTTTGCGCTCTCGCTCGCTGGGAAGGTTTATGCCGCAGAGGCCGGGCGCGATGCGATCCTCGCGTTGCAGGCCGGCGCGAGCCGCGCCGGGCGCGCCCTGTTCACCGAGCATCGCGACCTGTTCCGCCGACCGTTGACCAGTGCCGAATGTTCGCGCTTCGCCGCGGTCGTGCTCGATCCACCCCGCGCCGGCGCGCGCGAGCAAATTGCCCAGCTGGCCGCGTCAACCGTTCCCGCGATAGCGTATGTTTCGTGTAATCCCAGTAGTTTAGCCCGGGATGCGGAGATATTGTACAAGGGCGGTTACCGGATAGAATGGATCCAACCGGTCGGCCAGTTCCGCTGGTCGACGCATGCCGAACTGGCGGCGCTGTTCCGGAAGTAGCGTCCAAGCGGTCACGGCTTCTCCGCCAGCCAGACGCCCGCGTCTTCGCACGCGGGGTCCGCCACGACATGCGCAATCATCGTCAGCCCGCTGCGCGCGATCGCCGCGGAGTAATTGGCGGCCTCGAGGTCGGCGCGGTAGGGCGAGCCGTCGCGATAGTCGCGGCGGCTCGGATCGAGATCGGCCTGGGCATTGAACAGCATGCGTCCTCCCGGCTTGAGCCAGGTGGCCGCGCGCATCGCCATCGCGGCGCGGTCGTCGTGACTGAGCCACGTCAGGGAATTCCAGGCGAGCACCGCATCGAACGTCTCGTCGAGTTTGATCGTCCGCATATCGCCCTTGATCCAGCGCCCGCGCGGGAAGCGCGTAGTTGCCAGGGCGATGACCGACCCCGCCGCGTCTACCCCCGTTACCGTGAACCCCCGGTCGAGCAGGTAGCGCGCGACCGGTTGGCCATCGCCGCAGCCGAGGTCCAGGACAGCGGCGCCATCCGAAAGTGGCGCGAGAAGGCGGTCCACCCATCCCTTCGCGGCGAAGCCGCCGTGGCGTCCGCGTTCAGCCACGGCCCGTTGGAACCGCATTGCGAATTGGCCGTTGTTTAGCTGGGAGTAGCGGATGTCGGCTGTCGACATCACTCGATACGGAAAGGATTGAAGCCATGGGCGAACTCATCGACAAGATCAAAGGCAACGTCAACGAGGCCATTGGCAAGGTAAAGCAGGAAAGCGACAATCCTGAAACCAAGGCTGACGGCGCGGCGCAGGAAGCCAAGGGCAAGGCCCAGCAGCTCGGCGGCAAGGTCAAGGGCGCGCTCGGCGACGACATCTGACCTTTTGCGTTACCGAAATTGAACAAGCCGCGCCGGGCAACCGGCGCGGTTTTTTCTATATCTCGAGCATGGCGCCGGCGGTGATCGCTCGCATATCGGTCTTGAGGTGCAGCAGGCGAACGCCACGTTCTGCTTTCGCGCGCGCCAGCGCCGGACCGAACTGGTCGGTCGTTTCGATCGTCTCCGCCCAGCATCCATAGGCGCGCCCAAGCGCCGCAAAGTCTGGGTTTTGCAACCGCGTACCACTGACGCGTCCGGGATAGTCGCGCTCCTGATGCATGCGGATCGTTCCGTAGCCGCCATTGTCGATCACCACGACGAGCAGGTCGACGCCATGCGAGACGGCGGTCGCAAGTTCCTGTCCGTTCATCAAGAAGCATCCGTCACCGGCAAGCGCGACGACGGTGCGCGTTGGATGTCGCAGGGCGGCGGCGGTCGCAGCAGGCACGCCATACCCCATGGCACCGGCGGTCGGCGCCAATTGGGTGCCCGGCCCGGCATAGCGCCAATAGCGATGCCACCAGCCCGAATAATTGCCCGCGCCATTACAGATGATGGCGTCCACCGGCAGGGCACAACGCATCTCGGCAACGCAAGGCCCGAGGTCGAGCGCGATGCGATCGCGCGGGGCGGGCGTAGACCAGGCTAGATACTCCGCGTGCGCCACTGCGGCGTCGCGCGGGGTACAGGTAATCGAATGCAGGGCATCACCAAAGGATGCCATATCCGCGCAAATCGCAAGGTCGGTGCGATAGGTCTGGCCGAGTTCAGTGGGGTCGGGGTGAACATGGACCAGTCGCTGTCCCGGATGATCCGGCGTGATCAGCGCATAGCCGTCGGTCGTCGCTTCGCCCATGCGCGGGCCGACGATCAGCAACAGATCAGCCTCGCGGACCCGCTGTGCCAGCTTGGGGTTCGGCCCATAGCCGAGATTGCCCGCCCAGACGGGGCAATCGTTGGACAGTGCATCCTGGCGGCGGAACGCGGCGGCGACGGGCAGCGCGGCACGTTCGGCCCAGGCGCCAAAAGACTCGGCGGCGCGCGCGCTCCATCCCGCCCCGCCAACGATCGCGAGTGGCCGTTCCGCGGCGTCGAGCAGGCCGGCGAGGGCATGCAATTGGAACGGATCGCAGGCTTGCACGACGGGTTCGGCCCGCGGGCGATCGACGGCTTGGACCAGGTCGAGCAGCATGTCCTCTGGCAGGGCGAGTACCACAGGACCGGGGCGTCCCGACATGGCGACGTTCCAGGCGCGCGCGACATATTCGGGGATGCGGCGCGCGTCGTCGATCTTGGCGGCCCATTTTGCGATCGGTGCGAACATCGCGGGAAAATCGATTTCCTGGAATGCTTCGCGATCCCGCGTACCGCGGTCGACGTCGCCGATGAACAGCACCATCGGCTGCGAATCCTGCATGGCCACGTGAACGCCGATCGACGCATTGGTCGCGCCGGGCCCACGGGTCACGAAGGCGACCCCCGGACGACCCGTGAGCGTGCCATCGGCGCAGGCCATGAAGGCGACGCCGCCTTCCTGGCGGCATACGACGAGGTCGATTTGCGGGGTATCGTGCAGCGCATCGAGCACCGCAAGGAAGCTCTCGCCGGGCACGGTGAAGATGCGATCGCAGCCCTGCGCAAGCAGGTTATCGACAAGGATTCGGCCGCCGGTGCGGTGAGGAAGGGTCGTCATGCCCGGGTTGTAGCGAGCGTTGCCGCAGCCGCAAAGCGTGCGGGGACGATTATCACCGGCGTCGCGAATGTCGGAAAACTTTACACTGATCGTGGCGCGGGCCCGGCCGTTAACCACCGAGCGACGGCATTTGCGCCATTCCATTCATCTGGCACGGCCTGTGCTACCCTTAACGCAGCCGAGCGATTACGCTTCAGCAGGGCGGGTCAGCGCTGAGAGCGCGACCCGCCCGACCCGGCCTCAGTTCGCCTTTGCGACACCCTGTTCTTCGAGCAGGGTAGCAAGTTCACCGCTCTCGTACATTTCCATCATGATGTCGGACCCGCCGACGAATTCGCCCTTCACGTAAAGCTGCGGGATCGTCGGCCAATCCGAGAAGGTCTTGATCCCCTGACGGATCCCCTGGTCCTGCAACACGTCGACGCTGTCGAACTCGACGCCAATATGGTTAAGGATGGCAATCGCCCGGCTCGAAAAACCGCACTGCGGAAACAGCGGACTGCCCTTCATGAACAGCACCACATCGGACTTGCCAACCAGTTCGGCGATACGGGTCTGAGATTCGTCGGTCATTGTCATCACTCCTGAACAGGGACGGCGGTGGTCAGTTGCAGCGCGTGGAGCACGCCGCCCATCCGCTCGCCCAGCGCGGCATAGACGGCGCGCTGTTGCTTCAACCGCGGTTGCCCGCGAAAACTCTCGGCGGTGACGCGCGCGGCCCAATGGTCGCCGTCACCCGCCAGATCGGTCATCTCGACGTGCGCGTCGGGGATCCCCGCCACGATCAACGCCTCGATTTCAGATCCGGACATGGGCATTATTGAGCCTCCATCAACTGGCGACGTGCCTCGACCGTCTTTTCCTCGATCGTGCGGCGGATCGTCGCTTCGTCGATGGCGACGTTGGCGGCGGTCAGGTCGCTGACTAGCTTGCGAATGACATCCTCGTCACCGGCTTCCTCGAAATCGGCCTGGACGACGGCGGTGGCGTAAGCATCCGCCTCCTCCTTGGTCAGTCGCATCTCGGTTGCGGCCCAATGGCCTAGCAGGCGGTTACGCCGCGCGACGATGCGGAACGCCATTTCCTCGTCGCGCGCATATTTGGTCTCGAAGGCGCGCTCGCGATCGTCGAAGCTGGTCATGTGCCGTTGGTCCCCGGAAAACGGTAGGAAAGGATGTGACCGAGATAGGGGCAGCGTCGCCCCGGTGCAACGCATCGTCGTCGCAACCGTTCGACGACGATTCCGCGTCGGAGAATCGCGCGAGTTCGGGTAGGGCGGGAACGGTATGGCTTCATCACCTCCAAGACGCGTAGTGTTCGAGCGCCTGTCCGACCCCGTCACACCGGACGATTCCGGGCGGTCCCTGCCGGAGGCGCATCGCAGCGTTAAGGTCTGGGAGACGGGCGACCCCAAGCGGTCGCGCTGGCGGCAATGGCTGGGGTTCGCCGGCCCGGGCTTTCTCGTTTCGGTCGGGTATATGGATCCCGGCAACTGGGGCACAGACCTCGCTGGCGGGAGTCAGTTCGGCTATGCGCTGCTGTGGGTCATATTGTCGTCCAACCTGATGGCCATTTTTCTGCAGGTGTTGTGCGCCAGGCTCGGGATCGTGACCGGGCGCGACCTGGCCCAATCGTGCCGCGATTATTATGCCAAACCGGTGGCGATTGCCTTGTGGCTGTTGTGCGAGGTGGCGATCATTGCCTGTGACCTGGCCGAGGTGGTCGGCTCTGCCGTCGCGCTCAACCTTTTGCTGGGGCTACCGCTGCTTTGGGGGGTGGTTCTCACGGGTCTTGATGTGCTGCTGTTGTTGCTGCTGATCAACCGGGGCTTCCGCAAGATCGAGGCGGTGGTGATCGTTCTGGTTGCGACGATCGGCTTGTGTTTTGCCTATACGATGGTGCTGGCGAAACCGGACTGGAGCGCGGTTGCGCTGGGCGCGGTGACCCCGGTCATTCCGAACACCGCGGCGTTGCTCATCGCGCTGGGCATCCTTGGTGCCACGGTGATGCCGCACAACCTGTATCTGCACTCATCGATCGTACAGACTCGCGCGTTCGGGACCGGCAAGCGCGACGTCAAGGCGGCGCTGACCTTCAACACCATCGATACGGTGCTGGCGCTTGGCATGGCTTTTTTCGTGAACGCGGCAATTCTGATCCTCGCCGCAGCGGTCTTCTGGCGCAACGGCATGGTGGTGAGCGAGTTGCAGGAAGCGCACCAACTGCTTCGTCCTGCGTTGGGCGGGGTGGCCGCAACAGCCTTTGCGCTGGCGCTCCTCGCGTCAGGGCAGTCCAGCACGATCACCGGAACACTGGCCGGGCAGATCGTGATGGAGGGATTCCTGCGCATCCGCGTCGCGCCGTGGCTGCGACGATTGGTAACGCGGGGCCTGGCCATCATCCCGGCGGTAATCGTCATTTCCGCGACAGGCGGGAAAGACACCGTCGGACTGCTCGTGGTGAGCCAAGTCGTGCTGTCCATGCAACTGCCGTTCGCAATCTTTCCGCTGATCATGGTGACAAGCAGTCGCGCGCGGATGGGCGAGTTTGCCAATCCCGCTTGGGTAAGAGTAGTCGGCTACACGATCTGCACGCTCATCGCGGGGCTGAACGTCTATCTCGTGTGGGAGACGATCGGACCGATCTGGGTCGCGGTCATCGCGGCAGCGATCCTGGGGTTCGCGGCGTATGTGCGGTTTTTCTACACGCCGCCGGTCGAGGCCGCAGGGTAGTAGCGGGCGGCTCGGAAGGACAAGCAACAAGGCTGGGTTCCCGCGTCGGGCGGGACCCAGGGCGTTCGTGATGCGCCGGCGGCCCGGGCGTTCTGCGCTCCGGGCGCGTTCCCCGCTCTGCTACTCGTCCGCGACCGTCACCACCAGTTTTCCGATCGCGCCCCGTGCGGCCATCTTGGCAATCGCCTTGCCGCCATCTTCGAAGGCGAAGGTTTCCGTTACGCGCGGCATGATCTTGCCGTCCTTCCACAGTCGGAACACGCGATCGATATGCGCCCGATTCGCCTGCGGGTCCCGCGCCGCGAACGCGCCCCAGAACACGCCGCACACGTCGCAGCTTTTCAGAAGCGTCAAATTGAGCGGCAGCTTGGGAATGCCCGCCGGAAAGCCCACTACCAGGTAACGTCCCTCCCAGCCGATCGATCGGAGCGCAGGCTCGGCATAATCACCGCCGACTGGATCATAGATGACGTCGTAGCCGCCCATGCCGCCGGCAGCCTTGAATTGCTCTGCAAGCGCCTTGGACTGGTCCTTGTCGAACGGTGCACGGGCGTAGACGATCGTTTCGTCCGCGCCGGCGTCCCGCGCGGCTTGTGCTTTCTCGTCGGAAGAGACGGCCGCAACGACCCGCGCGCCGAACGCCTTGCCAAGCTCGATCGCGGCAAGCCCGACCCCGCCCGCCGCGCCGAGCACGAGCATCGATTGTCCCTCTGCCAGATGGCCTCGGTCGAGCAGCGCGTGGATCGTCGTGCCATAGGTCAGCAATAGCGACGCCCCCTCGGCGAAGCTGCGTCCGTCGGGCAGCGCAAACAGGCTTGTCGCGGGAAGGGCGATCTTTTCGACCAGGCCGCCCGATCCGGTCGTGGCGATGACACGGTCTCCCGCCGTCCACTCGGTGACGCCCGCCCCAACGCTTTCAACGACGCCGGCGATTTCGCTGCCCGGGGCGAAGGGGCGGGGTGGCTTGAACTGGTATTTGTCCTCGATGATCAGGACATCGGGATAGTTGATGGAGCAGGCCTTGACCGCGACGACAACCTGACCGGGTGCCGCGACCGGATCGGGCAGTGTATCGATGGTTAGGGTTTCAGGTCCGCCCGGCGCTTTCGACAAGAGTGCTCGCATCCGCCCGTTCTCCGCTCATCCACGGCCGGTGTTCGTTTACCCCGGCTTCGTATTTCGAAATCGCGGTATCTCTTGCCAGTGTCAGGCCGATCTCGTCCAGCCCTTCCATCAGGCATTGCCGACGGAATGCGTCGAGTTCGAACGGGAAGCGGTCTTGATACGGCGTAGTGACGGTCATCGTTTCGAGGTCGACCGTCACCGGCTGATCCTGTGCAACCGCGATCAGGCGATCGATCTGTTCCTGCGGCAGCGCCACCGTCACGATCCCGTTCTTGAACGCATTGCCCGAAAAGATGTCGGAGAAGCTGGGTGCAATGACGGCGGTGATGCCCATGTCGGCTAATGCCCAGGCGGCGTGCTCGCGGCTGGATCCACAGCCGAAATTGTCGCCGGCGATCAGGATGGGCGCACCCGCGTAGCGGGGATTGTCGAAGATGTTGTCCGGCTTGGCCCGAACCGTCTCGAACGCGCCCTTGCCGAGGCCGTCGCGCGTCACGGTCTTGAGCCAATGCGCCGGAATGATGACGTCAGTGTCGACGTTCTTCTGGCCCCACGGATAGGCCGCGCCCGAGACATGCGTAACCGGCTGCATCACTTGGTCCAATTCCCGACGACTAATGGAGGCCCGGCCAACGCGGCCGGCCGTTACCGCGCTTTGGCCGCGATGGCGTCATTCGCGTTCGTACGCGCGCTCGCAGCATAGGCCGCGATACCGCTCAACAATGTACCCATGACCAGCAATACCAGAACGCGCTTCATATGGTGTCCCCCCCGGACTTCGAGACGAGGTCGCGTACGTCGCTTAATCGTCCGGTGACGGCCGCTGCTGCGGCCATCGCTGGCGAGACCAGGTGCGTACGCGCCCCCGGACCCTGACGTCCTACGAAATTCCGATTCGAAGTGGAAGCGCACCGGAGACCGGCCGGTACTTTATCGGGGTTCATTGCCAGACACATAGAGCATCCCGGCTCGCGCCATTCAAATCCGGCGGACAGGAAGATGCGGTCAAGCCCCTCGGCTTCCGCCTGTCGTTTGACCAGTCCCGATCCGGGCACGACCAACGCGTGGACCCCATCGGCGACGCGCCGTCCGTTCGCGACATGCGCGGCGGACCGCAGATCCTCGATCCGGCTGTTGGTGCAACTGCCGATGAAGACATAGTCGATGCCGACATCCTGCATCGCGGTGCCGGCCGTCAGTCCCATATACTCGAGCGATTTGCGGGCTGCATCGCGCTTCGCGGGATCGACAAAGCTGTCCGGGTCGGGGACGCGGCCCGTGATCGCAACGACGTCCTCCGGGCTGGTGCCCCAGGTGAGCAACGGTGCAATATCGGTCGCGTCCAGCGTGACGACCCGATCATAGCGCGCACCCGCGTCGCTGGGCAGAGTTTGCCAATAGGCAACCGCCTTGTCCCAGTCATCGCCCTTGGGCGCCATCGGCTTGCCTTGGAGATAGGCGAATGTGGTCTCGTCCGGCGCGACGAGGCCGGCGCGCGCACCGCCTTCGATCGACATGTTGGCGACGGTCAGGCGCCCTTCGATCGACATGCCGCGAATGATCGAACCGGTATATTCGAGGACATGGCCGGTCCCGCCCGCCGCGCCGATCTCGCCGATGATCGCGAGAATGACGTCCTTGGGGGTAATGCCAAATCCTAGCGTTCCATCGACGCGGATCTCCATGGTCTTGGACTGGCTGAGCAGCAGCGTCTGCGTCGCGAGCACATGCTCGACCTCGCTGGTTCCGATACCGAACGCGAGCGCGCCGAGCGCGCCATGGGCCGACGTGTGGCTGTCGCCGCACACCAGCGTCGTCCCGGGCAGGGTAAAGCCCTGCTCGGGACCGACGACATGGACGATCCCCTGCGCGGCGGCGACCGCATCGATATAGTCGATTCCGAAGTCCCGCGTGTTACGTTCGAGCGCATCGAGCTGCGCCGCGCTTTCCGGATCGGAGATGGGCAGGCGGGCGCCGTCGCGGTCGCGACGCGCGGTGGTGGGCAGGTTGTGGTCCGGTACGGCCAGAGTGAGATCGGGACGCCGGACCGAGCGGCCATTGGCGCGCAATCCGGCAAAGGCTTGCGGGCTGGTAACCTCATGCACGAGGTGACGATCGATGTAGATCAGGCATGTTCCATCGTCGCGGCGTTCCACGACGTGATCGGACCAGATCTTTTCGTACAGGGTGAGGGGACGGCTAACCATGGCGGCCCTCTAACCGAAAGCTGCGCGAATGCAATCTTTGGCGCGGTTTTATTGCGCTGAATGGTTCCGCTCGAGCACCCGAGTGATGAAACCGACGCTATCGGCAAGGACCGTCGATCGTCGCCGAAACGGCACGGACACAGCCATGACGATCGCCTCATGCGTCTGGCCCGGATAGTTTTTCAACGATACCGGCGCCCCCAGGGCACGCAGCGCCGCATCCAGATGGATCGCGTTGCGCGGACGGACCGTCGTGTCGGCAGTCCCCGTGATCAGCAACATCGGGGGCGCATCGCTGCGCGCAAAATGGATCGGCTGGGTCATCACCGGATCTACGACGCCCTTGAAGGCTTCGCGCGCCCGGTCCGACGTCCATGGATAGAAGTCATACGGTCCGCACAACGGAACCGCCGCGCGGACGATCCGCGGATCGACACCCTCGGCGCGGAGCCAGCGCTGGTCCAGCGCGAGCATCGCGACCGTATAGGCACCGGCCGAATGCCCCGACAGCGCGACCTGCCGGGGATCGCCGCCGAAGGTCGCTACGTGGTCGCGGGTCCAACGGACCGCCTGGGCCCCGTCCTGCAGCATCGCGGGAAAGCGGATCGCGGGAACCTTGCGGTAATCCGGCACGACCACGATAAACCCTGCCTTCGCGAACGCGCGCGCGGCAAAGGCATAGGCGGCGCGATCGCCCTTTACCCAACCGCCGCCGTACCAGAAGATGATCACGGGCCGTGGGCGTTTGGCGGATGCGACGGGACGCCAGACGTCGAGCGTCTGGCCGTGCGTCCCGAACGCGACAGCATTGGCCGCGCGCTCTACGCCGATGCCACCCCCTGCGACGGCGTCGAGCAGACTGAGGATAGCCGGCGGCGAGACAAAGGCCGCGATCGACGCGACCACCAGAAGAAGCGCCAGGGCCGTGCCAAGCAGCCAGCGCTTCACATCACATACCGGGCGGTCGTCTTCGCGGCGATCTCGTCCGCGGTAATGCCGGGAGCCATCTCCAGCAGCTTGAACGGCGCTTTGTGATCGGGACGCTGGAAAACCGCGAGATCGGTGACGATCATGTCGACGACGTTCTTGCCGGTCAGCGGCAGGGTGCACGCCGGGATGAACTTGGGGTCGCCGTTCTTGGAGGTATGCTCCATGACGACGATGATCTTCTTGACCCCCGCGACCAGATCCATCGCGCCGCCCATGCCCTTGATCATCTTTCCCGGGATCATCCAGTTGGCGATGTCGCCATTTTCGGCGACTTCCATCGCGCCCAGCACGGTCAGGTCGATGTGGCCGCCGCGGATCATCGCGAAACTGTCGGAGGAGCTGAAATAGGCGCTCTGCGGCAGTTCGCTGATCGTCTGCTTGCCCGCATTGATCAGGTCGGCATCCTCCTGGCCGGCGAGCGGAAAGGGGCCGATGCCCAGCATGCCGTTTTCGGATTGCAGCGTAACTTCCACGCCCGGCGGAATATGGTTGGCGACCAGCGTCGGGATGCCGATCCCGAGATTGACGTAGAAACCGTCCTGCAGTTCGCGCGCGGCGCGGGCTGCCATTTCATCGCGGGTCCATGCCATTATCGATCTCCTGCGGGCGGTGCCCAGCGTTTGTCTCTCGGAAACACGTCGTCCATGCCGCCCTTTACGGCGGTTCCATAAACCGGGTTTGGCCATACGAACCATCCGGCGCCGAACCGCTTGCCGATCGGGCCAGTCAATGCCGTGGCGCGGCGCGCCGACGGCGCAAGGCCGTCGTTGAACAGGTCGCTGAAATCGCCGAGCTGGTCACCACCCATGGCCAGCACGCAATATTTCGCGGCGATCGCGGCTCGGCGGCCGTCTTTCTTGCTGCCCGAGCCATCGTCGTCGGACAGATACAGCGTTGTCCCATGCACGGCGGGTCCCAATCCGGCGCCTTCGATCGCCCCCTGGGTCGCCGCCGCATAGCGAGCGGAACGGTTGGTGTTGAAGATCACCGTGACGCCGAGGTGTCGCAGCGTGTCGAGCGCATCCACGGCACCCGGTTGCGCGACGACTTTCGTGCCGCCGGTGCGTTCCCACGCGTCCCACGTCTTCTGGTCGTAGGCCGCGGGATGGATCGCATCGTTTGCCTCGAACCCGAGATTGAGCAGGACCGTTTCGTCCACGTCGAATACGACGGCCTTCGGCTTTGTACCGCAGGCGACCCACCGAGGATCGGCGAGCGTTGCCTCCGGCGCCAGGACAACCGATTCCCTTGGCGACGTCGCCGTCTGCATCGCGACGAAGCCGGCCAACTGTCGCCAGGTCTGGACCGACTGGGCCGCCGCTTCTGCCGACCCGTAGAGATACTGCATCCCGGGCGGGACAGCCGCAACGGCATCGATCGAAGGCCGCGGCGTGGATGTCGCACATCCTTGCGTCAGCAGCATCCCTGCGCACGCCGAAGCCCAGAGAACTTCACGCCATCGCCGGCGTCCGGCGCCGCTTACGCCCAACCGCGTCCCCCCGCTCACGCAGCCTCGCGCACCGTGCGGAACTCGATCTTCTTGTCGTAGGGCGCCCCAAGAATAAGCCGTTGTACATAGACGCCCGGCAAATGGATGCAGTCGGGATCGAGCGCTCCAACCGGCACGATCTCTTCGACCTCCGCGACGCAGACCTTTCCGGCGGTCGCCATCGGCTGGTTGAAATTACGCGCGGTCTTGCGGAAAATCAGGTTGCCGCTTTCATCCGCCTTCCAGCCCTTGATGATCGAGAGATCCGCGTGGATGCCGCGTTCGAGAATATACTCCTCGCCATCGAACGTCTTCACTTCCTTGCCCTCGGCAACGAGCGTTCCCACGCCGGTCTTGGTATAGAATCCGGGGATCCCCGCACCGCCGGCTCGGCAGCGTTCGGCGAGCG
Organism: Sphingomonas sp. CARO-RG-8B-R24-01; assembly: GCF_022662295.1. Classification (NCBI taxonomy): domain Bacteria; kingdom Pseudomonadati; phylum Pseudomonadota; class Alphaproteobacteria; order Sphingomonadales; family Sphingomonadaceae; genus Sphingomonas; species Sphingomonas sp. CARO-RG-8B-R24-01. The sequence goes on along the minus strand of NZ_JAKNQI010000001.1, from coordinate 275,460 downwards.
TACCCTGGGGGCAGAATTCGACCTCCAGCTCGCCCGACAGATATTGCCGCTCGAATTCCTTGTTTTCGCCGACGTAGCTCGAGATCATCTTGCGCACCTGGCGCGTGCGCAGCAGCTTGCCGAGGCCTTCGCCGTCGATCCCCGCATTGTTGCTCGCGATCGTCAGGTCCTTGGTGCCGGCAAGGCGGATCGCGTCGATCAGGCGTTCGGGGATCCCGCACAGGCCGAACCCACCCGCGCAGATCATCATCCCATCGTGGAGCACGCCGTCGAGGGCGGCGGCGGCATTGGGGTAGATCTTGCGCATCGGCTGGTCCTTTCGGATGTTGCGGTCCGATTAGGGCGGCGCGAGGCGACCGGTCAAGCCGCCGTCGCCGATCAGACCTGTGTGCCGAACAGATGGCCGATGCCCGCCGTGACGGCCATCGCCAGCGCGCCCCAGAAGAGCACCCGCAGCGCGCCGCGCCACAAGGGGGCGCCGCCGATGCGCGCGCCGACCGCGCCCAGCACCGCCAGCAACACCAGCGTCGCCGCGACGACCGCCTCGATCAGCGCGGTGCCGCGGAACAGGAAGGCCATCAGCACCGGGAAGAACGCTCCGGTCGCAAAGCTCGCCGCCGAAGCGAGCGCGGCCTGGACCGGACGCGCTTCCATCACTTCGTGGATGCCGAGTTCGTCGCGCATGTGCGCGCCGAGCGCATCGTGCGCCATCAACTGCTCGGCGACCTGCAACGACAACGCCGAATCAAGCCCGCGCTGGCGGTAGATCGCCGCGAGCTCCTTCGTCTCGGCCTTCGGGTCTTCGTGCAGTTCAGCCGCTTCGCGGACCCGCTCGGCGGCCTCGGTGTCGGCTTGCGAACTGACCGAGACATATTCCCCCGCTGCCATCGACATCGCGCCGGCGACCAGGCCGGCGACCCCGGTCAGGACCACCTCCGACGGAGCACGTGCCGCCGCCGCGACGCCAACGATCAGGCTCGCGGTCGAGAGGATGCCGTCATTGGCTCCGAGAACCGCCGCGCGGAGCCAGCCAATGCGCTGAACGAGATGCTTTTCGCCGTGTCTGATCATTGCGCCGCCCTAGCCGCGCATGGCTCAATAGGCCAGTGCCAGACCGGGACGTGGCCAGTCCATTCGGATGAGCTGCCCCGTGCCGGACAGCGTGATGTAGGCGGTTCGCAGATCCGGGCCGCCCCAGCAGATGTTGGTGGTGAACGGATCGGGCGTCGGCACGAAATCGATGAGGTCGCCCGTTGGCGAGATCACGGAAATGCCGCTCTCGCCGATCGTCGCGACGCAGATGTTGCCGCAGGCCTCGACTCCCAGCGAGTCGAAGAATTTGTAGCCGGCCGGGCGGTAGAGCGGCAGTCCCGGACCGCCGAGGCCGGCCGTCGGGTCGATCTGGCCGGGCGCGACCACGTCGAACGCCATCAGGCGGCAGGTGTAGGTTTCCGCGGCGTAGAGTCGCTTGCCATCGGGCGACAGGCCGATGCCGTTGGGGTTTTCGCTCGGGAAGATGACCTCCTCGAGGTGGCTGCCATCCGCTCTGGCGTAGAAAATGCCGGTCACGTCGCGCTCCCGCGGACGGGTCTTGCCGTGGTCGGTGAACCAGAAGCCGCCGTGCGCATCGAACACGATGTCGTTCGGGCCGCGCAGCGTGCAACCGAAATCGCCGTCGCGGTACAGGATCTCGACCGCGCCGGTCGCCAGGTCGATCCGCTCGATCCGGCCGCCCGAGTAATCGGCCGCCTGGCCGTGCGGGATCAGCAGGCCGCTGGGATGCTCGATATAGTCGAAGCCGCCGTTGTTGCAGCAATAGAGCTTGCCGTCGGGGCCGATCGCGAGGCCGTTGGGGCCGCCGCCGGGCTCAGCGACGGTCTGGACGGTGCCGTCTGGATGCACCCGGCTGATCCGGCCGGCGGCGATCTGGACCAGCACGACGCTGCCGTCGGGCATCGCGACCGGCCCCTCGGGGAAGCGCAGCCCCTGCGCAATCGTGGCAAACATCGCCTACTCCTCGGTTTTGACGCGGAGCTTATCGCGTCTGGCGGCAGCGACAAGTATGGGATTGACTACAGACGTAAACATTACGATTACGGATGTAGTCAGTACGGAGGCGACTCGAATGACCGAGAAGATCAGTGATGCCGAACATGCCGTGATGGAGGTGCTGTGGTACGAAAGCCCACTGACCGCGCAAGACGTGGTCGAGCGGATTCCGGCGACGCGCGACTGGAGTGCCAATACGGTCAAGACGTTGCTCGGTCGCCTGCTGGCCAAGAACATCATCGCGCATGAGGAAGACGGTCGCCGGTATTTGTACCGCCCGCTGGTCGCGCGTACAGATTATGTCGCAGGCGAATCGAAACGACTGATCGACCGGCTGTTCGGCGGCAAGCTGACGCCGCTGGTCGCGCATCTCGCCGAGCGCGACGAACTGACCGCACAGGATATCGAAGAAATCGAGGCACTGCTGAAAGGACTGAAGGGATGATCGGGCCGGTCGGAGCAAGCTGGGCAGTCGAGGCGCTGATCGCGTCGAGCGTCCTGATGGTGCTGGTGCTGCTGTTGCGCGGCCCGGTACGGCGCGCGTTCGGCGCGCATGTCGCCTATGCGCTGTGGGCGCTGCCGGTATTGCGGCTCGCACTGCCGCCGCTGCCCGGCGGATGGCATGTGGCAACCAAGACAGCCCTCCATCAGGCGGCGGTCGCGGACGTCCTGCGCGCCGCCGAGCCGGTGACGATGCTGCTGGCGGCGCCCGTCGTCCGGGCGGAAGCCGCCCACGTCCATGCCTGGATCCTGCCGCTGCTCGGCGTGCCGTGGGTGATTGGGGCAGCCGGTTTCTTTGCCTGGCATGCGCTGTCGCACCGTCGCTTCTGCGCGCGCCTGCTGGCGAGCGTCGGCCAGCGGGCCGAGCTGGACGGAGTCAGCGTCATCGAAAGCGGCGCGGCGAGCGGCCCGCTCGCGTTCGGCGTCGTGCGGCGCTACGTCGCCTTTCCCCGCGATTTCGCCGAACGTTACGATCCCGAGGAACGCGATCTCGCGCTGGCGCACGAGATGGGCCATCACGAACGCGGCGACCTCATCGCGAACTGGATCGCGCTCGGCGTGCTCGCGCTCCACTGGTTCAACCCGATCGCGTGGCGCGCGTTCCGCGCATTCCGGGCCGACCAGGAAATCGCCAACGATGCACGCGTCCTGGCGGGAATGAACCCGATGCGGCGGCACACCTATGCCTGTGCGATCGTCAAGGCGGCGCATCCCGCGCTGTACGGTTCGGTCGCCGCGACCTGCCATCTCAACACGGTCGACGATCTGAAGGGACGTCTGCGGATGCTCACGACGCGGCGGACGTCACGGCTGCGGCTGGCGAGCGGCGGCGTGGCGATCGCGGCGCTGACGCTCGGCGGTCTCGCGCTGACCGCTTCGGGCAGTGCGGCGGCGGAACGGATGCGCTCGGGCGTCAAGCATGCGACCGGCGTGGATATTGCCGCGCTGGTCGTCCCGGCGGCTCCGGCGGTTCCGGCCGCGCTCGCAACCGAAGGGATGGCGCAAAACCGTGCCGTCGACGCCCTGGCCGTCACACCTGCGATGCCGCGCCAGACGACCTCCGGTGCGGCGCCCGAGACTCCGCAAGCGCCGATCGCTCCGATCGCTCCGACAGCGCCCACGGAGCCGCTCGACGCCGCGCCGCCCGCCCCGGCAGCGCCGCCGTCGCCACCGCTCCCCCCCGAGGTGTTGGCGGACGGTGCAGGAACCTATCTCGTCACGACCGACCGGGACGGCAAGCGGATCGTTCGCCACGGACGCTATGTGAAGCTCGGATCGAACGGGCAGGCGACGATGATCGGCGAGGACGGCATGGCAACGTCGCTGCCGATCCCGCCGCGCACGCCGGCCGTGCCGGAGATGCGCTCGCTTGCCTGCGGCGCGGGCACCCGGATGACGATCGAGGACGAGCACGACGGACGGCGGCGGATCACGCTGTGCACCGACCGGATCGCCGCGGCGTCCGCGCGCGGTGCGGCGGCGGCGGCGCGCGGCGCGCAGCTTGCCGCAAACGGCGCCCGCATGCAGCACGACGCCTATGCCCATGCACTGGTCGGGCTGCGCGCGACGCGGGCACGAATGATGGCCAACCGCGACATGCCCGCCGATGCGCGCCGCCACACGCTCGACGGAATCGATACCGCGATCGCCGAACTCGAGGCCAATCTCAGCCGCTTGCCCTGACGGTGACGGCGGGGCGGTGACGGCGGGGCAGTGACGGCAGGGCGGGGACACCGCGCGGACTTGCGCCGCGCGGCGTCTGCCGCCATCTCGGCGCGATGAGCGAGCAACAGACCGGCGTGGCCGAACAGCGCGAGCCCCTCGTCGCCCGGTTGCTCGCCCCAAATCCGTCCCCCTTTACCTACACCGGCACGCAGGTGCATCTGGTCGGCACGCACGATCTGGCGGTGATCGATCCGGGTCCCGACGATGCCGCGCACATCGACGCGCTGGTCGCGGCGATCGCCGGACGCCCGGTCACCGCGATCGTCGTGACCCACACGCACCGCGACCACAGCCCCGCCAGCCGCCCGCTCGCGGCGATCACCGGCGCGCCGATCGTGGGCTGCGCGCCGCTGGTGCTCGACGACCTCGGGCCGCGCGCGGATGCGGCATTCGACTCCGATTACGCACCCGATCGCGTGCTGGGCGAAGGCGACAGTGTCGTCGGCGACGGGTGGACGCTGACCGCGATCGCCACGCCGGGGCATACCTCCAACCATCTCGCCTTCGCGCTGCCGGAGAGCAAGGCGCTGTTCTCGGGCGACCATGTCATGGGCTGGTCGACCAGCATCGTCTCTCCGCCGGATGGCGACATGGCCGCCTATATGGCGAGCCTCGAAAAACTGATGGGGCGTGACGACCGGGTCTATTATCCGGGCCACGGCGACCCGGTCGAAAATCCGCAGCGGCTGGTGCGCGGCATGCTCGGGCATCGCAAGCAGCGCGAGGGGCAGATCCTGCGGATGCTGCGCGTCGCCCCCGAGACGATCCCGGCGATGGTCGGGCGGATGTATGTCGGCATCGACCCGCGACTGTTCCCGGCGGCCGAGCGTTCGGTGCTCGCGCATCTGATCGACCTGCGCCAGCGCGGGCAGGTGCGCGCCGATGGCGATATGTGGAGCGTGGCGGCATGAAGTTCCTGGGGAAATTCGCCGGCGCGCTCGCGCTGATCGCGCTGTTCATCCTGGCGCTGTTCTGGGGCATCGGCGCGCTGGTCGAGCACAAGCTGGCGGGACCGGACCCAGTGACGATCGCTAGCGGATCGTTACAGGGGCTGCGCGAGCAGAACCGGCTGTCCGCCTTTGCCGCGCGCTTCGTCGCGGTATCGACCTCGACGCAATCGCAATATGGCCTGACCAGCAAGAAGACGCTGATCATGCCCGGCACGGTCGACTATCGCGTCGACATGGCGAAGCTGACCGCGCGCGACGTCACCTGGGATGCGAAGACCCGCACGCTGGGCGTCGTGCTGCCGCCGATCGAGGTCTCGCCGCCACAGATCGACCTGACGCAGATCCGCGAATATGGCGAGGGCGGCTTGCTCTCGGCGATCAGCGATGCGGATGCCAAGCTGCAGGCGGCGAACCGGGCGGCGGGACAGCGCGAGCTGATCCGCCAGGCGCACGAGCCGGTGCCGATGAAGCTGGCGCGCGACGCGACCCGCCGCGCAGTCGAACGCAGCTTCGCGCTGCCGCTGCGCGCCGCCGGGCTCGACGCGACGGTAAAGGTGCGTTTTGCGGACGAGGCGCACGACGCCAGCGAATTGTGGGACACCACGCGCTCGATCGCCGAGGTGCTGGGTAACCGCGGGTAGCCCGCGACGGTTGCGAACCATGGTTCGTGCTCTTGCAGCGGGGATCCATACTGGCTGTCGCCGGGGTGTCTTGCGCACATGCAAGATGATGGATCCGCGGCTTCGAATGGCCTCTGCGAGACAGGAGGTGTTCTCCCGCGAAGGCGGGAGTCCAGGAGTCGCGAGAGGTATGTGCCGTCGTTCTGCTTGGCCCTGGATTCCCGCTTCTGCGGGAAAACGGCAGATGACGGGTAGGGGCGGAGGGGGCGGGGGCCACTTTGGCGGCGGCGCGAACGCGTCACGCTCTGGTTTCGCTACCCGAAATATGATAACGCCTGCGTATCGAGATTCGGCGGGGGATCGCGGGTGGCTACGCAGGCGCAACGGGCAGGGGCAGGGGCCGGAGTCGATCGCGAGCGGGCGTTCTTCTTCGCCCTGGCGATCGCGATCGTGGTTACGACGGTGTCGGGGTTCGCGCTGCAGTTCGCGATGGGACGATCGACGCTCGCGTCGCCCTGGTGGGTGCATCTCCACGGCGTGACCGCGATGGGCTGGCTGACGTTGTATCTCACCCAGAACTTCCTGGTGTTCCGGGGAACGATGGCACTCCATCGGCAGCTTGGATGGATCGCCAGCGCCTATCTCGGCTGGATGGTGGCGGTCGGGTTTTCGGTCACCACGCTGTCCGCGATCACGCACCGTATCCCGTTCTTTTTCGAGCCCAACGTCTTCATCGTGATGGACTGGACGGTCGATCTGCTGTTCGCCGGGCTCACCTGGACCGCGGTCGCGATGCGCGCGCAGCCCGACTGGCATCGCCGGTTGATGCTGTGCGGGGCGGTCGTCGTGATGACGCCGGGGGTGGGGCGGCTGTTGCCGCTGCCGTTGATGGGCACCTGGATCCTGTGGTCGATCTGGCTGGTGATGGCGGTCTATGTCGCGGTGGCGATGGCCTTTGACGTATTGACCCGGGGGCGGGTCCACCCGGCCTATCTCTGGGGCTTCGGCGCGATCACCGCGGCGATTGCGCTGATGCGGCCGCTGGCTTTCTCGCCGCCGCTGCTTTCGCTGACCAAGACACTGATGGGTTGATCACCGCCGCCCGCGGGGCCATGTGGACCGCAGTTGAGGCGGGAGGATGGTCATGGACGCACGCGGTGGTATTGGCGGGACGCTGACGGGGCTCGACCTGCGCGCGGAGATCGATCGGTTGCGCAAGGATCGCAACGCCGTGATCCTGGCGCATTATTACCAGAAGCCCGAAATTCAGGATCTAGCCGATTTCGTCGGGGACAGTCTCGACCTTTCGAAGAAGGCCGCGGCGACCGATGCCGACGTCATCGCCTTCTGCGGCGTTCGCTTCATGGCCGAGACCGCCAAGATCCTCAGCCCCGACAAGATCGTCGTGCTGCCCGACATGGATGCCGGGTGCAGCCTGGAAGACAGCTGCCCGCCCGACCAGTTCGCCGCCTTCCGCGCCGGGCATCCGGATCATATCGCGCTCACCTACATCAACTGTTCGACCGAGGTGAAGGCGCTCAGCGACGTCATCGTCACCTCCTCGTCGGCGGAGAAGATCCTCAGCCAGATCCCGCTCGACCAGAAGATCATCTTCGGGCCGGACAAGAATCTCGGCGGGTATCTCGCGCGCAAGACCGGGCGGGAGATGCTGCTGTGGCCGGGCGTGTGCATCGTGCATGAGGCGTTCAGCGAGACCGAATTGCTCAAGCTGCAACTGCAGCACCCCGGCGCACCGATCGCGGCGCATCCCGAATGCCCGCCCTATATTCTCGACCATGCCGACTATGTCGGATCGACCAGCGGGATCCTCGCCTTCGCCGACTCGATGCCCGGTGATACGCTGATCGTCGCTACTGAGCCGCACATCATCCACCAGATGGAGAAAGCGGCGCCGGGCAAGCGCTTCATCGGGGCGCCGGGGGCGGACGGAAACTGCAATTGCAACATCTGTCCGTACATGGCGCTCAACACGATGGAGAAGCTCTACGTCGCGCTGCGCGACCTCAGCCCACGGATCGAAATCGAAGAAGATCTGAGGCTTCGTGCGAAGAAGAGCCTCGACGCCATGTTGGCCATGGCGAGCGGGACGGTGGGCATGGGCGACCTCGGCCCGCTGCGGGTTTCGGGTGACTAACGCAGTATAATGCAGCGGATCGCCGAGTTCGGCACTCTGTGAAAATGCCGCGATACTTCTTTGACTTGCAGAGCCAGGACTCGTTCACGCGGGACGATACCGGCTTGGAGATGGCCACGGTCGACCGGGCGCGGGACCATGCGTCCGACGCGGCCGGCGGGATCCTGACGTCGGATTTCCGCGCCGGCAGGACCGACATCCGTTTCGAGATCCAGGTCGAGGACGGTCGCGAACACCGGGTCATGACGCTGAAGGTGACGGGAACCGTCGCGGCTCCATGATCCGGCGCGCGCGTTAGACCTGCTTCAGATGCAGGTAGCGCGGGTTGAAGTCGCTCGCGTCGCGTAGCCCGGTCCAGTCGACGATGCGGATCTGGCGGCGGTCGCGTTCGATCAGGCCGCGCTGGGCGAGCGCTTTCAGCACGCGGTTGACGTGCACCGGGGTCAGGCCAACGGTATCGCCGAGCTGTTCCTGCGTCATCGGCAGGTTGTACGCCCGGGTCGTCGCGACCCCCGCGGCCTCGAGCCGGAGCGAAAACTCGCACAACAGGTGGCCGACCCGCGTATGCGCGTCGCGGCGGCCGATGTTGACGATCCATTCACGGAAGATCGACGCGTCGATCAGCGATTCCAGCCACATCGCCGCGGCGATCGCGGGACGTTCGGTCACGGTCGTGCGGAGCGCCGCGATATCGACGTCGGCGATCTGCGCGCGTGTCAGCGCCTGCACATTATGGTCGGATTCGTCGAGCCAGAGATTCTGCAGATCGATGAACTCCCCCGGGATCTGCAGCGACACGATCTGCCGTGCACCATTGCTGGTCAGTTTCTGGCGATAGGTGAAGCCGGACAGGACGAAGGCGCAACGGGTCGGCTTTTCGCCTTCGCGGACGAGATAGGTGGACGGTTCGATCTGGCGTTGGGTCAGGGTAAGCCGCCGAATGGCGGCATGATCGTCCTGGTCGAGCGTGCCGCGGCGCGCGAGACTGGCAATAATGGTGTCGTGAATTGGAGTGGCTTGCATCGGCTTCCCGCTAAAGGGCGGGAGCATGTCGTGTCTCTCTGTCCCCGGCGCCCTTGTAGCTGCCCGGAGATGGCGCTGCTCTAACACATGTGGAGAAATATGTTATGATCATTTGTCAAATTAATATGTAACAAATGATAAGCTCTGCCATCCTCACTTTCTATTGCAACCTCGATCTATCCTCCGATCCGGTCCGATGTGTGCTCCTCCAGTGCGTCCGGAGCGGCGGGTGTCTTGCTACTATTTCCACCTGCGTCAGGCAGGCCATCTTTTACTCGATCCCGATGGCCTCGCATCTGACGACAACAACTCGCTGAATTTGCGGCCTATTACTATAGCGCGACAGGTGATTGCCGCGGATGTCGGGACCGGCATCGTCCTACGCGACAGCACCTTTGCAATCCCCAGCAAGCGAGGTGGATCGGTTCCGGGGTTGGGCTTTGGCGACGCGGTGCCATTCGTGATCGGTCCTGATCACATTTCCGGCTGCGCCCAACGGTCGGCTCGGCTAGAGCGGGGCATGACCGATCCGCATGCACCGTTCACCCTCGACGCCTTCGATCTCGATGCGTTCGTTGCCGCAACCCTCGCGGAGGATCTCGGTGCGATCGGAGATATCACGTCGCAGGCGGTGATCCCGGCCGACGCGCGTTTCACCGGAGTGATGGACAGCCGCGAAGCGATCGTCGTCGCCGGGTTGCCGATCGCGGAGGCCTTCTTTCGCGCGCTCGACCCGGACGTGCAAATCGAGCGCCTCGCGGCGGACGGAGACCGCATCGCGGCCGGTAGCGATGTCCTGCGCCTGGCGGGCAAGGCCCGCGCGATGCTGACCGCGGAACGCTCCGCGCTGAACCTGGTGCAACATCTGTCGGGCGTGGCGACGCTGACGCGCACCTATGTCGATGCGATCGCGGGGACGGGGGCGACCCTGCTCGATACGCGCAAGACTATCCCCGGCCTCCGCCGGCTGGAGAAATATGCCACGCGGATGGGCGGTGCGACCAACCATCGCATGGGGTTGTGGGATGCCGCGATGATCAAGGACAATCACGTGGCGGTGGCGGGCGGCATCGGCGCGGCCGTGTCGCGCGCGGTGGCGGCGGGAATCGCGCAGATCATCGTCGAGGTCGATTCGATCGACCAGATCGATCCGGCGTTGCAGGCCGGCGCGACGCATCTGCTGCTCGACAACATGGACGTCGCGACGCTGCGCACGGCCGTGGCGCGGGTCGACGGCCGCGTCCCGACCGAGGCTTCGGGCGGGGTCCGCCTCGACACGATCCGCGCGATCGCAGAGACCGGGGTCCGTTATGTCAGCGTCGGGCGGCTGACCCAGTCGGCACCGGCGGCGGATCTTGGCCTGGATTTCACGCCGACGTCGTAAGGCACTCGGCCAGCGCCGTTGCGCTGCGCGGGTTCGCCGCTAAGCTTCACGGACTATGCTTTGGGGGAAGCGACTCATGGAACGTCCTATTTCGATCATCTGGTTCGAACGCTGCTATCTCGGCGCGGTCGCGGTCGGGCTGGTCAACACCGCCTTGTCCTTCAATGCATCGATCCAACGGCTGTCGGAGAACCCGGCCGCCGCGCGGTTCGGCCCGTCCTTCGGCAGCAACATGCTGTTGTTCGGCACCGCGATCGGGATCGCGATTTCGGCGACCTTGTGGTTCTTTACCGCGCGCAAACGCTCCGTCGTCGCCAAATGGATCATCGCCGCATTCTTCGCTCTGAGCCTGGTCGGCGTATTGAGCGGCGCCGCGATGGGCACGATCCAGCCCGGTCTCGGCGGCGTTCTGGCGGTCGTGGCGCTGGTGCTCAACGGCATCGCGGCGTGGAAATTGTTCCAGCCGGATGCGCGCGCCTGGTTCGGGGAGCCGGTCGCATGAAGGCCGTGCTATACGCGCTCGCGCTGTTCGGGGCACCGGGCGCTGCCTTCGCGCAGAGCGATCAGTGCAGCATTCCCGCGCAATTGCCGCGGCCCCATCCCGACCTGCCATCGGCGAGCCAGCCACGTCGGATCCTGCCGATCGGCGGCTATACGCTCGCGCTGACCTGGGCGCCCGAATATTGCCACGGCAATGCCCGCGATCCGCAAGCGCGCTTCGAATGCCGCAGCGGGAACCGCTTCGGCTTTACGCTGCACGGGCTATGGCCGGACGGGATCGGGAAGGACTGGCCGCAATATTGCGCCGCCACGCCGCTCCTGTCGGACGCGGTGATCAAGCGCTCGGTCTGTTCCACCCCGGCGCCCCAGTTGATGCAGCATGAGTGGGCCAAGCACGGCACCTGCATGGGGATCACGCCGGACGCCTATTTCGCGCGGTCCACCGGGCTGTACGGGAAACTGCGGTTCCCCGACGTGCGCACGCTCTCGCGTACGCCCCTGAACGCAGGACAGCTCGCCCACGCCATTGCCGGGCAAAATCCTGGCTTGCCGGCAGAAGCGATCCGCATCACCGTCAACAAGCGCGGCTGGCTCGACGAACTTTGGCTGTGTCTCGACAAGCGCTTTGCCTATACGCGCTGCCATGCCAATTCCGGCGGTGTCCCGGACACGACGGCGATCAAGATCTGGCGCGGCAAGAGTTGAGCCGCGCCTGACCACACCGGCGCTCAGGCCTGGTCCACGACCGCCAGCGCCGGGTGATGCTTGTCGAGATGCCGCTTGATGATTTTCAGGTTGCGCGAGTTGGAGCGGAACAACAGGTCGGGCACCGCCCCGACGAACGGAATGATGCCAAGCGCAAAGTCGATCCCGACGTTGCCGAACATCCGCGCCATCTGCATTTTCGACATGCCGAGATTGCGCGCTTCCCACACCATCCAGCTGCCCATCGCCGCGCCGATGACGTCGCCGCCGATCGGGAGGATGTCGAGCAGCACGTCGAGCCCGACCTTGCGGTTGAGCAGCGGGATGGTGAACAGCCCCTCGAGGAGATGCTCCATCGCCTCGATCCGCTGCCGCACGGCAGCCGGATCCTTGCTTGCCAAGCGTGATGCCATTTCGCCGAAGGGCGGGGGGCTCATCCGTGTCGTGTTCTGCACCATGTCTCTCAATTGGTGTCGCTACGCAGATGATTCAACGGGTGCCATGCGCGTGGGTTTGCGGTCCATGCCTTCAGCTGGATCGACACCAGCGACCACCGCAGCGGTCGCGCCAGCGGAATGAAGGCGACGTCGCTCGCCAGGGCCGCGTCCGCGGCCGCGATCTGCTGCGACCGCAGGCGCGGAGAGTCGGCGTCGCGGGCCGCCTCGATCGCGAGCAGCGCCGCTCCGCTGCAGGGCTGGCACGCGCGCGCGACGTACCAGCGCGCGCTGTCATAGGGCGCGACCTCGTCGATCAGCCGCAGGTCCGCGGGCGCATCCGCAGCAACGCGTTCCGGGACAATCCCCAGCGACAGCAATGCGCCGGCGACATAGCCATAGAGGATCGTCGCGCCCGGCCCGGCGGGCAGCGCCACTTTCAGATGGATGTCACCGGGATTGGCCGCGCGCCAGGCATCGATCCTCGCGCGGGGCGTGGGCTCGCCCGGTGCGAGCGGCTGGGTCCAGGCGGCGAGGGCAGGGGCTGCGGCGGAATCGAGTTGGTCTGGCAGCAACTGGGTGGTCGATGCCCATTCGGGCGATATCGCCGAGGTAAAGCCGGCGCGATCGATGCTGCGCGCGATCGCGGCGCGATTGGCGGGGTCGGACAGCACGCCCTCGCGGCGCGTGATCGCCATTCCGAACAGACCCGCCGCCGGATCGAAGCGCCGGTTAATCGGCGCGATCCGCGTTTCGAGCACGATCGGCCAGTCGGTAAAGCTCCCGCCCAATACTGCTGTCGACAATTGTGCCTCGAACCGTGCAATCGCCTTTGCCGCACGCTCGCCGATCAGTTTGACCGTCGCATCGGCGGGCGGTTCCGCCGAATCGTCGTCCGCCGCGCGCGAGGGGTCGAAGGCGGGGCGGAGCCGCACCACGTCTCCGCGTTGCGCGACGATCCGGTACGGTCCGCTGCCGCCCGGGGGCGCGATGCGGAACACCGCCAGTTCGGGCTGGGCAAACAGCTTGAGCAGATCGGGGCGGGGCCGCTTGAGGCGAATTTCGATCACCTCCGGGGTCATCTCGACGATTTCGTCGATTGCGGTGAGAAACGGGGCGAGCACGTTGCGCGAGGTCGACGCCAGCTGGTGGCGGAGCAGCTTTACCACTTCCGCCGCTGTCACCGTACGCCCGTCCGGCCATTCGCCCTCGCGCAGGCGGAAGATGTAGCTGGTGCCGTTATCGATCACGCTCCAGCGTTCCGCGATCCCGGGCTCGATCTGACCGCTCGCGTCGAACCGGACGAGGCCCTGCGCGGTCGCGTCCAGCAGAACCCGTGCCGCCGGGTCGAGGGGGCCCTTCGCGGCGTCGGCCAGTGCCGGAGCTTCGCCGATCGCGCTGACGACGACCGGCCCGCTATCGGGTTTCGCCGAGCAGGCGGCCAGCCCCAGCGCCAGAACGAGCGATGAGACGCAGGGTGCGACGGACAGGAAACGCGGTAACGACATCGCGCCACTGTGCCACCGCTACCGGGGGGGCGCTACCGGGGACTCGCTTTCGGGCGGCCGTGACCGGCCGATCCCGCCATGTCGGCACAATACGAGACACGATTGATCGGCGAATCGTCATAATTGCGTAGCGCAGCAGCGCCATTGGGCCGTGGTCGAGGCTAGCCGGAGGCTGTATCTTGACGTGTTCGCCGATCTGGAGACGGCCTGTGAGTATGCCCGTGAGTATGCCCGTGAGTATGGTTGAGCGTATCGCACGCATCTTGTGCAAGACCGGCGGACAGGTCGAACCCGAATGTGGGAATAATGCGCCGTTGCGCGCGGCCGATCTGGCCCATGCGCGAACGGTGCTTCATGCCCTGCGCGGCCCGACCGAAGCGATGCTCGAGACCGTCCGGCCCGCGCCGTCGCACTGGAATCTGGAAGGGCCGGACGGCCCGTCGATGCGTACCGCGTTGATGGCCGAACGGGTCAATCTCTGGAGCGACTGGAACGATATGATCGACGCCGCGCTCGCTGAATAAGGGGCCCGGGGGAGCGTCGCCGGGTGATCCGACCTGTAGGAACGAAAAGGGGCCGCCGGCTGGTTCAGCCGACGGCCTTTGGTTTTTCCGTTCCCGTCGCTCAGGCGTAGGTCAGGCGGCGCACCCGTGCCGTGCGGTGGCGCAGGCCGAAGCCCACGAGGCCGAAGCCTGCAAGCATCATCGCCCAGCTGGCCGGCTCGGGGACCGCGGAGCGCACGGCGAGGTTGTCGACCTCGAACGAGTTCGAACTCGATCCGAAGGTTATGCTGGTGAACGTGTCGCCGTTGCCGAGCGCGGTGAACAGGCCGCTGCCGGTGAAACCCTGGTTTCCGTTGGTCGACGGGAAGGTCGGGTTGGGAGTCGTGCCGGGAACGATCGTCATCGTCCCGAAGCTCCCCCGCAAGGTCAGCGTATTGTAGGTATCGACCGACCCCCAGTCGAACTGGACGCCATTGACCGGGCTGGCGAACGTATAGGTGGCGGCGCCACCGGCCAGAACCGACAGATACGATGTGCCGCTCGGCGAAGAGTTTGCCGGTGGAGCGCCCGAAGGGTCAGCCGGCGGTGTCTTGATCTGCACCGAACCCGTGATCGCCAGTCCCGCCAGCGTGGTGAACGTGTCGATGACGGTGAAGCCGGTGGTCGGCGAACTGCCGGTCGAGTTGAACGACATGGTGACGGCGGCATTCGCTGGACCAGCCAGCATGCTCGACGCCAATGCGAGAGACGCGAGGTACGGTTTTACGCTCATACAGGTCCCCTCCTTCATGGGACGACCTGTGAACAGCATAAATTATGCCAGATAAGGATTCCAACGGGTTAGGCGAAATATGCCGCGGATCCTGTAATTTCGGGTGACACTGCTTTAGGATGATTGCGCGTGGCGTCACAGGTACGGTCGCTGCGGACTTTCGCAATGCTGCCATACTTTTCAGGGGGTTGGAGCCGATTGCTCGCATGTTCCTGATGGGAGAGCGTCGTCGCCCGGCTGTCGGGCGGTCGAACAACGCCGGTGCGCTGGGGGGCAATGCCCCCGGGATCGATGGGCGGCGCGGTGGGGCGCCGCCCAGGTTGATCAGCAGTTGTTGAACTTGCCCTTGTGGCCACGGCAACGCTCGACCTTCACCGGGTGGTGCGCCTTGAGATTGATGCGCGGCGCGACGACCTTGTGGCATTTGAAAACGCGGCCATGGCTGTTGCGGCAAACCCGGGCTTCGGCCGGCATTGCGCTTGCGGCGGCCACGGTGACCAGAATTGCGGCTGCGAAGGTCTTCATCATTTGCGTGCTTTCGGTTAAACGCCCCCGGCGGCGGTATTCCTCACGCGCCGAACGCTGTCCAGCCATCAATCCACCGCGCGGCCATCGTGGACGCTAGGCGTCCTGCAGGCGCGCACCGCGCAGGTTGATCGCGTCATATTGATCGAGCAACGCGCTCACCTCGGCAACGACCTCCTGCTGCTCGCGCCGGACGCGCGCGGTGGCGTCCGCGGTCGGCACGCCGTCCCGGCCGTCGTGGATCGTGAAGCCGTTATCGAGCAGCCATATCGTGTCGGCGGCGCGCGACCGCTGACGGCGCAGATGGACCGCCCATTGTTCGATTAATCCTGCTGGAACCTGCCGTTCGATCTCACCCATGGTTTCGCTATAGGCAGAAACGGATCGTCTGCGGATGCCTAAACTGCGGGGGCAACGCAAAAAAAAAAGGGACATTTTTTTGGTGCACGCGCCGGACCGGCCGATTGGCGGGTGCAGGGCGGCGATCGTGGCACCCGACCGGGGTTCCCGCTGCAACCGGGAGTGATGGGCGGGATCGACCATCGTCCTGCGCCTGATCGGGAATTTGGTGCGGACGGCGGGACTCGAACCCGCATTCCGAAGAGGGAGATTTTAAGTCTCCTGCGTCTACCGATTTCGCCACGTCCGCGCCGTTCGATGCCAAGCGCAAGTCGCGCGCTGCGTCAAGCGCGCGATGGCGTGGAGACGCGCGACCTTGTCGGGAAAATGCTCAGGCGACGTTGAGCCGCTGCCGCATTTCCTTGCCCGGCTTGAAATAGGGGACGCGCTTCGCGTCGACCGCCACCAATTCGCCAGTGCGGGGATTGCGACCGGTACGCGCGTCGCGCGGACGGGTCGAGAAGGCGCCGAAGCCACGCAGCTCGACGCGGCCACCAATGGCTAACCGCTTAGTAATTTCTTCAAAAAAGGTCGAAACCAGGGCTTCGACATCACGGGCGGACAAGTCGGGGTTTTCGCTTGCCAGCATTTCAACGAGTTCGGATCGGATCATCGCGTTACTTCCCCACCCCTGACGGGCCATACCAACCTGGAATGGACTTAGGCCGTCCCGGTATTGATTTACCGCAACTCAACCCAAGCATAAAGGCAAATCACGCCGTCAAAAGTTAATAGGGGATCGTTCCTTCGAACGATCCCCCATTAGTCTTACTTCTTTGCGTCGCTGTTCTGTGCCTTGAGCGCTGCGCCCAAGATGTCGCCGAGCGATGCGCCCGAGTCCGACGAACCATATTGTGCGACAGCCTGCTTCTCTTCGGAGATCTGCATCGCCTTGATCGAGAAGGTCGGCTTCTTCGAACGGTCGAAACCAGTCACCATCGCGTCGAACTTCTGTGCGACCTGGAAACGCTCCGGACGCTGCTCGTCACGATCGCGGCCGAGATCGGTCCGCTTGATGAAGCCCGTCGCGCCGTCGTCACCGACCTGCACTTCCAGCCCTGCATCACGCACTTCGAGCACCGTGACGGTGACGATCGCGTTCTTGTTGAGGCCCGACGACGCGTTGCCGCCCGCTGCAACCGCACCTGCCGCCGGGGCGCCACGCTCGAGCTGCTTCATGCCCAGCGAGATGCGCTCCTTCTCGGCATCGATGTCGAGCACGATCGCCTGAACGACCTCGCCCTTGCGATGCAGGTTGAGCGCGTCCTCGCCCGACACGCCCCAGGCGATGTCCGACATGTGGACCATGCCGTCGACGTCGTTGTCGAGGCCGATGAACAGACCGAATTCGGTCGCGTTCTTGACTTCGCCTTCGACGGTCGAACCGATCGGATGCGATTCAGCGAAGGCTTCCCACGGATTGCTGATCGCCTGCTTGAGACCCAGCGAGATACGACGCTTGTCGGGATCGACCTCGATGACCACGACGTCGACTTCCTGCGAGGTCGAGACGATCTTGCCCGGGTGGACGTTCTTCTTGGTCCAGGACATTTCGGACACGTGGACCAGGCCCTCGATGCCCGGCTCCAGCTCGACGAACGCACCATATTCGGTGATGTTCGTGACGCGGCCGGTGAGCTTGGCGCCAACCGGGTACTTCGCGGCTGCACCTTCCCACGGATCGCTCTCGAGCTGCTTCATGCCGAGCGAGATGCGCTGCGTGTCCTTGTTGATGCGGATGATCTGAACACGGACGGTATCGCCGATGTTGAGAACTTCCGAAGGATGGCCGACGCGCTTGTAGCTGAGATCGGTGACGTGGAGCAGGCCGTCGATGCCGCCCAGGTCAACGAACGCACCGTAATCGGTGATGTTCTTGACGACGCCGTCGATGATCTGGCCCTCGGCGAGCGACAGGATGAGGCCCGAACGCTGCTCGGCGCGGGTCTCTTCGAGGATCGCGCGACGCGACACGACGATGTTGCCGCGCTTGCGGTCCATCTTGAGGATCTGGAAGGGCTGCGGGATGTCCATCAGCGGGGTGACGTCGCGCACGGGGCGGATGTCGACCTGCGAACCCGGCAGGAAGGCCACGGCGCCGTTGAGGTCGACCGTGAAGCCGCCCTTGACGCGGCCGAAGATGACGCCCTCGACGCGAGCCGACTTGGCGAATTCGGTTTCGAGCGTGTCCCATGCGGCTTCGCGGCGTGCGCGGTCGCGCGACAGCATCGCTTCGCCATGGACGTTCTCGACGCGGTCGACGAACACTTCGACTTCGTCACCGACCTTGAGGTCCGCCTTCTGGCCGGGCATCGCGAATTCGCGAAGCGGCACGCGGCCTTCCGACTTCAGGCCGACGTCGATGACGGCGAGGTCGTTTTCAATTCCGGTGACGGTGCCCTTGACGACGCGGCCTTCGAAACTGTCGGCACCGCCGAGGGTCATTTCGAGAAGGGCGGCGAAATCGTCGCGGGTCGGGTTTGGCTGAGTGGCCATAAAGTGTTGCGTTCCTAAATCATGTTCCGGCCAGCCGGTTGTCTCCGGCGGTCTTGGCCAATATTGCCGCGGCGACCGAATGCCGGACGCGACATCCGTCGAACGGGCACAGGAAAGGTTTATCGCAAAACGCGAAAAAGGCGCAGGAGGATGAATCTCCGCGCCTCCCTGACCAGGAATGCCTGCCAATCGGACAGCGCGCGTTAGCCGAAGTTCCGGTCAAAAGCAAGGCGGGGAGTAGGTACGAGCGGCGGGTTCAGGGGTAGGACGCGGCCAGACGAAGCCAGCGTCGACCCGTGCTGGCGAGCGACCGTCGCGAAACTTCCGTCACCCCGGCGAAGGCCGGGGCCCAGTCGAGGGAGGATCATGGCGGGCGCCGCGCTCCGATAACGCCGACCTTCGCTACTGGGCCCCGGCCTGCGCCGGGGAAGTGCGCATTGGGGGAGGCGCGCTTGCGAGGCGTTTAGCGGGCGATCCGTGCGTCGACGATGGCGATGGCGCGTTGCACCGAGGCTTCGATCGAGAGGAAACTCGTGTCGAGCAGGGCCGCATCGTGCGCCGGGACCAGCGGCGCGGTCGAGCGCGTCGAATCGCGGAGGTCGCGCGCGCGAATGTCCGCCAGAACGCGGTCGAGGCTCAACGTCGATCCGCGCTCGCGCAATTCGGCGTGGCGGCGTTTCGCGCGGATATTGGGCGTCGCCCGGACGAACAGCTTCGCGTTCGCGTCGGGCGCGATGACCGTCCCGATATCGCGCCCGTCGAGCACCGCGCCGCCCTCCTGATAGGCGAAGCGCTTCTGCCGATGGAACAGCGCGGCGCGGACCAACGGGTGCGCCGAGACGACGGACGCGCGCGACCCGATCTCATCGCTGCGCAGCAGGGGATCCTCCAGCAAGGAATCGTCGAAGTCGCAGGCGGCGACCGCGTCGGCCTCGATTGCCGGATCGAGCTCGAGCCTTGTGACGTTTGCCGCGACCGCGCGGTACAGCAGGCCGGTGTCGAGATATGGCAGCGCGAAATGCTGCGACAGCGCGCGCGCGATCGTGCCCTTGCCGGAGGCGGCGGGTCCATCGACGGCGATGATCATGCGCGCGCTCCCGAGCGTGTCATCATCATCCGCACCAGCCCGAACGCCGCAATCGCCGCCCAGGCGAGTTCGAGCGCCAGCGCGGGCAGATTGTAGTTCACGGTCAGCGACAGTGCGAGCAGCGACGCACCCGCGAAGTTGAGCAGGGTCGAGAGCAGGTCGGGCGCGGCGTTGCGCAACGTCTGATAGGCATAGCCGCTCAGGATCGTCAGCGCGCCGACGAAGCCGATCAGGTCGGCGGTCGAAGCAGTCATTGGTCTGTGGCACCCTGAAGTTGCGCGATCTGTACAAAGAACGCGGGGTAGCTGGTGGCGACGGGCGACAGGTCGTCGAGCGTCACGGGCTTGTCGCAGGCGAGCGCGGCAACCGCCAGGCTCATCGCGATCCGATGGTCGAGCAGCGTCGCGATCATCGCGCCGCCGGGAAGCGGATCGCCGCCGCTGCCGTGGACGATCATGCCGTCCTCGACCTCTTCGACCCGCGCACCGATCGCGCCGAGCGCTGCCGCCATCGCGGCGATCCGGTCCGATTCCTTGACCCGGAGTTCCTCCGCGCTGCGGGCGACCGTCGTGCCGCTCGCGAAGGCGGCGGCGACGAACAGCACGGGATATTCGTCGATCATGCTCGGTGCGAGATCGGGCGGGACCTCGATACCCGACAGCGGGGCATAGCGCACGCGCAGGTCGGCGACCGGCTCGCCGCCGACGTCGCGGGCGTCGCATTCCTCGATGCTCGCGCCCATCATCCTGAGCGCGGTGAACAGGCCGGCGCGGGTCGGGTTGAGGCCGACATTTTCCACGACGATGTCGGATCCGGGGACGAGCGTCGCGGCGACGACCAGAAACGCGGCGGAAGAGGGATCGCCCGGCACGACAATATGCTGGGGCTTGAGCTCGGCTTCGCCGCGGATCGCAATGATCTTGCCAGCGGGCGAATCCTCGACCGTCACGTCGGCGCCGAACCCGCGCAGCATCCGCTCGCTATGGTCGCGCGTCGCGACGGGTTCGATCACGCGGGTGATCCCGGGCGTGTTGAGCCCCGCGAGCAGCACCGCCGACTTCACCTGCGCCGATGCGACGGGCAGGGTATAAGTGATCGGGATCGCCGGGCAGATTCCGCGCAACATCAGCGGTAATCGTCCGCCGGGGCTCGCGGTGAAGTCCGCGCCCATCTGCGAAAGCGGCGTGATGACTCGGCCCATCGGGCGCCTGGACAGCGAGGCGTCGCCGGTGAAGGTCACGGTGATCGGGTGGCTCGCGACGAGACCCATCAGCAGGCGCGTCGACGTTCCCGAATTGCCCATCTCGATCGCGCTCGCGGGTTGCAGCAACCCGCCGACCCCGACACCGTCGATCGTCCACACGCCATCGTCGCCGCGCACGATCGTCGCGCCCATCGCGCGGAGCGCCGCGGCCGTGGCGAGCACGTCCTCGCCCTCGAGCAGGCCCTCGACACGACTGGTGCCGACCGCCAGCGCGGAGAACATCAGCGAGCGATGGCTGATCGATTTGTCCCCGGGGACGCGGACGCGCCCCGACAACGGACCGGACGGAAGGATTTCGAGCGGGGAGGGGGCGGGGTGCTGCATCGGCCCTGCGCTTTGACAGTGCGCTTGCGCTATGGCAAGGCGCGCCCCACTTTGCGACGTTCGCGTTGCAAGCTCTCAAATTCAATTTTGAAGAAGGTCAATCGGCCCATGATACAGCCGGAATGGGGCACGAAGCGTACGTGTCCGAAATGCGCCACCCGTTTCTACGATCTGGGCAAGGACGATCCCGTCACGTGCATCAATTGCGGTGCGCATTGGGAGCCGGAGCCCATCCTGAAGTCGAAGCAGCCGCTTCCGTTCGAGCAGGCCAAGCCCGAAACCGCCAAGAAGGATGACGATCTCGCCGGCGACGACGAGGATATCGACACCGGTGAAGACGAAGAGCCCTCGCCGGACGACGAAGTCGACCTGGGTGGCGACGACGATCTCGGCGTGGAAGCGCCGACCGAAGACGACGAGCATTGATCGCTCGCGTCGGCCCGCGTGCACAGTGCGCGCGGGCCGACGCGAAAAATTCGACGAAAAATCTGGCCAGGCGGTGTTCCGCGCTTGCCAACCGCGTCGGGCCTCGGTAGGGGCGACGCCTTCCCGCCGCAGACCCGCCCAGGGTCTTCGCAAAACGATGGGGCCGTAGCTCAGCTGGGAGAGCGTTCGCATGGCATGCGAAAGGTCAGGGGTTCGATCCCCCTCGGCTCCACCATTCGTTTCCGTCGGCGGTTGATTGTCCATCTCAGGCGTTGCCGCCCCGATCCAGTGCTTCGCCGCGCGATCTTCGGTCAGCGACCGCGCTGAGCGCATCGACGGGTACCCACCATTCAGGCTGATTGGTGCCGCTTCGGCGCCTGCGACCCAACCGTTCCTGCTGCCGCCCCCGGTCCGCCATGGGCGACGACCCACGGCGGAACGGAGACGGCTTCCACGCGCTCACATCGGGCGGCGCAGGCGCGCCGAGTGTTATTTCGCGGTCGCCGCTTCCAGCACCGCCCGGCGCTTGGGCGAGTCGGCGAGCGGCTGGCCGGCATATTCGCGAATGCCCCACGACCCATATTGGCTGATCGAACCGGTTGCCGAATACAGCGTCAGGGTGTCGCCGATCTTCGTCTTCCAATCCGCGAGATAGCGTTGGTACATGTCGTGCATTAGCGGGCTGCGCTCCATCTGCGCGCCGACGGCGGCGTTGGCCGCGAGCGGAACGATGTGCTGGCCGCCTTCATAGGCGAGATACCGCTTCTTCCACTTTGCCGCGCTTGCCTTGTCTGCGACGGCATGGTCGATCGCGGTGACGCGCATCGTCTCGAGGGCGGCGAACAGCGTCGGCAAGTCGGTGACGCCGGAATCCACGGTGCGCAGCAGGTCGTGCCCGAAATACGGCGCCGTCGCGATCGCATCGACCCATTGCGGCGTGTCGCGGAACCCCATTGCCTGGTCGATCGACCACCCATTGCCGTTCTGCATGTTCAAGACCCGCACCAGCCGGGCCGGGTCGTCCTGGAACGCGCTGGTGAGCAGCTTGTGAAACCAGATCGACTTTTCGGCGTAGCGCAGCGGACCGTTGGTATATTTGTCGCCCGAGAGCGCTTCGGCAATCCCTTCGTTCAGCAGCTGGGTCGCAACCGGAAACCCGTAGTTCCACGTTTCGTTCGACAGCTCGAAATAAGCGCGGTGCCCTTTCGCCAGCCGATCGTGGACCAGCTTCGCCATCATGCGGACGTAGGTCTCGTCGGCGTTCCACGGGATGGTGAACCACGGGTCCGCGCCCGCCGCATTGGCGAGATCGACCATGTGCTCGAGAGCGAAGCCGTCCGTGCCGTCCTGAACGAGCCGCGCCGGGGTCGAGCGCGTCGCCCAGGTTACGCTCGCGGGATTGGCGTTGGCGGTCGACCAGTCCAGGAACCGGAGGATGCTGTACGGTTTCAGGTCATCGACGATCCGCTGGTCGAACGCCCCGTTGGTCGTGAGATTGGGCTCGCGGCAATCGAGGTTGGCGAGGGGATCCGACGCATTCACGGAGTCGACGTACAGGATGATGGTCGGCAGCGCCGTTCCGGTGCGGCCGGGCCAGGTGAAGGTCACGGAATGATTGCCTGCGGGCAACCGGGCGTCCCCGTCGACGTGCAGGGTGCCGCTGCCGGTCCATGTGCACTTGATCGGGGTGGCCTTGCCCGCCCAGACGGTCTGCGGGACGTTGAGTATCAGCGCCGCGTTGATCAACGGGGTGCCGCCCGGCGTCAGCTTGTCCTTGGGAACGTCGGCCCAGGCAGCGGCCGGGTTGCGCCACGCTCCGGTGGCGAAGGCGAGGTTGGCGAACGTCCGCTCGGTGCTGAAGTAACTGCTGCCGGCAACGTTGATCCCGAGCGAGAGCGATGCGGTCGTTGCGGGTGCGATCGGCGCGGTCGTCGGGGCCGGGACTGGCGACGTGGGCTGCGCCGACCGAAAGATGATCGCAGGGGCAGCGAACGTCCTGCCGCCACCCGACCCGGCGTTGGTCGCGGCGAACGCCCCGCCGATGACGGTCGCGGCCAATATCGTGGTGACGAGGATCCTCTTGCGCAGGACTGCGGCCGACGAAGCGGCAGGGGGGCGTACTTCGATCTTGTTGCTCGACACCGAGGCTGATTCCTTGCTGCAGAAGGCGAACTGGAGGATGACCCGCAAGCAACCGACACGGCCGGAAAGCTCCGGCAGAGTGGTATTGCTTGGACGGTTAATGATGCGTGAGGGTGCCAGGCAGTTATACTGCTGGTGGCGTCGTCCTTTTAGGCGTTTCGACACACTTCGGCAAAGCGATAGAGAAACGGCTGAGCATGGATGCACCACGTTTCACCGTCGATCAGACGCGTATATGGCTCATTTGGCGGACGGGCTCGGCCGGGAGGCACAGCACGGTGGTGACACCGTGATTCGCGGCCCGGCCCCCCCGTCCTTCCGGCGCCCCCAGTTATGCGCGCGCCCCGCACTGCCCAAGCGCGCGGTCGATCACACCGCGTCGTCCAGCGAGAAGCGGTCGTCGTCCTCGTCATAGGCGAAGACCTCGGCATAGCGGCCCCAGTGCGTGACCGTACGCAGCGTCTCGTCGGCGTAATCGGGCGACATGTGATCCTCGAGCTCGTCGCGGAACCGGCGTGCGGGCGCGACATGCCCCGCGCGTTCATCGAGGATGCGGCGGATGTGCTGCGCGAGCGGCACGTGCGCGAGCAAGGCGCGGGCGAACATCGCCTTGCGGTCGTCGACGTCCGCCTCGACATAGCGGCGGGCGGCGGGAGTCAGCTGGATGTCCGCCCCCTGCAGGTCGGCGAAGCGAAGCAGCTGCAGCGTTTCCGCCATCGGGAACAGTTCGTCGATCTCGAGCTGGAGCTGGTCGGCGAGGTCGGGCAGCGCCGCGCGGCCGTCGAACGGGGCGGCGTCGACCTCTTCCATCAGCCCCGCCAGCGCGTTGGTCGACACGCGCGGCAGGACCATCTGGATCCCGCTGCCGGGGAACACGCCGTCGTGCGCGGGTTCGGGGGCGGGCCGTGCGGTCATGCGGGCGTAGATATCGTCGACCAGCGCGCGGAATGCGGGATCGAGCCGGTCGCGCGGTTGCGGCAGGTCGACCGTGATCTCGGCGGCGACGCGGCCCGGATTGGACGAGAAGACGAGGATGCGGTCGCACATCAGCACCGCTTCCTCGATATTGTGGGTGACGATCAGGATCGACTTGATCGGCATCCGCCCCTCCGCCCACAGGTCGAGCAGGTCGGTGCGGAGCGTCTCCGCGGTCAGCACGTCGAGCGCGGAGAAGGGCTCGTCCATCAGCAACAGCGACGGGTTGACGACGATCGCGCGCGCGAGGCCGACGCGCTGGCGCATCCCGCCCGACAATTCCTTGGGATAGGCGTTCTCGAACCCGTCGAGCCCGATCAGATCGATCGCCGCGAGCGCGCGAGTGCGGCGTTCCTCGGCGGGCACGCGCTGCGCCTCGAGCCCGAGCTCGACGTTCTGAAGCACCGTCAGCCACGGGAAGAGGGCGAAGGTCTGGAACACCATGCTGACGCTCGGGGCCTCGCCCGCTTCGTCGGGGACGAAAGCGATCGTGCCCTCGTCGGGCTGGATCAGCCCCGCGATAGACCGCAGCAGCGTCGATTTGCCCGAGCCCGAGCGGCCGAGCAGCCCGACGACCTCGTTCTCGACCAGCGTCAGCGCGACATCGTCGAGCACGAGCAGCGCGCCGCTCGTTCCGCCCTTGCCGTAGCGGTGCGTCAGATGCTCGATTGCGACGAGCGGGCGGGCGGGGGCAAGCGAGGCGAGGGTGGCCATGATCGTAGGCTCCTTGGGTACGCGGGAGATAGGCTCAGGCGAGGCGCAGGCGGCGGTCGGCGTAAGCGTAGAGCGGGCGCCACAGCAGCCGGTTGAAGCCGATCACGAAGACCGACATCACCGCGATGCCGAGCGTCACGCGCGGGAAGTCCCCCGCGGTGGTCGCCTTGGCGATATAGCTGCCGAGACCGTGCGCCTCGAGCCGTTCGCTCCCCCAGGAGACCGCCTCCGCGACGATGCTCGCGTTCCACGATCCGCCCGACGCGGTCAGCGCGCCGGTGACATAATACGGGAAGATCCCGGGGATGCCGAGCTGCCGCCACCATTGCCAGCGCCGCACGCCGAACATCCCCGCCGCTTCACGCAGATCGTTGGGGATCGCGCTCGCGCCCGCGATGACGTTGAACAGGATGTACCACTGCGTGCCGAGCACCATCAGCGGCGACAGCCAGACGTCGACGTTCAGGTGCCAGTGGACGATCGCGATGACCGCGAACGGGAACAGCACGTTGGCGGGGAAGGCGGCGAGGAATTGCGCGACCGGCTGCAGCCGCTCGGCCCAGCGCGGACGCAAGCCGATCCACACGCCGATCGGCACCCACACCAGGCTGGCGAGCGCGATCAGCACGAGCACGCGGAGCATCGTGATCATCCCGAGCCCGAACGCGGTGAGCGCATCCTGCCATGCGAGATGGCGCGCGACATAGCCGAGCACGAGCCACGCCGCGGCGGCGAGCGTGACCGTGACGACCGCGATCCACACCGCTTGCCCGACCGGACTGCGCGGGGTGGCGCGGACGCTGCGCTGTGCGCGCGTCGGCGCGCGGTCGAGCGCGCTGAGCAGGCGCGCGAGTCCCGTCAGCGGGGCGAACAGCACCGGCAGCAACCGCGCCTTGCGGAAGACGTCATACGCCCAGCTGCTCGGGGCATCCTGCGACGCGGTCTGTTCGAAGCGGAAGCGGTCCGCCCAGGCGACGACCGGGCGGAAGACGAGCTGGTCGTACAGCAGGATCACCACCGCCATCGCGCCCACCGCCCAGCCGACCGCGCGGAAATCCTGCCGGTCGATCGCGAGTGCGAGCCACGATCCGATCCCCGGCAGCATGATCCGCGTGTTGCCGACGCTGATCGCCTCGGACGCGACGACGAAGAACCAGCCGCCCGACATCGACATCATCGCGTTCCACACCAGCGACGGCGTCGCGAACGGCAGCTCGAGCCGCAGGAACCGGCGCCATGGCGACAATGCGAAGCCTTGCGACACCTCCGCCAGATCGCTCGGGACCGAGCGCAGCGACTGGTAGAAGCTGAACGCCATGTTCCATGCCTGGCTGGTGAAGATCGCGAAGATCGCCGCGAGTTCGACGCCCAATTGCTGCCCCGGGAACAGCCCCATGAAGAAGGTGACGGTAAAGGTCAGGAACCCGAGGATCGGCACCGATTGCAGGATATCGAGCGCGGGGACGATGATCATCTCGGCGCGCTTGCTCTTGGCCGCCAGCGTCGCGACGACGAAGGTGAACAGCAGCGAGGCACCCAGCGCTGCGAACATGCGGAGCGTGGTGCGCAACGCATAGCCGGGCAGGTTCCACGGATCGAGCGCGACGGGATCGATATTAAGCTCGGACAGCGGCTGCGCGACCCCCGCCGCGCCCTTGGCGACGAGCACCGCAAGCGCTGCCAGCAACAGGAACGCAATCGCATCGGCCCAGCTCGGCGTCGTCGCGCGCCAGTAGCGCGAAAACGGACGGCCGATCCAAGCGGTGTTGGCCCGGGCAATCTGGGGCATTTCACGCATGGTCTCACCTCGTTCGGACGCCGTCGACGACGCCCGGGGCGAGACTGATCGGATCAGGCCCGGCCGAGCGCCTCCGACGGCGCGTACATTCGACTACTGTCGCTTGGCATTTGCTGTTTCGAGCCCTGATCTTCGGCGATTCGGCCGTCCTGCGCCGATAGGGATGGGGGCGGAGGGTTGTCAAATGTTTGAGCTGTTTGCCGCTTACGCTTCCGTTTTTGCTTCTGCTTCTGTTTCTGTTTCTTTTTCTGCTTCCCCGGCGAAGGCCGGGGCCCAGAAGTAGAGGTCGCTGTAATAGAACGCAGCACGCGAATTGCCGATGGCTCGCTGCTGGGCCCCGGCCTTCGCCGGGGAAGAAGATCTAATAACGGATCGGGCAGCGCAGCACGGGATGTTGCAACCCCAACCCAACTCCGCGCTTTATGGCACGCCCCGCTCCCCTATAAGCGGCACGCCAAGACACCGGAGTATGCCATGAAGACCCGCGCCGCCGTAGCCTTCGAAGCGAAGAAGCCGCTCGAGATCGTCGAACTCGACCTGGAAGGGCCCAAGGCGGGCGAAGTGCTGGTCGAGATCATGGCGACGGGCATCTGCCATACCGACGCCTACACGCTCGACGGACTCGACAGCGAGGGGCTGTTCCCGAGCGTGCTGGGGCATGAGGGCGCCGGGATCGTCCGCGAGGTCGGGCCGGGCGTCACCTCGGTCAAGCCGGGCGACCATGTCATCCCGCTCTACACCCCCGAATGCCGCCAGTGTAAGTCGTGCCTCAGCGGCAAGACCAACCTGTGCACCGCGATCCGCGCGACGCAAGGGAAAGGGCTGATGCCCGACGGCACGACGCGCTTCTCGTACAAGGGCCAGCCGATCTACCACTACATGGGCTGCTCGACCTTTTCCAACTTCACCGTCCTGCCCGAGATCGCGGTCGCGAAGATCCGTGAGGACGCGCCGTTCAAGACGAGCTGCTACATCGGTTGCGGCGTGACGACGGGCGTCGGTGCGGTGGTCAACACCGCCAAGGTCGAGGTCGGCGACACGGTGATCGTGTTCGGGCTCGGCGGGATCGGGCTCAACGTGCTGCAGGGCGCGCGGCTAGCGGGCGCGGCGAAGATCGTTGGCGTCGATATCAACCCGGACCGCGAGGAATGGGGCCGGCGCTTCGGCATGACCGATTTCGTCAACCCCAAGGACGTCAGCGGCGACCTCGTCACGCATCTTGTTGCGCTGACCGATGGCGGCGCGGACTATACGTTCGATTGCACCGGCAACACGACCGTGATGCGTCAGGCGCTCGAGGCGTGCCATCGCGGCTGGGGCACCTCGATCGTCATCGGCGTCGCGGAAGCGGGCAAGGAAATCAGCACGCGCCCGTTCCAGCTCGTCACCGGGCGCAACTGGCGCGGGACTGCGTTCGGCGGCGCGAAGGGGCGGACCGACGTTCCCAAGATCGTCGACTGGTACATGAACGGGATGATCGAGATCGACCCGATGATCACGCACGTCCTGACGCTCGACGAGATCAACAAGGGCTTCGACCTGATGCATTCGGGCGAGAGCATCCGCAGCGTGGTGCTGTTCTGATGGCGACGGTGAAGACCGTTTCCGAGGTCAGGGCGCATGGCGGGGTGCAGGGCGTCTACAGCCACGCCTCGGCCGCGACGGGGACCGAGATGACCTTCTCGGTGTTCGTGCCGGAGCATGCCGAGGGCGAGACGCTGCCGGTGCTGTGGTTCCTCTCGGGGCTGACCTGCACGCAGGCGAACGTGACCGAGAAGGGCGAATTCCGCGCGGCCTGCGCAGAGCATCGCGTGATCCTCGTCGCGCCCGACACCAGTCCGCGCGGGGATGGCGTGGCGGATGACCCGGACGGGGCGTATGACTTCGGGCTGGGCGCGGGGTTTTATGTCGATGCGACCGAGGCGCCGTTCGCCGAACATTATCGGATGTGGAGCTATGTCACCGAGGAACTTCCTGCGCTGATCGGCGAGACGTTCGCGGCGGATATGACGCGGCAGGGGATCATGGGGCATTCGATGGGCGGCCACGGCGCGCTGACGATCGGGCTGACCTTCCCGGATCGCTTCGCGGGCGTGTCGGCGTTCGCGCCGATCGTCGCGCCGTCGCAGGTGCCGTGGGGGCAGAAGGCGCTCGGCGGGTATCTGGGCGGGGACCGGGCGGCGTGGCGCGCGCATGATGCGGTCGCGTTGATCGAGGACGGCGCGCGGGTGCCGGCGCTGCTGGTCGACCAGGGGGACGCGGACCCGTTCCTTACGGAACAACTCCGCCCCGAATTGCTCGCAACGGCCTGTGGCGATGCCGGGATCGACCTCACGCTGCGGATGCAGCCGGGCTATGATCACAGCTATTATTGCATCTCCACCTTCATGGCGGATCACGTCGCTTGGCACGCGCGGCGGTTGCGCGGATAGAGGGGGCCGACCGGCGCTAGCCCGCGCGGTGGCCGCTCAGCTCGGCCCCCGCGTCGGCTGCGAACCGACGGTTCCAGATCGTCGCGGAGGCCGAGACGGCGGTCACCACGAAGAACGCGAGCGTGAAGTCGCGGAGCGCGGGGTTCACATGCCCGGACCCCAGCATCCCGACATGGAGCGAAGCCGCGCCGACGCAGATGCCGAGCGACAGCATCAATTGCTGGAAGGTCGCGTAGAAACTCGTCGCGCTGCTCATCCGCGTGGAAGGGATCTCGTCATAGGCGATCGTATTGTACGCCGAGAACTGGAACGACATGAAGAAACCCGACAGCATCAGCACGCCGAAGATCACCGGGATCGGCCAGTCGGGACGAAATAAGCCGCACACCGCATAACCGGCACTCGCGCAGATGCCGCCGACGATCAGGCTGTTGCGGAACCCGAACCGGCGCAGCAGGCGCGGCGCCAGACCCTTCATTCCAAGCGACCCGATCGCCCCCGCCACGGTGATCGCCCCGCTCGCCGCGGCGGTCATGCCGAACCCAAGCTGGAGCATCATCGGCAGCAGGAACGGCTGCGCGCCCTGCGTGATCCGCGTCAGCGACCCGCCGATTACCGACAGGCGAAACGACGGGATCCGCATCAGCGACAGGTCGAGGATCGGATCGGCGCGCCGCTTGGCGTGGCGGACGTAGAGGACGCCGGAGACGAGCCCGATCGCGATCAGCGTCAGCGCCGCCGAGAATTCGCCCGTGCGGCTGGTCATCTCGAACCCGAACAACAGGCACCCGAGCGACACGCCCGACAGCAGGAAGCCCGGGACGTCGAACCGCGCCGGACGGTCCGCCCGCACCTCGCCGATGTAGCGGGTCACCAGCACCACGCCGAGCAACCCGATCGGCACGTTGAGATAGAAGATCCAGCGCCAGTCGAGATAGGTGACGATCGCGCCCCCTACCGGCGGCCCGAGGATCGGGCCGATCAGCGCGGGCATGATCAGCCACGACATCGCCTGGACCATGTCCTCTTTGGCGACGCTCCGCAGCAGGACGAGCCGCCCGATCGGGATCATCATCGCGCCGCCCAGACCCTGCAGGAAGCGCGCGCCCATCATGAACGGCAGGCTGGTGGCGAAACCGCACAGCATCGATCCGCCGACGAAGATCAGGATCGCGGCGCGGAACACCGTGCGAGAGCCGAACCGGTCGGCCAGCCGTCCGCTCGCCGGGATGAAGATCGCGAGCGCCAGCAGATAGGAGGTGAGCGCCGACCCCATGTTGGTCGCCGGCACGCCGAAGTCGCGCGCCATCGTCGGCAAGGCCGTCGCCAGCACGGTCGCGTCCATCTGTTCCATGAACAAGGCGCAGGCGATGATCAGCGCGGTGACGCGGTAGTTGCGCGGCGTGTGCGGGACGGTGCCCGGCTCCTTCGCGACCTGCGCGATCGTGCCCGCGGCGGGGAGGATGCCGTCGCGGATCTCGCTGTTGATCGCGGCGAGCCCGCGACGGCGCAGCCTCATGCCTGCCACCCCCCGCCGAGCGCCTTGAACACGTCGACCTGGCGATCGACCAGCAGCGCGTCGGAGGCGGCGAGATTGGCTTGCGCGGTGGTCAGCGCGGCCTGTGCGGTCAGCAGCGACAGGAAATCGGTCCGCCCGAAGCGGTAGAGCCGCCCCGCCTGGTCCGCCGCGGTCGCCGCACTCGCCTGCGCGCGCGACAGTGCCGCGTTGCGATCGGCCTCGCGCGCGTAGGCCGACAGCGCCGTCTCGGTCTGGCGCAGCGCCTCCAGAGTCGTCGAATCGAACTGCGCCAGCGCCTGGTCGGCGGACGCGCCCGCCTGCGCAATCTGCGCACGGACGACCGGGCGATTGGGGAAGCTCCAGCTGATCAGCGGCCCCAGCCCGAGGTGGAAGGCATTGCCCGACCCCAAAGCCGACACCGGCCCGGTGAAGCCCGCCGAGCCGCTCAGGCTCACCTGCGGATACAGGTTGGCGGTCGCCACGCCGATCCGCGCGGTGGCGGCGGCGAGCGTGCGTTCGGCGGCGCGGATATCGGGGCGGCGGCGGATCAGCGCCGCACCGTCGCCGATCGGCAGCGGACGGGTGAGTGCGGGCGGGCGCGCGCAGGTCGCGACGTCGCGCGGGTAATCCGCGGGCGTGCGCCCCATCAACGTCGCGAGCCGGTAGAGCGCCGCGGTGCGGGTGGCGATCTGCGTCGGGATCAGCGCCGCGCTCTGCTCGACCGCCGAGCGCGCGCGGGTGACGTCGAACGCGGTGCCGCGACCGCCGCGTTGCAGCCGCAGCGTCACGTCGAGCGTCTGGCGTTGCAGTGCGAGGATCCGGTTGTTGGCGGCGAGCACCATGTTGGCGGTGCAGGCGGCGGCGTAGCTGCGCGCGGTCTCGGCGGCGACGGTCACGCGGACGTTGTCGCGCGCGGCGGCGACCGCTTCGGCATCGCCCTGTGCTGCCTCGATCCCGCGCCGGATCCGCCCCGACAGATCGAGCGGATAGGCGAGCGAGATCCCGAGGTTGTAGTCGAGCGTCCCGGGCAGCGTGCCGCCGGTCGTATAGGGCCGATCGAGCGAGGTGCCGCCCCCGAGCAGCGTCGACAGGGTGCGCCCCGCAGCGACCTCCGCGACCACCGCATCCGCGCGGCGCAGGTTCGCGTCGGCCGCGCGCAGGTCGGTATTGGCGGCGAGCGCTTCGGTGACGAATGCGTCGAGCCGGGTGTCGCCGTAAAGCTGCCACCAGTGATCGGGCAGCGGCACCTCGGCGAAGACCTTTTCATGCCCGCTGTCGAAGCGGTTCTGCGCCGACGGGCGATTGACCACGGCGGCCTCCGGAAGCGCGTAATTCGGTCCGGCGGTGGTGCATCCGGCGAGCGCCAGCGCGACCAGCGCGGGCAGCGTCCTGCGTGGCGCGGTCCGGAAGCGCGTCATGCCGCCACCACCGGATGGCCAGCCTTGTGTTCCACCGTCACCGTCGCGGTGCGCCCCACGATCAGCGAAACGCCGGCGGGGACCTGACCCAGCTTGACCCGTACCGGGATCCGTTGCGCCAGCCGGACCCAGCTGAAGGTCGGATTGACGTTGGGCAGCAGGTTGCTGGTGTTGGTGCGTTCGCTGTCGTTGATCCCGGCCGCGATACTGTCGACGCGGCCGTGCAGCGCCTGTGGTTCGCCCATCAGATGCACGATGACAGGATCGCCCAAATGGATACCGCCGAGCTTGGTCTCCTCGAAATACCCTTCGACGCGGAGGGAATCGGTGTCCACCAGCGCCATCGCCTGTGCGCCCGCCGCAATATAGTCGCCGGGGTGGAGATCGAGGTTTGTCACGATCCCGTGCACCGTCGCGCGCACGGTCGTCCGCGCCAGGTTGAGCGCCGCGGTCGACCGCGCGCTCTGCGCCTGCGCGAGCGAAGCGGACGCGGTGGCGACCCGCGCGACGTTCTGCTCGTGCGTTTCCTTGGCGACCAGATCGCCCAGCGCAAGGTCGCGTTGCGCCTCGCGCCGCGCCTGGAGCAGGGTGGCGCGCGCGCTCGCGATCGACGCATCGGATTGCGCGAGCGTCAGCTGGAAGCGCGGGCGATCGACCACGAACAGGATGTCGCCCGGCTTCACCGCCTGATTGTCGTGGACCGCGACCTGCGTCACCAGGCCCGCGACATCGGGCGTGACGCGGACGATATCCGCGCGAATGCGACCGTCGCGCGTCCAGGGATCGGTTTCGTAGCGGCGCCACAGCCAGAAGGCGACCAGCACCGCGAGCGCGACGATGATCAGGGTGGCGGCGGATCGACCAAGCGGGGCGAGCAATGATTTGAAACGGGCGGATGTCATGCGGAAGGTCCGGTGAGCAGGGCGAGCAGCCCGAGGATGAGGACGAACAGGGCGAGGTCGACGAGCGGGCGGTACGTCACCACGCGGTAGGCTCCGGCGAAGGAGAGCAACCGCGACGCGAGGCCGGTCAGCAGCACCGCCGCGATCGCGAGCAGGAGAATGGAGGGGAGGTAGACCCCCCCGATGGAGATTTCGCCGATCATGCCGCCGCTCCCGCCTCCGGTTGATAGGCCGGCGCCCCGGGGAACAGGTTGCGCCGGAGCGACGTCAGCGCGAGAATACCGGAGCGGTGACGCCCGGGCGTACTGGTGCGGAACCCGCGCATCGCGCGATCGATCCCTGCCAGCAGATCGGGCTGGGGCGGCGCGGGCTGATCCGGCCGCAGCGCCCGGTAATGCGCCCCGACTCCTTGCAGCACCGGAGTGATCAGCCCGGCTTCCGTGGTCGACCCGTCGATGCGCAACTGGCGCAGCTCGCCGATCGAGACGCCGACCCGCAGGTCGGTCAGTGCGTCGAGCAACGGCTTGCCCGGGTCTTCGCCCTGCAGCGCGAGGCGCGGCGCGAGCAGGCCGATCCGGTCGAGCATACGCGCGACCCATCCGGCGGCGTCCGGCCGGCCCGGCGCATCGCTGCGCAGCGCCAGTTCGCGCCATCCGGCGCGGATCAGCCGGCGTGCGCTGGTATCCGCGCCGATCGTCTGGAACAGACCGACCGTCACCACCGCGAACAGCGTGCCGACCAGCTGCGCAATGCCGCCGTTGAGGAACGCATCGAAACTTCCCCCGAACCGGTCGTTCAATCCCACCGTGTTGAGCCCGCCCAGCAAGGCCCCGAGCGTGATCAGCAGGGTCGAGGGGCGCGCGAGGAACATCCCGCCGATCAGCATCGGGGGCGCGAGCACCGCGGCGAGCGTCACGAAGTCGGTCACGCGCGGCAGGATCGCGAAGGCATAGACCGCCGCAAGGACCAGCCCGATGACCGTTCCGTAGAAAAACGCCATGATCGCGGGTGCCGGATCGTCGCTGTTGCCGAACAGCGCGCAGCAGACGCCCGCGATCAGCACCGCGCCCGCCCCATCGGCCCAGCCGGTGCCGATCCAGAAGATGCAACCGAGCAGGATCGTGGCGGTCGTTCCGGCAGCGGCGCGCAGGGCGATCCCCCGGTCGCGGTGCAGCGGTCGCCTGGCGGAACGCGCGAGCAGGCGGGCGACCGCAGGGGTCACGGGCGCGCGCGAGGGCGAGCGCATCTGGTCGCGCAGGTCACGCGCATTGCGATGCGCGTCGATCAGCTCGGCCAGCCGCGCGAGCAGGCTGAGCCGGAGCGCGTCGCGCCAGATCACGGTGGCGTCGGCGGGCGGTTCGAGCGCGCTTGCGCGCGCGATCAGCCGGTCCGCGGTGGCGCCCCGTTCCGCCACCGGCAGCGGATCACCCAGCCACAGGCGCACGTCCTCGATCAGCGCGAGCGCCTCGGGGCGGGGGGCGTCGGCACCGCGCTTGAGCTCGACGATCCGATCGTCGACCGCACTGGCGAGCGGCAGCAGCATCGATAGTTCCGCTTGCAGTGCACGCAGCGTGCGGACGCGCGGCAACAGCCGCGCGGTATCGAACGGCAGATGGATCGACAGCTGATGCAGGTCGTTGATGTCGAGCGCAAGGCGACGCCGATCGCGGTCGAGCGCGGCATCGGACGCACCGGCAAGCGAATCGCGCGACCAGCGCTCCGCATCGGCGAGGATCGCGTCGATCCGCGCCAGCAACGTCGCCGTCACC
This sequence comes from Sphingomonas sp. CARO-RG-8B-R24-01, assembly GCF_022662295.1. Classification (NCBI taxonomy): domain Bacteria; kingdom Pseudomonadati; phylum Pseudomonadota; class Alphaproteobacteria; order Sphingomonadales; family Sphingomonadaceae; genus Sphingomonas; species Sphingomonas sp. CARO-RG-8B-R24-01. Next base: position 240,440 of record NZ_JAKNQI010000001.1, on the reverse strand, counting down.
GTCTGCGGGAAGATGAGGCCATGCACCAAGCTGCCGCACAGGATGCCGATCGTGATTTCCTGGACGCGCAGCGCGGCGGTCGTGAAGATCGCGTCCGGCGCATTGACCGATGGGAAGCCGATGATGCTCGCGGTGTAACCCGCCAGCAGGAAGAGATAGGCGCGCGGTGTCCGGTCGAGCAACGAGATGTAGAGGCACAGCCCCAGCCACAAGGCCAACCCGAGCGACAGAAGTTCGGGCGCATTGACGAGATTGGGGACGAGCACGACCGCGGCGATCGCCCCGAGCACGGTTCCGGCAACGCGGAACACCGCCTTGGACAGCACCGCGCCCGCCAGCGGTTGCGCGACGATGTACGAGGTGGTGACGGCCCAATAGGGGCGGGTCAGTCCGATCTTGAGCGCGATGTAATACGCCAGCATCGCCGCGACGAAGCATTTTACCGCGAACAACGCGTTCCGGCTGCCGAACCGGTCGAGGATCATCGCTCCCGATCCTTCAGAAAGCGCGCGCCGACTCGCTCGGCGACGCGCAGCGCCGTTGCGAGGTCGGCGTCGCTCACGCCGTCGAGCATCGCATGACGCAGGGTTTCCAGTTTCGTCTCGATGGTGGTGGCGAGCGCGCGTCCATGGTCGGTCAGGCGGATCCGGCTGACCCTCGCATCGACCGGATCGCGGTGCCGCTCGACCAAATCGGCAGCGACCATCTGGTCGATCGACCGGACCAGCGACGCCTGCGTGACGTCGAGTTCGTTTGCCAGGTCGGTCTGCCGGACGTCGTCGCCAAGACGACCGACCTGGATCAGCGCCCAGCCGATCGACGCGGATAGTCCCATGCCACTCAGCGCGCGATCCGCCGCTTGCCGCCACATGCGGGCAAGCGGGAGAAGGGTCCGGGCGTAGGACGCCTCGAGCGAAGGGCGTGGCGATATCATTAGCGTGCTAAGTAATGTCCGCGATCAATGCTGCAATGCGGAATCTGCGTCGCGTCCAAAAAAACCGGCCTGGGGATGGTTTTGCCGTGCGCCGGGGGTTTTTCGGGCGCGGACAGTCCGATCTGCCGATCGTACGGTTCGCCGTTCTCTTCCAGACGGAGCGATTGATCCTTTTAAGGTCGATCGGCGTTTCGTTCATGAAAGCGAGATGGTAGCCACGATGACACCTCGGGAAGTGAGCCGCGTAATCCAAAACCATCATGCACCAGTGCCGCCGCTCGACCGATCGACGGGGACAAGGCGGTCAGCGGCGATTGCCGTATGCATTCCGGCGCGCAACGAAGCCGCATTGCTGCCCGCGTTGCTCGATGCACTGGCCCGGCAGACGAATGCGCCGCCGTTTGTCCTCTGCCTGCTGCTCGACGCCTGTACCGACGACAGTGAGACGGTGATCGCAGGGTATCGCGATACGGTACCGTTCGAGATCGTGACTCGCTCCGCGGCGCATGCCGGAACGCCCAATGCCGGTCGGGCGCGGGCGGCGGCGATGGCGCTCGGGGTGGAACTGGTCGGCGAGGCCGGGGTACTGCTGTCGACCGATGCGGATTCCGTGCCGGCGGCGGATTGGCTGGCGACGAACCTGGCGGCGCTGGATCTGTCCGACATCGTCACGGGTAGGATCGTCCGCAGCGGTGGGGCGGCCAGCCCGGTGCAGGACCGGATCGAGGCCTATTATGACGGGCTTGCCCGGCTCCGCCGGTTGCTCGACCCGGTGCCATGGGAGGGTGCGCCGCATCATTACACCAGCGCCGCGAGCCTCGGATGTACGGTACGGACCTATGCTGCGCTCGGCGGGTTCGCGGCGGTGGCGGCGGGCGAGGATGCGCGGCTAATCGATCTGGCTTATCGGCATGGGCTACGCGTCCGCCGCGACGACCGGGTCCGGGTGGAAACATCGACGCGCCGCACCGGCCGTGCGCTCGGGGGGCTGGCCGACCATCTCCGCGATCTCGACCGCACCGGGGGACAGGCGGCGCGCATGGCGCATCCCGAGGATGTCGCCTGGCGCTACGCCCGACATGCGCGTGCGCGCGCCGTCTGGGGGACGCTAGACACCGCTGCACCCTCGTTGGCTGTCGTCCTGCAGCGACCCGAGGCGGACATCCGCGCCATCGCCGCCGAGGCTGCCAATGCCGAGGCCTTCGCGATCCGGGTCGTCCCCGATGTCCCGGGGGGCGAGCGACTGGTCGATCTCGACACGGCCGAGCTGGCGCTGGCGGCGTTGCTGTCCCGTCCTGCGCGTATGGCGGCATGAACGCGGTTCCCGACCCGCTCGACCGGCTGCTCGCGGAACCGCGCCCGACGGGTGCGCAGATGGCGGAACGGCTGGGCGCGGTGTATCGGCTGTTGCCGGTACCGGGCGATCCGCGCGACGCGGCCGAGATGCTCGCCCTGTTGCGCCAGTTGTACCGCATCGCGCGTCGCGACTTGCCGCTTGCCCGGCTGTTCGAAGGGCATGTCGATGCGCTGCAGATCCTCCAGCGCTACGACGATCGCGCCGGCGTGGATGCCGTGATGGCGCTGGCGGGGCAGGGACGCGTGTTCGGCGTGTGGAACGCCGCCATCCCAGACGATCCGTTGCGCGTGGTGGATGGACGGCTCCACGGTGGCAAGAGCTTCGCCTCGGGGGCCGGGATCGTCGACTATGCCCTGGCCGGGGCGGACACGCCGGAGGGGAACCGGCTTCTGCTGATCGATCTTGCCGCTTCGGCGCCATCGATCGATCGCGCCTGGTGGAATGTCATCGGGATGGAGCGATCGCAGACGCATATGGTGCGCTGGGATGACGCCGGATCCGACACGTTCCGCACGATCGGCGCACCGGGCGATTATGCGCGCGAACCCTATTTCAGCGGCGGGGCGCTCCGCTTCGTCGCGTGTCATGCCGGCGGCGTCGCGGCGCTGTTCGATCATGTGCGCGATCATCTCCAGGCGACCGCGCGGAGCGAGGATCCGCATCAGCTCGGGCGGCTCGCGGACCTTTATGGCGCGGCGTCGGCGGCGGCCGATGCGGTACGGACCGTCGCGCTGTCCTGGCCCGATGCGGGCTATTCCGAGCGCGTCGCGGCCGCGCGGCTGGCGGTGGCCGCCGCCGCCGAGCGCGCGATCACGCTCGCGCAGCAGGCGGTCGGAGTGTCGGGCATGTTCGTCGATCATCCGCTTGCGGCGGCGATGACCGACCTGATGGTCTATCTGCGTCAGCCAGCCCCCGATGCGCAACGGATGCGCGTCGGCAAGGCCGCCGCCAGCGCCGTGCTGATGCCCGACCTGTGAAACCGCTCGTGATCGACAAGGTTCGCAGCGCGCTGATCGTTGCGCCCCATCCCGATGACGAGGCCATCGGCGCCTTCGGCCTGATGCGGCTGCTCAAGCGGTGCGGCGCGCGGGTGCGGGTCGTGGTCGTCACCGACGGCGCCGGATCGCACCCCAACAGCGCCACTTGGCCGCGCGACCGGCTGGTGGCGCGGCGTCGGCGCGAAACGCGGGCGGTGCTCGCGGGAATCGGGATTGCGGCGGGCGACGTGCGGTTCCTCGGCCTGCCCGATGGGGGACTGGCCACGGCTGCCGACCATGCGCACCGGGCGATCGCCCGGGCACTGGCGCAGGCGCGCCGCTATGACCTGCTCGTGATGCCGGCGCAGGATGACGATCATCCCGATCACCGCGTGGTCGCGACCGGCGCGGCGGCGTGCCCGGTGGCGCGACGGCTCGACTATCTCGTCTGGCCCAACCGCCAGGCGCGGGCGCGTTCGGCGACGCATTACCTGCGCCTTGGCCCCGTCGCGGCGGCAAAGCGCGGCGCGATCCTGCGCTATGCCAGCCAGTTCGGAATGATCGACGACGATCCGGGCGGCTTCACGATTTCGCGAGCGGAACTGGCGGCGTTCGCCCATCCGCTCGAACGCTACCGGGAGGTACCCCGTTGAAGCCGATCGATCTTGCCGGGTTTGAACGAAAATTTGCCGATCACGCGGACCCCTGGAGCACCTTCACCGATCGTGACGAGGCGCACAAGCGCGGCGCGATCCTGCACGGGCTCGGGCCGGGGCCGATCGGTCGCGTGCTCGAACTCGCGGCGGGCAACGGATCGAACAGCGTCGCGCTGGCACGTCGTGCGTTGCGGCTCGATGCGACCGAGGGGACGCAGAGCGGGGTCGACCTGGTGGATCGCGCCCTCCGTGCGGCCGTGCCGGGGCGGCGGCACGTGCGGGTGCGGCGGCTCGTTCTGCCCGGCGGTTTCCCGGGCGGGCAATATGATGCCGTGGTGATTGCCGAAGTGCTATATTACCTGTCGCCGCGCGACATGGCGCGGGTCGCGCGCGACGTGGTGGCGAGGCTGCGGCCCGGAGGGCGGCTGGTCCTTGCGCATCATCGCGTGGACTATCCCGATTTCGTCCAGTATGCGGCGCGGATCCACGGCCGCTTTCTCGCCGCATCCGGTGCTGCCTGGCGCACGGCGGGCGACGGCCGTACGGGCCGCTGGCGGGTGCAATCCTATGTCCGGCGCTGAACGTCCGGACCCGCATCGGCCGATCCGGGTCGCGATGCTGGCGCCGATCGCGTGGCGCACCCCGCCGCATCATTATGGCCCCTGGGAATTGGCGACGAGCGTCCTGACCGAGGCGCTGGTCGCGCGCGGGATCGACGTGACGTTGTTCGCCACCTGCGACAGCGCGACGTCGGGCACGCTCGCCGGGGTCGTACCGCGGCCGTATAATGACGATCCCGCGGTCGACGCCAAGGTATGGGAGATGCGGCACGTCGCCCACGTCATGGAACGGGCCGCCGCGTTCGACATCATCCACAACCAGGCCGATTTCGTGCCGCTGGCGTTCAGCCGGCTGATCCGCACGCCGATCGTCACCACCGTCCACGGGATGCCGTCGGAGCGGATCCTGCCGATGTTGCGCGAATATCAGCACGACGTGGACTATGTCGCGATCAGCGCGACCGATCGCAGCCCGCAGTTGCGCTATGCCGCGACGATTCCCCACGGGATCGACATCGGCGCTTTCCCGTTCGGGACGGCGCCGGTGCGCGAACTGCTGTTCTTCGGGCGCATCCACCCCGACAAGGGCACGGCGGTCGCCATCGCGGTCGCGCGCGCCGCGAACATTCCGCTGAACATCGCGGGGATCGTCCAGGATCAGCGCTATTTCGAGGAACAGGTGCGCCCGCACATCGACGGGGTGACGGTGCGTTACCTCGGGCCACTCGGCGGGCAGGCGCGGCTGGCGGCGCTCGGCTCCGCGATGGCGCTGTTGCATCTGATCGATTTCGAGGAGCCATTCGGTCTGTCGGTGGTCGAGGCGCTGGCGTGCGGAACGCCGGTCATTGCCTTCCGGCGCGGGTCGATGGCGGACATCGTCAGGGATGGCGAAACCGGCTTCGTCGTCGATACCGCGGAGCAGGCGTGCAGCGCGATCGACCGGATCGGACAGATCGACCGGGCCGTCTGCCGCGCCGATGTCCAGACGCGCTTCTCGGCGGATCGCATGGCGGCGGACTATCACCGGCTGTACGCACGCGTCCTGGCCCGACGCTGATGTCGGTCGGGGCCGCGGCGGGCAACCTCACGCCGCGGTCCTCAGGCGTGGGTATCGGCCCCCAGATCCAGCGTCGCTGCGGTCTGCAGGATCGCGAGATGGGTCAGCCCCTGCGGCATGTTGCCGAGCCACTGTCCGTTCGTCGCGTCGACCATCTCGGGTGCGATCCCGACGCCGCTTTCCAGACCGGCAAGCGCGGCGTCGAACTGGACGGCGGCGCGCGCTCGCTCGCCGAGCATGGCACGGGCCTCGACCATCCAGAACGTGCAGGCGAGGAAGCAGCCTTCCTCTGCGTCCGCCCCGGAATAGCGATAATGGAAGGCACCCGCCGCCAGCTCGGAGTCGATCGCGTCGAGCGTGCGCCTCAGCCGGTCGCGCCCGTCGAAGCGGAACCGCACCGCGAGCGCCAGCGACGCATCGAGCCGGTCGCTGCCGGGATAGAACAGATAAGTGCCACGGCTTTCCGACCAGCAGTGTTCGCCGATCCAGGCTTCGATGCGGTCGCGCTCGCGGGCCCAGCGGTCGCGACAGGTGGTCGGCAGGTGACCACCATCCGCCAGCTCCACCGCGCGCGCCAGCGCCTGCCAGCAGCTGATCTTCGACATGGTGTAGTGGCGCAGGTCGGGCAGTTCCCAGATGCCGGCGTCCGGCTCGCGCCAGCGGTCGGCGCACTGGTCGGCCAAGTGCGACAGGGTTTCGGCGCTGCGGCTGTCCAGGATGTTGCCGCACGCGATAAAGCGCTCGGCCGTTTCGAAAATGTCGCCGTAGATGCCGTGCTGATGCTGCGCGCCCGCGGCGTTGCCGACCTGTACCGGCTGCGACCCCTGGTAGCCGTCGATCGGGATGGAGCGCGGTGCGTCGACCGGATCGCCGTCAAGCGTGTAGCAGACTCGCGGCAATCCGTCGCCGAGGCGCTTGAGCAGCCAGGTGAAGCCGGCCTTCGCCTCGGCCTGCGCGCCGATTCGCAGGAACGCCTTGATCGTATAGCCGGCGTCGCGGATCCAGGCGTAGCGATAGTCCCAATTCTTGTCTCCGCCGATGCGTTCGGGCAGCGATGTCGTCGCCGCCGCCACGATCGCCCCGGTGGGCGAATATAGCAGCAGCTTGAGCGCGAGGGCATGGCGTAGCACCAGCTCGCGCCGCGCGCCGGTATAGGAAATGCGGTCGCACCAGCTGCGCCATTCCGCGTCGGACAGGTCGATTCGTGCATCGATCTCGGCGATGTCGGGAACGACCAGCGGCTCGTCGGCGCCGGCGACGATCGCGATCGTCGCGCGGTCCGTCGCGTCGAGCGTGACGCTGGCATGGATCCCGCCATCGTCCTGCTGGTCGATCGTCACGCTGTCGCTCTTTAGGAACAGGCCGAGCACGCTGCCGACGTGGAAGACGTGATGCTGCCCGGCGCGGGCGAAATACGGGCTGACCGTATCCGCGCGCCGGCCGAACCCCAGGTCGATCGCGAAGCGCATGCTGCCCGCGATCCCTTCCAGCCGCCGCGCCAGCTCCGCCCACGGCAGGCGCCCCGCCGATCCGCTGTTGAGCGATTCCACCATCCGAACGCGGCCGGTTTCGGTCGCGAAGATCGTCTCGAGCACATTGCTGTCGGGAAGATACCGCCGTTCCACCGTGAATGGATCGACGGGGGCGAGGACGAACCGCCCGCCGGTGTCCGCATCGAGCAGACGGTCGAACAGCGGGGGCGAATCCATGTTGGGCACGCACCACCAGTCGATCGACCCGTCGCTGCCGCTGAGCACGACCGCGCGGCCATCACCGAGCGCACCATAAGCGTGCAACGGAAGGAAGCCGCCGTCGTCGCGGGCGGCGGTAAGGGCGTTGAGTGCGGTCACGATACGGCTCCTGCGCACCCATGCCGGCCGCGCTTCGGATCGCTCAACTCGCAGATGCGGGCAAATCTCCGTGGAAACCACGCGAACCCCGCGCGTTGCGCATCCGCACCTCACGATCCGGAGATACCATGAGCATCGCATCGGCCCTCGGGCTCACCAAGAAGGTCCGCTACGCCGTCGTCGGCGCGGGCGACATCACCCAGTCTGCGATGATGCCAGGCATCAAGCATACCGGCAATTCGGAGCTGGTGGCGATCGTCACCGGCGACCCGGAGAAGGCGCGCAAGCTGGGCGAGATATACGGGGTGGCCGACACCTATTCCTACGAACAGTTCGACACGGTGCTCGCTTCGGGCACGATCGATGCGGTCTATCTCGGCACGCCCAACTGGCGCCACGCCGAGTTCGCGATCCCGGCGCTGGAGGCCGGCATCCATGTCCTGAGCGAAAAGCCGCTCGAGATTTCGGTCGCGCTGTCGGAAAAGATCCGCGCCGCGGCGGCGGCATCGTCGGCCAAGCTGATGGTGGCGTATCGCCTGCATTTCGAGCCGGGGACGCTGGATGCGATCGATCGCATCCGCGCGGGCGAATTGGGAGACCTGGTCGCCTTCACCTCCTTCTTCGGGCAGATGGTCGACCCCGCCAACCACCGCGCCTCCAGCGGGATCGAGGCCGGTCCGCTGTTCGACATGGCACCCTATCCCATCAACGCGATCCGCTACCTGTTCGGGGCCGAGCCGGTCGCCGTCGAAGCCGCCATCGGGACGCGCCATGCCCAGTCGGGCTGTGCCGATTTCGACGATACCGTCGCCGTCACGCTGCGGATGCCAGGGGATCGGCTCGCGCAGTTCACGGTGTCCTATTACACCAACAACATCGACAGCCTGATCATCGCTGGCACCAAGGGTAGCATCCATATGAGCCCGGCTTACGGCTTTGGCATGGGGATCGCGCAGACCCGACGGATCGGCGACGAGACGACGGAGGAGACGTTCAAGACCACCGACCAGTTCGGCGGCGAGATGCGCTATTTCTCGGATTGCATCCTCAACGATCGCGAGCCCGAGCCGGATGCCGAGGAAGGCGTGGCCGACCTGCGCGTGATCGAGGGTATCGTCCGCGCCCTGAAGAGTGGTCAGCGTGAGGAACTTGCTCCGTTCGAGCGGCTACGCCGGATCGATACCAAGGCACAGGTCCAGACGCTCGGCGCTGTTACGCCCCCCAAGGACGTGAACGCGTCCAGCCCGACCCAGTAAGGCTCAGCGGTCGCCAAGCCAACGCTTGGCGACCGCAAGCCACTGTGTGGTCGCGGACACCATGCCGGCCATTTGCAGGAACGCATGGATCATCCCGGGAACCCGGTGATGCTCGACCGTCACCCCCGCTGCGCGCAGGCGACGGGCATAGGCTTCGCCTTCGTCGCGCAACGGGTCCCGCTCGCAGGTAAGGATCAGCGTGGGGGGAAGGGTGTCCAGCTGATCCGAGAGGAGCGGCGACGCTCGGGCATCTGACCGGGCGGCGTCGTCCGCCACGTACAGGTCGATTTGCCGCTCGAGATCCTCGAGCCCGATGATATTGCCGTCCTCGCTGCGGCGCGAGGGATAGTCGGCGCCGCGCCGCAGATCGGTGTTGGGATAGAGCAGCAGCTGCCCCGCCAGCGCCGGACCGCCACGGTCGCGCACCAGCATCGCCAGCGCAGTCGCGAGCGTCGCGCCGATACTGTCACCCGACAGGACGATGCGACGTGCCGGTCGTTCGGCGTGCAGCGCGATCAGGGCGGAATAACTGTCCTCCAGTTGCGCCGGGAAGCGATGTTCGGGTGCAAGCCGATAGTCGGGCGCGACGACGGTCCAGCCTGTGCGGGCGGCCAGCAGGCGCAACGCGGGGTCGTGTCCATCGAGCGTGCCTGCGATGCCTCCGCCGCCATGCAGGTGGAACAGGATTGCGTCATCGTCGTCGCTCGGCCGGAAGATGCGCGCCCCCACGCCACCGAGACTGCGCAGGCCTACCGAGAGCAGCGGCTCGGAAACGCCGCCAAAGTCCCGCAGCAACGCGGTCTGGTAACGAAACGCGGCGAGCCACGCCGCGTCGTCCGCCGCCGGGTCGCCATCCGGTGCCAATGCGGCGAGCCGGTCGAGCACCTGCCTGGCCTGGTCGTCCATCGTCTTTCTCCTGCTTTCCGTCGGGCAACGCACGGACTCGTCGAGGGATGCGGAACCCGCGCGGGGTGCCACCGCTTCTTGCGTCGGACCATCTGACGAGGATCGACGACATGGATTTGGGTATCAAGGGACGGATTGCGCTGATCAGCGGGGCGGATTCGGGCATGGGCAAGGAAACGGCACGACTGCTGCTGGCCGAAGGTGTCCGCGTGGCGCTGACCGACAAGCCGGGCGGCGATCTGGAGCAAAGCCGCGCCGACCTGGCATCGCTCGGCGAGGTCATCGCGGTCGAGGCGGACGTCACCAAGCTCGACGATGTCCGGAAACTGTTCGCCGAGGTGACCGCAAAGCTCGGCGCGCCGGACATTTACGTCAACTCGGCCGGCGTGACCGGCGCGACGGGTGATTTTCTCGAAGTCGACGATGCCGGCTGGCAGGAGACGATCGAGATCAACCTGATGGGTGCCGTCCGCATGTGCCGCGAGGCGATCCCGGCGATGCGCGCCAAGGGATGGGGCCGGATCGTGCTGCTGTCGTCCGAGGATGCGGTACAGCCCTACGTCGACGAACTCGCCTATTGCGCGTCCAAGGCGGGAATCCTCAATCTCGCAAAGGGCCTGTCCAAGGCGTACGGATGCGACAACGTGCTCGTGAACAGCGTTTCGCCCGCGTTCATCGCGACGCCGATGACCGATGCCATGATGGAAAAGCGTGCCAAGGAAAACGGCACCAGTGTCGACGAGGCGATCGAGAGCTTCCTCGCGGAGGAACGGCCGGGAATGACGCTCAAGCGTCGCGGGCGGGCGGAAGAAGTCGCTGCTGCGATCGTGTTCCTGTGTTCGGAGCAGGCAAGCTTCATCAACGGCGCAGGGCTGCGCGTCGATTCGGGGTCGGTGATGACGATGGCGGTGTGATCGCCGGACCGGGGAGCGCTGGCGTCAGCGCTCCCCGGTCGGCTGCGCCGCCCGCGGGCGGCGCGCTTCGTTCAGACGTTCGAGCGAACGATCGCGGTCTCGGCCAGATGCTCGGCCAGGAACCACACTTGCGGCTCGTGCGTGCGGATGATGTTGCTGACGAGCAAGTCGTTCGTTCCGTCGTCGCCGGCTTCGTCCGCCGCTTCGGCACCTTCGCGGGCCTGGCGCAGGATGATCTCATGCGCTTCCAGCAGGCGCGCAAGCTGGGTCGGCACGTCCTCGCGACCCCTGGGCGGACGAGGAATGCGCGTCATCTCGGCGACGTCGGGCGCCATGGCGATGCTGATGCCGCCCAGCGCCATGATCCGCTCGGCGATCATGTCGACCAGATTTGCCTGCTCCTCGTAATGCTTATCGAGCAGCAGGTGGAGCTGATAGAAGGTCACGCCCGACATCTGCCAGTGGTGCTTCTTGTACAGGTCACGCAGCGTCATCGTATCGGCCAGCACCTGGTTGAGCGTGGCGACGCTCTGCGCGCGGGCGTTCGCTTCCAGGGCGAGCGGCAGCTCCTTGAGCGTCTCGTACGGCTGGATCTCGCGATATTCGACCTTGTACTGCGGCTGCGCTTCCGCCGTTTGCGGGGCGGCGGCGGATTTCGGGGTCTTGCGGGCCATGGTTTGTCCTGTTTCGCTGAAGGTTCGGTAGCGCTCAAACGACGTGCCGGTGCAAAAGGGTCCAGCGTCCGTACAGCGAAACCCGGGACGCGCGTCCGCCGGCGCGCGACCGGACTGGAATCGTTACCGTCGATGTTGTGCGGCGTCCTCGGAACCGTCGCTTCTGTCGGCGTAATAGCCCGCTAGAACCCCGAACGCCTGCTTGCGCTGGCCCGTCTCGGAGATCAGGCCCTTGCGGTTCCAGCCTTGCTGGAAATCGGGGTTCTGCCGGCGCGGCGAGCGAAAGTCCTTCAGGATCCAGGGCGACATGCCGCGCAGCGTCTTTACGCCATCCGCCATCTTCAGCGTGGCGCGGTAATAGTCGGCCTGATACTCCTCAGAAAACTTCTGCGGTGCCGTGCCGATATCATGGAAGCCGGCACGCGCGTCGGCGCCGAATTCCGAAAACACCAGGGGCTTGCCGGCCGGGACCCGCCAGACGATGCCCGGCACGTCCGCCAGCCGATCGGGCGAATACCAGCCGTTGTAGGTATTGATCGCCAGCACATCGAGCGCATCGGCGAGCGGATCCGCCATGGTCATCACCGGCGCCCCCGGGCCTTGCGACCGCTCGACCAGCAACGCCGCGCTGACCAGGCGGGTATCGTCGAGGCCGCGGACATCCTGCACGAGCGTGCGGAGGAAGGCGTTGCGGGCGTCGGTCACCGGCGTCTCGTTCGCCACGCTCCAGATGCCGATCGATGCGCGATTGCGGTCGCGCAGGATGTTTTCCGCGACCATGTTGCGCGCGGTGGCCAGCGTATCGGCGTTGGACCAGGCGACCAGCCAATAGACCGGCACCTCGCTCCACACGATCAGGCCCATCTCGTCCGCCATGCGGGTCATCACCTCGGAATGCGGGTAATGCGCGAGCCGGACATAATTGCCGTGCAGCCCGTCCTTGACCTCGCTCAGCAAAGCGCGGGCCGCCGCCGGTGTCATCGCGCGGGTCGGATCGGTCCCTAGTTCCTCTTCGTGCAGGGAAATGCCGCGCAGGAAGATCGGTTTCCCGTTCAGCAGGATGTCCGCCCCGCGTACGGCGATCGTGCGGAACCCGATACGGTCGCGCCACGTGTCGGATCCAGCGGCGATCGTCACGTCGTACAGCTTCGGGTGTTCCGGCGACCAGCGGACCAGCGCCCGCGGCGCGGCGACGGTCGCTCGCCAATCGCCCATGGCGTCGGTGGTGCCCGCCACGTCGAGGCCGAGCGCAGCGATACGGAAATGGACCGCCGTGTTGGCGGCCCGGGGTCCGTCGAGATGCGCCTGCACGGCCATCCTGCCGTCGCGGGTCAGGTGTACCCACGCGTCGTCGACATAGGTACCGGGCGTGGCGATCAGGCGTATGCCGCGCGTCACGCCGCCGTAATTTTCCCAGTCGGTGACGGGGGGCGGCACGGTCGCTTCGCTGGCCTGGGAATCGACCCCGATGGTGATCTGGTTGCTGCCGTCGCGCAGCTGACCGGTGACCTCGAACGCGAAGGGCGTGAACCCGCCCGCATGCCGGCCGATGGGCTTGCCGTTGAGATAGACGACGGTGGCATAATTCGCCGCGCCGAAGCGAAGGAAATAGCGGCCCGTCCGCCCGGCGGCCGCGGGGAAGGTGCGTTGATACCACATCAGCCCCTGATAGTGACGCAACTCTGGCGCCTCGGTCAGCCAGGACGAGGGGAGGGTCGTCACCGGCGAATGGCTGAGATCGAACTCGAACAGCGCGCGATTGTCGTCCCGCATTGCCTTGCTGACGTCCAGGTCGAGATAGCGTTGCTGCGACACGCCGGGAACCTCGCCATGAAATCCGGCGAGACCCGATCGAAACGGATCGATCGAATAATGCCACGGTCCCGACAGATCCATCCCGTCGCGCAGGTCGGCGGAAACCAGCAACGGGCTGTTCTTGGCGGTCGCAAGGGGCAAGGGCTGCGGTTGCGGGGCGCCTTCCTGGGCGATCGCAGGCGCCGCACAGACCATCGCCGTCGCCACCAGGCGTCGCATCATTCCTGTCATCTTCATGTCGGCTGGCCCTCTTGCGGATGGAATTTCTGTCGGTTTCTCAGATCATCTGGCGGACGGGCCCGGCATTGCTTGTCGCGGCTGCGCCGTGCGCGCGCGACGATGCCAGGCAGCCCCGCGGCGTCATTCGGCGGGTTTGAATTCGAAGCTCATGCCCGCCGCCTTGTTGGGCTGGAAACCCTTCCAGAGGGACGCGACCGGTGGGCCCGGGCTGAAACCGGCGTATCGCCCGGCCGGTGCGCCGGGCCACGTCCCGTCGTCGGCATTGGGGATCAACCCGTCGATATAAGCCGCCTTGCCCTGGTCGTTCTTGACGTAGCGATCGAGAAACGCGGTGATGAAGTGCGTCTGGATCGCGATGAGGCGGTCCTTGCGCCACACCGCATCCTCGAACCAATCCTGGTCCCAATAGGATTTGCGCATCTCGAGCGGCGCGCCGATCAGCGCGATGCTGTGGCCCGCTTCGCGGAACGTGAGCAGATAACGCGGCGCGTGCGTCTCCTGATGGAACAGGGTACGCACGCCGGGATCATAGCCGACGGTGCGATCTTGGCTGCCGACGATGAACAGCGTCGGGGTCCTGATGGCGGAGACCCCCGGTGGCGCCCACATCCTCACTCCGCGGACGACGCTGGCGGGGGAAATCGCGACCACCGCCTTGAGATCGGCAACCTTCAGCGCAGCCGCCGCGGCCCCGCCAGCAACATAGCGCGCCAGGACGCCGCGCGTTGCGCCAGCCAGGGCGGGATCGAGCGGCGCGCCCGCCGCGGTGAGGACGCCGTAGCCCCCCATGGAATAGCCGACCAATGCGGTACGCGTGCCGTCGGTATTGGCGAACGGCGCTTCGCCCGCCCGGGCGCGGCGCTGCACCTCGGCGGCGACGAACGCGATGTCGAGCGGCCTCCGCGCGATCGGCCCCGCGGCTGCGGCGGCGGTCCGGATCGTGATCGAGGGGTCGCGAAACGCCGGAACGACCACGACATAACCCTTGCTCGCCAGGTTTTCCCCCAGCCAGGATAGCGCCTCGGGCGTATTGCTGTAGCCGTGCGCCAGGATCACCAGCGGGAACCGCCCGGTTGCGCCGACGGCGCGCGGGGTTGCGAGGCCCGCGACGGTAAAGGCGACGTCGGCGCCGTCGGCCCCGGGCAACGCGCTGCGATAAAGGGTGCCGCCGCCCGCGTTTGCCGCGGGGTACCAGATCTTGAGGTGCAGCCGCCGGTCGACGATCGCCGGCTTCGCCGCGCCCTGCAAGGGATCGGCCTGGGCCGGCTGAACGAGGTCGAGATCCACCACACCGACCGGATGGGTACCCAAAGCGGCAAGCTCGGGCGCATCTACCGGCGGCCGTGCCGGGGCATCCTGCGCGGTGGCTTGCGCCAGCGACAGCAAGGCGGCGGTGCTCGCGATCGCGATTACCAGGGTCGGACGAACCATAGGACCATTCCGCTCCATAGCAGGGCGTGACGAGGCCGTCTGGCTCCCCCGACGCTCAGAAATTGACCCCTAGCCGAAGCCCGCCGTAGCGGCGGAAGTCGCGCGGCAGCAGTGCCTGGGTCGCGAGCTTGTTACCGAAGTTCGCTGCCGAGTTGACGAGGGACGGGTAATATTGCTGATCGAACAGATTGTTGACGAAGGCGACGATTTCCCATTTGCGGTCTGCGTCGCGGACGCCGAGGCCAGCGTTGACGATGTGATAGGCGCCCTGGAAGGTCTGCGGATCCTCGGCGACGTAATACACGCTGCTCTGATACTGCCAGTTCAGCTGAGCGATGCCCTTCAGCGTCTCGGTCAGCGACGGTGAGAAGTCGGCCCCGACCGAGAACTTCCATTCCGGCGCCTGTACGGCGCGTTGTCCGGTCAGGTTCTGGAAGGTGGGCGACGTCGGCGGCAGGCACGTCGCCGGAACCTGCTGGCGGGGATAGCATTGCGCGACGTCGAACGACGTATATTTGGCGTCGAGATAGGTGAACGAGCCGGTCAGCGCCAATGTCCCGAGCCGTGCCGCGCTGTCGATCTCGATACCCTTGGTGTTCAACCCGCCGACGTTGGTCAGGCGGAAGTTGGTCGTTCCATCCGCCAGCGTCTCGATCGATTGCGCCTGCAGGTTTTTGTAATTGGTATCGAAGAAGGTGAGGTTCAGCGTCAGCTTGCGATCGAAGAACTGCATGCGCGCGCCAAGTTCCTTGTCACGGGAGCGTTCGGGCTTGATCGGGCCGGCCGCCGCGCGATTGGCGTTGAAGCCGGTGGTCAGATCGTAGGTCTGGCCCTTGTAGCCGGTCGAATAGGTCGCGAAGAAGGTGAGGTCGCGGGTCAGGTTGTAGCTGCCACTGACGCGATAGGTCCCGGCCGTATCCTCGGCGCTTCCGCTGAAGAAGGACGGGTTCGGGGCGACCGCCAGATTGTCCTTGAAGGTGTACGACACGCGTTCGTTCTGCACCCGTCCGCCGCCGGTCAACGTCAGCCGCGGCAGGATTTCCCAGTCGATCTGCGCGAAGCCGGCGACCTGCCGCGACTTGGATGTCGCGAACCAGTTGGCGAGCGAGAACGCCGGACCGCGAACGAACGGCCGCTCGAACTGTACGTTCGCGTAATAGGCGCCGATCGTATAGCGGAACGGGTTGCTGCTGGGCGAAAGCAGCCGCACTTCCTGCGTGAACAGCTTGGACCGGAAGGTGCCGATCTGGGTGTTGCTGCCGACCGCTGCCGGTGCCGCGGTGTCGTCATGGTCCAGATAGTCGTGCAGGACGAACCGATCATAGGACGTGATCGAGACCAGCGTCATAGCGCCGAGCCCGATGTCCCCCCGCAGCGATCCGCCGCCGCCCTGATAGTTGGTTCGCGCATCGTAATTGTTGCTGATCGCCTGATTGTTCTCGCTGACCGTGACCCCGGGAAGCGCGACCGCGGCGGTCTGGCCAGCGCTGTTGCGGAGTAGCGCGTTCGGGTCCAGCCGGATGAACGGCCGGCCGACCGTCGAGTTGCCGTTGAGATAATTGCCTGACACCGTGAAGGTCGCGGTCGGCGTGGGTTCCCACCGGATCTTGCCGCGCGTGTTGAAGGCCTCGCGCCCGTTCACCCGTTTGTTGTTGAACAGGTTGCGGACATTGCCGTCCCAGGTGGAATAGCTCGCCGACAGCACGTAGCCGAGTTCCGGACTGATCGGCCCGGAGACGCTGAAGTTCCCGCCATATTCCCGGTCCGTCGTCACCAGCGCATTGGCGCGCACGCGCAGCGTGCTGGTGGGGGAGCGGGTGATGATGTTGATCAGGCCGGCCGATGCCGCCTTGCCGTACAAGGTGCTCTGCGGGCCACGCAGGACTTCGATCCGTTCGACGTCCGGCAGATCGGTGAAGGCCCGCGCCTGGAACGCGAGCGGCACTTCGTCGACCAGCACGGCGACGCTGGATTCGACCCCGATCCCGAAGGCGAACGTGCCGACGCCGCGCAGCGATACGTTGGCATTCACGGGGTGCTCGGCGGGGCGCACGGTCAGCGACGGCGCCACCTTGCCGAGGTCCTGAAACTGCGTGACGCCGCTGGATTTCAACTGCGCCTCGCCAACGACCGAGACCGCGAGCGGCACACGCTGGATGTTTTCGGCGCGCTTCTGAGCGGTCACGATGATGTCGCCATCGGTGGCGGAGGGCGACGCAGCGTCCGACGGCGCGGGCGGGGCTTCCTGCAGGGCGGACGGATCTGCCGGTTTGGCCGGAACCGGCGCGGCCAGCGCTGGCGTAACACCCAGGCCGAGCGACAGCGCGAGTGCGCCGCGTGCGACAGACGTATGCAATCCGATCATGCATCCCCCCAAATTTCATGGCGACTCTCTGGTGCGCTCGCCTATTGAGCTAACAAATGGCCTGACCAAATGCAAGTATTGTATGACCACCCTGGTCAGGGACGTTGGTTCCGGCCAAGAGCATGGGAGCTTGGCAGATTTGCGCGTGCCTATGCGCGCGGTGGGCCGTGTTCTGCCCGGAAGCCGGGTAACCATCCTTAAACATGCACTGCGCTAGAGCGATCGCGGGCACCGGCCGCGGGTCGGCAACGGGAGATGGGCGCTGTCCGGAATGACGATCGATCCGCTGCGACACATGGTCTGGATGACGGCCGGGCGGGCGCGCGCATATCGCTGGATCCTGATTGTGGTGTCGCTCGTGGCGGCCCTGGGCACGATCCTCACCGCGCGACATGGCATCGATCTCATGGGGAAGCCGCTGGGCACCGACTTCCTGGCATTCTGGACGGCTTCGAAGCTTGCCTTGGTCGGGCGGGGCGGCGCAGCCTATGACCTTGCGCAACTGTACGCGATCCAGCGGGCGGCCATGCCGGTCGAACCCGGGCCTTCGTTCCTGTATCCGCCGCCATTCCTGTTGCTGTGCCTGCCACTCGGACTGGTCCCGTATTTCGTCGCGTTGATTGGCTGGCTGCTGGTCACCGGGGCGGCCTACTGGCTGGCGTTGAGGCGATGGTTGGGCCTGTCACCCCGCGTCGCGTCGGGTGGCGCGCTGACCGCTTTCGCGTTTCCGGCAGTGTTGATGAACATCGGCCATGGCCAGAATGGCTTCCTGACCTGCGCCTTGCTCGGGAGCGGGCTATGGCTGATCGATCGACGCCCCTGGCTCGCGGGGGCATTGCTCGGCCTGCTGGTCATCAAGCCGCAGATCGCGCTGGCAATCCCGGTGTTGGTGCTGGCGAGCGGTCGCTGGCGGGTAGCGGTCGCCGGCGCGGCGACTGCGATCGCCGCGTGCGGAGCGTCGTGGTTCGTGTTCGGCCCATCGGTCTGGACGGGGTTCCTGGCGGGCAGCGCAACGGGACGCGCGATCCTCGAGCAGGGGCTGGTCGAACCAGGCAAGATGGTGAGCCTCTTTTCTGCAGTGCGCGTGCTGGGTGGCGGAATTGGCCTGGCCTACGGCTTGCAGGGCCTGGCGGCGGGCGGCGCAGTCGGCCTGCTCGTCATCGTCGCCCGCGTGCGGGGAACGAACGCGCGGGGGCAGGGGGCGGTGTGCGTCGCCGCCATGACGCTGATGAGCCCGTTCCTGCTCGACTATGACCTGATCGTTACCGCCATTCCGTTGGCCTGGCTGTGGACCGAGGGACTACGGCGCGGCTTTCTGCCCTGGGAGAAAGCCGTGCTCCTCGCGGGCTACATCCTGCCACTCGTCGCGCGCGACCTCGCGCTGCACCTGGGTGTGCCGGTCGGGCCCGTGGTAATGGCAGCGGTACTGTTGGCTTGCGCGCGCGCGGCGTTGCATGGCAGCGGTGCAAGGGTGGACGGTCGCTGGGTATTCCACGGGTGGAATGGCCGGACGGGTGTCCGTCGTGCGGAGCAACGGCCCGCACGACCGGTGGCCCGGTGAAGCTGCACCGCACGCTTCATTAACTATTCTTTTCTACACTTTTCCTGGCGCTGCGATCCTTGCTGCGCGAATGGAAGGCGAAGATATGGCGGGCCGTCCGCTGAACCCAATCGCACCGCACCCGCTCGACAAGCCATTCCTGCTGTACGGCGTCCTGTGTTTCGTCGCTGGCCTTGCGATGTATCTCTCTGGAGTGCTGCTGGTTTTTCCCCGCTATCTGCTGGGTCTGCATGCGTTACTCGATCCCGTCGCCGAGTGGCTGGTATGGTATAGCGGCGTTCCGATCATGATCGGCATTGTCCTCGCGCTGTTCGATCTCCTGTTCATGCTGCAGCGGAAGAAACCCGACATCCCGGTGCGGTACATTCCGGTACAGCGACGCCGCGTCACCGTCGCGTTGACGGCCTATAACGACGAGGACAGCATCGCCGGAGCGGTCGAGGATTTCCTGGCCCATCCGTTGGTGGAGCGGGTCATCGTCGTCAGCAACAACAGCCACGACGCGACGTTCGCCCGTGCTGAGGCCGCCGGAGCGCTGACCTTCAACGAGCCGGCACCGGGGTATGGCCGGTGTGTCCATCGCTGCATGAGCGAGGCCGTGCGGTTCGACGATACCGAGTTCGTCGTCGTGTGCGAAGGGGACAGCACGTTCCGCGCTTATGATGTCGAAAAGCTGCTCGCTTATGCGCCGCATGCCGACATCGTGAACGGATCGCGCATTGTCGAGCCGCTGCGACAGTATCTGACCCAGCTGACCGTCTTCATGTACTATGGCAATCTGTTCGTCGGCAAGTTGCTGGAGGCGAAGCATCTCGGGCGCGGCACGATCACCGATGTCGGCACGACCTATAAATTGTGCCGTCGCGATGCACTGATCAGGCTGCTGCCGCACCTCAACCCGGCGGTAAATCTGGAGTTCAACGCCCACTTCCTCGATACGGCGCTTCGGCGGGGTTTGCTGCTGCTGGAATGTCCGATTACCTTCCATGCCCGCATCGGTCTCAGCAAGGGGGGCAACATCAACAATTGGCGCGGTTTCTCCGTGGGGACGCGGATGATCTACGGCCTGCTTTCGGATTGGAAGCGCTACGCATGAGCGGCGATTATCACGGGTCACGGCTGACCGAGAGCCACCGCCGCGGTGCCGTTTGGCGCGCCCTCTGGCGTTACGTCTTCCGGCATCGCATCGCCGCGGACGCCTGCGTGCTCGACCTGGGCGCTGGCTATGGCGATTTCGTCAACAGCGTCACGGCCCGACGGCGGATCGCGGTCGACACCTGGGCAGGGCTCGCCGAGCACGTGGCCCCCGGTGTCGAGGCGCTCATCACGCCGGTCACGGATCTGAGCGCAATCGACGACGCCAGTGTCGATTTCGCGTTTGCATCGAATGTGTTCGAGCATCTGACGCAGGATACGTTCATCGTCGCGCTGCGCGAGATCGCGCGCACGCTGTCGAGCCGCGGGACGCTGACCATCCTGCAGCCGAACTATCGGTACGCGTTTCGCGAATATTTTGACGATTACACCCATGTCGCTGTCTATTCGCACATCAGTTTGGCGGATCTGCTGACCGCGCATGGCTGGGATGTCACCGAGGTACGGCCGCGCTTCCTGCCGTTGACGGTCAAGTCGCGTTTCCCGGTCTGGCCATGGTTGATCGCGGCCTATCTGGCCTCGCCGATCAAGCCGATGGGCAAGCAAATGCTGCTCGTGGCCCGACCGCGATGATCCCGCCCGCATCGCGTCCCGACTGGCGTCGGTGGGCGCTGCGCTGCGGGATCGCGGTGGCGCTGGCGTTGCTGGCCGCGGATCTAGCAAAGCTTTTGTATCTCGCGGCCACCGCGATCCCGTATCGCTACGACCTCGATTATGGCGAAGGGATCGTCTGGCAACAGATGATCAACATCGTCGGCGGCCAGGGATATGCGCCGCTCGGGGTGTTTCCGGCGATCGTCTACCATTATCCCCCCGTCTATTATCTGGTCGTACACGGCCTGGCATCGCTGTTCGGCACGGATGGGCTGGCAACCGGGCGGATGGTGTCGCTCCTGTCGACGCTCGTCTCGATGGGCCTGGTCGGATATCTCGCCTATGCCGCCATGCCGTCCTGTCGGCCGCGGCCAGCGCGGCTTGTCGCGGCGCTGATCGCAGGGGGATGCCTTGCCAGCGCGCCGACCATCCTGTCGTGGGCCAGCCTGATGCGCGTCGATATGCTGGCTGGCGCATTCTCCCTCGGCGGCCTTGCGCTGACATTGGGCGCTTGGAAACGGCCCATGCGGATTGCACTGGCGGCGCTGTGCTTCGTGCTGGCGGTCTATACCAAGCAGACCTCGATCGCCGCGCCCGCCGCGGCCTTCGCCACGCTTTGGCTGGTGCGCCCGCGTGCCGGCTGGATACTGTTCGGATGGTGTGCGGCGCTGGGGCTGGGCACACTGGCGGGGCTGAGCCTGATGAGCCACGGCGGCTTCCTCCGCCATACGCTGCTGTACAATTTGAACCGGGTCGATCTGCCGCGTGTCCAGATCCTCGAATATGTCATCCTTTCGCAGATCAGCACCGTGGCGGTCGCAATCCTGGGCGTTGGCGCAACATGGCAGCGCTTGAGGCCGACCGCCGTTGTTAGGCTGCGGACCCGGTTGGCGGCCAGACCCGGTGACTTCGCGGCATGCCTTCTGGCGGTGTTCCTTGCGATCAAGACCGCCATGCTGCCCATGGTGATGAAGTCCGGGGCCAGCGACAATTATCTGATCGAATGGCTGTATGCGGTTGCGGTGTTTGTCGGGATCGGCGCGCTGCCCGTCATCCAGGCTGCGCGCCCTGCGGGGCGCTGGCCACGGCTGTTCCTGATCGCGGTGGTCGTGGTGGGTATCCCCACACAAGCGTATCGTGCGCTGGTTGCCGACAGCGAGCGTGACATGGCGACGACACCGTATGACAGGATCGCCGCGCGCATCGCCCGGTCGCCGCGTCCGGTCGTGTCGGACGCGATGGTGCTGCTGATCCGTGGCGGCCAGCCCGTGCGGTGGGAGCCGGCGATCGCGGCTGAGCTCGGCCATGCGGGGCTGTATGACGAAGCCGCGTTTGCCAGGCGCATCCGTGCCAAGCAGTTCGGCTTTTTCGTGACGGTCGGCAATCGTGGCGAGCGGATTTATGATGAACGCTACAATCCGGTCGTCGCCGACGCGATCGATGCAGCCTATCCGCGACTGGAGCAGCACGGCCAACTGGTCCTTCATTTGCCGCGATAGGCGCGATCCATCTGGCGTCGTCGGGACGAACCGATCGGGTGAAAACCGCAAGCCCGCGAAGTTGGGGATAACCAACTTTGCCTTGCGCTATAGCGCGGGCAGAGCGCGGGTCGTAACGACAGGCATCCCAAGCGAAGGTTCGCGGCACCGATGACAACCGCCCGCCAGCGACGGCTGATTGCGATGACCGTGTGCGCGAGCCTGGGCGGTTGCGCGCACTATGCCGCGCTGCCGTTGCCCACGGCCGCGCCACTCGTCACCACCCCAGCCGCGCTGGACCGGGCGCCCGCAGGGGGGGCGCTCCGGGTCGAACAGGTGGTCGATCTGGCGCTCGCCAACAATCCCGAGCTCAAGGCGGCACGCTTGCGCAGCAGCGTGGCGACCGCGCAGACCCGGCAGGCGGGGCTGTTCGCCAATCCCTCGCTTGGGGGCGCGTTCCTGCCGCTGCTGTCCGGGGCGGGGAGCGTCCCGGCATGGAACGTCGGGCTGACGCAGGATATCAAGACGATCATCACCTATCGCTCGCGGCGCCGCGCGGCGCTGGATGGCCAGCGACAGGTTGCCGCCGATCTGGTCTGGCAGGAATGGCAGGTCGCCGGGCAGGCCCGCCAGATCGCGAGCGACCTGATCCTGACCGCGCGCAGCCGTGCCAGCTACGTCGCGACCTACGCGCTGCTGGCCGACCGCAACGCCAAACTCGAACGCGCGCTCGCGGTGCGGACCGTGACGCTGGTGACGGTCGCGCCCGACCGGGTCGCGCTGCAAGCGGCGCGGACCGCGCTCGATGCGCTCGATCAGACCCGGCTCGCCCTGTTGCATCAGCTGGACGCGCTGCTCGGGCTGTTGCCGGGGGTGGCGGTTCCACTCGTGTCGTCCGTGGACCTGCCGCCGTTCGATCCCGCCGCGATTCGCGCCGATCTGGCGACGCTGCCGACGCGGCGGCCGGACCTGATCGCGCTGCGGCTCGGCTACGCTGCGGCGGACGAGCAGGTGCGTGCCGCGATCGTTGCGCAATTCCCCGACCTGATCCTTGGCGGCAGCATCGCAAGCGACAGTTCAAAAGTGATCAACGCCGGTCCGAGCGCGCAGATCGGCCTGCCCATCTTCGACCGCAACCAGGGCAACATCGCGATCGCCCGGGCGACGCGCGCGCAGCTCAACGCCGATTACGCAGCGCGGCTGGCGGCCGCGACGGGAACGGTCGGGGCATTGCTGCGCGAATACGAGCAATTGGCGGCGCAGCTCGATATCGCGCGGCGCGATCTGCCCGCCGCCGAGCGTGCCGCGGCGCGGGCGCAGAGCGCGTTCGGCGCGTCCAATATCGATGAGCGCGGCTATGTCGACCTGGTGTCGAACCGCTTCGCCAAGGAACAGGAAATCATGACGCTGGAACGCGCGCTGATCGACCGCCGGATTGCGGTCCAGACGCTTGTCGGGGCGGGGCTGCCGACCGTCGACCTGCCACCGGTGCCGGGCGCGGGACAATGACCCGTCGCGCGCGGGTTGCTCCCTTTTTGTTGCTGGTGGCCCTTTCGGCCTGCGGCACCGACGCGTCCGACGAGGCTCGGGGGCCCGCACGCTCCGTGCTCGTGGACACGGTTCGGCCGCAGCGCGGGGCGCTACCGGCGATCGTGACCGCTTACGGTTCGGTCGCGCCGTCGGTCGGGGGTACGCAGACGCTGAGCGAGGCGCAGCCGGGGCAAGTCACGCGGTTGCTGGTCGCGGTGGGCAGCGTTGTGCGCGCGGGCCAGCCGCTCGCGACGTTCGTGACCGCGCCGGCCGCGCGCAGCGCCTATGATCAGGCCGTCAGCGCGCTCGCCGCGGCGCGCAAGCAGCGTGCAACCACCGCGCAGCTGCTTGCCGCCCAACTCGCCACGCAGGACCAGCAAGTGCAGGCCGACAAGGCCGTGTCGGATGCGCAGACCGCGCTCGCCGCGCTCCTGGCGGACGGGGCGGGCGCGCCCGTCAGGACCGTGGTCGCGCCGTTCGCCGGCGTGGTCACGGCCGCACCCGTCGCGCAGGGCGACCGTATCCAGGCGGGGGCCGCGCTGCTGACGATCGCGCGGAGCGGCGGAATCGTCGTTTCCGCGGGGGTCGACCCGGCGCAGCGCGCGGCGCTGGCGGTCGGGCAGGCGGCGACTGTTACGCGATTGTCGGGCGGTCCGACGCTGGCCGGCCGTGTGATCCGGGTCGACGGCGCGCTCAATCCGCAGACGCGGCTGGTCGACGTCGACGTGCAATTTCCGGGCGGCAGCCTGCTGCCGGGCGAGTCGATGCAGGTCGGGATCGCGACCGCCACGGTTGGCGGCTGGGTCGTCCCGCATGCGGCGGTCGTCGCGACGGGCGGGCCGACCCGGGTCTTCCAGATCCTCGGTGGCAAGGCGCATGCGGTGCCGGTGCGCATCCTGCTCAGCTCCGATCGCGGCGACGTCGTCGATGGCAGTCTTGCGCCGGATCGGCCGCTGATCGTCGCGGGGGCCTATCAGGTGCAGGACGGTGACGCCGTGCGCCGGGGTCGTTGATGCTCGAACGGCTGCTCCGGACGCAGGCCCGCGCCTTCGTGCTCGTCGCGCTCGCGCTTGCGCTGGCCGGGGTCGTCGCGGCGCTGTCGTTGCCGATCGGGCTGTTTCCGCAAGTCTCCTTTCCCCGCGTCGTGGTCGATCTCGATTCGGGCAGCCGCCCCGCCGACCAGACCGCGCTGACCGTCACCCGTCCGGTCGAGGAAGCGATCCGCGCAATTCCCGGGGTTGCCAACGTCCGCTCGGAGACGACGCGCGGCACCGCGCAGATCTCGATCGACTTCGGATGGGGCCGCGACATGATCGCCAGCACGTTGCTGGTCGATACCGCGGTCGCGCGGATCCTGCCCACGCTGCCGACCGGGACAAGTTACGGTGTCCGGCGGATGGACCCGACGGTCTTCCCGATCATCTCCTACGCCCTGGTATCGACTTCGGCCGATCCGATCGCGCTGCAGGATTTCGCGCGCTATCAGGTGACGCCGCTGCTCTCCGCCATCCCCGGGCTCGCGCGGGTCGGCGTGCAGGGCGGGGACACCGCCGAGGTCGAGGTGCTCGCCGATCCGCACCGGCTCGCCGGCTACGGGCTGGCGATGGCGGATCTCGCCGCCGCAATCAGGGGCGGCAACGTGCTGAGCGCGGTCGGCCAGGTGCAGGATCGCGGGCGGCTGTCGCTGGTGGTGGCGGACCGTAGCGCGACCAGCGCGGCGCAGATCGGCGACATCGTGGTCAAGGCGACACCCGGCGGCGTGATCCGTGTCCGCGATGTCGCGACGGTGCAGAACGGCGCGGTGCCGGTGTGGCAGCGGATCGTCGAGGACGGCCGCCCCGCGGTCCTGTTCAATATCTACGAACAGCCCGACGGCAATGCCGTGCAGATCGCGCATGCCGTGCAGCAGAGGCTGGCAACGCTCCGGCTGCCCCGGGGCGTGCGGCTGGTCAACTGGTACGACCAGAGCGCGCTCGTCACCGAATCGGTCGCGAGCGTGCGCGATGCGGTGCTGATCGGGCTGGTGCTCGCGGCGATCGTGCTGTTCGCCTTCCTGCGCAGCTGGCGCGTCACGCTGGTGGCGGTGATCGTCGTCCCGGCGACGCTCGCGGCGACGGTGCTGGTCCTGAGCGTGCTGGGCATGAGCTTCAACATCATGACGCTGGGAGGGATCGCGGCGGCGGTCGGGCTGCTGATCGACGATGTGATCGTGATGGTCGAACATATCGCCCGGCGAGCGGGTGCGCGCGATGCGGACGGCCGGCCATTCGGCAACGCCGCGGTGATGCCCGCCGCGCGGGAATTCCTTGCGCCGCTCACGGGCTCCAGCCTCGCGACCGGCATCGTCTTCGTCCCCTTGTCGTTCCTGACCGGGATCACCGGCGCCTTTTCGAAGGCGCTGTCGGTGACCATGGCGGCAGCGCTCGCGATTTCCTGGGCGATGACCGCCTTTGTCGTCCCGGTGCTGGTGCGCGGGCTGGTCGACTTCGGGGCCTGGCACGATCCCGGCAAACCCGGCGAGGGGCGGGTGGCACGGCTGCACGAACGGACGCTCGACAGGCTGGTCGCACGGCCTTGGCTGCTGCTGGTAGTCCTGGTGCCACTGCTGGCGGTCGGCTATGTCGGCTATGCCAACGTGCCGAGCGGGTTCATGCCCAAGGTCGACGAAGGCGGCTTCGTCATGGATTATTACACGGCGCCGGGCACGTCGCTCGACGAGACCGGCCGGCAGATCGGGCAGGTCGATGCGATGCTGCGCGCCAATCCCGAGGTGCTGACCTTCTCGCGCCGGCTTGGCACCGGGCTCGGCGGTGATCTCGGGCAAAGCTACCACGGCGACTATTTCGTCCGGCTCAAGCCGGATCACGCGCGCGCGACCGAGGACGTCGCCGCCGCCGTTGCCGCGCAGGTCGCACGCGACGTGCCCGGCGTACAGGTCGAGGTGGCGCAGCTGATGGAGGATCTGATCGGAGATCTCACCGCCGTGCCGCAGCCGATCGAGGTCAAGCTGTTCGCGACCGACCCCGCCGTGCTCCAGGCACAGGCGCGCACCGTCGCCGCGCTGATCGGCAAGGTCGACGGCGTCGTCGAAGTGAAGGACGGGGTGCAACTCGCGGGCGACGCGCTCGACGTGCATGTCGACCCGGTCCGCGCCGGCATCGAGGGCGTGGTGGCGGGCGAGGTCGAGACGCAACTGTCGGCCGCGCTGACCGGCACGGTCGCGACGACCCTGGCGCAACCAGGCAAGGCGGTGGACGTGCGGGTGCGGTTGCCCGATGCGTTGACGATCAGCGAGACCGGTCTGGAACGGCTGCCGATCCGGGCGACCGACGGCCATGTCTTCCCGCTCGGCCGGGTCGCGACGATCGAGCGCGTCACCGGACAGCCGCAGATCGCGCGCGAGAATCTCGAGCCGATGGTCGCCGTCACCGGGCGTATCCAGGGACGCGGGATCGGCGCCGCGGTGGCCGATGTGCGGCGCGTGCTCGACCGGCCCGGCGTGTTGGGCGCCGGAGTGCGCTATGAGCTGGGCGGTCTGTACCAGCAGCAGCAGATCGCGTTCGCCGGGCTCCTCCGCGTGTTCGCGGCGGCGCTCGTCGCCGAACTGGTGCTGTTGCTGGTGCTGTACCGGCGGTTCTGGCTGCCGGTGATCATCATCGGTTGTTCGCTGCTGTCGACCACGGCGGTGTTCACCGCGCTATGGGCGGCGGGCGTCGATCTGAACATTACCGCGCTGATGGGGATGACGATGATCATCGGGATCGGCACCGAAATGGCGATCTTCTACGTCTCCGAATTCGAGGAGCTCGCGCACACCATGCCGCCGGCCGAGGCGACCCGTGCGGCGAGCCGCAACCGGCTGCGCCCGATCACGATGACTACGCTCGCCGCGATCCTGACGCTGCTCCCGCTCGCTCTGGCGCTCGGGCAGGGGGCGGGGATCCAGCAGCCGCTTGCGATCGCGATCATCGCGGGGCTGCTACTGCAATATCCGCTCGTGCTGCTCGCCATGCCGGTGCTGGTGCGGCTCACGCTGCCGCGCGATGGCGCCGGGCCGCCGGTCGGGCGACCGTCAGGCCAGGAGCAATAGGAGCGGCAGGACGGTTCCGCCAGCCAACAGCAGGATGCTGGTCCGGCGGTCACGCCGGTTGAGCAGGCCGATCCAGATGCCGAGCGCGGTGGCGACGGCGAGCAACAGCCCGAGCAGCGCGGCGAACAGGCTGAACGCGTTGGGGAACGCGCGCTTTGCTTGCTTGGGGGCGGCGTCCGCAGCGGGTTTGGCGGGTGTCGCCGTGCGCTGTGCGTCGGGGCGACGAAGGTAGCCGTGCTTGTGAACGCTGGCGATCACGCTGATCCATTCCGGCGGCCGATAGCCGGCGTTGCGATCCTGAAACCCCAGCGCCTGCACACTGCCGCTGAGCGCGAAGAAGAGGATGGTCGGCGCGAAGAACAGGCCGAGCCATAAATGCACCTGGCGAAGCCGGCGTTGCGATTGCGCTTTCATGATGTCCCCGGGCCGAAACGGACGTGTCGGATCACGCGCCGGCAACATGCGCGGCGACGAGCTCGGCATGTGCTGCGTCGAATTTCGCGCGGAAGGCGGGCTGCGTCAGCAACTTGGCGGCGATGAGCGTGCCGAGCACATGGCTCGCCTCGACGTCGCTCGGGAAATGCACCCCGCAATATTCGCGGCTGGCGCCATAGTCGGCGGCGCGGTCGAGGATCGCGGACGCGCGCCCGGCAAGCAGGTGCGCCAACACGAACCCGGTGGAATACCCCAGCGTCGCATGTCCGCTGGGGTAGGATTTGGCGGGTTTCGCGGGCTTGCCGATCGGGCTCGCCACGCAGACCGGCAGAGTGGGGTCGATGCCATAGGGACGGGTGCGCTCGAAATGCGCCTTCGCGGCGCCGGCGGCGGCGTCGCCTTCTTCCTGAACCTCGCGCAGCAGCGCCCAGGTCAGCGGCAGGGACTCCAGCGTGATGCCGAGCGTGCCGTCGAACAGCGCGGGCGTCTCATGCGCGTCGTCCCAACGCGCCTGCTCGATCCGTTGCGGGGCGGCGCCCGCGATCATCGCGTGGAGCGCGCCGAGCTCTGCTTTTTCCTGGATCGATCCGCGCGCTGGCGGGGCGGGCAGGATCGAGCTCGGTTCGAAGTCCGCCACCGGGAGATAATGTAAGCTGTGCGGGGCGGCCGTCACGGCCGACCCCATCAACGCAATGGCGACGACAGCCGTCGCGAACACTCGTTTCATGCGCATATCCCTGTCCGTTACAATCAGAACTTGATGCGTGCGGAGGCCAGGAACGAGCGCGGCGGAAGGTAATTGAACTGATCCAACTGACCGTAGCCGCTCTGATACCCGCCGCTGATCGGCGCGCCGGTCGTGCTCGTGGAAATGGCCGTCACGGCGCGGCTGTTAAAGACGTTGTTGACCGTCACGCCGAGCCGCAGGCCGCCCTGGATTTCCTGGCTGATCGCGAACTCGCCGATGCTGTAGGGCCGGATCCGATACAGGCGGTAGCCGGGGCTGCCGGTGTATTCGCTGGCTTATTGGGGGCCGGTGAACTTCTGGTCGAACGACAGGCGGAACCCTTCCCGCCGGTAGATGAAGCCACCCGCCGCGGTCGAGAACGGCGCCTTGGCAATCTGCGCGCCGGTCGTGACGCTGCGGGCATAATTGTACGAGCCGTTGCCGAACAGCGTCAGCCCGCGCACCGGCATGTAGCTGAGCGCGCCCTCGACGCCCTTGTAGCGGACCTGACCGATATTGACGAGCAGCGTCTGGTCGCAGCCGGTCGTCGTGCAGGTGCCGATCTTGTTGTCGATGTTGATGATATAGCCGTCGACGTCGACCGAAACACGATTGCCGTGCCACACGCTGCCGACCTGGTAATTGGTCGAGATCTGCGGCTTCAGCGCGTCCAGCGCGGTCGAGAGCGTGCCCGACGCGGAGTAGAAGCTCGACAGGTCCGGGACATACATGCCCTTGGCATATTGGCCGTAGAACGACCAGTTGCTCATCGGCATGTAGTTGATCGTCGCGAACGGCAGCGTCTTGGTCCAGGTCTGGCTGGTGTCGAGCGGCAGGCGCGTCTTCTGGTTGACCGGCGCGGCGATGCCGCGTTCGAAATGGACGTACTTTACGCCGGGCGTGATCGACAGGCCTGCGACCGGGTGGAATTCGAACTCGCCGAACAGCTGATACTGGTTCCAGTTCGAATGCTGGACGTAGCTGAGATCGGCCTGGCTGATCGGCGGCAGCGCGTTTTGCGCGGCCGTGCCGTTGCCGTTGTTGAACTTCTCGTTGAAGCTGAAGGTGTTGGTCGTGCGATCGAGATCGATCAGGTGACGGTCGGTCACGGCATGTTCGTACCAGCCACCGACGCGGATCTTGCCGAGCGCGAAGTCGTAATTGACCTGCCCGATATAGCCGAAAACGCGGTATTTGTTGAGCTTGTTATAGCCGAGGATATCCGTCGGCTGACCCGGCACCGTCTTGTAGGGCGAGGCCGCCGTGCCCGCGCCGCTGAAGCCGCTGACGACCGAGCCGGTGTTTCCCGACAGGGTGTTGTTGGTGTAGCCGTACATGTAGCCGCGATTGTCGAGCGAGAAGCCCGAACCTAGATCGGTCTGCAACCGGACGTAGGAAAAATCGGTGGTCTTGTCGGTGCGGTTGTATTTCCAGTAATCCTGCTGGTTCGGATTGTTGCCCAGCGCGTAATTGCGACCGTATTGCCCGACGTTCGACGTTGCCGCGCAGTTCTCGCCCGTCAGTTGCGTCAGCGGCTGGCCATCGGTGCCGAGCGCGGTCGTCTTGTTCGCGCCGACCGCCGCACTGCCGCAGGTCGCGCCCTTGAGCACGTCCGACTGGTAATAATGGTTGCGGTTCCACGTGCTCAGGATCGTCAGCGTGTTGTGGCTGCCGATCGGCGCGACGATCTTGCCGTAGAGGTTCTTGGAACCGACCGGCGAATAGGTCAGCGCGCCGTCGGACTGGAGATACTGCCCCGTCAGCACGATCCGCGCGCCGCCGAGCTTCGCGATGCTGCCCGACTGATATTCGGCGCGGCCGATGAAGGTGTTCCAGTTGCCGACGATGCCCTCGACCTGCGCGCTCTGCTGGTCGGTCGCGGCGCGCGAGTACATGTTGATGTTGCCGCCATAGGTTGCCTGGCCGAGCTGGCTCGCATTGCCGGGGCCGCGGTCGACGACGATCGTCTCGATCGTGTTGGACGGGAAGAACGAGGTCGAATGGTGCGTCGGGTTGTTGGTGTCCGCGAACGGGATCGAATCGTAGGTGACGTTATATTCGCCGTCCTGGAAGCCGCGGATCGTCGCCTTGGTCTCGCCGAGGCCATAGCCGTTGCCCGCGCCCGAGATCGAGACGCTCGGCGTCAGCGCGATCAGTTCGTTGAAGTCGGCCGATGCGGTGGTGTTGGCGATATAGTCGCGGCTGACCGCGGACTGCGGCTGGGTCGTGGTGAGCGAGACCGTGATCGGCGCGCTCTGCGCGGTGTGCGAACCGGTCACGATGATGTCGGAGGACGTCAGCGACTGTTTGTCATTGGCTTGCCCCGCGCTGTTCGCGCTGGTGGTGGTCTGCTCACCGGCGCCGGCCGTGTCCTGCGGCGCGCCAACGGGTGCAGCGACGGGTGCGGCGACGGGTGTCGCGGGCAGCGCAACCGGCGCGCCGGGCGCGATCGCCAGCGCGTGAACCGGCAAGGTCACCGAAAGGGCGGCCCCGGCGAGCAGGGTATGGCGGAAGGTCGCACGCATCGAAATTGTCCCCAAACTGATATCGCGAGCGGGGCTCGTCGAAGACGCCGCGTTTCTTAGCCCCCCGCAGAAGGGCGCCCGGCTGTCTCCCCGCTTCGTCCGATGCCCTATGGCAAGGCTGTTACGGGGGTGCGGCGGTTCCGTGGCGTGGCGCGGTCTGAATCTTAAATTCGAGTTAATGTGTGGCCGGGTCAGGCCGCCTCCAGCGAGACGACACAGCCGGGCTTTCCATCGCCGATGTGCAGCTCCAGCCGGTGCACCTGCGCGATCGCGGACACCAGCGCGAGGCCGAGTCCGTTGCCCGGAAGGCTGCGGCTAGACTCGACGCGGTGGAAGCGGCGCAGGACCTTCGCGCGTTCGTCGGCGGGAATGCCCGGTCCGGTGTCGGCGATGCTCAGGACCGGCCCGGCCGCAAGATCGACGACGATTTCGCCGCCGCTTGGGGTGTATTTGATCGCATTGTCGATCAGGTTGCCGACCGCCTCGAACAACAGGTCGGGATCGCCCTCGAACGCGAGATGCGCGGGGACGACGCGGCGGATCGTGATGCCACGCTCGTGCGCGGCGACTTCATGGAAATCGGTCGCATCGCCGACGATCTCGGCCAGGTCGATCGCGCGAAAGGCCTGGCGCCGCGCGGCTTCGTTCAGTTCCGAGATCCGCAGCAACGCGTTGAACATGGCGATCATCCCGCTCACATCCTCGACCGCGTCGCTGATCACCGCGGCCATCGCTGCGCAATCCGCGCGACCGTGATCGACCTGCCGCAGATTGGCGAGCAGGCGCGTCAACGGGGTGCGCATGTCGTGCGCGATATTGTCGCCCGCTGCCTTCACTTCGAGCATCAGTCGCTCCAGCTCCGCCAGCATCCGGTTGACTCCGCCGGCCAGCTCGTCGATTTCGTCCCGCCGTGGGGACAGTGCCAGCCGCGCGTCGAGCTGCCCCGCCATGATCTGGTGGAGGCTTTCGGTCAGGCGACGAACCCGGCGCTCTTGCAAAAACGCCAGCCATACCGCGCAGGACAGGCACAACAGCAGCAGCGCCAGCCCGCCCCACACGATGGCGAATACGAGATCGGCGGCAAAGGCGCGCGATTCCTGCAGATCCTGCCCGACGAGGAAGTGATCGCCGTTCGAAAGCCGCCGCATCATCGCGCGCAGCGTAACCGCGCCGCGCGCGGTGTGTGCCTGGAGGTCGAAGGGCGTGTCCTCGGCCTTGCCCGGCGGCATGGTTGCGGGCGACCCAGCGAGACGCCGCCCGGCCGGATCGAACAGGCCGAACGGGCGCAGGTGGTGGATGTCGGACTGGTTATGATGGTCCACGCGGGCAATCGCATCGGCGCGGGTCGCGGCCGGGGTCATGCGGATGGTCTCGCGGGCGAGCCACTCGTCGGTCTGCGCGTTGAAATGGGCCAGCGCGCGCGCGTTGACGAAAGCGAACAGGCCGATCGCCGCCGCACCGAACAGCAACAGAAAGATCAGCGCGAAGCGGGCGCTCGAGCTGCGCCGCCAGCGCTTAATCGCAGCGAAGGACATAGCCGGTTCCTCGAACGGTTTCGATCAGCGGCGGCATGTCGGGGCGCTCGATCTTGCGGCGCAGCCTTGTGACATGCACGTCGATGACGTTGGTGCGCTGGTCATAGCGATAGCCCCAGACGCTCTCGAAGATCATCGCGCGCGTGACGGGTCGTCCGTGGTGCCGGACGAGATATTCGAGCAGCTGCAATTCGCGCGGCTGGAGATCGATATGGGTCGAGTCGACCCAGGCTTCGCGCGACAGCAGGTCGATCCGCACGCGGCCATGTTCGAGGCTCACCGACGCGGTTTCCGCGACCCGGCGTCGGATCAGCGCGAGTACGCGCGCCGCGAGCTCGACCGGCTCGAACGGCTTGGCGAGATAGTCGTCGCCACCCGCGCGCAAGCCGCGGACGCGTTCCTCGACTGCGGACAGGGCGCTGAGGATCAGCACCGGGGTCAGGATCCGCGCCTGGCGCATCAGGTCAAGCGCGCCGATCCCGTCGATCGGCCCGGGCAGCATGCGATCCAGCACCACCGCGTCGAAAGCGCTTCCCTTGACCTGCAATACGGCGTCGGTCGCATTGTCGACCACGACGACGAACAATCCCTCCGCGACCAGGATCAGCCGGATCACTTCGGCGGATTTGGGATCGTCCTCTACCACCAACACGCGCGCCATCGGGCCTTACCTTCACCATGCCGGGTCCTGCCTCCGCCCGGAATGTGAAGTTCGTATGACACGAGACCGCGAGAAGACGTCCCGCGACGATCCTTTCGACCGGACCGTCAGCCTGCCGGCACCGCGGTCAGGCCGGATCGACACCGTGGCGGTGCGCCTCGGCACCCTGCCGCTCCGCTGCGATCCCGCCGCGCGATGCCGTGTCTTGTTCGGCACCGGCAGGACCCCGAGCCGAGGCGGGGAGGGCGAACTGCAGCGTCGCGACCGTCGTCCCTGAAATGCGCGCATAGGCGATCGAACCGTCGATCTGGCTCGCTAGCATGGACAGCAGGCTTCTTCCCCGGCGCTGCGCATTGGTGGGGCCGCTGCTGAACCCGGCACCGTTGTCGGTGACGATCATTTCGACGCAATCGGTCCTGAAGGCGTGCTTGTGCAGATACAGCAGGACTTCGCCGCCATTGCCGTCGGGGAAGGCATGTTTGCGAACGTTCGTCAGCATTTCGTTGGCGATCAGGCCGAGCATGCTCAGCGTCCGGATCGGCAGGCGAAGCGCGTCGTCAATGTCGACGCGCAGCGATATGGACCCTTCGCTGAGGGTGGACAGCTGAAGGTCGTCGCACAGGTCGAAGAGGAATTGCCGGGCTGCCACGGCATCTTCGGAATCGAGGTCGCGAAGGTCGAGCCGCTGATACACCCGGCCGAGCACGATCAGCCGGCCGCTCAGGTCGGCCAGCGCATCGCGCGCCTCCGGACTGGTCGCTTCGCGCGCCTTGATCGATGCCATCGACACCATGATCGACAGATCGTTCGACAAGCGGTGCGACAGTTCCGAATGCGCAACCCCGCGCCATTCCGCGATCTGCCGGCTGGTCGCGACCTCGGCCGCCTGCAGCGCGGAAAGGGTGTCGCGGCGTCCGACGTACCAGGCCATCATCACCCCCGTGGCGATGACGGCGATGAGGCCCATCGCGTGATCCGGATCACTGACCGCGAACCCTTCGCCGGGCAGGATAAAGGCCAGTTCCAGGGCGCCCGCGGCAACCGCGATCGAGGTCGGGAACCGGCCACCCAGGAACGCGATGATCGCGAATGCCAGGCAGACCATGCCGAAGGTGGGGGCCGCGTTGTTTGGCGCGGCAAGCGTGCAGCACGTGACCACCACGGTCACGAAGAGGATCGCCAGGATCGTACCGACGAACAGACGTAGGATGCGGGACGCCATCGGGGCCCTCCGTGGGAGCAGCGACGAAAGTGTCGCTTCGGGAAACACGGCTGCGGCCGTGGCGCTTCTGTTGGGGGCGGATCGCTTACACCCGCCTTACAGCGGCCGCGGTCGACGCGGATTGCGCGCGATATGGTACGGACATCGCCTGGGACGGG
Organism: Sphingomonas sp. CARO-RG-8B-R24-01; assembly: GCF_022662295.1. Lineage (NCBI taxonomy): Bacteria > Pseudomonadati > Pseudomonadota > Alphaproteobacteria > Sphingomonadales > Sphingomonadaceae > Sphingomonas > Sphingomonas sp. CARO-RG-8B-R24-01. The sequence goes on along the minus strand of NZ_JAKNQI010000001.1, from coordinate 205,777 downwards.
TCGTCCAAGCGCTGGCCCGGCTGATCGGCCTGGCGAACGGCGCGATCCGCCAGCAGGCGGAAGACGTCGCAATAGGCGGGCGCGCCGGCTTCGATCGTGAAGCGCAAGGCCTGCCGCTGCATTGCCGCGCGCGACGCCGGGCCGCCCGTGCCCGACCGCATCGCGTTGGCCAGCGCCCGGCGGTCGCGACGCGGCACGAGGCGCCCAAAGCGTCCCGCGCCGAGCAATTCCGGCATGGCGACGCTACACCGGGTCGCGACGATCGGCAGCCCGGCGGCCAACGCCTCGATGACGACTGCGGGGACCCCCTCGTAATCGGAGCTGAGCACGAACAGGTCGGACTGCGCCAACCATGCGCTCGGATCGCCATGCCCGGGCATCAGGACTTGGTCGCGCACGCCGCGTTCGGCGGCGGTTTGCAGGATGCGGTCCCGCGATGGCCCTTCGCCCAGGATCACGAGTTCATCGCCGGCGCACGCCACATCGGCAAAAGCATGGACCAGCAACACGAAATTCTTCTGCGGGACGAGGCGGCCGACCGCGAGGAAGCGTCGACCCGATGCCATCGCCGGTACCGACCGCAGACGCGCCATCCGGCGAACCTGCTCTTGCGAGACCGCAGGGTCGTGGACGATCGACACGCGATCGTCGGTCACCCCGAACGCCGCGGTCAACTCCGGTCGGTTGGCTTCGGCCATGCCGACGAACTGGTCCACGAAGCGCCCCTGGATCCGCAACCACTGGCGGTAGGCCGCCCGCAGCACCGGTGGCATGTCGGCACGTTCGAGGTCGTTGCTGACCTTGAGGGCGATCGGCGGGCAGGCGCTTCCCAGCAGGAGCTTGAGCGCGACGGCGATCCCGGCGTAGGTGTTGCCGGCGACGAAGATCACGTCGGGACGAAATTGCCGCACGGTCATGGGCAGCCTTGCTAGCAGTCGGAGCGATGGGCGAGACCGTCGTGGTTTCTCCGCGGTCGTGCAGAACGCGTAGGACAGCGATGGGGCGGTGTCGCGCATCGCACCGCGGTCCTCACCCATCAGGACGTGCACGACGGCGCCTTCGTCGTGCCACGCCTCGGCCAGACGGATCGCGACCTTCTCGACCCCGCCCGGGTCGAAGCTCTTGAGAAACGTCAGGATGCGGAGCGGTCTCGCCGACGGGTCGGTGGCGGGTGTTGCGGATGCTGTCACGGGGCGGCCGCCGCATCGGGCAGGGCGTAGACGGCGACCCGCGCCGTGCCGATCGGCGCCAGCGCCGTCCGACGATACCGCCCGCGCATCAGCAGGCCGGCGACCAGCGCATGAATGTCGGCGCGTTCGCCGCGGTAGGAACCGAACACGACGGCGGCCGGCCGCCGCGCGAAGATACCGCGCACGGCACTGGCCTGATCGACCCCGATCGCACCCGCCTCGCGCCCGCGCGAAAGGTGGTCGGGGAAGAGGTAGGGCGTCAGGGTACAACGGCCGGTCGCGGCATAGAGCATGGGCTGCGGCGTATAGACGTACAGGCAGCCCGGCCCCGTGCCGATCGCGGCGGTCAACGCGTGGAACTCGGCCGGCGTACCGCGCACCCGGCGGTTCAGTACCGTGACTCCTTGCGCCACGAGCGCGCTGCCAAGCAGCAGGGGGACGACGACCTTCCGGCCGCGGCGCGTATCGCCGAGGAATCCGGCGGCACAGCACACCGCGGGGACCATCGCGGGCAGGGCATAATGGTCGAACCAGGTCCCGAACAGGACGAGCCCCGCCAACGCCGCCGCCAGCCACCCGCCGAGCAGCATCCGCCACTGACGTGCCACAGGCGTCGCCGCGCCGGTGCGCAAGCCGGCGATGCCCATCGCGACCAGCGGCGCGAGCAGCACCGTCACCGTCAGGAAGTTTCCGACCGTTTCCCACAAGGGGCTGGACCCGCGACGGAAGATCGACGTGAAATTGGCGAAGACGAACGCCTGTTCCGCCCCGACGTGCCAATAATACGCAGCGACCAAGGCGGTCGGCAGCAGCGCGACGCCGACGAGCGCGACGCCGTACAGCGCGGTCGTGCGGAGCGAGCCGCTCCGCCGCCATTCGCGCAAGACAAGCCAGCAGCCGATGAAAACGCCCTCGAACACACAGGAATATTTGACCTGCAACGCGAGCCCGATCAGCGCCATCGCGATTCCGCCGGACCGGTATCGGTCGTGCGCGCGCAGACCGCCATTCCCGTCCGGGCCGCTCACCGAAACGGCCAGCGCGACGAACAGATTATAGAAGACCGGTGCCTGCCCACCCTGGCCGTCCGCGAAGTTCAGCCACAGCAGGTAGAGGGCGCCCGCCGCGAAACTGCCCTGCCGCCAGCCCGCACGCTGCGCCAGCCTGGCGATGACGCTGGCCGTCGCGGTTGCCGCCGCGAGGGCCATCGCCTGATACACGTACAGCCCGGCCACCGGTCCGGCCCAGGCGGCCGGAAGATACAGCAGGAACAGCCCGATCGGCTTGCGATCCCACACGCCGACATAGGGGAGCGCGCCACCGAGCATCGCGCGCGCCACCGTGAAGTAAAACTCTTCGTCGACATGCAGGATCGGGTTGCCGAACGTCGGCAATCGGGCGAACAGCGCCACCAGCAGCAGCGGGAGCACGTAGGAAGACCGAAGGGCATCGACCAGCGCGCGGCCGGCTCCGGGTAGCGCCGATTGCTTATGCCTCTCCTGCTTCTCCGCCATTGCAGCAGCGTTCCGTGTCCCGGGGTTTGGCACAGGATGCTGCAGGACCGGAGGCTTTGCTAGGAGGCTGATGGCGGCTGCTCGGCAAGGGGGGGGCGCGGCGCGGCGCGGGAATGGTCCGATGGCAATGCGCGGGCAGGCTTACGCGGACCTTACAACGGATCGCCGCGCCTCGCGGCGGGACGGTCCGGTTGCCCTCATGCGCGCTGAGCGATGCAAATCGGTCATCGCTCGCGCAACGATCACGCTAAGGGGACGCAAGACCCAGGCCCGTTTCTGAGTCGCGACCGTCCGGAGACCGTGCTCACATGCCTCGGATCATTCTTACAACGGTTGGCACGTTGGGCGATCTGCATCCGTTCATCGCGATCGCTTTGGCGTTGCAGAAGCGCGGGTTTACGCCCGTGCTGGCCGTGGCGGAGGATCAGGTGGCCAAGTGTCGCGGTGCCGGCCTGGAAACCGTGGCGATCCTGCCGGGGTTCGCGCAAACGCGCCAGCGGATGGGGTTGAGCCACGAGGAGGCGGTGCGCCGCATCATGAGCAACCAGCGCGTCATGCTGGAGCAGGTGCTGCTGCCGGACCTCGCCGCCTGTACCACTGCGCTCGATGCGGCCGTCACCGATGCGGTCGCGATCGTCGCGTCGATCTTCGTCATCGCCGCGCCGATCGTCGCCGAAAAACGCGGCATTCCGCTGGTCTCGGTCATCCTGCAGCCGATGGCGATGCTGTCACCCTATGACGCACCGCGCACGCCGGATTTCTGGATGATGCTGCCGGCACCGGTCGGTCGCATCGGCGCTGCGTGGAACCGGCGGGTCTATGCCACGATGCGCCGCTTGCTCGACCGGGTCTATGGGCGGCGGATCGACCGGGTGCGGCTCGCGCACGGCCTGCAACCGGCCGGGGCCGCCAATCTGCTCGATCCGCCAGAGGATGCGGTGCTGCGGCTGGGTTGTTATTCGACCCGTCTCGGGGCGATGCCGCCCGATGCGCCTGCGACCACACGGATCGTCGGCTTTCCCATGTTCGACAGTGACAGCGGCCAGGCGGAAACCCTCGATCCCGCGCTGGAGGCCTTTCTCGCAGCGGGGCCGCCGCCCTTGGTGTTTACGCTCGGGACCTTCGCGGTCGGCGGCGCGGGGAGCTTCTATGCCAGGGCCGCCGATGTTGCGCGCGGCACCGGCTTGCGCGCGATCCTGCTTGTCGGCGGGACGGGGCCGCACAGCGTCGAAGGCGACATTCTCACATGCGCTTATGCGCCGCATTCCCTGCTGTTTCCGCGCACGGCGGCGATCGTCCACCATGGCGGCGTCGGAACGACGGGGCAGGCGCTCAAGGCGGGCAAGCCGCAGCTCATCGTCCCGCATATGGGCGATCAGAACGACCATGCCTATCGGATCGTGCGGATGGGCGCAGGGCTGCGGGTGGCGCGGCGTCGCTTTACGGTTGCGCGTGCCACCCGTCGCATCCGCGCGCTGCTGAACGACCCCGCCTATCGTTCGACCGCCGAGCGGGTCGCCCGGTCGATGGTCGGCGAGGATGGGGCGCATGCGGCGGCCGACGCGATCGTCCAGGCGCTGGGCCTGCCAACAACTCTGTGCCCCGACGCGCGCTGACCGCATCGGGCGTTTGCGCTTTCGCCGACCGCCTTTGCCGGCGGTTGCCTACGCCGTCCACCCGCCAGCGGTCGCGACATACAGCCGCGCAACGTTGAGAAACTGCCGGGTTCGCGCAACCACCAGGTTGTTGCTCGAGCGTTGGTACAGTCGCTCGGTCTCGAGCACCTGGAGAATGCCCGAATTACCGACCTGGAAACTGCGCCGCGACAGCTTGCGGGAGCGATCGGCCACCGAGACCGATTCATTCTGGTTGGCGACCGAGCGTGCATCGCTCTGGATCGCCGACAACAGGTCGGCGACCTGCTGGAAGGCGTCGAGCACCGTCTGCTGATAGGTGGCATCGCTCGCCCGCGCACGGTTGATCGCGGCGGCGCGCTGCGCCTTCAGCGTGCCGCCATGGAAGACCGGCGCGGTCAGCCCGGCGAAGATGTCATAGCCGCGAAACGCATTCTTCACGAGATCGGCGATCCCCGGCGCACCTTGCGTCAGGGTCGCGCCGAGCGTGATGTCGGGATAGAGCCGCGCGGTCGCGACACCCACTCCCGCCGCCGCGGCGTGCAGATCCGCTTCCGCCTGCAGGATGTCAGGACGCTGATGGACCAGCGCGGAGGGCAGGGCGACCGGTATCGCCGTCGGCAACGTCAGGCGTGCCAGATCGAACTCGGTCGCGCCGAGCTCTGACGGAGCCACGCCGACGAGCGTGGCAAGCAGATGTCGCGCCTCGGCCAGCTGTTGTTCCAATTGCGGAATGTCCCCGCGGTCGGCAGCATATTGGCTTTGCGCGTTGAGCACTTCGACCAGCGTGCCTTCCCCGCCAGCGCGGCGCTTCTGCGTCAGGTCGACGTTGCGGAGGTCATCGGCGAGCAACGCGTTGGCGGTGGCGATCTGGGCGCGGATCGCGGCGACCGTCAGCACTTGATTGACGACCTGGCCGGCGATCGAGAGATGCGCCGCTTCCGTCTGGCGCTGCTGCGCCTCGACCTGTGCCGCGCTCTGCTCGACCTGGCGGCGCAGGCCACCGAACAGGTCGAGATCGTAGCTGATCCCCCCGCCGACGGAATACAGATGGAATTCGGGATTGCCCCCGGGCGCGAGCGGGTTGTTGCCCGAAAAACCGAAGGCGGCGAGGTTGACCTGTTGCTGGTCGACGCGCGCGTTCGCATCGATCTGCGGCAGGCGCTTCCCGGCGACCGCGCGCAGTTCGTCGCGGCCCGCGGCGAGGGTCGCATTGCTGGCGGCAAGGGAGCGGTTGTTCGCCATCGCGCGCTCGACCAGCGCGTCCAGCTCGGGTGAACCGAAGGCGGTCCACCAGCGACGCACAGGACCAGCCCCCAGCGCGATGTCCGGCGCGCCCTTGACGGCCGACGTCTCCCGGTCCGGCAGATAGTGTGTCGCGCCCGGTGCTTGCGGGCGCACGAAATCCGGGCCGACGGTGCAGCCGGCCAGCGCGGTCGCGGCCAGGAGAATGAGGGGCAAGCGCATCGGGATCAGTCCATGTGGATGGTCGGTCCAGCCGCCGCACCTTTGCGCGGTCCGCGCATGAGGAGCAGCAACGGGATCACGGCAAGGGTAAGGACGAAGAGCATCCAGAACGCATCGATATAGGACACCATCGATGCCTGGCGGGTGATCTGCGCGTTCATCGCCGCGACCGCGCTCGGCAGGTCGAAATCGAAGCCTCCGGGCAGCGCGGGATTGTCGGGCCTTATGCCTTCGGTCAGCCGGGCATGGACAGTGGCCGAATTGCGGATCGTCATCGCCTGCAACACCGAAATGCCCACGGCCGAGCCGATGTTGCGCGTAAGCGTGAACATCGCCGCGCCCTCGTTGCGATATTTCGGATCGAGCGTGGCAAAGGCGATCGTCGTCAGCGGCACGAACACCAGTCCGGTTCCCAGGCCCTGGATGAAGCCCGATACGATCACGAGCCGTTCGCTCATCCCGAGCGAAAAGCCCGACATGATGTAGAGCGAATAGGCGGCAAGCCCGAACCCGATGAAAATCAGCAGCCGGGCATCGACGCGCTTGATGACGCGTCCGACGATGATCATCGAAATGAGCGTGCCGATCCCGCGCGGCGCGGTGACGAGGCCGGTCAGCACCACCGGATAGCCCATCAGCGTCTCCAGCATCGTCGGCAACAAGGCGAGCACGCCGAACAGCACCGTGCCGAGGAAGAAGCCGAAGATCGACCCGGTCAGGAAGTTGCGATCCTTGAACATGCCGATGTCGATGAACGGCTTGCGAGCGGTCAACGTCTGCACCACGAACAGATAGCCGAAGAACAGCGCCATCGCGCCTTCGATGCAGATTTCGAGTGAGTTGAACCAGTCCTTGGTCTGGCCGCGATCGAGCATCAACTGAAACGAACCCAGCGCCAGCGCCAGCATCGCGAAGCCGAAGATGTCGAGCCTGGGCTTGGCCGAATCCTTCGTCTCGGTGAGAAATCCGGACAGGCCGACGAACGCGAGGATGCCGATCGGCAGGTTGATGTAGAACACCCAGCGCCACGACAGATTGTCGGTCAGCCAACCGCCGAGCGCGGGGCCGATGATCGGCCCGAGAATCGCACCCATTCCCCAGACCGCCATAGCCGGCCCGTGCCGTTCGGGGGGATTGATGTCGAGCAGGATCGCCTGGCTCATCGGCACCAGCGCGGCGCCAAACACGCCTTGCAGCAGGCGAAACCCGACCAGTTCGCCGAGGCTGTTGGCAAGCCCGCACAGCCCCGAGACGACCGTGAACCCGACGATCGACCACAGCATCAGCCGCTTGCGTCCGAACCGTCCGGCAAGCCAGCCGGTCAGCGGCGTCATGATCGCAGCGGCGACGATGTACGAGGTTAGGACCCAGGTGATTTCCTCGCTCGATGCCGAAACGCTTCCCTGGATGTGCGGGAGCGCGACGTTCGCGATCGTGCTGTCGAGCGAGTTCATCACGGTCGCCGCCATCACCGCCGCAGTGATAATGTTGCGCGTCGCGGGGTCGGGGTAGGAGGTGGTCATCGCGCCTGCGTCGCGCCACCGAACAGATGGCGCTGATAGCCGGTGTCGACCGTCACCTCGACGCTCAGGCCCGCATGCAGCGGCAGGTCGCGAGGCAGACGGTCGATGCTCAATTCGATCGGCAGGCGTTGCACGACCTTGACCCAATTGCCGGTGGCGTTTTCGGGCGGCAGCAGCGCGAAGCTGTTGCCCGTGCCCGGACTGAAGCTTGCGACGTGGCCAGTAAGGTCGAGGTCCGGGAACGCATCGACCTTGAACGTCGCGCGCTGGCCGATACGCATGTGGTTGAGCTGGTCTTCCTTGAAGTTGCCCTCGACCCACAGCCGTGTGCTGGCAAGTGTAAACACGGGTTTCGCGGCGCTGACGTAGCTCCCGACCTGCAACTGATCGACCTTGGTGACGATACCGTCCTGTGCGGCGCGCACGGTGGTATAGCCAAGGTTGAGCTTGGCGCGCTCCAGTGCAGCCTGTGCGCGGCGGACCGCGGGTTGACGGTCGGTCGGCGCGGCGACGCTGCCGGTCAGCCTTGCCGCGACGCCGGCGTTCTGCTGGACCGAGGTCTGGATCTGCTGGCGCGCAGTCTGCGCCGCGAGCACGGCCTGATCATACTGGTTCTGCGACGAAATGCCCTCGCCCAGCAACGTCTTCTGGCGCGCGGCCTCGCGCACGGCATAGGCCAGTTTGTCGCGCCCCGACTGGAGCGAGGCTTCGCCCTCGCGGTAATTGGCGCGCAGCGACGCGACCTGTGCCTGCGCCGTCGCCAGTTCCGCGGCAGCCTCGTCGACCGCCGCCTGATAGGGTGCGGGATCGATCTTGAAGAGGATGTCGCCGGCCCGGACGCGCTGGTTGTTGCGCACCCCGACGGCGATCACTGGGCCACTGACATTGGCGCTGACCGAGACGAGGCCCGACTGCAGATACCCGTTGTCGGTGGCCTGGTACCGCCCGCCGCTCAGGTAGAAGAACAGCCCCAGGACGACCGCGACGATCGGCGCCAGCAGCAACAGCGGCGTGCGCAGGTTGCGGCGACGAACCGGCTGTGGGTCGACCGCCTGCACCAGGGGCGCGGGCTGTTCGATCGGGGCCGAGTTTTCGACGCTCGGATAATCGGTCGCGCGACCGGGGGTATCTTCCAAGCTCATAATTCCTTGCTCATCGACGGCAACGGGGGAAGGCAACGCGGGAAGGCAGCAGGTCGGCAGACCGTTCGAGTCGAGCGGATCATGGTCGACCGTCCCCGCCAGCTCTTGCGACCGAAGGATATCGCTTGCAAGCGAATAATACGCAACCTCATGATTCGCTTGCGCAGAAACTACCTTTGCGGGATACGCGTGTCGGGGCGGGGGCCGGGCAGGGATGTAACAGGGGTAAGACGCGCGTTATGACAATCATGGATGATCGCGGCACCACGCCGCCAGCGAACCGCAGCTTCGCGACCCAGATGGCGTTGATCACCAAGCTGCTGCGAAAGCGGTTCGACCAGCGCGCGCGCAGCATGACGCTGTCGGACGGAAAGCCGCTGACCCGCGCGCAATGGCGCGTACTCGCGGCGGTGCATTTGCGCGAAGGCGCGACGCAGCGGGAAATCGCTGAACTGCTCGATATCGGAACGGTCGCGACGGGGCAGACGATCGACCGGCTCGAAGGATCGCAATGGGTCGAGCGCAGGCCGGATCAGTCCGATCGCCGGGTGAAGCGGCTCTATCTGAAACCGCAGGCGATGCCGGTGCTCGAGCGACTGGGCTTGCTGGGCGATCGCGAGGATCAGTCGGCGATGGTCGGTATCTCGAGCGAGGACATGGCGCGGCTGGGCGCGCTGCTCGAAACGATCATCGAAAATCTGCTTTCAGCGGAAGATGACGGTCCCGCGGATGGATCAGGGCAGCGGTCGGGCCGCCGGTGACCGAGCGTCCGATCGTCGCGCGCCGATCCTGGGATTCGTCCCGCGCTAGCCCCCGGGACCGTCGTTGATGAACGACCAGACGGTGGAGATCACGACAGAGCCTTCTCCGACCGATGCGGCGACCCGTTTCACCGAGTTGGCACGGACATCGCCGACCGCGAAGACGCCGGGACAGGAGGTCGCAAAGGGCGAGTTGGCGCCGGCCGCAGCGCCCGTCACGACGAATCCCTTCGGATCCAGTTGGACGAGGCCCGCCAGCCAATCGGTATTGGGGGCGGCGCCGACCATCACGAACAGTGCGCGGGTCGGCACGGTCCGGGTCGCGCCCGTCGTGGTGTCGCGCAGCGTCACGGACTCGAGCTGTTCCGTCCCCGCCAACGCACACACTTCCGTGCCATATTCGATGGTGATGGCGGGGTCGGCCTCGAGGCGGCTGGACAGATAGCTCGACATGGAGGTCGCAAGTGATGATCCCCGCACCAGCAGCCGCACGCAACTGGCGCTCCGGCTTAGGAACATGGCCGCCTGGCCCGCCGAATTGCCGCCGCCGATGACGATCGCCTCGGTCCCCTTGCAATAGCGCGCTTCGATCTCGGTCGCGGCATAATAGACGCCCGCGCCCTCGAATTCGGTCAGCCGGTCGATCGGCAGGCGACGATATTGCACCCCCGTCGCGACGACGACTGCTTTGGCGCGCACCCGCTGCTGCGTGTCGAACACGGCGCAGAACGTTCCGTCCTCGAGCTGCTCGAGCGATGCCACGCGGCGCGGCATGGCGAAGCGCGTTCCGAATTTCATCGCCTGGACTTCGCCGCGCCACACCAGATCCGCTCCCGATATGCCGGTCGGGAACCCCATGTAATTCTCGATCCGGCTCGATGTGCCCGCCTGTCCGCCGATCGCAACGTCCTCCACGACCAGCGCGCACAATCCCTCGGCCCCGGCATAGACCCCGGCGGAAACACCGGCGGGGCCGCCGCCAACGATGATCACGTCGAAGGCTTCGTTTTCCACCAGATCCCGGTTGAGGCCGAGCAGGCGTGCGACCTTGTCCGGTGTCGGGTCGGTAACGACGATGTCCCGCCCGAAGATCACCGCCGGTTCCGCCGCCGGGATCGAGCAACTGGATGCGGTCGCCTGCGCGGCGGCGCTACCGAGCGGCAGCGAGGTGTAGGGAATCCGGTTGCGGCTCGCGAATTCGGCGATGCGGCGGACGTCGCGGCTTTGCTCCTCGCCGATCAGCTGCAAGCTGCTGTCGCGGTCGTCGAGCTGCCGGCGTCGCCGGGCCGAAAAGACGGTTATGACGATATCGGACATTTCGGGAATGCGCGCCATCAGCGTCAGCATCGTTTCGCGCGGGACCTCGATGACGCGCGTTTCCTGCGCGGCACGCATCTGCAGCGACCATGCGCCGCCGTCGAGGAACGCGATTTCTCCCATGAACTGCGTGGGGCCGAGCGTCGACGACAGATGTCGCTCTCCGGTGAAGGGATTGACCACCTCGATCTCGCCGTCCTCGACATAGGTGAAGCGGTCCATCGGATCGCCCGCACGTGCCAGGACCGCGCCTTTCGGATAGGACACCTCGCGGCCAGCTTCGCGTAGCGCGGCGACGTGAGATGGCGCCAAAGGCGTCCGCTGCATCTGGCGGAGATCGGCACCGATCGTTTCCATAGGCTCTACTCCCCGATATCCTGCGTGAACGCCGACCGTATCAGTTCGGTCCGGTGCGCGCCGGAATCATCATGAAGGCGATCCCGCCGGCTCCGATCGCCATGATCGCCCCGATCAGGCTGCCGAATTGAAAGCCGTGGATCAGGCTGGCGCCGGTTTCCGCGATCACGGCGCCCGCGAGCGCGGTTGCGATCAGGCCGCCGGTTCGCGCGATGGCGCTGTTGAAGCCGGATGCCGTGCCCGTGTGGCGAGCATCGACCGAGGCGAGCACGGCGGTCGTCAGCGGCGCGACGGCGCCCGCCATGCCGAAGGCGATCACCGCAACACCGGGCAAGATCGTCGCGACATAGCTGGCGCGCGGGTCCGCCCGCATCAGCAAGGCAAATCCCAGACCGGTCACGATCGGTCCGATCGTCAGCGGCCAGCGCGGACCGATCCGTTCCGTCAGGCGTCCGGCAAGCCGCGAGGTGACGCCGATCACGATCGAGAACGGCAGCAGCGCCAGGCCAGCCTGAAGCGGCGTATAGCCGCCGCCCGTGATCAGCACATATGGCAGCAGCACGAGCAGTCCGCCCAGCGCCCCGTAGAGCAGGAACGTCAGCACGGTCAGCCCAACGAAGGCGCGCGACCCGAACAGCGCGAGCGGCATCATCGCGCGTTCGCCCAGCCGATGTTCGAGCAGCAGGAAAGTCAGCAGGAGCGCCACCCCGACGCCCAGTCCGATCCAGATTTCTGCCGTAAGCGCGTGCCGGGCCGACCATGCGGTGAGCGACCAGGTCAGCACGCCCAGGGCCGCCGTCGCCAATGCTGCGCCGATCCAGTCGAGCCTGCTGTCCCCGCGCTCGCTCTCCTCGACGAAGCGCGCGGCGATCACGACTGCGGCGATCGCGACCGGGACGTTCAGATAGAAAATCGCACGCCAACCAATGCTGCCGATCAGCCATCCGCCCAGCGGTGGGCCGATCGCGCTCGATATCGCGCCGGCCGCCGCCCACGTCCCGACGGCGCGGCCGCGGGCTTCTCCGTCGAACGAGCTTCCCAGAATGCCGAGGCTGTTCGGCATGAGAATGGCTGCGCCAATGCCTTGCAGGACACGCGCGGCCAACAGCAGGCTCAGGTCGCGCGCCATCGCACAACCGACCGAGGCCAGCGCGAACACCACGATGCCCACGATCAGTGCGCGCTTGCGGCCGAACTGGTCTCCAGCCGCACCGCCCAGCAGCAACAACGCCGAGAGGGGCAGGAGATAGGCGTTGATGACCCAGGACAACCCAGCCGCGCCCCCGCTCAAATCGCCGGCGATGGCGGGCAGCGCGACATTGGTCACCGAGCCGTCGATAAAGGCCAGGCTCGATGCCAGCATCGTCGCTGCGATCGTCCAGCCCGGATACGCCGTGGAACCGGCACGGGACGCGACCGCGAGCGACGAATCGCACGATGGGGTACCGACGTTGCTCACCGTAACTCCCTGACGGACCCGAAGACGCCTTGCGGGTGCCGGGTAGCACGGGACGATCGCGAAGACGATCGTCCATGGGCCGCTACGATGCGCTGTCCCACGGTCGGATGGCCGGTTGCACCGGCAATCATGCGATTTCGCGGGTGTTGCACCCTGTATCGGCGCCTGCATCGCGCGGCGCGGTGGATCGTGGCTTAGGCCAAGGCGCGGCTAGCTGCCCCGCCGGCGATCACCGTTTGGGTTTGAGGAAGCGGATCGTCATCCGGTCGCTCTCGCCGATGGCGGCATATTTCGCGCGATCCTTGTCTTTCAATTGATAGGTCGGAGGCAGGGTCCAGACCCCCTCCGGATAGTCCGCCGTATCCTTCGGATTGGCGTTGATCTCCGACATGGCGGCAACCTGGAACCCCGCCTGCTTGGCAAAGCGGACCACGCTGGAGACCTTCATGTAGCCGCTCTTCTCCTCGGCGGTGGCGGGCCGGCCTTCGGGAAGCCGGTGCTCGACGATCCCGAGCGTCCCGCCCGGTTTCAGCATGCGGAACATCTCCGCGAAGGCGGCCTGCGTCCGGTCGACACCGGCGAAGCGAAGGTTGTGGATGTTGCGGAACGTCAGCACGACATCCGCGCTGCCCGCCGGCACGATCGGTTCCCCGTTCGCTGCCGGGAAAGCGGCGAGCTTGACCTTGCCATACGCCGCAGGATTGCCCGCCTGCAGCTGCTTGATCGCGTCCAGCCCCTTCGTCCATCCGCCGGCCGCATAATAGGTCCCGCGGGCACCGAGATAGGGCGCGAGAATTTCGGTGTACCAGCCGCCACCGGGGATCAGCTCCACGACCGTGTCGGTCGGTTTCACCCCAAAAAACGCGAGCGTCTGCGCAGGATGGCGGTACCGGTCGCGCGCGACGTTCGCCGGGGTGCGCGAAGACGAGGCGACGGCCTTTGCAAGCTCGGGGGCAATCGCGGGCCCTTGAGCGTTCGCAACGGTTGCGACCGCAACCGTGATCGCAACGATACCAAGGGTCGTACCTGTCGGACGCATCGTGTCTTTCCTTGCCTGGGCGCTAACCGCCCGTCTCTAGTGCGACCACGCGGCGGCCGACACAAGCGCGGATTGTGGCACGATTGAGCGGCATCGATCCGTACCGTCCGGATGGGATGCCGTTCGTACCGTGCATGATCGCGCCGTCGCATGCAGGAGCGGGTATGCAGCACGGGTTTATGGGCGCTAGGACCGGGTCGCAGCGCTCAATGGGCGAAGGAGGACCGACGGATGATCTTGCGCAGTGACGAATTTCAGGACGTCGACGTGGCCGGCGGCGGACCGATGCGCATGCATCTCTTTCGGCCCGCAATCGACGGGCGTTTTCCGGGCGTCCTGCTCTTTTCGGAGATCTATCAGGTCACCGCCCCGATCCGGCGACTGGCCGCGATGATCGCGGGCAACGGCTATGTCGTGGGCGTACCGGAGGTGTATCACGAATATGAGCCGGCCGGCACCGTGTTGGCATATGATCAGGCCGGAACCGACCGCGGCAATGCCTTGAAGGTGCAAAAGCCGGTGGCCGGTTATGATGCCGACGCGCACGCGGGCCTGACGGCGCTGGCGCAGCATCCGGCGTGCAATGGCAAGCTGGCGACGTTCGGCGTCTGTCTGGGCGGCCATCTGGCGTATCGTGCGGCGCTCGATCCCCGCGTGTTGGCGGCGGCGTGCTTTTATCCGACCGACATTCATTCCGGGACGCTCGGGGAAGGGCGGTCGGACGACAGTCTGTCGCGGATGGCGGGACTGAAGGCGGAGATGCTGTTCGTATGGGGACGGCAGGATCCGCATGTTCCATTCGCCGGGCGGGAAGCGATCCGCGCGCGGCTCGAAACGCTCGGGATATCCTATGCGTGGCACGAACTGAACGCACAGCATGCGTTTCTGCGGGATGAAGGACCGCGCTATGATCCGGCGCTGTTTCTTCAGGCGATGACGCTGACGCTCGAGTTTTACCGCCGTGCCCTGCTGTAGCGACGGCTATGGTGATCATGTCGGTCGCCGCCATTAAGTCAAAGGCAGGCGTCAAGTCGTCCCGTGTCTCGGCCGAAACGCCACCTGTCCGTTAGCGATTGCGCCGTCGATCGGAACGATGTGGTGATCAGCGCCCGTGGTGAGCTGGTCGAGCGTGTAGGACGGAAGGAAGCTCTTTCGGGAGTAGAGTGCGGCGAGGTCATCTTCGGCAAAGGCTACGCTTCCGAAGTCCGGTGACCCGCCCGCACGCCAGGCGGCTTCCCAGATCCTGGCAAGCGTCTTGGCGCCATCCTGCATGCAAGCGGCGGTCTTATCTTTGAGTTCGTTCCACAATTCCTCGGTTTGACCGGCACCCATATGATCGTTGAACGCATCGACGATCGTGAGGGGCGGGAGGCGATCGACGGTTCGTTGCATCAGCGCGACGACCGCTACCGCGATAGCGTGGCCGCTCGGCTTGCCCCCGGGCTCGATCGGCGGGACATCCGCGGCTCCTGCGTTCGAAATCATTTCCAGCAGCGCTGCACCGTGCTTCGCGACCATCGTCGTTTCATAGATGCTGTGAACCTTGGAATGCGTCTTGTCGGTCGGATCGCGGCCATGGTGATATTGCGAGATGTGCAGTGGCTGGCATGCGTCCCCGACATAATGCGCGACGATGCCGGCGGCACAAACGAACTCAAGCGCCCGGTTGTTTTCGGCATAGCCGATCATCGCTTCGGCGATCTGCCATACCCGGAATGGCAGTGCGCCGCGTTTCTTGTTTTCGCCGATCCCGTCGTAATAGGCATTCCACACACCCGGATCGACATTGGCGGGATCCGCGCACAGCTCGAGCAGTGTCCTGCCGTCCTTGCCCGGCTTGTCCATGTCGGCGAAATGATTGCTCTCGTCGCTGGGCCGACCGAACCGCCAAACCAGATCGGCAACGTCGGCAAGCGGGGAGAAGGTGCCGTTTTTATGCGGGGGCAGCGTCTTCAGCACCGCGTCGTCGACCCCGATCACGTCTGCATTGGCCTCCATCGATGCCGCCAGCGAAAGTTCCGGCTCGATCAGGCTGGTGGCGTAGCTGCCGATCTTTACGTGGCCCCATTCACCCCAATATTCGGTGTGGCCGACGTTCCAGTCAGGGATCACTTCCACGTCGAGCGTGCGGCAGATCGTCGACAGGCAGATGCCGAGAGCCAGTTGCGTCGCGGTCCGGGCCCCGGGGGCCAGCAGGACCTGCCCGCCCCATTCGAGCGCAACGGGCCGCAGTTTGCGCGCACCGTTCGCGTTGATCGGCGCCGATGCCTCGTCCTCGAACCAGATCGCGCCGGAGTCGCCGGGATAGTTGTTGAGCGCGGTTTCGCCGTCGCGCGGGGCGATCACCAGATCGGTGACGTAGTCGGTCCCACCGACGCTCTTATACCGATAGAAGAGGCCGAGGATGCGTCCCTTCATCATCCCGCTCACCGCACCGAACGCGACCAGCGGGCAGTCGATCAGGTCGAGCCGGAACGTGTCGACGTTGAGATCTACCACGTCCCCGATTTCGCCGATCCCATAGACCTGCGCCGTCCAGCCCGCCACGTCATCGAGCCGAATCAGCCCGGCGTCGAGGTTCGACACCGACCGGTGCGCCGTCCAGCCGGGATAGGCTTCCTCGAAGGGGACCTTGCCGAGTTGTCGGGGATCGCTCACGCCGAGGCGGCGCGCCTGGTTCTTGAAGCCGGCGTAAATCACCTGCCCGGGCGATCCCGCGACATGCCGGTTGGTCAAGGCGAACACGCTCTCCCCGTCGGTTACTAGGCAGCCGATCGAGCCGACGTGCGTACGCCCCTGAGCGCTCGACCGGATCGGAAACCCGCCCCCGACCAGATCGCTCTTGAAGTCGGGCGTGGCCGGGCTGGTCTCCGGTCGAACATCGGGATCGACCTGGACCACGCAGGTCGGGACGACCCGGCCGTCGGGCAGATACAGGAACGACGGCACCAGTTCGGTTGCGAGTGCGGGATTTGCCTGGATTTCCTTCGGTGTGAACCAATGGCGCACGAACACCAACACGCACGGCCACGACCAGTCCCTGACGTCGCAATTGTCGAGTGTTCTGGGACCGAGCTCGGCGGGATCGGTGCGATGCCGCGGATCGCTGCTGTTCTCATCGCCCTTGCGGATCAGATATTTGCCGATCGCGGTGGCGTAGACCTGGCTCAGGTGCGCCAAGTGCACATGATAGGCCTCTCGCGCTTCGAGCAAATCCCGAACGGATAACGAGCTGAAGTCGTGACGCCGCGTGTCCAGCATGGCCGCTCCCCCCTTGCGAGTCGCTCCAGCGCCTCTTCCGAGAGGATGCGCCGAAGATGTGACACGCAAGGGACAGGTCCAATCAATGCCGCCGGTCGACCATGCGGCGGATCCAGCCGACGTTTCGGCGGATCAGAACCGGGTCGAAATCCCGGTATAGAGCTGGAGCCCGGGCGTTTCCCGGTTGAGCCCGATATAGGCGGCGGCATCCAGCTGCAGCGTTTTCGTCAATTGATAGGACGCAGCGACGTCCGCCGAATATTGCTGGCTATTGTTGCGCGGCTCGAAACTTTCCTTGGTCCAAAGCTCGGCATAGACGGTCGCGTTCTTGCCGACGGGGTGCGACAGGTTGATGAGATTCGCGAGTTCGGCATGGTGCCCGCCGGACACGGCCTGATCGCCGGCAATGTCCAGCTCCGGGCTCGTGGTGAGCGTGAACTTGAAGGGCAGCGGAACGTTGACCGGCACGATGGCCCCGCCTTCCCACGCGCCGTTACCCAGAACCGACCCGGCCGTCGGTGCCTTTACGAACCCCACCAGCGAGACTTGCGTCTTGGACTTGTCGACGGTCAGCTTCTGCTTGGCGCGGACGTAGAGATCACCGATCCCGCGATCGGTCGTCACCGACCCGTCGGGCATGCGCGAACGCACCGTTTCATACGGCGCGATGTTGATCTGGATGTCGGTATGCTTGCCGATGCCGTATTTGAGCGTGGGGTTGGTGTACAGCAGGGTATCGGTGCGCACCCCGTCCTGCGTTTCGCGGGTCCAGTTGATCAGGTCCGTTTCGATCTGCACCGCGCCTGCGGGAACGGTGCAAGTCGTGGTCGCCTTCGTCGGACGATCGGTACAGATCGGCGTCGGATCCGGCGCGACGTTGGGCGGCAACGGCCCGGTGCCCTGGGCCGGGTCGCCCTTGGCCGCCTCCTGTGCGTGCAAGGGAGCGGCCAGCGCCACGAACAACAAGGCGCCGAGGCGCACGGCGGATTTAGACGGAAACGACACGTATCTCATTCCCGATCCATTGCGAGCACTTACGGTCCGGAGCAAGTTGTGATTGGTTGATGTGCATCGGTCCGAACCGCACGGGCTCAGTAATAGTTGGCCGGGTTCGGCGTAGGTGCCTTGCACGCCCGGGTGTGACCGTGACGGCACGCATACACCTGGTTCCGCCAGTCCGCCATCGCGTCGGCATAGGCGCGCCGCTGATGATCGTAATGGACCTCGTCGCGGACTGCCTCGCGATGGTTAGCCCGCAGTGAGCGCGCGTAACTCGCCATGTCGCTCTCATATTGCGCCTGATTGCGGGCATTGACCGCATCGGCGGCGCTGGGCGCGGCAGCTCGGGCGGCGGCTTCCGCATTGGCCGATTGCGTAGTGCTCTGCGCGAACGCGGCAGACGTACCGAGCGACAGGAGCGCGGCGAAGGGTAGGAGAGCTTTCATCGTAGATCGATCCCGATTGTTGCGGATGCTCAACGGTGCACGGGCGCAGTCGTTCCTCGGGCGCGCTTCCTGGCATGCGCAAAGGGGTGATCCGATACCGCGCTGGTCATCTTGATCGGTTCGAAATAACGGGTAAGCTGCCGGAAAAGGGGAGGAATAACCATGAAGCCAAACTACGTTCCACGGCGCGCTGCGATCGCCTTGTCGATCCTGGCGGCGGTCGGCCTGTCGGGGTCGGCCCACGCACAGACGGTCGTCGATGAAGTGCGGTGCGTGTTGCTGAGCAATGCCCTCGCCTCGAAATCGACCGACGCGCACGGTCGGCAGGTCGGTGCGTCGGTCGGATCCTATTTCATGGGACGACTGGATTCGCGCGACCCGGCACAGGTGAAGGCGGCGATTGCCGGGCAAAACCGCAAGATCGTCGCGGCGCAAGCGGCATCTCAGATGAACGCCTGCGCCGCACGCGCCAGCCGCGCCGAAGCGCGATTGCGCGCCCTCGCGAAATGAGCTGATCGCGCGGGCGGACGGGTAGTTCCGTTCGCCCCGCGCGAGCGGGGAGCGTGGCACGTAGCGCGAAAAAGCTCACCGCATCGGCGTCTCGCATATAAAAAAGGCGCTGCCGGTCGTCGGACCGGCAGCGCCTTTTCCTTGTCGACCGTAATCGATCAGACCGCGTAGCGGACCTTGGGCGCCCGGCGGCGCATCGTCCCGCCGACCAGTCCGAAGCCGACCAGCATCATCCCCCACGTTGCCGGCTCGGGAACCGACGCCGCGAACATGCTGTAGATCTGCGCCGTCGATGTCGTCTTGTACGACAGCGCGTCGACGCTGAGGTTCCACCCCATCGCATCGAACGCCGCCAGGTCGAGACCCGTCACCGCGCCCGTCTGGCTGTAGCAGAAGGTCGGGTCCATGATGCCGTTACCCACGGCGCAACCCGGCGTGTCCTTCCAGTGCGACGCCTGCTGCCCGTCGCCATTATACCGGCCGGTGGAGAAGGTGTTGTTGAACAGCGCGGTCTTGCCGCCATCGACCGAGAAGTACTTCGTTCCCCCGACCGACAGATCGAGCACCGGCTTGGTGCCGAGGACGACGTTCGTCGGGTCGGTGCTGTACCGGAACATGTCGAGCGCGCTGTAGATCGACGTGTCGTTGAGGCTGTAGCCGAGAGTACCCGCCGACGGACCCTTGCCGAGTGCATAGACGTCGAGGAAATCGACGCCCGAGACGAAGCCCAGCGCGTGACCAATCTCGTGGATTGCCACCCCGATGAAATCGAAGGTGTTGTCCGAGATGCCATCGGTCGGGTTGAAGTCGAAGTTGAAGTTGCTGCTGAACGTGACGTTGCCGTCGCGCGTGCCGGCTGCCAGGCCGGTGTCGCCGCCGATCGCCTTGACCACCGACGTGTTCATGTACAGCGTCTGGCTGCTCGCCGTTGCACCGGGATTGTATGCCAGCTTGCTGGCATCGTCGTTGGTTTTGCCGTTGGTGGTCGTCGTGCCGTTGGTGATGAAGCTCGCGCCGCCGTTGTTGAGCGACGGCAGGACGATGTTCTTGTCGATGGTCGAACCGCTCTTGGTCGCGTTGACCTGCGATTCCCACTGCGCAACGCCGTAATCGACGCGCGTGCTGCCGGTCGAGCCGATGATGCCGGTGGCCAAGGGCGCGAAGCCGACACCCAGATTGATCACCGCGTTATTGGTAAACATCGACCCCCAATAGGACGCCGCAATCTTGAATCCCTGTTCTGCCTGAGAGCCCTTTACACCGCCGAGGTCGATCAGGTTGATGGTCGTCGCCGAAGCCGGCACGGACGCGATAAGGAACGCCGCGGCTCCGGAAGCCAGAATATTCTTGAAACGCATAGGTTGCCCCCTTGATTACCCAACGGAGCTGCCACACGACTCAAATCGGTCGGTTAACGCTCCGTTAACGAAAGGAATGTTGCGACCGTGACAGTTTGTCAACCCGTTGTAATGTGAGGGATCGGTCGCGGCGATGGCATGGCGCGCCGGCAGATGTACCGAAGAGAAAGATCGATAAGGGCGATGACTGTGACGACACCGACTGCGCTGCCGGCGATCCTTGAGCACCTGAAGGCCGCGCTGGACCGACGCGATCGTGCCGAAACGACCCATGTCGTGACCCGAATGCTCGACCAGAACATGCGCCTTGGCAGCCACTGGAAAGCAATTTCGCAACTGATGCAGGTGAGCGGGGAACTGACGCTCGCGCTGCGGGCGATCGACGCGTTCATCGCGGCCGCCGGCAACACGCCGATGGCGCGCTATTCCAAGGTCGTTTTGCTGACGCAGGCGCATCGCTTGCAGGAAGCGCACGATCTGTTGGCGCAGCTGCCGCGGGACGTGCCCGATCCGGGCGGTCATGCCTATGTGCTCGGCAACACGGCGATGACCCTGGGGCGCGTCGACGAGGCCCGTGCCCATTTGCTCGAAGCGCTGCGTCATCGGCCGGGTTGGGGGCCGGCGTGGCTGTCGCTCGCTTCGGCGGTCAATCTGGCGGACAGCCCGATCGGGGATCAGCTTCTGGCCGAGGCCGGCGTGGCGGAGCGGCAAGGGGCGGGTGATCTCGCGCGCTATTGCTACGCGCTGGGCAAGCTGCATGCCGACCGCGGCGATCCCGCCGCCGCCTTTGCCGCCTTCGCGCGCGGTGCTGCACTGCTCAAGGCGGCATCGCCGTACAGTCGCCAGGCCGATGCGGCAAACGCCGCCGCGGCGATGGAAGGCTTCGCGGACGGACGGCTCGATCGGTCCGGCACACCCATGGCGATCGACACCAGCCGCCCGATCTTCGTGACGGGCCTGCCCCGTTCCGGGACGACGCTGGTGGAACAGATCCTGGCCAGCCACAGCGCGGTGCAGGACGGCGGGGAGCTCAATATCCTGCAGCACGTCGCGGTTGCAGCGGGTGGCAATTCGGGCAGCGCGATCGGGCGATATCTGGCGAACGGCGGCACGCTGGACAGTCTGGGGTCGCTCTACCTTCACCTGTTGTCCGAGCGTTTCGGACCGAGCGGTCGCATCGTCGACAAGACGATCGATGCCAGTCGCTTCGTCGGACTGATCGCGACGGTGCTGCCCGACGCGCCGCTGGTCTGGATGCGGCGGGATCCGCTCGACAATGCCTGGTCGTGCTTTCGCACCTTTTTCATCCACGGCGTCGGCTGGAGCTTCGACCTTGCCGATATCGCGCATCATTTCGCGCTGGAGGACCAGCTCATGCACTTCTGGAAGTCGCTGCTGGGCGACCGGTTGCTGGTCGTACCGTACGGCGCATTGGTCGAGGCGCCGGCCGAATGGACGGCGCGGCTGCTGGAGCATTGCGGACTGGACGAGGAACAGGGCGTCTACGCGCCGCACCTGACCCAGCGACGGGTCGCGACTGCCAGCGCGCTTCAGGTCCGCCGGCCGATCAATCGGGACGGGCTTGGCGTTGCGGAGCCCTATCGGTCCTTCCTGCAGCCGTTCACGGCGGCGTATCCGTTCGCATAATCGGCGGTCGACCGACGCCCGGGGCTGTTGCCGGGTAACGCCCCGCGCTATGCGTCAGGGATGGGGCGGCGGAACACCATTCTGATCATCGGCGGCGGCACCGCAGGGTGGTTGACCGCCGCGTATCTGGCCAAGGCGCTGGGCCCGTCGATCCGGATCACCCTGCTCGAATCCCCGGAGATCGGCATCATCGGTGTCGGGGAAGGCACCTTTCCCACGATCCGCGAAACGCTGCGGTTCCTTGGCATCGACGAGGGCGTGTTCGTGCGCGGGGCTGCCGCGACGTTCAAACAGGGGGTGCGCTTTACCGACTGGCTGGAGCCTGCCGGGGCAGGGCGGCATGCGTCCTACTTCCATCCCTTCGAGCCGCCATTCTCTACCGAGGATACCAGCCTCGTCCCGTATTGGCTGCTGCGCGATGATGCCGCCCGGCCCGCCTTTGCGGAGGCCGTGACGATCCAGAACCGCGTCGCGGAAGCGCGGCGCGGGCCCAAGCAGCCCGGCGAGGGGGACTTCGCGGGGCCGCTCAATTACGCCTATCATTTCGATGCGGTGCGCCTGTCGCAGGTTCTGGCAGATCGCGCCCGCCAGCTTGGCGTCGACCATCGCACGGGGCGGGTGACGGATGTCGTTTTGACCGCCGCGGGACGGATCGATCATGTCGAGACCGAGCATGGCGCGCTGACCGCTGACCTGTTCATCGACTGCACGGGGTTCCGCGCGGAATTGATCGGCCGGGCGCTCGGCTCGCCCTTTGGTTCCGTCGCGCCGTACCTGTTTGCCGACCGGGCCATCAGCTGCAAGGTGCCGTACGAACGCCCGGACGCGCCGATCGAAAGCTACACGATCGCGACAGCGCATGAAGCCGGCTGGATTTGGGACATCGGTCTGGCGAGCGCGCGCGGGGTCGGTTGCGTCTATTCCAGCCGGTACATGGATGACGACCGCGCGAGCGCTATCCTGGCGGCGCATGTCGGCGCAGGCGTCGGCGACCTGGCGCTGCGGAACTTGAGCTTTTCGGCGGGGTACCGCGAGCAGCCCTGGATCGGCAATTGCGTTGCGGTGGGCCTTGCGGGCGGGTTTCTCGAGCCGCTGGAATCGACTGGGGTCGTGATGATCGAGGCGGCGGTGGGGATGATCGCGGAACTGTTTCCGCATCAGGGGCCGATCGATCTTCCCGCGCGGCGGTTCAACGCGCTGATGACCGCGCGCTACGCCGCAATCGTCAATTTCCTGAAGCTGCATTACTGTCTCAGTCGACGTCCGGAGCCGTTCTGGCGAGACAATGCCGACCCCTCGTCGATACCGCCCGCCTTGCAGGAGTTGCTGGAGCAATGGCAATTTCGGCCGCCCAGCCGTTTCGATTTCCAACTCGACGTCGAGTCGTTCGCCTTCTTCAATTATCAGTACATCCTGTACGGGATGGGTTTCCGTACCGATCTGTCGGGCGGTGAAAACGATTTCCCGGACGTCGCCGCCGCGCAGCGCCTGTTCGAGCGGGTCAAATCCTATGGCGAACGCGCCATCCTCGAACTGCCGTCGCACCGCGCGCTGGTCGAGCAATTTGCCCGATCGGCCTCTTCCGACCGATAGCCTATCCGCGCACGAACAGGTTCTTGAGCCACAGCGGTCCGGCGCGCGTCGCCTGTCGCCAGTCGCTGTCGTCGCCTGCGGCGTCGGCGGTATAGCCCCAGGGATTGACGGTCTTGACGCGACCCGCACGAAAGGCCGCCTCATGCCGCGTTGCCAAGGTGAGCCCGTGTTCGAGCGCCGTCGCCGCGATCAGGCCGTCGCGCATGTCGGCATAGCCAAGCTCGTTTGCGCGGCGCGCTACCTGCGCGTCGACGGGCAGGATGCGCCCGTCGAACGCCGGGAGGACGCGGTCCACGATCCAGCGCCGGATCGCCGCCGCGCCGACTTTGTCAGCGCGCTCGATCTGGGCGGCACCCGCGCCGAGTTCGGCCAGCGTCATCACCGACAGCAACAGCGTCGTCCGGGCCTGTGCCAACGCCCATTGTGTCAGCGCGGGATCGCCACGGCCCGCCTTTGCGCCCCGCAATTCCCACACCACCGCGGTATCGAGCAGATGCATCAGTCGGATCGCTTCCCGCTTCGACCGCCGAGGGCGCGCCAGTCCGGTTCCACGAGCACCGGATCCTCCATCGCGAGCAGCTCGATGACCGTTTCGGTCTGGCCCGCCAGCTGACGAAACGCCTCGATGCCCAGGAGAACGTGCGTCGGTTTTCCGCGGTCGGTGACGAAGACCGGCTCGAGTCGCGCCATCCGTTTTGCCTGGCTGACATCCTGGTTGAACAGGCGGCTACTAAGGATTTTCATCGACTGGTGCGCCGTCAAACGAGTGTTCCGATGTAGGTACGTTACTACAATGTGGCGACCGTGCAACGCTTTCGGCGAGCGCTCCGGAATAATGCCGGGCTGCTCAACAAACGGCTTGCAGGTCCCGCAGGCGATGATCTTCATGCGATGCTCGAGAGCATGCGGTCGGCATGTCGGGGCGGGGGTTGTATGCAAGGCTGGATCGAAAGTTTGGGCAAGACGGTCAGCGGCGTGCTGTCGCCACACGGACCCGCGGCCGTCGCTACGCCGGCGAGCTACACGGCGGGTGACTTCAGCATCCATTTCTTCCTGCAACTCGCGATCATTCTGCTGGCGTGCCGCTGCGTCGGATGGCTCGGCAAGAAGCTGCTGGGCCAACCGCAGGTCGTCGGCGAGATGATCGCCGGTGTAGTGCTTGGTCCGTCGTTGTTGGGTCTGGCGTTTCCGGACCTGCAGACCATGATCTTCCCGAAGGAAACCAAGAACGTCCTGTATGCCGGCGCGCAGCTCGGCGTCGGGCTCTACATGTTCCTGGTGGGCACCACGCTGCGCCTCGACCATTTCCGGGCCAAGGCGCGAAGCGCCTCGATGGTATCGTTCGCGGGGATTGCAGCGCCCTTCGGCGCGGCGGTTTTGATCACGCCCGCGCTTCTGACGGTGCCCGGCCTGTTCGCGCCGCACGTCAGCCAGGCGAATGCCACGCTGTTCCTTGGTGCGTGTATCGCGCTGACCGCCTTTCCGATGCTCGCGCGCATCATCAACGAGCGTGGATTGGCGGATAGCGCGCTCGGCACGCTGTCGCTGACGGCCGGGGCGTTCGACGACGCGTGTTCGTGGTGTGTCCTGGCGATCGTCCTCGCGACGTTCGGCGGCGGGCCCGGCGTTGCGATCCTGGCAATCGGCGGGGGGCTGCTGTGGGCGTTGATAGTGGTGGTCGCAGGTCCGCGCCTGTTCGCACCGCTCGCACGGATCGTCGAACGCGAGGGCGAGATGAATTATGCCGTCCTTGCCGTGATCCTCGCCGCGTTCTGCCTCTCGGCGTTCCTGATGGACCTGGTCGGCATCCATGCGATCTTCGGCGGATTCATCATTGGCGCCGTGATGCCGCGTGGCCTTTTGACGATCGAGATCAAGCGCAAGGTCGAACCCCTAGCGGTCGTGCTGCTGCTGCCGATGTTCTTCACCTATTCGGGCCTCAACACGCGGATGGACATGGTGAACTCGATCCCGTTGCTGCTGATCGCGCTCGGTATCCTGGTGGTTTCGATCCTCGCCAAGGGCGGCGCCTGCTATCTCGCGGCGCGGCTGTCGGGCGAGGACAACCGCACGGCCCTGGGGATCGGCGCGCTGATGAACTCGCGCGGCCTGATGGAGCTGATCATCATCAACATCGGTTTGCAGAAAGGCATCATCGGTCCGACGTTGTTCGCGATGCTGGTGCTGATGGCAATCGTCACAACAGTGATGGCTACCCCGTTGTTTGAACTGTTTTATGGCCGTAAGGGGCGGCAGAGCGGCGAACTCGTCGCGCTCGACGGGACGCTCGCAAGGGTGGCCTGAACCATCCTCCCGGACGGGCGACCGACAGCAGCGGCGCCCGTTTCTACACCCGTTTTCAGAAAGACGTGACGATGAAGAAGTGGCCGCTTGCCGCGGTGGCGCTGTTGAGCAGCGCCGCTTCCGCACAGGACATCCAGTTGAAGCCGCTGATCGATGCCCGGCTGCGCTTCGAGGACGTCGATCAAGCCGACATTCCGCGCGATGCCGAGGCCCTGACGGCCCGGGTCCGCGCCGGCCTTGCGGCCGAGTCGGGCCCGTTCCAGGCACTGGTCGAGAGCGAGGCGACCCTGGCGATCGTCGAGCGCTACAATAATGGCACCAACGGCCGCACCGGCTTCCCGCTAGTCGCCGATCCGCAGAACATCGAACTCAACCGCGCGCAGCTGCGCTATGCCGCGCATGGGGTCACGGTCACGGCCGGTCGACAGGTCGTGGAACTCGCGGACCAGCGGTTCGTCGGTTCGTCCAGCTTCCGGCAGAATCAGCAGACGTACGATGCCGCGCGGTTCCAATGGGGCGATCCCAAGCAGATCTTTGCGGATGTCACCTATGCGTGGTCGGACCGGTCGATCAACGGAATCAACGGGTCCGGTGCACGGCCGCAGTCGATCGGCGGCAACAACGTGTTTGCGCTGGCCGGTTTGCACAGCCCGATCGGCACCCTGACCGGGTTCGCCTATCTGGTCGACCAGGACGATGCGGCGGTGCAGGGTTTCCAGTTGGAAAGCCAGACGTACGGCGTCAGGCTCGTCGATACGCGGCAGCTCGGCCATGGCATCGGCATCGCCTATGCCGCCAGCTATGCGCGCCAGAGCGACTGGCACCGTAACCCCAACCATTACGCTGCCAGCTATTGGCTGCTCGAGGGCAGCGGGACCGCCGGTCCGGTGACGGCTACGGTCGGCCAGGAAGTCCTGGGCGCGGATGACGGCCGGGCACTGACCAGCGTGCAGACGCCGCTGGCGAGCCTGTTCAAATTCCAGGGATGGGCCGACAAGTTCACGACGACGCCCGCCAACGGCATCCGCGATCTTTACGCCACCGGCGCGCTGGGCTGGAAGAAGGTGGGGCCGCTCGATGCGATCGGACTGTCGACGACCTACCACCGCTTCCGCAGCGATCGGCTCGATCAGCATTACGGCGATGAATGGGACGTGCTCGCGAGCATCAAGCGCGGCCACACCGCACTGTCGGCACGCTATGCGCGCTACCGCGCCGAGGCGTTTGCGACCGATACGGACAAGATGTGGCTGGAGGCGGACTGGGTCCTGTAACCAGTTGCGCTTCCGGTCGGCGTCCGGGCCCGCTGCTTCGCCAGCGGGGCGGGCGGCTGGCTCAACGCAACGTCGATCATGTCCAGCGGTGCGCCACGGCGGAGCCGTGCCCTCGATCGTCTGGGCGTAAACGGATGCGTACCGCGCACCCTGCAACGCAGCCAGCGCACTGGTTGTGGCGAGCGTTATCGGGATGTCTCGCCCTTGGAGCTTTGCCCCAACGGGCCGGCCAGTCCGACGGATAGCGGGCAATTGACCGCCATCCGTCTTCGCTGGTGCGGTCAGGCGAAGCGGACGGCAATGGTACGACGGCGGTAGCGCAGCGCCGCGCCGACCATGCCGAAACCGGCCAGCAGCATCATCCAGGTCGCCGTCTCCGGCACCGCCGCAACCGGCGCGGCGGTCGTCGTGAAGCGGAAATTGGCGTCGCACACGCCCGTGTTGCAAGACGTATCGTTAATATTCTTCTGGATCAGGCTGCCGCCTGCATAGGCATCGAGGTTGCTCGTTTGCGCCAGCGCAGGACCGAACATCAGGGCGAGGTTCGCCGAGGTCGTGGTCAGCAGCGCGGTATAGGTCTGTCCCGCCGTCAGCGCGACGCTGCCGTTGAAGACGTCGTAGAACATCGTCCCCGTGCGGAACTGGAGGCCAGCGAGGTTTGCCGTGCTGCTGGTCAGCGCGGTGCCGCCGAGGCCGTTCCCCGCGAGGAGGGAAAAGGTCACGTTCGCGGTCGTTTGCGAAGCGCTCGTTGTGGCGAACTGGAAGCCGAAATTGGTCAGCAGCGAATCGGTCGCGACGAACGTCTGGGCAACGGGGCCGCCGCCTTGGACAGGGACGCCACGATTGCCCGAAACGATGCTCACCGTCGTGGTAGCAGAGGCGGCAGTGGCGCCGAACGCAAGGACGCAGGCCGACAGAACAACAGACACACACTTCATGACATACACCCCTGTAACACTACACATAACGACGCGATTGCGGCGCCATTATCGGCACATTGTTGCAATCCTGCGACATTGACCAAGCAGCAGTGTCGATGCCGGATCGCTTTAGCGCCCTAAACCTTGTCGAGAGACGCACCATAAACCCAGGCAATAAGGGGAATTTGCCGGTGCGAGGCGACCGCAGCCGACGCGGCGCGACAGCTAGCGGTTAAAATTTCCTTTATGAAGCAATTTTCACAGTGCTGTCACATGGCACGGGTAGCGGCCGCTGCGCAGCGAGTGATCGCCGCTCGAAACGCCGAATGGTTTGGCCGGATCGGGCGGGGATGGTGGCTAGGGGAGTAAGGCGTTGACGACAACCTATTGGAACCTGGGCGGCGGCGATCTGTACCAGGATTGGTCGAACATCGGCCTGATCACGACCAATGACGATTGGTCGGGGGTGCCGTCGATCATGGGGTATCGCGGCGACGGGCTCACGTCTGGTACGGGCATCGATCCGCGCACGCTGACCGGGACCAGCCCCGTCATTGACGTCAACGCCAACCAGACAAATCCCAACACCTTTACCACCGGTGGCGTCACCGAATTCCAGATCGCCAACCCGACGATCGCGCTCTCGGGATCGGGGACGGCGGCGGCGCCCTATCTCGCGATGTACCTCGACGCGACCGGTCGCCAGGGCGTGACGCTGTCGTTCACGCTGCGCGATCTCGAAAATGGGCCGGACAACGCGGTGCAGCAGGTTGCGGTGCAATATCGGCTCGGCGAAACCGGCGCGTGGGTCAACGTCCCCGGCGGCTATGTCGCCGATGCCACGTCGGGTCCAAACGCCTTTGGCGCCGATATCCCGGTTTCGGTCACCTTGCCGAGCGATGCGAACAATGCAGCGACGCTGCAGGTCCGGGTGATGACGACCAATGCGATCGGCAACGACGAATGGGTCGGGATCGACGACATCAGGGTCACGAGCAGCGCCGGCACGGGCAACGTGCCGGGCGTTCTCAGCATCGGCGACGCCAGCACGATCGAAGGCGATGCCGGCAGCCATATGATCGACTTTACAGTGTCGCGGATCGGCGGTGCGAATGGCGCGGTCGATGCGACCTATTCGGTCCTGCTGCCCGGCGGGAACGGCGGCGCGAGCGCCAGCGATTTCGGCGCAGTCGCGCTGACCGGCACGGTGCACTTCGCCGACGGGCAGGCAACCGCGAAGATCTCCTTGCCCGTGCTCGGCGACCGCGCCCCCGAACCCAATGAGACGTTCAGCATCACGCTGTCCAATCCGACCAATGGGGCCACGATCGATCGCGCGACCGCAACCGGCATCATCCTCAACGACGATATCCTGCCGCTCAAGATCGGGCAGATCCAGGGCGAGGGGCATACGTCGGGGTTCGTCGGCCAGACCGTGCTGACCGAGGGCGTCGTCACCGCCGTCGATAGCAACGGGTTCTACATTCAGGATCTGGGCGACGGGAATAGCCGGACATCGGACGCAGTGTTCATTTTCACGGGAACCGCTCCTGAATTCTTCGTCGGGGATGCGGTGTCGGTCCAGGGCGTCGTGACCGAATATCGGGCGGGGACGGGCGGCTTGACCGTTACCGAAATCACCGCGCCGGTCGTCACGCTGGAAAGCTGGGACAACCAGCTGCCGGACGCCGTCCTGATCGGGCAGGGCGGGCTGACCCCGCCGAGCACGGTGATCGATGACGACAACTTGAAAAGCTATGACCCCACCACCGACGGAATCGATTTCTGGGAATCGCTCGAAGGGATGCGAGTCACGATCGACAAGCCGCTGGTCGTATCGAATACGACCAACGACCAATATGCCGAGACCGACATCGTCGCTTCCCACGGCGTCGGCGCGACCGGGGTCAACGATCGTGGCGGGATCACCATCGCGAATGGCGACTTCAACCCCGAGAAGATCCAGATCCAGGGCGACAGCGGGATCTTTGCCGGTTTCAAGGCTGGCTATTCGATCGGGGATCAACTGAGCAGCGTGACCGGCATCGTGAACTATGCCGCGGCCAAGTATGAAGTGCTGGTGACCGAGGCCGTGACCGTCACCAAGGACGTCACGCTTGCCAAGGAAGTGACGACCCTGACCGGCGACGCCACGCATCTTTCGATGGCGACGTACAACGTCGAGAACCTCGATTCATCGGATGGCAAGTTCGACGTGCTGGCGGCCAACGTCGTCTATAACCTGCGCGCGCCCGACATCATCGCGCTGCAGGAGATCCAGGACGCCGATGGCGCGGGCACCGGCAAGGATCTGTCGGGCGTCAAGACCGCGCAAGGCCTGATCGACGCGATCGGAGCGATCAACGGCGGCCATTACGCCTATGTCGAGATCGCACCGACGACTGCCAATTCCACCGGTGGCGAGCCGAATGGCAACATTCGCAGCGGCTATCTCTACAATCTCGACCGGGTCACCTATGTCGAGGGCAGTGCGGCGCTGATCGACGGAGCCGCCTACAACAATACGCGCAAGCCGCTGGTCGCCGACTTCCTGTTCCACGGCCAGACGGTCACCGCGATCGACGTCCACCTGACGTCGCGCGGCGGCAGCGATCCCTTGTGGGGCGCGACCCAGCCACCCGCCGACGCGGGGGATGCCGCCCGCACCGCGCAAGCAGCCGGGGTGAAAGACTATGTCAACGCGCATCTGGCCGACAACCCCAACCTAAATATCGCGATCCTGGGCGACTGGAACGGGTTCTCGTGGGAAAATGCGCAGACGCAGCTGACTGACCCGGCCAAGGGCGGGCAGTTTACCGACCTCAACACGCTGCTGTCGCCAGAGGAGCGGTACAGCTATCTATTCGAAGGCAATGCCCAGCAGATCGACCATATCCTGGTCAGCAAATCGCTGCTCGCCAACGCGCAATACGATGCCGTCCATATCAACTCGCAGTTTGGCGACGATCGCCCGACCGACCATGATCCACAGCTTGCGGTGTTCGATTTCAGCACGGTCCTTGCCCGGGCCACGGTGTCCTCGGCGCAGGTCGACAGTGGCATGCATGCCGACAGCTTCGACTTCAGCGCAGCGCCGGTGACGACCGATCCGGCCCAGACGTTCGGCTGGGCGACCGCTGACGCGGCTGCGGCGAAGGTGGCGACCAGCGCACCCGAAGCTCTGGCTAGCGACCCCGCGACGGCCGAGGGCTTCGTCTTCGAGCATCTGCACAGCATCAGCATGTTCGACACGCTGCACCTGGCGTAATCCTCCATCCCCCGGTGCCGCGAGGCACCGGGGGAAGTCCGGACTTTCGATGACCGACATCCCTACGCCAGCGCCCGATCGCCCCGTTGCCAGCGGGGGATGGCCGGCCGTGTCTGAACCCGGTTCCGGTTCGCCGTTCCACGGGCGGATGCGGGATGCGCTGCGCCAGTGCCGGCGTCACCTGATCGCAGCGGCGGCGTTCAGCGCGCTGGTCAATCTGCTGTACATCGCCCCGACGCTGTACATGCTGCAGGTCTATGATCGGGTCGTTCCGACCAAAGGGTTGCAGACGCTCTTTTTCCTGACGATCGTATTGCTGTTCGCGCTTGCCTGCCTTGCGCTGCTGGATCGGGTTCGGGGTCGGTTGCTGGTTCGGGCGGGCGTGCTGCTCGACGCGCTCGTTGCGCCGGCGTTGCTGGACGCTACGCTCGGGCGTCCGGAGTCGCCCGTCGCGCGGCAGGCATTGCGCGACCTCGACCTGATCCGCGGGACGTTGACCGGCCCGGCGATTCTCGCGCTGTTCGATGCACCCTGGACGCCGATCTACATTCTGGTGTGCTTTCTCGTCCATCCATGGATCGGCGTCGTCGCGCTGGCCGGCGGGCTGATCCTTCCGGTCATTGCCTGGCGGAACGAAATGGCGACCCGCGACGGAATGGCGCGCGCGCACGACGTCGCCGCGCGGACCTACGCGGCGCAGGATGCGGCGCTTACCGGCGCGGACGGGATCAAGGCACTGGGAATGCGGCAGGCCTTCGTGGCGCGGCAATTGCGGCAGCGGCTGTCGATGCTCGCGTTCCAGACCGAGGCGGGGTTTCGCGCCGGCGGCTATCTGACCGCGACCAAATTCGTGCGGCTAGCGCTGCAATCGCTGGCACTCGGGCTGGGCGCCATGCTGGCGGTCGACAATCTCATCTCGGGCGGTGCGATCTTCGCTGCGTCGTTTCTGATCGCGCGTGCGCTGGCGCCGATCGAGTTGCTGATCGGTAGCTGGAAGCCCCTGATGCAGGCGCGGGACGGCTATCGCAACATCGACACGTTGCTGGCCGGCGATCCGTCGCAAGTGCCCCCCACGCGGCTGCCCACGCCCACCGGCACGCTCCGGCTGGAAGGAGTCACGGTCCTCACCGCTGCGCGTGATGCGGCGATCCTGAGTGGCGTGTCGTTCTCGCTGGAACCGGGCGAAGTGCTGGCGATCGTTGGCCCTTCCGGATCGGGCAAGTCGACGCTGGTCCGCGCGATTGTGGGGGCGCTCCCGCTGGATCGCGGATGCGTCCGGTTCGATGACGCGAACCTCGGAGATTGGGATCCCGAGGTCCTTGCCCGGCATATCGGCTATCTGCCGCAGGACGCTGCGCTGTTCGAGGGGACGGTGAAGGACAATATCAGCCGCTTCGCCACCGAAACCGCAGCCGACCCGGCCGCCGTCGATGCAGAGGCGGTCGCCGCGGCCGAAAAAGTCGGCGCGCTGTCGCTCATCCTGCGCCTTGCCGGCGGCTTCGACCATCGGCTGCAGCTCGGCGGGCGCGGCGTTTCGATGGGGCAGGCGCAGCGCATCGCGCTGGCGCGTGCGGTCTACGGCAACCCCGCGCTGTACGTCCTCGACGAGCCCAACGCGCATCTCGATTCGGAAGGAGACGCCGCGCTCAACATGGCGATCGCGCGGCTGAAGGCAGAGGGCAGGACGATCATCGTGGTATCGCACAAGCTCGGCGTGTTGCCGGTGGTCGACAAGATGCTCGTCCTTCGCGACGGCCGCGCCGATCTGTTCGGTCCGCGGGACGAGGTCCTCGCCAAGATCGCGCCGCCCAACGTACGCCGGATGGTGCCACCAGTAGCGGACGTACCGGCAACCAGCGGAGGCATGGCATGAAGACCGCGATGACCGTGCTCTCCGGCCCCGAGCTTCCGGAGCGGTACGAACGGCGGCTTGCCGACCCGTCGGGCGACATCCGGATCGGGATCGGGATCGCCGTCGCCTTCTTCGGGGTGTTCCTGGGATGGGCGGCATTCGCGCGGCTCGATGCCGCCGCCTATGCGCCCGGGGTCCTGGAAGTGTCCGGCCAGCGGCAGACGGTCCAGCATCGCGATGGCGGGGTGGTCGGCGCGATCTATGTCCGCGAAGGGCAGCGCGTGGAGCGCGGCCAGTTGCTGGTCCGTCTCGCCGCCGCCGAGGTGCTTGCGCAGGAACGCGCGCTGAGCGCGCAGGCGATCCGGCTGCTCGCGCAACGCGCACGGCTCGAGGCCGAGGAGATCGGGACGGGGACACTCGGCACGCCCCCGGAATTTGCGACGCTTCCGCCCGAGGATCGCAACGATGCCGCCTTGGCGCTCCGGCTACAGCAACGCGAACTGATCGCGCGGCGGGCGACGCTCGCGGCGCAGCGTGGCGCGCTCGGGCAGCGGGCGGCACAATCCACTGCCCAGGGGCGTGGCTATGACACGCAAGTGGTGTCGGCGCAGGAGCAATTGCGGATCATCGACGAACAACTGAAAGCCCTGGCACCGCTCGCCGAAAAGGGTTTCGTATCCCAGACCCGGCTGCGCGAACTCGAGCGGATGCGCGCCGAACTGGTCGGGCAGCGCGGCCAATATGCGGCGAGCGTCGCCCAGACGCAGGGCGCGGCGCGGGAAAGTCAGATTACCGCGATCGAAGCCGAACGCACCTTTCACGAGCGTACTGCTGCCGATCTGCGCGATGTCGAAACGCGGCTTGGAGATGTCTTGCCCAAGCTTGCCGCCGCGCGCGACCAGCTCCGCCGGACCGACATTCGTGCGCCGGCTACGGGCGCGGTGATCGCGCTGAGCGTCTTCACGCCCGGGGGGGTGGTGACGCCGGGACAAAAACTGATGGATATCGTACCGGAACGGACCCCGCTGCGGATCCAGGCCCGGATCACCCCCGATGATGCGGATGATCTCGCGGTCGGACAGCGGACGTTCGTCAAGTTTCCCGGACTGCACGACCGGACCTTGCCGGACCTGGAGGGGCAACTGACCCGGCTGTCGGCGGACGCGCTGACCGACGAAAAGACCGGAGCGACCTATTTCACCGCCGAGGTCACGGTGCCGCGAACACAACTGGCGCGGTTGAGCGCGGGGCGCGGCACGGACTTCGCGGTGCGGGCGGGCATGCCGGTGCAGGTGTTGGTCCCGCTGCGCAAGCGGACGGCGCTCGGTTACGCGTTCGAGCCGCTGGTCGGGGCGTTCTGGGGGGCGTTCCGCGAGCACTGAGGCAATCGCGGGCGACGGCCGTAGTCCACGCACCGAAGCTGTTCCGCCCTCGCGCAGCCGGCCATCATCCCCGGTCCCTGTCGGCCATGTTCGACCATGCGGTGCGCACGGCGCCGCGCAGCTTGCGCCCGCGCGCGATCGACACGTCGCGGAAGCGTTCGCCTGCCGCGGCAAAGTCGCGCGCGCGATTGGGCGCGCGGTCGAGCCCTTCCACCTGCATGACCCAGAGTTGTCGAAACGCGCCGCCCTTCTGCCGCAGCAGCTGTTGCGGCGGCCCATCCTCGACGACGCGACCGTCCTCCACCACGATCACGCGGTCGAACCCGACGATCGTCGAAAGGCGATGCGCGACGGCGATGACCGTCCGGTTGCGCACCAGCGCGTCCAGGCCGTTTTGCACTTCGAGCTCGCTCTCGGAGTCGAGCGCGCTCGTCGCCTCGTCGAGCAGCACGATCCGCGCGTTCTTCAGAAAGGCGCGGGCGATGCCGATCCGCTGTCGCTGGCCGCCCGAAAGATTGGCGCCGCGTTCGCCGACGATGCTGTCATATCCATGTGCCAGCCGGCGAATAAAGTCGTCGCAACCGGCGGCTTCCGCAGCGCTGTGGACGTCGGCATCGCTTGCATCCGGGCGTGCGATCCGGATGTTGTCCATGACCGACCGATGAAACAGCAGGACTTCCTGCGGCACCACCGCGATCGCGTCGCGCAAGGACTCCTGCGTCACCTCGTCGATGCGCTGGCCGTCGATCGCGATGTGCCCGATCTGCGGGTCGTGAAACCGTTGCACCAGCTGAAGCAGCGACGACTTGCCGGCGCCGGACGGGCCGACGATGCCGACCTTCTGTCCGGCCGGGACGCTGAGCGACAGATCGTGGATCACCGGATGCCGGGCATCGTAGCCGAACGTGACGTTAGCCAGGTCGACGGTACCCTCGCCGACGCGCAATCGCGCCGCGTCGGGCGCATCGTTGAGAGTCTGGGGCACGCCGATGATGTCGAGCGTCTCGCGCAAGTAACTGAACTGCTGGTTCGTGTCGATCACCGCCATGGCCAGGTCGCGCGAGCCGTGCAGGATCCGGAAGGTCATGGTGCTGATGATGACGACATCGCCGGTCGAGATCGCCCCGGTGGACCAGCGACCGATCGCCCAGACCAACGTTCCCCCCACCAGGACCGCGAGCGCCAGATCATGCAGGCCGCGCATCTGTTCGACGAAGAACCAGCCACGGCGCTGGGCATTGGCCTCCTGGTCGAGAAAGCCCTCGAGCCGTTCCAGTTCGCGATCCCGTGCCGCGAAGGCTTTCACGACCCAGATGTTGCCGATCAGGTCGATCAGTTCGCCACCCGCGGTGCCGGCATGCTTGGCAAAGGCGGTGTGATGAACGTGGCCGCGCATGCCGAGCAGGATCAACGCAAACGTCACCAGGACGAAGATGCCCCCGAGGATCGCGGCCATGGCGGCATCGATCGAGACAAAGATCAGCATGGCGCCGACGAACGTGATCAGCGGCGGCGTCACCTCCTGCAACAAACGGTGCGCGATCGCGCCGAAGATGCCCGCGAGGCCCGAGATGCGGTGCCCGAGCGACCCGGCCCGCTGGTTCTGGAAGAAGGGCATCTGATGGCCGGTCAGATAATTGACCATATCGAGCCGGATGCCGACGCCGGAACTGACCGTCGCCTGCCCCAGGGTCAGCGCCGCAGCGCGTTGCATGAGGCTTTCGAGCATGACGAGCGCCAGGAACAGGACGAGCGCCGCATAGACGGTGCCGCGCGCGCGGATGCCGCCGGTCATGGCATCGATCAGCAGTTTCATTGCATATTGCACCCCGATCGAACTGATCGAGGCCCCGGCGACGAGCATGCCGAGCAACAGGAAGATCCAAGGCCGCGCGGCCACGTAGTGAATCAGAAAACGGGTCGGACTGTGCAGAAAGGGCAAGGGATCAGCTCCGTCCATGAGCGGTTCTGCTGCAACGCAGCAACAAACGACGCAAGTCGAAGTTTCCCCGGAATCGCCTGGGCACGGTGGCTGGTGCGCCAGACCGCCTGAAGCGAGCCCGCGCCCGTCCGGCCCGCGCGCGGCCCGACCGCTGTGGCCGCCACGGGGCCGCGGGTACGGGCGAGGCGGGCCGGCTAGTCGATGCGTTTCAGTCCGGTCGCATAGCGGCGCGCATTGGCGACATAGTGCTGCGCCGAGACCAGCAGCATTGCTTTGGCAGCCGCATCCAGTTCGCGCACCGCGCGCGCGGGGCTGCCCACGATCAGGCTGCCGGGCGGGAATAGCTTGCCCTCGGTGACCAGCGCTCCAGCGCCCACCAGGGAGTCCGCCCCGATGACCGCGTGGTTGAGGATCGTTGCACCCATGCCGACGAGAACCCGGTCGCCGATCGTACAGCCGTGCAGGATGGCATGATGTCCGATCGTGCAATCCTCGCCCACGGACAGTGGCGCGCCCGGGTCGGAATGCGCCATCGCGCCTTCCTGGACGTTGCTCCGCGCGCCGATCGCGATCCGCGTGTTGTCGGCGCGGATCACGCTTCCGAACCAGATTCCGACGTCGTCGCCCAGCACGACATCGCCGATCAGCTCCGCGCTCGGGGCAATCCAGCTGTTGTCGCCCAATTGCGGCGCGCGTCCGTCGATTTCGTACAGCGGCATGGCAGGTCCTTTTGCGTGTCGGTGCGCGTGTTGCTTTCCCGGGATGGAAAGTCGGCCTGGCTTTCGATAGGCAAGCCGTGCCGGGCAACGTTTCGCCCCGGCTGGTGAGTATGCTTTTGCACATTTATGTCGATGCAGATGCCTGTCCGGTCAAGGACGAGGTTTACAAGGTTGCGCTGCGCCGCGCGGTCGCGGTGACGATCGTCAGCAATAGCCCGATCCGGATCCCGGTTCACCCGTTGCTCGGTCGGATCGTCGTAGGGGCGGGGTTCGACGCGGCGGACGACTGGATCGCCGAACGGGCGGATGATGCCAGTGTCGTGGTCACCGGGGACATTCTGCTCGCGGATCGTTGCCTGAAGGCCGGCGCGACCGTCCTGGCACCAACCGGCAAGCCCTTTACCGTGGCCTCGATCGGGAATGCGATCGCCGTGCGCGCGATCATGGCGGACTTGCGGGCGGGCGGCGATGTCGTGGGCGGCCCCGCGCCCTTTTCCAAAACCGACCGATCGCGCTTTCTGTCGGCCCTGGATGAGATGCTGGTTCGCCTGGCGCGGCGATGACGTCGGTTCGCCCAACGCAACCGTTCGCCGGTCGCTTCGGCGCCGGAACCGGCATCGGATGGCGGGCGGCGCTGCTGTTCGCGCTTTTCGCGCTGGCATTGCGGGCCCCCGATTTGGGCAACCCGGCGATCCATACCGATGAGCAATATTACCTGCTGGTGGGCGCCCGCATGTGGCACGGGTCCTGGCCTTATATCGATCTTTGGGACCGCAAGCCGATCGGGCTGTTCCTGCTCTACGCAGCGACCCAGATTTTCCCGGGGGACGGGGTCGTCGCCTATCAGGTCGTGGCCATGGTGTTCGCCATCGGCACGGCGTGGTTGATCGCGCGATGCGCGCAGCGCATCGGGGCCACGCCGGCCGGCGGCGTGCTTGCAGGGGCGGCCTATCTGATCTGGTTGCCGATGCTGAGCGGGCGGGCCGGGCAGGCGGGGGTGTTCTTCAACCTGTTCGTGGCCCTGGGGGCGCTGCTCATGCTGTCGCTTCCGCGGCGCGCGCGACAGGGGCAGGTCGGTGCGATCGTTGCGAGCGGAGCGGTTGCATGCCTGTTCGCAGGGATCGCGATCCAGACGAAATATACGCCTGCGGTCGAGGGCGCCTGGTTCGGCATCGTGCACCTCTGGTTCCTGCGCCGCGCGGGTGCGCGAAGCCCGATGATGGTCGCGGCGGGGGCCTTGTGGCTGTTCCTTGGCCTGTTGCCGACACTCACGGCGGTCGCTGTCTACGCGGCACGCGGGACAGCGGCGCTGGATGCCTTTTGGTACGCCAACTTCACCTCGATTTTCCATCGCTCGGCCTACAGCTATCCTACCGATTTGATCCTGCGTCGGCTGGCCGGGATCACCGCGCAGCTCCTGCCCCTCGCCGCCTGTGCCGCGCTCGCGCTTCGCGCCGATCCACGCCGTGTCGAACTCCGGCTGGCGGTCGGGTGGATGGTGGCGGCCTTGGTCCCGTTCATCGTTCTGGGGGTGTTTTTCGATCACTACGCATTGCCGCTCCTGCCGCCGCTGCTGACGCTGGCCGCGCCGGTACTTGGCCGCCATCGTCGTGTTGCGCTGGGAATCGTGGCGGCGGGCCTCACCGTGTTTTCGGTGGAAGCTGCCATCCGGCCCGACGATGCAGCCGGCGTGCGGACGCTGGCGGGCGTGGTCAAAGCGAATAGCGGGGGAGGGTGCCCCTACGTCTTCATCGGCGATGCCGTCGTCTATCACTTGGCGGAGGCCTGCCTGCCGACGCCCTACGCCTTTCCCTCGACCCTGGCCTATGCGCCCGAGAAGGGGGCCACCGGCATTGACGAAGCCGCCGAGGTGCGGCGGATCATGGCAAAGCGGCCGCCGGTCGTCGTCACCGCGAGCGAACCGCTTGCCGAATGGAACCCGGCCAGCCATGCGGCGATCGAGCGCGCTCTTGCCGCCGACTATCGTCCGGTGTTCAGCGTTCCGCGCGGCCGCTATCGCGCGATCGTCTATCTCCGGTCGGATCGCCGCTTCGTCCGGTGAGTCGCACGCGTAACTCGACGAAAAGTTCCGAAATCGTAAATCGAGCGTCCGGTTTCCCGACTGCCACGTCGTCATGGCAGCGAGGAGACTTGCTGTGCCGACGCCTGTTGCCTGTGCCGATCGATCCGCGCGCGCGCTGATCGCCTGCGCGCATCGGGCCACAGTGGTCGCGCGGTACTGTCTCCGTACGCTGCACGCTGATCGTACGGAACCGTTGCATGTATCTGGAAAATAATGACTTTCGTTCCTGGGATCGCCCGTGGGAGCCGCTGCCGAGCACGGTCGTCCAGTGCAGCTGGACGGTTCTCATTCCGTTCTTCAACGAACGCGACATGCTCGACACCACGCTGTCCAGCCTTGCTGCACAAGACATGCGGTTCGAGTTGATCCTGATCGACAATGGATCGACCGACGGCAGCGGTGCCGTGGCGGCAGCGAGCTGCCGCCGGCTCGGGCTCGACTTCACGTTGCTGCTCGAACCGCGGCCGGGCAAGGTCAATGCGCTGGCCGCCGGCGTCGAGCGGGTCCGGACGTGCTACGTCGCAACCTGCGATGCCGATACGACCTATCCGTCGGATTACCTGCGCCAGGCCGCGCGCCTGCTCGATCAGGGCGCCGCGGCGGCGGGCGCATATTTCGTGACGCCCGACGCGGCGCCGCGCGACCACGCAAAGGCGGCGCGCCGGATCACGCGCGCCGCGGCCGTGTTGCCCGATCAGTGCCATACCGGGGGCGCGGGTCAGGTTTTCCGCACCACCGTGTTGCGGCGGGTCGGTCAATTCGACGCGCGGCGCTGGGGGTATGTGCTCGAGGATCACGAGATCATGCACCGCGTCGCGCAGCACGGCACGATCGCTTATGGCGAGCGTTTTTGGTGTGCCCCATCGCCACGCGAACGCGACCGTGGGTCGATCCGCTGGACCCTGACCGAACGCCTGGCCTATCACCTGACACCCCGTCCGGCGCGCGATTGGTTCTTCTATTCGTTCCTCGCCAACCGGCTGGCCGGGCGGCGCCTGACCAGCGATCGCATCCGCGAACGGTCGTTCCAGGACATGGTGCAGCCGATCGAAAACGAGCGTCTCGCCGCCTGAACGCCAGCGCTCGCGTTCGACACCCTTGCGACACGACGCAATCGCGGCTTTAGCAAGACGCGATGGTATTCGAGTCTCTTCTCCGATGACCCAGGCCGGGATCAAGGCGGTATTCCTGGCGGAACAGCCGATGTTGTTGCGGTTGCTGACCGCGCGACTTGGCAATCGCGATGATGCCGAAGACGCGTTGCAGGACATCTGGGTCAAGCTCGACCAACAGGAAGTACGCGAGCCGATCGCGCAGCCCGCCGCCTATTTGTATCGGATGGCATCCAATCTTGCCGCGGACCGTCGGCTTGCCGCGGCGCGGGCCGGCGCACGCGAGACGGCGTGGCATGATGTGCAGCCCGCGGCCGACGAACAGCCCGATGCCGAGCGGGCCTTGCTCGGTCGGGAACGCTTGCGGCAGATCGAAACCAGGCTGGCGGCGATGCCCGAACGGATGCGCGTCGCCTTGAGGCTTTACCGCGTCGAGAATCAGCCGCAAAAGGAGATCGCTGCCCATCTCGGGATGACGGTCAGTGGCGTCGAGAAGTTGCTGCGGCGGGCGGCCCAGCAAATTTCGGCGCATAGAGCCGAGAGCGAGGCGGAAATGGGAGAACCGCATCGTCTATCAGGCGAAGGGGAAGCGCACCGTGGCCGTTGAGGGCTTGAACAGGATGGATCAGGCGATCGACTGGCATTTGCGCCAGCGCGATATGAGCGATGCCGAATGGCGTACGTTCGTCGCCTGGCTGGAGGCCGACCCAGCGAATGCGGCAGCCTTCGATGCGGTCGCGCTCGACATGAGCCTCATCGCCGAGCATTCCGAGCTGTTTCCCGTCGAAGCGGCCGAAGCCGTTCCGCCGGTCGAGCGCAAGCGGGCCCGGACGATGCTGCGGTGGGGCGTAGGGGCCGGCGCGCTGGCGCTGGCGGCCAGCCTGTCGCTGGTCGTTCTTCCGTCGCTCCCTAACACGGCGGCGCAGCCCTATGCGGTCAGCACCAGGCCGGGCGAGCAGCGCGTCATCGCTCTGGCCGACGGAACACGGATCGACCTGAACGGTGCGAGCCGGATCGAGCTGGACCGATCCAGTCCGCGCCTGGCGACGCTGGTTGCGGGGGAAGCGACGTTTCATGTCCACCACGATTCCCAGGCTCCGTTCGTGCTGCGGTCGGGCACGCTGAGCGTGCAGGACGTGGGCACGGTGTTTAACGCCGAGCGCGATGGGTATCGTCTCGATGTCCAGGTGGCGGAAGGCGCGGTGCTGTTCCAGCCGCGGCGCGACAAGCTCATGCTCCGCGCGGGTGCGGCGGTCACCGCCCGGGATGATACCGGGCATGTCGCTGTGTCGCGGATCGATCCTGCCCGGGTCGGCGGATGGCGCAATGGCGACATCGCCTTCGCCGGCGAGCCGTTCGGTCGTCTCGCCAACGCCCTGCGTCGGCTCGACGGTGTAGATGTTACGATCGAGCCGGTCTTGTCGCAGCGTCCCTTTACCGGCATGGTCCACCTGACGGGGAAGGCGGCGCAGGATGTGCCGCATCTTGCCGCATTGATCGGGGCGGACTGGCAGCACGATGGCAAGCGGTGGGTCA
This sequence comes from Sphingomonas sp. CARO-RG-8B-R24-01, assembly GCF_022662295.1. Classification (NCBI taxonomy): domain Bacteria; kingdom Pseudomonadati; phylum Pseudomonadota; class Alphaproteobacteria; order Sphingomonadales; family Sphingomonadaceae; genus Sphingomonas; species Sphingomonas sp. CARO-RG-8B-R24-01. The sequence goes on along the minus strand of NZ_JAKNQI010000001.1, from coordinate 164,168 downwards.
TCTCGCCTCAGTAGGCTGGGGTTGATTCGCACGTTTGTCGCTATCGCCGCCTGCGTCGGCTTGCCTGGCCATGCGACAGGGCAGACGGCGCAAATCCATATTGCGGTGGCAACGCTGGATCAGGCGCTGACTCAGCTCGCACGACAGACCGGAACCGATATCGTCAGCACAGAGCCGGGCCTGCGGCACGTGCCGGCGCGACGCCTGTCGGGCCGGCTGGCACCCGCCGAGGCGTTGCGACGCCTGCTGAAAGGCACTGGCTACCGGGCGGTGCCCATCGACGCGCGCGGCTTCCGAATCGTCCGCGCTCCGGTGCCGTTGCCCGTCGTGCGAGCGGGTCCGGCGCGGACCCTCTCCCGTGCCGCACCGGCGGAGGGCGCGGATATCATCGTGACGGCTAGCAAGCAGCAGTCGCCGCTGCTGCGGTTTCCCGGCAGCGCGATCATGCTCGGCGGGTTCGCGCCTGGCTCGCGTGCGCTGCGGCCGATCGATATGGATGACCTGACCCGGGCCACACCGGTCCTGCAGAACACCGAGCTCGGGGTCGGGCGCAACAAGATCTTCATTCGGGGGGTTGCAGACAGCAGCTTCAACGGCGCGACGCAATCGACCGCCAACCAGTATTTCGACGAAGTTCCCTTGGGGTTCGCGGGCCCCGAGCCGAGTCTGAACCTGTACGACATGCGCAGCGTCGAAGTGCTGGAGGGTCCGCAAGGGACGCTCTACGGCGCGGGTGCGATCGGGGGGATCATCCGCCTGACGCCAAACCCGGTCGATCTCGCCCGTACCGGTGCGGCGATGACGGGCGGCGTCACGCTGACCGACGACGGCGCACCGGGATTCGATCTGGCGGGGATGGCCAACGTGCCGATCGCGCGCGACACCGCAGGGCTGCGCGTCGTGGGATATCGACAGCGGGCGGGGGGCTATATCGACGATCCCTCGCGCCGGCTGACGTCGATCAATCGCACCGATACGCTCGGCGGCCGTGTGACGCTCGCAGCCGACGCCGGCGATGGCTGGACGTTCGAACTCGGTGCATTGGGGCAGCAAATCGATGCCGCCGACGCGCAATATGCCGAAGCGGGGGCGGGATCGCTGCAACGCAGGTCGCAATATGCGCAGCCATACACCAGTACGGTGAAGCTTGTGCGCGGCGTGGTGCGCAAGCGTTGGGACAGCGGTCTGAACCTGGTCTCGGCGACCGGCTATGTCGACTTGAAGACCGACGATACGTTTGACGCCACCCGCGCGCTCGGCAGTGTCGGGCCAGTCCTGTACCGCAATGTGCAGACCGACACGTTGTTCGTCCAGGAGACCCGGCTGTCGCGGCCTGCGACGACCAGGGTGGGATGGTTGCTGGGCGTGTCCTATCTCAACGACAGCGACGTTCAGTCCCGCGCGCTCGGGCCCCCCGGGCAGACCGCGACCATCATCGGCGTGACCAACCGGACGGAAAGCCTGTCGGGCTTTGGGGAGGCGACGTGGCCGGTCACGCCGAGCTTCGCGCTCACGGCCGGCGCCCGATTGACCACGGCGCGGACCGATGGCGAGCCCTCGGTCCGTCCTCGCAACAACAGTTTCATTCACGGCAGGGCAACCAGGCGGATCGATCCCACGCTGGCGCTCTCCTGGCTCGTCGCGCCGCGTACCGCGGTTTTTGCAAAGGTCCAGTCGGGCTATCGCACCGGGGGCCTTGCCGTGGCGAGCGGGGTTGGCCGGGTTGCGGACTATCGCTCCGATTCGATCATCGTTGGGGAGGCGGGTATCCGCCGGCAGCGGCGGGGGGAAACCGGACTCGAAGTGTCCGGCGCGATCTCCTACGCGCGGTGGCGCGATATCCAGGCCGATCTCTACAGCCGTCGTGGGCAGCCCTACACTGCCAACATCGGCAATGCCGGGATTACCGCGATCGAGGCGCTGGGGGACTGGGTGCCGGTGCGCGGGCTGCACGCCAACTTCGCCTTTCTCTACACGTATAACCTCGTCGACGGCGCGCTGGCGCAGCTCTCGAAGAGCGCCAATCGACGGCTACCCGAAACGCCGCCGTTCGCCGGCAATGCGGGCCTGTCCTACCAATGGTTGCGGCGGGGGGCGCAGCGGTTCGACGTCGGCGTGCAGGGGCGCTATGTCGGACGGTCGGTGCTCGGTACGGGGGACTTTCTCGAGCTGAGCCAAGGGCAATATGCCGCGGTGGATTCGCATGTCGGTTGGCGATGGCGCAATCTCGACCTGACCCTGTCCGGCGAGAACCTGACCAATGTCCGCGCCAATCGTTTCGCGCTGGGCAATCCGCTGATCCTGGCGACGCGCGCGCAGACCACGCCGTTGCGGCCGCGCAGCATCCGCATCGGCGCGTCGGTCGCCTGGTAGGACCGGTGCCATCCTCCCCGGACCGGACGTCCGGGGAGTGCTGCGATCGCGCGGACCGGTCCGGCCCGGGCTTCCCGAAGGTTGAAGGCGGCGCTAGTTTCTGTCCGCGGCTGGTCCCTGTTTGAGAGGAGGAGCAACCGGCACAGGCTGACCGGGCGGCGTGGCGCGGTCGGTCGCCGCGTCCCCCTTGTGACGCACCCCGGCCAATCCATCCGCGAGCAGCGGAACATGCGTCGGCACCGCCAGCAAAGGACTTGGCTCGTCGTCGAGCTTGAGCATTTCCGTCCGGAGTTTGGCGTTGGTGAGGAACGTCTGCGCCTTCATGCATTGATTTGCGCTCGGTCGGCGGAATTCGAGGCAGTTCCAGAGCGCCTTGTCGTAATTCCGGGATTGATCGCGCATGTAGCTGAACGACATGGTCGCGATCTGCGCTGGCTGCAGCGGCAGGGCCGTCGGCGTCTTGGATGGGTCGATCCACCCCATCACCTTGCAATACGACCGGTCGCCACAGGCGCGCTTGGCGTAGAGCGCGAAGCCGTCGGGTGACATGCTATCGGCATCCAGCGTGACCAGGAAGCTGCCGGCATCGCCCGCGACGGGGGCGGGAAGCGCTGTTTGCGCGGCAACGGGATCGTAGAACGCCCCTTCCGGCTGAAGCATCGGCCCGGGTCCATCGACTGCACTGCGATGGGCTTCCGAATATTCGGCAAGCGCGGCGATGACCGGCTCGTCGCTGGAAACGTGACGCGTGAACGCAGCGGCCGTCCCCCACCAGCCGGTCCACCGGAAAAAGAGATGCGTGTCTACCGCGGCGATCTTGTCCAGGCTCGACTGCCAATAGGGCACGACCCAATTGGTGTGGTAATGGGTGGCATAGCCGACCTTCCGATACACCGAACCGCGCAAGGCTGCTGCTGCCACCGTGCGCGCACGGGCCCATTGCGCGTCGCTCCAGCGGTGGCGGACCAGGGCGCCGTCGCACGTGAAGGTGAACTGGCAGCCGGTCGTACGGTCCGCACCCTGGAAGACGACCCCGCAGATGGTCTTGGGAAAGGCGGGATGGCGAACCCGATTGATCACCACCTGCGCAACCGCGCGTTGCCCGATGGCATCGTCGCCGGCCTCGTACAGCACGGCTGCCGCTAGACAGTCGGTCGCGCGCGCCTGGGCTGCCGGGTCTCCCTCGAGGCGAAAAGGTCGCGCCGGGGGAATGGGGCCATCGACGAACGGAACGTCCGCATTATACTCGCGAGCGTCCTGTGGATCGAGGTCCTGAAATGCGACCGGCTCGACGGGCGGAAGCTCGGCCTGCGGCACGACCCGCTGCGGGACCGCATGGACACGGTGATGCCGATAGTGCGGCACGGGCGGCGCGTAATGCACGAGCAGGCTGGGGACGACGATCGCCAGCATGGCGATAGCGACGAGCACCGCGCGCAAGCGGCGGCTGAGCGGCGGTTGAGCGACCACGAGATTCAGCGGACGACGAAGTGGCGCGAGAAGGGCAGCACGAAGGGCTCCTGACCGGGATTGGCCGGCGCCCTTAGCGCATTTTTACGCACATGCGAAATGCACGCCGCCCTTTGCGAACGGCGTGCGTCTCGATCTGGCTCAGCTCTCGGGCAGGAAGTCCGGCACCGACAGATAGCGTTCGCCGGTGTCGTAGTTGAACCCGAGCACGCGGACATCGTCGGGCAGGTCGGGCAATTTCTGCAGGATCGCGGCGAGCGTCGCGCCCGAGCTGATCCCGACGAGCATGCCTTCCTCGGCAGCCGAACGCCGCGCCATGTCCTTGGCGACGGCGGCATCGACCTTGATCGCGCCGTCGATCGACTGGGTGTGGAGGTTGGCAGGCACGAACCCCGCGCCGATCCCTTGGATCGGATGCGGGCCGGGCGCGCCGCCCGAGATCACCGGCGAGGCTTCGGGCTCGACCGCATAGACCTTGAGGTTGGGCCATTCCTTCTTGAGCGCTTCGGCGACGCCGGTGATGTGCCCGCCGGTGCCGACCCCGGTGATGATCACGTCGATCGGCGAATCGCGGAAATCGTTGAGGATCTCCATCGCGGTGGTGCGGACGTGGACGTCGATGTTGGCGGCGTTCTCGAACTGCTGCGGCATCCACGAATTGGGCGTCTGCTCGACCAGCTCGAGCGCGCGCTCGATCGCGCCCTTCATGCCCTTTTCCCGCGGGGTCAGGTCGAAGGTCGCACCGTAAGCGAGCATCAAGCGGCGGCGTTCGAGCGACATGCTTTCGGGCATGACGAGGACGAGCTTGTAGCCCTTGACCGCCGCGACCATCGCGAGGCCGACGCCGGTGTTGCCGCTGGTCGGCTCGATGATCGTCCCACCGGGCTGCAGGTGCCCGTCGCGCTCCGCCGCCTCGATCATCGCGAGCGCGATGCGGTCCTTGATCGACCCGCCGGGGTTGGAGCGTTCCGACTTGATCCAGACTTCGGCGCCGGGGAAGAGCTTCTGGATACGGACGTGCGGCGTATTGCCGATCGTATCCAGGATGGTGTTCGCCTTCATGATTGCGCAACTCCTTCTGGGGTCTTTGTTAGGGCTATGTCGGGCTGATCGAAGGTCTTGGCAAGCCTGAGCTCGGGGAACAGGCGGACCCACAGGATCGTGACGACGATCGCGCCGATCCCGCCGAACATTACCGCGCCGACCGGGCCGAGCAGCGACGCGAGCAGCCCGCTCTCGGCTTCACCGAGCTCGTTCGAGGCGGAAATCGTCAGCTGCGAGACCGCGCTGACACGCCCGCGCATCGCGTCGGGGGTGTGGAGCTGGATCAGCGATTGACGGACGTAGACCGAGACCATGTCGCCACAGCCCGCCACCGCGAGCGCGGCGGCGCTGAGCCACAGGTTGCGCGATAGGCCGAAGACGAGGATCGCCGCGCCGAACACCATCACCGCGATCAGCATCTTGACCCCGACGTTGGTCTTCATCGGGCGAACCGAGAAGAACAGCGCGGTGACGGTCGCGCCGGCGCCCATGCTGGCGGCGAGGATGCCGAGCCCCTGTGGACCGACGTGGAGGATGTCGCGCGCGAACACCGGGAGCAAAGCGGTCGACCCCGCGAGCAGCACCGCGAACAGGTCGAGCGTGATCGTCGCGAGCACCAGCCGGTTGTGGCGAACATAGGCGAAGCCCTGTGCGATCCGGGTGAAGGGATGCTGGTCGGGTTGTGAGGGCGGCTGGGGAACGGGGCCGATCAGGAACATCGCGACCAGCGCCACGGTCAACAGGCCGACAATGACGCCATAGGCAAAGTCCGGATGTACCGCGAACAGCAGCCCGCCGAGGCTCGGCCCCGCGATCGACCCGACCTGCCACGCGATCGAACTGACCGCGATCGCGGTCGGCAGGCTCTCGCGGGGCACGAGGTTGGGGGCGAGCGCGGAATAGGCCGGGCCGGAGAAGGCGCGGACGATCCCGAACACGACCGCCGCGGTGAACAAAGCGGGGAGGGTGAGCGTGTGCGTCGCGGTCAGCACGCCGAGCGTGCCGGCGGTGAGCAGCATCACCAGCGTCGTCACCCGCACGATCCAGCGCCGGTCGACCGAGTCGGCGACCAGCCCGACCACCGGGGTCAGCAGGAACAAAGGCACGAACTGTGCCGCGCCAATCATCCCGAGCAGGAACGCCGCCTCGCGAATCCCCATGGTCGCGCGCGCCAGGCCGTAAACCTGCCAGCCGACGATCAGCGCCATCGCGGTGATCGCGACCGTCCCCGAAAGTCGCGACGCCCAATAAGCGCGGAAGTTGGGGATGCGGAAGGGATGCGGTGCGTCTGCCATCGCCTCATGCCTTAGGCCGAGCCGCGCGCGCGCTGCAATCACCGTCTTGCTTGGCCCGTCGAAACTCTGTTCGTCCCGGTGACGCTAGGGATTTGACGCGGGACATTGATATGGGCGCAACAACGCGCCTATAGGCTCGCGACATTCCCCAGGATACGAGGTTGATCGTCCGTGGCCAAAGCCCCCGCCCTTCGTAAAGCTGAACCGCCGGTTCCCAACCGCGAACGTCCCGATGAACCGACGCCGTACGCGGCTTCGAAGGACGAGCTGATCGAATTCTACAAGCAGATGTTGCTGATCCGCCGCTTCGAGGAAAAGGCGGGCCAGTTGTACGGGCTGGGCCTGATCGGCGGCTTCTGCCATCTCTACATCGGCCAGGAAGCGGTCGCGGTCGGCCTGCAGTCCGCGCTGACCCCGGTCGACAGCGTGATCACCGGCTATCGCGACCACGGCCACATGCTGCTCTGCGGCATCCCGCCGCAGGACGTGATGGCCGAGCTTACGGGGCGTGCCGCCGGCATCTCCAAGGGCAAGGGCGGCTCGATGCACATGTTCTCCGTCGAACATAAGTTCTACGGCGGGCACGGCATCGTCGGCGCGCAGGTGTCGCTCGGCACCGGGCTCGGCTTCAGCCACAAGTATAAGGGCGACGGCGGCGTTTGCCTCGCCTACTTCGGCGATGGTGCGGCCAACCAGGGCCAGGTCTACGAGAGCTTCAACATGGCCGAGCTCTGGAAGCTACCGGTCATCTACGTCATCGAAAACAACCAGTACGCGATGGGCACGAGCGTCAACCGCGCATCGGCCGAGGACCAGCTCTATCGCCGCGGAGAGAGCTTCCGCATCCCGGGCATCCAGGTCGATGGCATGGACGTGCTCGCGTGCCGAGGTGCCGCCGAAGAGGCACTCGCCTGGGTTCGTGCGGGCAAGGGGCCGATCATCCTCGAGATGAAGACCTATCGTTACCGCGGCCACTCGATGTCCGACCCTGCGAAATATCGCAGCCGCGAGGAAGTCCAGGCGGTCCGCGACAAGTCCGACCCGATCGAGTTCGTCAAGAAGCTGCTCGAGGAACAGGGCGTCACCGAGAGCGATCTCAAGGTCGTCGAGCAGGAGATCCGCAAGATCGTCAACGAAGCTGCCGATTTCGCTGAACAGACGCCCGAGCCCGATGCGGCCGAGCTCTATACCGACGTTCTGGTGGAAAAATACTGATGCCGATTGAGATCAAGATGCCCGCGCTTTCCCCCACCATGGAGGAAGGCACGCTCGCCAAGTGGCTGGTCAAGGAAGGCGACGTCGTCAAGTCGGGCGACATCATGGCCGAGATCGAGACCGACAAGGCGACGATGGAATTCGAAGCGGTCGACGAAGGCACGATCGGCAAGATCCTCGTCGCCGAAGGCACCGACAACGTGAAGGTCGGTACCGTCATCGCGACGCTCGACGCCGAGGGCGAAGAGCCGTCGTCGGGCGAGCGTGCGGGCGACTCCGCCAACGCGCAGCCCAAGGAAGCGCAGCCCGCCGACAAGGCACCGCCAGCGCCCGAAAGCAACGTGCCGATGGCCGCCGAGAGCGGTACGCAGCAGCTCCACGCCGCTGCCGAGCAGAAGGCCAAGGTCAGCGACCCCGCGATCCCCGAGGGGACCGAGATGGTCAAGATCACGCTGCGCGAAGCACTTCGCGACGCGATGGCCGAGGAAATGCGCGCCGACGAGCGCGTCTTCGTCATCGGCGAGGAAGTTGCACAGTACCAAGGCGCGTACAAGGTCACGCAAGGCTTGCTCGCCGAGTTCGGCGACAAGCGCGTGATCGATACGCCGATCACCGAATATGGCTTTGCCGGTGTCGGTGCGGGCGCGGCGATGGGCGGGCTTCGCCCGATCGTCGAGTTCATGACCTTCAACTTCGCGTTGCAGGCGATCGACCACATCATCAACTCGGCCGCCAAGACCAACTACATGTCGGGCGGCCAGATGCGCTGCCCGATCGTGTTCCGTGGTCCGAACGGCGCGGCCTCGCGCGTCGGTGCGCAGCATTCGCACAACTTCGCAGCCTGGTACGCGAGCGTCCCGGGCCTGATCGTGATCGCGCCCTATGATGCGGCGGACGCCAAGGGCCTGCTCAAGGCCGCGATCCGCACCGAGGATCCGGTCGTGTTCCTCGAAAACGAGCTGCTCTACGGTCGCACGTTCGAAGTCCCCAAGCTCGATGACTACGTCCTGCCGATCGGCAAGGCGCGGATCATGCGCGAGGGCAAGGACGTGACGATCGTCAGCTATTCGATCGGCGTCGGCCTTTCGCTCGAAGCAGCCGAGAAGCTCGCGGAAGAGGGGATCGACGCCGAGGTGATCGATCTGCGCACGCTGCGTCCGCTCGATACCGAGACGGTGCTGGCGAGCCTCAAGAAGACCAATCGTCTGGTCATCGCCGAAGAGAATTGGGCGACCTGCTCGATCGCTTCGGAAATTCAGGCGGTCTGCATGGAGCAGGGCTTCGACGACCTCGATGCGCCGGTGCTGCGCGTCACCAACGAGGACGTGCCGATGCCCTATGCGGCGAACCTCGAGAAGCTGATGCTGGTGACGAGCGAGAAGATCGTCGCTGCGGTCAAGAAGGTAACGTACCGGGGTTGAGGCCCCGGTACGCCCTTCGGGGCGTCACGCGGTGTAGCGGTTGCAGGTCGACGCCGTCGCGGTCGGCGACGGATTGTAGATCTGTGTGAAGACGCGGCGATCGCGCACGATGAACGACGCGACGTAATGGATGCGCGACGGCGTGAAAATGCCGTAGCCCACCAGCGGCGTATACAGATAATTGACCTCGACGAACATCACGCCGGATCCGCTGGGGGCGCTGACCATCGCGTTGGCGTCGCCCATGCCATTGGGCGCCAATATGCCGTCATTTGCCTGCGTTCCATCGCTGCCATCGTTGGAACTGGTGGCCCCGTAGCTTGAATCGTAGGCCGTGCCGCTCTTCAATCCGGCGCACCGCTGCCAATGGATGCGCTGAACCGGCGCAGTGTCATAACTTTGCTGCACGTTCTCAAGGCTGGATATGGTGATCCTGCCATTGGTCATGAGATTGATGCCGGCGCCCTGCAGCCGTGCGGCTTGCAAGACGTCGTTCATGTCGACTTCGCGCAACTGCTGCTGCGATAGCGTATTGGTCGTTCCGACGCGCGAGGCGTTGTCGGCCAGCGCCAGGGTGATCTGGCTGATCTTGAGATTCAGCAGCGCCAGATTCGCCGTCTCGATCCCGTACAGCCCGAGAGCCAGGACAATTGGCAGGGACAGGGCAAACTCCAGCATCGCCACGCCGCCGCGGTCTGCGCGCAACCGTGCAAGGGTGTTGGCATGGCGGGTCATGTGCAGATCGTCGCTGGCGACGAGGCTGCCTGGGTCGCGTAAGGCTGATTCTTGAGCAGCGTGGTGGTGGTGATCGTCACGGTGGTCGGCCAGCCGATCAGACCCGCGATGGGGAAGATGCGCGGGTAGGTGACGCTCATCGTGTACAGCGTCACGTCGTTCGCGCCGCCCTGGCCCGCGATCCCGGCATCTGCGTCCCATTGTTTGTTACCGTTGATGTCCGAGTAGCATTCGCCGACCTGACGGATCCCGTCGTTGTTGCTGTCGGTGAACGGTTCGGCCCCGATGGTGGAAAAGGTCGCATAGCTCTTGCGCGAGGAGCACCAGCTGCCCGCGACCGGAATGGTCGAACAGGAATTCGTCGGCAGGCTGAACAGCCCGCTCATACCGGTAAGGACGCGCGCATCCAGCGCATTCGTCTGCTGCGCGCCGCCCTGAATGGTCGCGTCGCGCCCGGCTTTCTGGACCGCGCCGTTGAGGACGGATTTGGCATAGACCTGATAGATCAGGTCGCACAGACCCATCATCAGCAGCAACATCACGGGCGCCACGAAGGCGAATTCGACCAGCGCCGCGCCGCGCACGTCCGATGCGATCGGGCGGCGCATCATTTCGAGATCCGAAGCATGGCGACCTGCTTTGCGATGTTCTGGAAGGCGGTCTGCAATCCGGAACCGCTTGCGGTCACCAGCGCCTGGCCAGGGACCTTCGCGCAGGACGTCATCTCTGCGGTCGGCGTGGTGTCCGTCGTGATGCTGACGGTCCAGACGTCGATATTCAACGCCTTCGCCTTCGCACATTCGGCGAGGAAACGCTGGTTGTGATAGTTTTTCTGGTTGGCGAAGTCGCCATTCGTGACGCGCTTGTCCAACCCTTCGATGCCATACATGCCGTAGATCGAGGTTGAGGGTGCCATGTCGCCGTCGGTCAGGAAGACGATGACGCGATTGGGGGACTGGCGACCGGGCCAGGCGGCCGTATCGCCGCTGAAGACGCCGGTAGGGGACAGCAGGCGCACGCCCCAGATCATGCCCGTATCATGATAGGTGCCGCCCACGGGACGGAAATCCGTCGCATTCACATAATTGGTGACGTCCTGCTGGGTCATTGTCGACACCCGGCGGACCGGCTTGCCGCAGCTGATGAGGCCGCCCTTCAGCAGGGAACCGCTACCATAATAGAAATACGAGAAGCCGTTCACAGTGTTGTAGAATGCGGTCTTGTCCGTGTCCCCGCCGTTGTTGGAACTGTCCATCACGCTGCTGGTGCTGAAGAACGGGGACGGGCTTCCGCCGTTGTAATTCCTTGCGTACACGACTTCGGACCACATCGGTCGCCAGCGGGTCGCGTCCGACGTCGGGACCAGATCCGGGTCGAGATCGCCGGGCAGGGCGTTGGTGTTGAACGAGGTGACGCCCGACGTCGTGTCGCGTTCCTCGATGCAGCCGGCCCAGCTGTTGGTGGTTCCATCCAGCTTCGAGGGATCGATGATCGACGTGTTCGTCAGGTAGGAACTGACGTCCAGAGGTGTCGGACCATAGGTCCACAAGGGGCCGTACGTGGTGGTCGTGACGAGGCACTTGTTCGAACCGGACTGGGCACTGTTCCAGGCTTTGCCGACCACGGTAGCGCGGCTGGAGGTGTCGAACGTGTAGGGCTGACCGGCCACGGCGGCGGGCGTACGAACCGAACCCGAACAGTTCGACTGGGACGTCGAGTCGTACACCGAGGATTGAGAGACCTGATATTGGCTGGTCTTGTTCGGATCGATGTAGCGCGAATTGTACGTCCAGGTCTTCGCGCCGGACGTCCCCGCGCCCCCGATCATGAAGGACGGGTTCACGTCCATGATCGCCGCGCCGGCGTTGACCGTGGACGTGTAGGTGACAAAGCCGTAGCGGACGTGCGTCGAGGGATCGGCGTTGGACGCAATCGTGGTGTAGAAGCTGACGACGGCGGACCGGACCGCCGCGATCCGGGATCCGGATCGTTCGGGAACCGCATAGCCCGTCGATCCAGGATATCCGGCAACGCTGTCGTTGGCGCTCCCGGTCGTGCCGTTGCTTGCGCCCAAAGCGGAGTCGGCAGGGCGCGTATAGGCCGTCGTGGCGTTGGCACTGACGTAGGACGTGCAGGCGGAGTCGGTGTCGCTGGGCAGGCATGCCATCGATCCGGTCGTGTCCAGCACGAACATCACATCCGTGTCGGCCACGTCGTAGCGGGCTTCGCACGTGACGCTGATGACCACCGACTTGGTTCCGAGAATCTGGGAGACGGTCATGGGCACGGTGGCGCTGGCTGAACCCGAAACCTGATTATCCGCGGTCTTTGCCGGCGTGAAGGTTACCGCCGTCGTGCCCATATATCCCGGCGCGACCGGCGAAGTGGTATCCTTCTTGAAATTGTTGCCGAAAAACGCCTGCGCCTGGGTGTTGGCATTGGCGTCGAGCGTCGTGCTGTTGCTGTCGATCATGAACTTGCGACCCGCCAGGGCGCCGGCATCGCAGGCTTGCTGCAACCGGGCCTTGACGACATAGAGGCGGCTCATGTCGACCGCAGATCCGACCAGCCCCGTCAGCGGGATGAGGAAAATCGCCATCATGGCCAGCGTATTGCCGCGCACGTCCCGGGCGAGCGACGCCAGCAAGCCGCGCTGCGCCGCCGCATTTCTGGGTGCTTGCCCGGTCATGCCTCTTCCGTTCCTTACTAACGTCACATCGATCTCCCGCCATGCTATGGCGCAAGATCGGCTAATCGCGGGTGAGGGAGCATGGTTAAGCGGCGCTAACCATCCGTGCCGGGCTGGCGCGGCGTGAGCGATCCGGACCGGCCGGAGCGCACGCTTGCCCTCTCCTATGCTACGCCGGACGTAAGGCCCGCCCTGGTGGCGCTGCTCGGGCTGGACGATACGCTCGGCCAGATCCTGCGGACGACGCGCGAGCCGATGGTGGGGCAGATGCGGCTGACCTGGTGGTATGACGCGCTGTCCGCGCTCGACGTTACACCGCCGCCGGCCCAGCCGATCCTGCAGGCGCTGGCCGCCGAGGTCGTGCCGCGCGGCGTCGCGGGCGCGGCGCTGGCGGAGATGGTGGATGGCTGGGAGGTCCTGCTGGAACCCGATCGACTGGATCATGCCTTGCTGGACGCCTATGCCCGTCAGCGCGGCACGCGCCTGTTCGACCTTGCGGGGAAGCTCCTGGGGGCACGGACAAGCGATCCGCTAGACCAGGCCGGCGCGGGCTGGGCGCTGGCGGATCTCGCACGCCATTCGCGCGACGCGGCGACCGCAGCGTTGCCGGCAGCGCTGGCGCGCGCCGCGCTGGACGATGCGATGCGCGTGCGTTGGAGCCGACCTGCGAGACCGCTGGGCGCGCTCGCGCTCAGCGCCAGAATGGACGTCGCGACGCCGTCCGGGAATGCCGCTTCCAGCACGTCGCCGTCGCGGATCGCACGGCTTGCCTGGCATCGCCTGACCGGGCGATAGGCTTCCCCAGGGCGGCCAAACCGGATATTCCGTCACCCGGGGTCTTGGGGGGATATGGGATATGTGGCGGTATATCGTGGGGTGTCTGGCGACACTCGCCCTGGTGGCGGCGGGTGTCCTGCTCTTCAACCGTAACGCGCGATCCGTTGCGGCGTTACCAGCAGCACCGATGGCGACCACGCAGCAGGGTGCGGTTGCCGACGGGCTGCCGGATCAGGCACCGGCGGCGAGCGACCAGTCCCGCGAGGCGAAACGGTTCGAACGGTATGACAAGGATCGTAACGGCACGATCGGCCGGGAGGAATATCTCGCCCCTCGGCGCAAGGCCTTCGCCAAGCTGGACGCCAATCACGACGGGACCTTGTCGTTCGACGAGTGGGCGGTGAAAACCGAAGCCAAATTCACCGAAGCGGACAAGGACAAATCCGGCGGCATGACCGCCGCCGAATTCGCTACCACCGCGCCGAAGCGCAAACCCCCGCGCATCCGCCGGGATTGCCCGCCGCCCGCGGCGGCCTCGACAGGCGAAGAAAGCTGACGCCCGATCCCACCGGAAGGCGGACCCGGCGCACGCGGATCACGCCACCGCCAGCCATGCGCCAAGCGCGTCCCGGGCGCGATCCGTGTACATCTTCTTGCGGTCGGCCTTCTTGGTCCGTCCGGGGATCGGCGGGAACAGCCCGAAGTTGACGTTCATCGGCTGATACGTGTCGGCAACCGCTGCACCGGTGATGTGGTGCAATAGTGCGCCGAGCGCGGTCGTTACCGGGGGCGGGGTCATAGCTCGGCCGCCCAGTTCCGCGACCGCGAAACGCCCTGCCATCAATCCGACGGCGGCGCTCTCGACATAGCCTTCGCAACCGGTGATTTGTCCCGCGAAGCGCACGTTGGGACGTGCCTTGAGCCGCAGGGTCGGATCGAGCAGTTCGGGCGAACGGATGAACGTGTTGCGATGCAACCCGCCGAGCCGTGCGAATTCGGCATTCTCCAGGCCGGGAATCGTGCGGAACAGACGGATCTGCTCGGAATGTTTGAGTTTGGTCTGGAAGCCGACGATGTTCCACAGCGTTCCGCTGGCATTGTCCTGGCGCAACTGGACGACGGCATAGGGCCAGCGCCCGGTGCGGGGGTCATCGAGCCCGACCGGCTTCATCGGTCCGTAGCGCAGCGTGTCCACGCCCCGCGACGCCGCGACCTCGATCGGCATGCAGCCTTCGAAATAGGGCGTGTTCTGCTCCCATTCCTTGAACTCGGTCTTTTCGCCTTCGATCAGGCCGGTATGGAAAGCGAGATATTGCTCCTTGTCGAGCGCGCAGTTGATGTAGTCCTTGCCTTCCCCCTTGTTCCAGCGCGACTGGAACCAGGCGGTCTCCATGTCGATGCTGTCGAAATGGACAATCGGCGCGATCGCGTCGAAGAAGGCGAGCGCGTCCGCCCCGGTGGCCCCACCGATGCTGGAGGCGAGGCTTGCGGCAGTCAACGGACCGGTCGCGACGATCACCGGCGTGTCAGGCAGCGTGTCGATGCGCTCGCGGACGACCGCAATGTTGGGGTGCGCCTCCAGCGCAGCCGTGACGCCTGCGGAAAAACGATCGCGATCGACCGCGAGCGCCGAACCGGCGGGGACCTTGTGAATGTCCGCCTCGCGCAGGATCAAAGATCCGAGGGTTCGCATTTCCTGATGGATCAGCCCGACCGCGTTACTGTCGGCGTCATCCGAACGGAAGCTGTTCGAGCAGACGAGTTCGGCCAGACCATCGGTCTGGTGGGCTGGAGTCATCTCGCCCCCCTTGTCCGCCGGAGCCCCGCGCATTTCGGAAAGACGGACCTTGAACCCGGCCTCGGCCAATTGCCATGCGGCTTCCGATCCGGCGAGGCCGCCGCCGATGATGTGCATGTCATGTGTCATGCGCCGTCCTTTGGGCATCGTCGCGACCCGGTCAACCGCGCGACGGCCGGATTGCGTCAAAAGATACGTGCCGACGCTGATATCGATCAAGCAGATAAGACTCCGCGACGGCGAGGCGATTAACAGACGGAAGCGTTCCAGTTGCAGGGCGCGTGGTCGCCCGATCCACAGGGAGATGAAGATGCGAACCGCTTTTCTTGTTGCAGCCCTTGCTCTGGGCACGGCGCCGTCGCTGGCACTCGCGGCCCCCGCGATGACGTCGACGACTTATCTCACGAAAGCCGGGGCAGGCGACCTGTTCGAGCGCCAGTCGAGCACGCTCGTCGAGACGTCGACCACCAACCCAAAGCTGAAAGGCTTTGCCCGGATGATGGTGACTGACCATACCAAGAGCACCGCAGAGGTGAAGGCCGCTGCAATGAAGGCGGGGCTGCATCCAGCCGCGCCAAAGCTCACGGCCAAGCAAAGCCAGGACCTCGCCGCGTTGCGCGCTGCATCGGGCACCGCACGCGACTCGCTGTACATCCAGCAGCAGAAGGCGGCGCATCAGGAGGCGTTGGCCCTGCACCGCGACGAGTCGACGATGGGAACGGCTGCACCGCTGAAGGCGGTCGCTGGCAAGATCGTTCCGGTCGTGCAGCATCACGTGGACATGCTCGCGTCCATGTAAGCGCGACTGCCCCGAGGAGGGTGCGGTGGCGGACTTTTCCGCCGCCGCCCCTATATGTGATCGCATGAAGATTTTCACGATCGGCTATGAAGCCACGACGATGGCCGCGTTCCTGTCCACGTTGACCGCTGCAGGCGTGGAACAGGTCATCGATGTCCGGGCGCTGCCCCTGTCGCGGCGTCCTGGTTTTTCGAAGACATCATTGGCGGCATCGCTTTCCGCGGCGGGAATTGCGTATGTCCACCTGAAGGCGCTCGGAACGCCGAAGGCTGGGCGCGACGCGGCCAAGAAGGCGGATCTCGCGACTCTCGAGGCAGTCTATGCAGGCCAGCTCGAGTTGCCCGAGGCGCAGGCACAAGCCGCGCGGATGCTCGAGCTGGCCGCGGAACGCCCGAGCGCCTTGTTGTGTTACGAGCGCGACCCGCGGCATTGCCATCGCACCTTGTTGCTGGAAGCGGAAGCGGTCGGGGCCGAGGTGGTGGATTTGTACTGCTGATCCAGTCATCGTCATTTCGTATCGCATCGTCGGTGGGGTCTTGAGCGGGCGCGATGTCCGGGGTAGTCTTACCGCAAATAGACCAGATATCGCGTTGCGGTGCTGGCTAGACCATATCCTCCCAGACCCAGTATCCCTTCGAGGAAATCGATGCCGTACTCGCGCATGTCCGCCGCGTTAAAAATTGCCCGAGACCGAAAGTTGCTGCCGCGTCAGTTCGAATTGAGCTGGGATGACTGGGAAGACTTTACCGCGGCCACCCATGGTTTGCAGTCGGTGTCAGGCTATCCACAGACATGGAAATTCGCGGGCGTCCATGTGCGCCGGTCGATCGATAAATATGCAGTGTCGACTTTAAGCGCGGATGGCGACGATGCGCCGATCGAACTCAACCAGGCATCTCGAACGGTCTATCGCTACGTGCCGGGCCATCTGCAGTCCTGATCGGGAGCGTAACCGCATCCAGGCGGGAATCTATGCGCCGGTGGTCGCGCCGGGCCATGGAACACATCTTACATCACCGGAATCATCGGTCCGCGAGGCCCCCGCGGGGCCGAGACGATAGCCGGGACATGGCATCAGCCCGCGACGGGCAGCCTTACCGTGCCATCCGCATCGCGTTCGAGCGCGCCGTACGCAATCACCGTCTCGAGTAGCAGCGGACCACCGTAGAGGTGCGGAAACAGCTGTCCGCCGCGCGATTCCTCCCATTTCAGTCCCGCGCCGAACGACCCCAGATCGACCGCCGCGACATGTAGGTCGGTCTGCCCCGCGAAATGCTTGTCGACGGTCTCGGTCAGTTGCGCAGCGGTCGACAGGTGGATGTACCCGTCAGCCAAGTCGACCGGCGCCCCCGCGAACGACCCCTCCGTCTCGAGCGTCGCCATCTGCTCGGCGGTCAGCACTTTGTACGCAGTGAGAGGCAGGTCGCTCATTCGCCATCCTCCGGGCCAGCCGCGCTGTCGTCGCTCGTGTTCGCGCCGTCGTCGGGCGCGAGCTCGACCTTGGTCAGGTCGCGGACGTCCGCCTCGGCATCGCCTTCGGCTTCCTCGATCCGTGCCGCCGAGACGACATGCTCGTTCTTGCCGACATCGAACAGGCGCACGCCCGCCGAGTTCCGCCCGATCACGCGCATCGAGCCGAGCGTGGTGCGGATCACCTTCGCCTGATCGGTGACGAGCATCAGCTGGTGACCCTTGGTCGCGGCGAAGCTCGCGACGACCGGACCGTTGCGCGGGATATTGTCGATGTTGGTGATGCCTTGGCCACCGCGACCGGTGCGGCGATAGTCATAGGCCGAGGACAGCTTGCCGTACCCGTTGGCGCAGACCGTCAGGACGAACTGCTCGCGCTCCATCAGTTCCTGATAGCGGCCGGTGTCCATCGTCGGCTCGCCATCGCGTTCGCCCTTCCACGGCGCGAAGCGGAGGTAATCCTCGCGCTCCTCGGGGGAAGCGCCGACGCGGTGGAGGATCGACAACGAGATGACCTTGTCGTCGCCCTTGAGCAGCATGCCGCGCACGCCGGTCGAGTTGCGGCTCTGGAACTCGCGCACTTCGTCAGCGGCGAAGCGGATCGCCTTGCCCGCGCGCGTCGCGAGCAGCACGTCGTCATCCCCGCTGAGGAGAGCAACGCCGATCAGCCGGTCGTCGGCGTCGATGCCTTCGAACTTCATCGCGATCTTGCCTGCGGTGGGCACGTTGGTGAACGCATCCATCGAGTTGCGCCGCACGCTGCCGCCCGCGGTCGCGAACATCACGTGGAGCTTGGCCCATTCGGCCTCGTCCTCCGGCAGAGCGAGGACGGTCGAGATCGTCTCGCCCTCGGCGAGCGGGAGCAGGTTGATCATCGGACGGCCGCGCGTAGCGGCACCACCCTCGGGCAGCTTCCAGACCTTCATCCGGTAGACCTTGCCGAGCGTCGAGAAGAACAGGACCGGGGTGTGGGTGCTCGTCACGAACAGGTTCGTGATCGCGTCCTCGTCCTTGGTCGCCATGCCGGCGCGGCCCTTGCCGCCGCGGGCTTGCGCACGGAACGTGTCGAGCGTGGTGCGCTTGATGTAACCCTGCATCGTCACGGTGACGACCATGTCCTCGCGCTCGATCAGATCCTCGTCGTCGATGCCATCGGCGGCAGCGGCGATTTCGGTCTTGCGCGGCGTCGCGAATTCGGCGCGGACCGCGACGAGTTCCTCGCGCATGACCGCGTACAGCTTGGCGCGGTTGCCGAGGATCTCGAGCAACTCGGAAATCGAATCGGCGAGGCCCTGCAACTCGTTGCCGATCTCGTCGCGGCCCAGCGCGGTGAGGCGGTGGAGGCGGAGATCGAGGATCGCGCGGACCTGCGCTTCGGACAGGCGATAGGTGTCGCCGGTGACCTCGGCTTCGACCGCCTCGACCAGCTTGATGTAGGGCGCGATCTCGGCGACCGGCCAGTCACGGCTGAGCAACGCCTCGCGCGCGGCAGCGGGGCTGGACGATCCGCGGATGATCTTGACGACTTCGTCGAGGTTGGTGACCGCGATGACGAGGCCGAGCAACAGATGCGCGCGCTCGCGTGCCTTGGCGAGCTCGAACTTCGAGCGCCGCGTGATCACTTCCTCGCGGAAGGTGATGAACGACGTCAGGATGTCGCGCAGGTTGAGCAGCTCGGGGCGTCCGCCGCGAATCGCGAGCATGTTGGCGGGGAAGCTCGATTGCGCCGGCGTGTGGCGCCACAATTGGTTGAGCACGACGTCCGGGGTCGCATCGCGCTTGAGATCGATGACGATGCGGACGCCTTCGCGGTTCGATTCGTCGCGAATGTCGCTGACGCCTTCGATCCGCTTTTCCTTGGCGGCGTCGGCGATCTTCTCGACCAGGCCGTTCTTGCCGGTCTGGAACGGGATTGCGGTCAGGACGATCGAGCGACGGTCACCGCGGCCTTCCTCGACGATGTAGCGCGAGCGCACGATCACCGAGCCACGCCCCGTCTCATAAGCCGAGCGCGCACCCGCGCGGCCGAGAATGATCGCACCGGTTGGGAAATCGGGGCCGGGGACGATCTCGATCAGTTCGTCGGTGGTCACTTCATCGCGTGCGCCGGTCGCGGCGTCGATCAGCGCGAGCGTCGCGTCGACGACTTCGCCGAGATTGTGCGGCGGGATGTTGGTCGCCATGCCGACCGCGATGCCGCCCGCGCCGTTGACGAGCAAATTCGGGAAGCGTGCCGGGAGCACCGCAGGTTCGCGCTCCGACCCGTCATAGTTGGGGACGAAATCGACCGTGTCCTTGTCGATATCCTCGAGCAGCGAATTCGCGACCTTGGCGAGACGCGCCTCGGTATAGCGCATCGCCGCGGGCGGATCGGGATCCATCGAGCCGAAGTTGCCCTGACCGTCCATCAACGGCACGCGCATCGACCAGTCCTGGGTCATGCGCGCAAGGGCGTCATAGATCGAGCTGTCGCCGTGCGGGTGGTATTTACCCATCGCGTCACCGACGATGCGTGCGCACTTGCGATACGGCCGATTGTAGACGAACCCGCTTTCCGACGCGGACCAGAGAATGCGGCGGTGGACGGGCTTCAGGCCATCACGAACGTCGGGCAATGCGCGCGCGACGATCACGCTCATCGCATAGTCGAGGTAGCTCGACTTCATCTCGTCGACGATCGAGATCGGGGCAATATCGGAAGGGTCGGCGAGTACGGTCTCGTCGGTCAATTTGTGGCGCCTTCGGCTGTGTTACGGGGTCGTGACAACCCTAGCCGGTCGCGCGTGCGAACGCCACCCCCGCACACCATCCGAAACGATCAGAAGGGAACTTCCTTACCCTCGAAATCGAACAGCTTGCCGGTGTCGGGGGCCTTCAATTCCTCGATCACGTCGAGCAACTGCAACGCCGCGCGCTCCGTATCGAACAGTCGGCCGGGCTGGACATTGCCCTGGAACGGCTTCGACAATGCGGTGTCGACCGTGCCCGGGTGCAGCCCCACGACGATCGCGCGATCGTTGCGGCGCTTTTCCTCGACCGCGAGCGTGCGGATCAATTGGTTTAGCGCGGCCTTGGCTGCGCGATAGCCGTACCAGCCGCCGAGCTTGTTGTCCGAGATGCTTCCGACGCGTGCCGACAGCGCTGCGAACACGCAGCGCCCGGTCTTGGGCATCAGCGGGAGGAAGTGCTTCGCGACGATCGCGGGGCCGATCGCGTTGATTGCGAACTGGCGGGCGAGCCAGTCGGGGTCGAGCTCGCGCAGCGCCTTTTCGGGGCCGCGCTCGCCATCGTGGAGCAGGCCGGTCGCGACGATCACTAGCGTGGGAGCCGGGCCCTTCGCCACCTGCACCGCTGCCGCAGCGATGGTCGATTCGTCGAGAAGGTCGATATGGCGGTCGTCATCGTAGGAGCGGGCGAAGCCATGGACCTTTTCGAACGCGCCTTCCTCGAGCAACGCGGCTTCTAGCGCGGCGCCGATTCCGCCAGAGGCTCCGATGATGACGGCAGTGGTCATGGCGTGCTCCTTAGCTGCGGGTGAAGCGCCAACGATCGTCGGTGCTTTCGTGGGGATCGAACCGATACCCGTCGCTATCGAATCCTTTCATGGATTCGATGTCGCCGATGCGGTGCTCACACATCCAGCGCGCCACCATTCCGCGCGCCTTTTTGGCGTGGAAACTGACGAAGCGCGGGCCGTCGGGACCGGGTTCGCGAAAGTCCACGTCGATCACGCGGACGCCGTCGAGCTTGCCGGCGACGGCGTGAAAATATTCCTGGCTCGCCAGATTGAGCACGACGCCCGATCCCTCATCGCGCACCGCATCGCGCACAGCCGCTGCGATCCGGTCTCCCCACCAGTCATAGAGCGAAGCCCTGCGCGGTGCCCAGCGCGTGCCCATCTCCAGGCGATACGGCCGCATCGCGTCGAAGGGGCGCAGCAACCCATAAAGCCCGGACAGCATCCGAACATGATCCTGCGCGAAGTCGAGCGCCGGGGCATCGAGGGTGGCGGCTTCCAGGCCGGTGTAGACGTCGCCGGCAAAGGCGAACAGAGCCGGCCGCTCCGGCGATTCGGCGAAATGGGCAAACCGGTCCGCGTTGAGCTTGGCGAGCTTGGGCGAGATGCTCATCAGCTCGGACAGGCGTTTCTGCGACAGATGCGCCGCGGCCTTGGCCAATGTCGTCGCCTCGGTCTCGAACAACGGTCGGGTTGGATCGATCGGCGGCAGCGCGCTGTCGTAATCCAGGGTCTTCGCGGGGGAGAGCAGGGCGATCATCCCTGCGCGGGTAGCCGGGGACCGATCGATCGTCAAAGCCTGTCGCCATGCGGGCGGACGGGAACCTTGCGGAGTTCAAACGTTGTTCAGCCCGTGAGTGGCAACCGGCGTCGCTTGACGGTGTTACCGGTGGCGCTAGAGCGGCTCAGGCATTTCCCCCGCAAGGTCGCCCGTTCGAGGCATGAGGAGAGTTCGGCAATGAAGATGGTTTCGAAGATCGCACTGGCCGGGGCGCTTGTCGTCTCGATCAACAGTGCAGCCCTGGTGGCACCCGCGTTCGCCAAGAAGAAGGACGAGGCCCCCGCCGCGCCAACGATCTCCAAGGAAGTGCGCGACAATTTCGTCAGCGCCAAGGCAGCGCTCGACGCCTCGCCGAAGGATCTCGCGAAGGCAGAAGCCAGCATCACTGCGATGGATGCCGCCGCAAAGACGGACTATGAGAAGTATATCGCGAGCAGCCTGCGCCTCTCGCTCGTCAATGCGCAGAGCACCGGCCAGACCGATGCGCAGCGCGCCGCCGCGCTCGCGCCGATGCTCGACGCACTGATCGCCAACCCCGCGACCCCCAAGAACGAAGTCGCGATCCGCACCAACGAGCGGGCCGGGCTGTACTTCACACAGAAGCAGTATGCACAGGCCGCCGCCGGGTATCAGAAGGCGAAGGATCTCGGCTACACCGACTCCGACCTGCTGCTGAACATGGCGCGTTCCAAGGTCGAAGCCGGCGACGTCGATGGCGGCGTTGCCGCGCTCGACATGGCCGTCAAGGCAGAGGAAGCCGCTGGTCGGGTCCCGCCCGAGGCATGGTACAAATATGCGTTCACGCGTCTGTACAAGGCCGGCAAGAACGAGGCTGGCGACGCATGGACGGCGGGCTGGCTGTCGCATTACGGCACCAAGCAGAACTGGCGCGCGGCGATCTACACGTTCGGCTTCCAGGGCCCGAACGCCGCGAAGTACAGCAAGAACCGCGTCGACCTGTTCCGCCTGATGTGGGCGACCAAGAGCCAGGCCGGTCAGACCGAATATCTGCAATATGCGGACGCGGCGATCAAGGTCGGCCTTCCCAACGAAGCCAAGGTCGTTCTCGACGAGGGAGCCGCATCGAACGTCGTCCCGGCCACGAACGTGCTCGGCAAGGAGCTGATGGCGTCCGCCAAGACCGGCATCGCCGGCAGCACCCCGCCTGCAACCAAGGAAAAGAACGCCCAGGCAGCGGCCAAGGGTGACATCGCGGGTCAGGCCGGCGATGCGTATTTCGGATCGCGCAACTACACCAAGGCGGTTGAAATGTACCGCCTGGCGGAGACCAAGGGCGCGACGGATGCGGACCGCAACAGCCTGCATCTCGGCATGGCGCTGGCACTGGCCGGTGACCGCGAAGGCGCAAAGGCAGCACTCACCAAGGTTGCAAGCGAGCCGAACAAGTCGATCGCTCGCCTGTGGATGACCTATGTCGCGGCACCGCCGGCGGCCTGAGGGGTCTCTGTTGAAGGCAAAAAAAAGGGCGGCCCGTTCGGGTCGCCCTTTTTCGTTGTAGGTCAGAGGCTGCGGATCGGGATCCCTGGAAGAGACTTGGCCGTGCGGATCGTGAGCGACGTCTTGACGCTGGCGACATTCGGCGCGGGCGTCAGCTGCGTCATGAGAATCTCTTGGAAACCCTTGAGATCGCTCGCTACGATCTTCAGGATGAAGTCGATCTCGCCGTTCAGCATGTGGCATTCCCGGACCTCGGGAATGGTCGCGACATGCTGCTCGAAGGCGGCGAGATCCTGCTCCGCCTGACTGCGCAGGCTGACCATTGCGAAGACGGTGATCGGATAGCCCAGTGTTGCCGGGTCGATTTCGGCATGATAGCCGAGAATGGCGCCGGCTTCCTCGAGCGCTCGGACGCGCCGCAGGCAGGGTGGCGCGGTCAGCCCCACGCGCTCGGCCAGATCGACATTGGTCATTCGGCCGTCGTCCTGGAGCAATTCCAGAATGCGCCGGTCGATGGAATCAAAGGACATTACGTGTAGCTCCTGGGAAAAGCGCGTTTGGCGTCGCGCCATTGGGGCGCTGTATAATATAATTGCCGTTGAACGCAATTGTCCCACATTGCTACGCTGTAAATTCTTCGGTTTCACAGATCCATCGCGGCGAGTAGGAAATCCACGGCATCGGACAGTGCCGGATTCCCGAGGGTAACGATTTGCGTTTCGACGACAGCCTTGAAACCGTCCTGTCCGCGGACATGTCCTCTCCGTTCGGCGCGCAGCTGGCCTGGCGGCAACTGGTCGATCTTATCGGACGCGGCCGGGTCGCCGCGACCGACGACGTCATCGGGCGCTTGCGGACGATTCGGTCCAAGGTAGCGCCGCCGGTGCGATCGGCCTCCGCCCGCGCGATCGCCGCCGCTGCACCGCCGCTCGCGCTGGTCGTGCTGTTCGCCGAGGACGAGATTGCCGTCGCTGCGCCGGTCCTGCGGAGCGCGCAGCTCGCAGCGGGGGACTGGGCCGAACTTCTCCCGCTCCTGTCTCCAACCGCGCGTTCGATCCTGCGGCATCGGCGTGACCTGTCGCCGGACGTGATGGCGATGCTGGCAGGCTTTGGCAGTGTCGACTTCGTCCTCGCTTCGCCGGGTGGGGTGGAAGCGGTAGCGACGGCGGAGTATGTCTGGGCCTGGACCGCGACCGGGGACGCGGATGCCGCCGGCCAAGGACCGGTTGAAACCGATCTCGGCCCGCTCATCGTGGCCATGGCTGCCGGACCTGCCGTCACGCCGACCGGGGACGCAGCGTCGCGCTCCACCGAGTCTACGGTGCAAGATACACCGTCCGCCGCGGACGGCCCGTTCGAAATTGCAGAGATGGTCAAGCGGATCAATGCGTACAACCGCAACCGCGCGAAGGCACCGCCCGTCGGTTCCGGTCCCGCCGCCGATGTCCCAGGGGCTGCCGACGCGCCCGACTCCGCGATCGGCCGTTTCCACTTCGAAACCGATTCGGCGGGGTTGATCCGATGGGTGGAGGGAGTCTCGCGCAACGCGGTGATCGGCCTGTCGCTCGCAAGCCCTCTTGTTCCGGACGTTCGGTCGAATGCCGATGCCGCGCTCGACGGGTCGGGGGTGGACGCTGCGGTGGCCCACGCCTTCCGGGAGCGGCGAGGGTTCACCGATCTGCGCCTCGTGATTGCAGGACATTCCAATGCCGCGGGCGCGTGGCGGATCAGCGCGGTTCCCGCCTTCGACTATAACACGGGCCATTTTATCGGCTATCGCGGGAGCGCGCGTCGTCCTCGGACCGAACAGACCGTCGAACCGCAGGCGACGACCCGCAGCGCGGCAGCGGACGCGCTGCGCCAGCTGGTGCACGAACTTCGGACGCCGACGAACGCGATCGCCGGCTTTGCGGAGATGATCGAGACCGAGATGCTCGGCCCGGTCCCCGATATCTATCGTGCGCAGGCGGCCACGATCCGGACGCAGACGGCCGGGTTGCTCGGCGCGATCGAGGATATCGATACCGCTGCCCGGATCGAAACCGACGCATTGCAGCTCCGCGCCGACATCGTCCCCGTTGCGCCGTTGCTGGACAGGGTCGCGACCGACCTGGCACCGCTGGCGGCGCTGCGCGGTACGACGCTCGAAGTTTCTGGGCCGGATCCGAAGGTATGCATTCGCGGCGACGAACGCGCGGTCGAGCGCTTGATCGGTCGGTTGCTCGCAACGCTCGTCGCGGTCGCGAAAACGGGCGAGCGGATCGGGATCACGGTCGCGCAGCCATCTCCCGACCGGCTTGCCATGGTGTTCGACCGCCCGCGTGCACTGGCGGATTATGTCGGGGAGGCCCTGTTGACTATCGCACCCGATGTTGCGGATGCCGAGGGCGGGGGGCCGCTGCTTGGTACGGGTTTCGCGCTCAGGCTGACGCGCAACCTGGCGATCGAACTGGGCGGGGGGCTGGTCATCGGCGGCGAAACCTTGACTTTGCACCTGCCGGTCGCGATTTCCGACGGGATGGAGCAGGGTTCCCACAACTGATCGTGGCGCAGCAAGGCCATTCGCGCCCGTATCGTCCGTCGCCACCTGCGGCGCCGGACAGGATCCGCTGGACCGACGGGTTTGGAACGCGGTTCATCGTTTTTGTAGATACCGAGGAAGAGTTCGACTGGAACGCCCCGCTGCGGCGGGACGGTTACGGTGTTTCCGCCATTCGCGCGCTTCCCGTGGCGCATCGCCGCTTCGCCGATCGTGGCGTACCGCTGACGATGCTCGTGGATTATCCGATTGCAACCGACCCGCTCGCGATCGCGTGCGTCGGCGCGGTGCTTGAAGATCGGCGCTGTACGATCGGCGCGCATCTCCACCCTTGGGTCAATCCGCCGTTCGACGAAGTGGTGACCGCGCGCAACAGCTACGCGGGCAATCTCGTCGAGCGCTTGGAGGCAGCCAAGATCGATCGCCTCACCACCGCGATCGAAACCGCGTTCGGCGTACGGCCGCGCGCCTATCGGGCCGGGCGTTACGGGATTGGCCCGCAGACGCTGCGGTTGCTGGCCGAGCGGGGGTACCTGGTCGATACGTCGATGCGGTCGCGCTATTCCTATGCGGCAGACGGCGGCCCCGATTTCGGCAAGATCGGAAACGGCGCCTTTCGGGCGGGGACCGATGGCGCGATGGTCGAACTGCCGCTGACGACCGTGCATACCGGTTTGCTGCGTCGTGGCGGCGAGAGCCTGTATCGGGCGCTACGCCATGTCCCGCGTGGACGCGGCGTGTTCTCGCGTCTGGGCCTGCTTTCCAGGGTAGCACTGACCCCGGAGGACATGCCGGTCGCGGATGCGCTGGAAGCGATCGCGGTGGTGCTGGGAGAAGGACTGCAGCTACTGAGCTTTTCCTTCCATTCCCCGTCCCTTGTGCCCGGTCATACGCCTTACGTGCGCGACGCGGCGGATCTCCGGCGGTTTCATCATTGGTGGGATACGATCCTGGCCGATCTGCAGCGGCGCGGGGTGATGGCAACCTCGCTCGACGAGGTGATTGCGGCAGCGGGCTTGCCAGCGGCGCCCCTGCGACGCTAACGGATGGCGCGGGGGGCCTGTAGCTCAACTGGTTAGAGCTGGCCGCTCATAACGGCTAGGTTGCGGGTTCAAGTCCTGCCGGGCCCACCACCCCGTCACCACCGAGTTTCGCGCGTTCAAAGGGGCTTACGTTCGCGCCCCCCGGGCGCGAACGATGGACGCGACGATCATCGCGTCACACGGCGCGTATTGCCCAAACGACCGAACCCGCGCCGACTCCGTCGACAACCGGAGCGTCGTCGATGACGTCGACCCACGACCCGCTTCGTGGGAAGGGACAAGTGTCCCGACCGAAATTGGCGACCAGGAGCACCATATGCTCGCCCGCGCCACGCTCTACCACCAGAAGGCCGGACGAATCGTCGTGGACGACCGTCGAAGCCTTGGCGTCCAGCGCGGGCAGGCGCCCGCGAACGCCGATCAGGCGGCGTGTCACGGCGAGCCACGCCGCGCCTGCGCCTTCACCCAGCGCGGCCGCCTCGGCGCGGTGCCAGTCCATCCGTGGTCGATGCAGCCAGCGGGCATCGTCCGAGACCGCGGCGTCTTCCGAATTGGGCAGCCCGATTTCGTCACCCATGTACAGCATCGGCATGCCCGGCAGCGCAAGCATGGTGGCGAGCAGCAAGCGGTATCGGCCGATCGCCGCCGCGCCGTGCGTGCCGATCAGCGAGGCAAGCATGCCGACCGTGCTCGGCGCAGCGCCGGGTCTTGCCTGGAACCGACGTCCCTCCGGGAAGCCGCCCGCGCCCGCATAAAAGTCCGAGATGCGGTCAAGATCCGCGGCGGCGGCGCGACCGTTCAGTGCCGACCAGATGACGTCGTCATGGCACCGCAGGTAACTGAGCCAGGCAGTGTCGGCGCGGGTAAGGGCCGTGTCCCGAACCAGATCACCGACGATCGCCGAGTCTCCCGTGGCCAGCGCCACCCAAAGCGCCGCCATGACGCCATTGTGGTACGCGAGCTGAGCCGCACGCGTCCCGTCAGCCGGCTCGATGTAAGGCAGGACTTCGGCGGTTTGCTCGATCGCCTCGGCGAGCAGCGCGACGCCGGGCGCAACCGCATCCAGCCCGGCGCGCAAGGCGGCGACCAGACGGTGCGTCTCGGGCAGGTTCCGGGAGGGCGTGCCGCGCCGCTTCCAAAGATACGGTGCGCTATCCAGTCGGAAGGCATCGACCCCGACATTCGCCCAGAAGAGCAGGACGTCCAGCATCTCGCGAAAGACCGCCGGGTTCGACCAGTCGAGATCCCACTGAAAAGGGTAGAAGCTGCTCCACACCCAGCCGCCCAATGCCGGCTCCCACGTGAAATTGCCCGGGGCCGTATCCGGAAACACCTCGTCGAGATCGTCCTCCCAGGCGCGCACCTCGGCAACATCATCGAGGATACGATAATACGCCCGTTTTTCCGGGTCGCCCCGCAACGCCGCCTGCGCCCAGGCGTGGTCGCGCGCCGAATGGTTGAGCACACAATCCATCGCCAACGCCATGCCCCGCGCGTGCAGGTCGGCGGCAAGGGCACGGACGTCCTCGAGCGTGCCGAGCGCGGGTTCGATCGCGCGATAGTCCGCGACCGCGAACCCGCCATCGCTATCGCCCGACTGGCCCAAGGTGATCGGCAGCGGGTGCAACAGCCGGACCCCCAGCGCGTCCAGCCACGGCAGGCGGTCGCGCAGCCCGGCAACGGTCCCGGCGAAGCGGTCGACGTAGAAGCTATAGCCGATCACGTCGGGCGCCCCGAACCAGGCGGGGCGGGCCGCTCTTTCCGCATCGAGCGCGCGCAAGTCGGCCGAACGCTCCGCGTCCGCCCGGGCGAGGATGGCCGCGATGCGGTCGCGTTCGACACTCCAGCCGGGATGGTCCCGGTACAGCGGCTCCAGCAGGTCGAAGAGCATGTGCAGTCGGTCCGTCATCGCGCGAGCGCATGCCCGAAGAATGCCGCGGCCTCGCCATACACTTCGCGCGATTCGGGCAGGTCCGGGTCGCGCTCATAGTCGCCGTGCGACAGCCCCTCGTAGACGTTGAGATCGGCCGCAACCCCGGCCTGCTTCAGCTTGCGGTGAACGCGGATCGTGTTGGACAGGAACAGGTCGCGCGTGCCGGTCGTCAGCAAGGTCGGCGGAAAGCCCTTGAAGTCGGCGTTGACGGGAGACAGTTCCGGATCACTCATCACGTGGCCATTGGCATAGAGCGCGGCCGCGGCACCCAACAACCCGTCGTAGGATACCAGGGCGTTATCGACGTGATCGTTGGTGAAATAACTGTCCCCGACCTTGTCGAGCTGTGCCCACGGCGTACCTGCCCACAGCGCGCCGGGCAGAGGCAGATGATGCGCCTTTGCCCGCACCACCAGCGCCAGTGTCATCGCGCCGCCGGTCGACGATCCGAACACGCCGATCCGCTTCGCCGGATAGTGCGCGACGATCGCTTTCCAGACCGCTTCGGCATCGTCGATCGCTGCTGGATAGGGGGCATCCGGGGCCATGCGGTAATCGACGCTGATCACCCGGAACCCGCGTCCGGCCAGCAGGATCGCGTCGCGCAAGCCCGCCTTGCCCGGGGCAAAGACATATGCCCCACCGTGGAAATTGACCAGGATGCGATCTTTGTTCTCGACCGGAACCACCGTAGGCTCGATCCAGAATACCGGCACGCCGTTCATGCGATCGGCGCGAACCGTCACCTTTTCGCGCGCCATCAGCGCCGGCAGGACGGTTTCGATATCCTTGGCATAAGTCTTGACCAGCGCGCGCCAGGCCGCCGCCGACGCCGGATGCTGGTTCCAGCTCGGATTCTGCGGCGAGCCGATCAACGCCTGCATCGGCCCGCTGACCGTCTCAGGTACGGGTAGCGGCCGGGGGGGGACGAGATACGGCTGCTCCGTCGCCGACGAAGCACCCGGCTGGGCAAGGGCGATCATGACGCCGAGGAGCCCCGCAATCTGGGATATGGTGGCCCGCATCAGAAACGGAACGTCGCAGACGCGGTGATGTTGCGACCCGGGAAGGCGCGGGCGGTATTGATGCCGTTCGCGGGAACGCTGTCGGGGACCTGGCCGACCTCGGTGATCGCGACGACGTCGAACAGGTTCTGGGCGTTGACCGCGAGCCGGATCGCCGGCGTCAGCGCATAGGAGACGAACCCGTTTGTCATCACATAGCCGGGCATCTTCAGCGTGTTGACGTCGGCCGCATAAGAAGAGGTGGTGCCGATGATGTTGGCGCCGATGTCCAGCTTGCGCACGCTGATCGATGGCGTCACCTGGAAGATCAGGTCGGCCTGGCGATAGGGCACATTCCCGTTCAAGGCCGGCGTGATCTGGCTCTCGGTAATGCGGGCGTGGGTATAGGTTGCTCCGGCCACCAGATGGAAGAACCCCCGGTCGACGCCGCCTTCAAATTCAACGCCATACGACCGATACTTGTTATTGATGACCGCTTGCTGCGGGATGACGATCTCATTGGCTTCGGCAGTGGTCGCACGGAAGGCGGTCAGGTTGGTGAAGAAGCCGTTGCGCCGGAATTTGAGACCGGCCTCCTGCTGGTTGACGAAATTGACCGCGACCTCGTCGGCCACGCTGCCGTCCGCACGAACGCCACCGCCGAACAGGATCCGATCGGCGTTGAAGCGCGCACCCCGGCTGACCCGCGCGAACACCGCCAGGTTGGACATGAGCTCGTAATTGGCGCCGATCGAATAGGTGAAGTAGTTCTTGCGGTAATTGACCGGCGAGGAAGCCTGCGTGTTGACCACCGGGACGCTGCGTTCCGGCGTCTGGATGATGCCGTCACCGTTGACGTCGATCGTCCGCAACCCACCGATCGCGGCGTAGCTGCCGCTGGCCTTCGAGCTGTTGAACCGAACGCTGCCATCGAGGTTGAGCGCGCCGGTCTTGAACGAGGCGGCAAGGTAGGGCGCGTCGATGTTGTAATCGACGTCATAGTAACGCTGACAGCAATTCCCGAACACCGGTTCGCCGTATGCGATCAGGCCGTTCTGCGTCACCGCCTGGCCGGCCGCATTATATACGTCGAGCAACGCGGCATCCTTGCCCTTCAATTCCTGCAGGTAACTGTTCCAGTGCCAATCCATCCGGATCGCCTGGTACGACTTGAAGTAGCCGAACGTGACACTGCCCTTGCCGAAGCCGGTGTTGAAATCCTTGTTGACCGTCAGGACGTTGGTCGCGTTGGTGAAGTCGTTGAGCGTGGTGGCGAAGGTGAGCGCGTTGACGCCCAGACCATTGCCGTTGAGGGTCGCCGGGTTGGTGATGACCTGGCCGGCATTCGGGCCGTTGGCGTAGCGCAGGGAGGCGCCCGTTCCGCCGATCTCACTCATGAACGTCGTCAGGGTCGCGACGCGGCCCGGGTAGGACGTGGCAAAGCTGCCCGAATTGCTCGCGACGTTGAATTTGTCGTCGATACGCCAGCCGCCGCCCAGATCGAACGAGCCCTCCGCGCCACCACCGCGCGTCTTAACGCGGTAGCCGTCGCCCAGGTCTGAAACGATCCGCTGCCCATCGCGACCGATCGAAACGTCGGACCGGAAATAGCGCGACAGCAACGTTCCCGAGCGAACGTCGAAACCGGGGTAGGACGAATATGTCGGATCGGACGCCGACCCGGTCACGCGGATCGGCGAGGGGACATAGATGGGCGAACGGTCATCGAGGAACTTGAAGTTCAGTCGAATGAAACCGTTGGCGAATTTGCGTGTGAGGTTGCCCTTGATCTGCCCGCCGCGTTCGGACGTGTACCCTGCGTCCCGCACGCCGTTGCCGACGCGGTAGAAGCCGCCGACATGGAACCGCCAGTCGTCCCCGATCGGCGCACCATAATCTGCGTCGATCCTGGTACGGTTGAAATCCAGCCCCTTGCTGACGCCGATCGACCCGCCGGCCACTTCCCCGGTCTTGCTGATGAAATTGATGATCGCGCCGGGCGCGTTGCTCGTAAAGGTCGATGCCGATCCGCCGCGCACGACCTCGACCCGCGACACGCTGTAGTCGGGGCGGACGAACGTGTCGGCAGTCGCGAAGGCGATGTCGCCGAAATCGAGCACGGGCAGGCCATCTTCCTGGAACTGTACGAACTTGCCGCCGCCGCTCGCTGCGGGAAGGCCGCGCACCGCGATGTTGGCATTGCTTTCGCCGCCGGACGATTCGGCGCGCAGCCCCGGGATGCTGCGCAACAGGTCCGCGCTGCCCATCGGGGCGAGCTTGGCGATGTCCTGTGCATCGACAGCGCTGACCGAGATGCTGGTGGTCAACCGGCGTTCCGCCCGCGCGGTGCCGGTCACGACGATATCGCCGCCTTCGGCAGGTGCCGCTGCCGGCTCGGGCGCCGCCTGATCGGCAGTCGCGGGCGCCGCGGCCGGATCTGCTGCGACCTGCGCGGTCGCGATCTGTGGCAGGCAGACCAAGGCGGTGCCGGCGAGCAGGAATGTGGTGAGCTTCATGATGTCCTCTCCCTGAAGGTCCGCTTTGGTGCGGTTCGACCGTCCGAATATCAGTCTCACAATCGATTGCAATAGCTTTTCCGCAATCGATTGCGATGTCGCCGTTTTGATGATAGCCGAAGGCAAAAGACGGTAACGCGGACGCGATCGGGGAGAACGGGATGCGACAGGATCGGGATTTTGGCGGCGCGTCCGTCGCGCAACCGACGGGCCGATCGCCGTCCGGGCGCCGCCTCTCGCTGCTCCGTATTCTCCAGATGAACATTGGTTTCTTCGGCCTGCAATTCAGCTTCGGGCTGCAGCAGAGCAACATGGGGCCCATCTACAGCTATCTCGGCGCGAGCGAGGCGGCGATGCCCTTGCTATGGCTTGCGGGTCCGATGACCGGGTTGCTGGTACAGCCGCTGATCGGAGCGTTGAGCGACCGTACGGTCAGTCGGTTTGGAAGACGGACCCCGTATTTTCTCATCGGCGCCTTGCTGTGCAGCCTCGGCCTGCTCGCCATGCCCTATAGTCCGACGCTCTGGGTCGCAGCGTCGCTGTTATGGGTTCTGGACGCGGCCAACAACGTGACGATGGAACCATATCGCGCCTATGTCGGCGATCGGTTGGACCCCGATCAGCGGCCAATCGGTTTCCTGACGCAAAGCGCCTTCACGGGACTGGCACAGACTTTGGCATATCTGGCGCCGTCCATTCTGGTGTTCTGGGGAATGGACCGCGATGCGGTGGATCTCAACAACATTCCGCATATCACCAAGGCCGCGTTCCTGATCGGCGCGGTGCTGTCGTTGTCGACGATCCTGTGGTCGGTGCTGTCGGTGCGCGAATTGCCGTTGACGCCGGAACAGATTGCCGAGATGCGCCGCGAACCCTTGTCCGCGCGCACTACGCTGGCCGATATCCGCAATGCAGTTCGCGACATGCCGCCAACCATGCGCAAGCTCGCATTTGCCATGCTGTTTCAATGGTATGCGATGTTCTGTTATTGGCAGTTCATCACCTTTGCCTTGGCGCGCTCGCTGCACGGGACGAGCGATGCGAGTTCGGCCGGGTTCCGGGACGCGGCGCTGGCGACCGGGCAATTGGGTGGTTTTTACAATTTCGTCGCCTTCGTCGCCGCGTTTGCCCTGGTCCCGGTGACCCGACGCTGGGGCGCGCGCAACGTGCATGCCCTGTCGATGCTCGCCGCGGGTGCTGCGATGCTGGCCATTCCGGGGATAACCACCCAAAGCTGGTTGTTCGTACCCATGATCGGGATCGGGATCGGCTGGGCGAGCCTGATGGGGAACCCCTACGTCATGCTGGCGGATTCGATCCCACCCCAGCGGACTGGCATTTACATGGGCATCTTCAACATGTTCATCGTCATCCCCATGATGATAGAAAGCCTCACTATGCCATTGTTGTACAACAACATTCTGAATGGGGACCCGCGCAATGTCCTGTATCTAGGGGGCGTGCTGATGGTTGCGGCCGCGGTTGCGACGATGCGGGTACCGTCGGGCCGACCGGTTGCGGCCAGCGCCTGACGGCTACACCACCGTCGATCCGCGGATGATCAGCGTGGGATCCAGCAGGCGCGACGTCGCCGGCTGACCCGCGATCCGCTTGAAAACGATGTCGATCAACGCCGCGGCGCCGGACACCAGATCCTGCCGCACCGTGGTCAGCGCCGGGGTCGTATGCGCGGCGAGGGTCACGTCGTCATATCCGACGACGGCCACGTCCCGGGGCACGTCCAGCCCATGCTCGCGTAACGCGCGCAACGCGCTCATGGCGACGACGTCGGAGGCTGCGAAGATCCCGTCGGGGGCGGGGTGATCCGACAGATAGGCCGCAATCGCGGCATAGGCAGCGTCGGGCGTAAGGTGCAGATCCAGCATCTCCCCGGTGACGCCCGGACCGGCGGAATCGACCGCTTCCCGGAAGCCAGCCAGCCGTTCGGCGAATTCGGGCGCGCTGGTGTTGCCCAGGTACAGCAGACGCTGGCGTCCAATCGCGATCAGGTGTTCGGTCGCGCGAAGACCGCCCAGCCGGTTGTCCGACCCTACCGTAACGTAGCGCTGCCCCGGCAACTGCGCGCCCCATACGGCGATCGGCGGATAGCGTGCCGCGACGCGATCGATGACTGCGTCCTGATCCGACTGACCGATCAGGATCAACCCATCGATTCGCCCGCTATCGACCAGTCGGTCGAGCCAGTCGCCATCGCGCGGGATGACCCGCGACAGCATCAGATCGTAACCGCGTTCGGTCAGCCCGTCGGCGAGGTGACCGAGCAACGAGAGAAAGAACGGATCCGACAGATGCTGCCCTGTCTCATGTCCCAGCGGCAGGACCAGACCGATCGCCTGGGTGCGCTGCATACGGAGATTGCGCGCGAGCTGGTTGGGTTGGAAGCCGTGTGTGTCGGCAAGGTCGCGGATGCGCGCGCGAGTCTGTTCGTTGACCGAGGAATGCCCGGACAGCGCGCGGGAGGCAGTGGAGACCGACGTCCCGGCAGCGCGGGCCAGGTCGGCGAGGCTCGAGATCGCAAGGTTGGGGTCGGGATGGGGGGCGGTCATGACGGGTTGCGTACCATCTGAAAGGACCAAGAGATATTAGGTCGACCGAGGATTTGGATCAAACCATCGCACCCGAGCGGTGGTCAGCGACCTCGCGCGGGAAAGGTCGATCGACGTTCCCCGTAGTTTGTTAGAAAAACGACCGATAGCAACAAAAATCGGTCATGCAGCGGCGCTCTGTCACAAGTCGTCCATATCGCGATGCTAGGCCCGACTTCCCGCACCGATCCCATCCTGCCCAAACGTTTTGCAAAGTCCGTGCCCATGCTGATCAATCGACGTACCTTCCTCAACGGCGCCTCGACCCTGGCCGGGGTTGCGGGCCTCCCCGGCGGGGCGCGTGACCCGCTTCGTCCGCACGGATCGATCGAGGATGTCCAGCATGTCGTTATCCTGATGCAGGAAAACCGGTCGTTCGACCATTATTTCGGGACGATGCGCGGTGTCCGCGGTTTCGGCGATCCGCGTCCCGTAATGCTGCCCAGCGGCAAGCCCGTCTGGGCGCAACGCCGCGCCGACCGTGATGGCGGGCAGATCGCGTGGCCGTTCCGGCTGAATTACAACAGCACCAACGCGCGCTGTTTTACCGGGCTCGACCATAGCTGGAAGGACAGCCAGAATCGATGGCGTAACTGGGACGCCTGGGCCGAGCAGAAGGGCGCGTTGACGATGGCGCACCTGACGCGCGCCGACATTCCCTATTATTATGCCCTCGCCGACGCCTTCACGCTGTGCGACGGATATCATTGTTCGCTGCAGGGGCCGACCGGCCCCAATCGTCTCTACCATTTTACCGGCACCAACGGGCTGAGCGTGGGGCAGCAAGGCGTGTATTGCGTCACCAACGGCGGCTGCGACGATAATCCCGGTGCCGACATGGCCAAGGATGACCCGAACTTCGCGGGCCTGCCGTGGCGCACCTATGCCGGCCGTCTGGAAGACGCCGGCGTCCCCTGGCGGGTCTATCAGGAGCAAGCGAACTATTCCGATAATTCGCTGGCCTATTTCAGCGAATTCCGGCGGTTGGACCGCACGTCCGCGCGCTATCGCCGGGGTCGCGCCTTCGTCGACTGGATCGATGGCAAACCGCCGGTCGACCCGGAGAAGACGCGCGCGCAGCATCTCATCGCGGCGTTCTCCGCCGACGTGGCGGCAGACCGGTTGCCGTCAGTGTCGTGGATCGTGCCGATGATGGAAATGAGCGAGCACCCCGATGCCCCCGTGCCATATGGCGAGGTGCTGGTCAGCAGTATCGTTGCGGCGCTCGCTGCCAATCCCGCGGTCTGGGCCAAGACCGCGCTGATCGTGAACTATGACGAGAATGACGGATTTTTCGATCACGTTCCTGCCCCGATCCCCGCGATCGATGCGCGCTACGGGAAGAGCAACGTCGACGTGCGCAGCGAAACGTACCAGGGCGAGCCCGTCGGGCTGGGGCCGCGGGTCCCGATGCTGGTGATCTCGCCGTGGACGCGGGGCGGCTGGGTCAACTCGCAGATGTTCGACCATACGTCCGTGCTGCGTTTTCTGGAAAAGCGATTCGGCGTGGCGGAGCCCAATATCTCGCCATGGCGACGGTCCGTCTGCGGGGATCTGACGTCGATCTTCGATTTCGACGTGCCAGCGCAGGCCCGCAAGGATGTTGGCTGGCTCAAGGCGCTGCCTTCGGTAGCGGATTATGTCGCCGCGACACAGGCGCTCTGCCACACCGCACCGCCGCCGCCGATCGCGAACGGACGCGGCGTGCCGATGCAGGAACCGGGCACCCGCCCCGCGCGTGCGCTTCCTTACCGGTTCAACGTCGAGCCACTCTGGTCGGAGCACGGGCTGACCCTGCGCTTCGTCAACAGCGGGCCGGAGGGGATGGTGTTCGGTGTTCAGGACGAGCTGCGGTTCCCCGGCTGGCGGTATTTCACCGTGGCGGCGCAGTCACAGCTCGAGGAGACTTGGCCGGTGGCGCCGGGTGAGGGGGTGGCGCTGGTGGTGCGCGGTGCCAACGGCTTCTTCCGGGAGTTTCGCGGGACTGCGGAGCATGCCCGGCTGGAAACGACACTACAGCCGTCCGGCCGCGGCCCGATACGGCTTCGGGTACACAACCGCGCGGACCGCGCGCAAATCGTCATGTCGCATTGTGCGCATTCCGGCGTCGCCCGGCACGTGACGCTTGCGGCCGATGCCGTTGGCACGATCGCGCTTCCCGTCGTCCCGAAACATCGCTGGTATGACGTGCTCGTCACATCTGATGGCGGGACGCGGCAGCGGCTCGCCGGGCACGTCGAGACGGGTGACTCGGACGTCAGTGAACCGGCTCCGCTTTTCCCGCATCCCGTGTGAAGCCGCCGATCGCCGGGTTGCGGTTCCGATCCGGACGGGATTGTCATAAACATGTTGCCGAGCGCGGCTATGCGCGCCGAGCATGGCTACCGCAGGCGCGCATCTGGACGAGAGGGACACGCGCGGTTCGATGACGCGGATCCTCGACCGGCGCTTCCTCGGTCTGGCGATGATGGAGTTCTGGGAGCGGTTCGCGATGGCCGGCGTCAAGTCGCTCCTCGTGCTGATCCTCGCCGATGAGATTTTCGCGGGGACCGGTCGGCCTGCGACCGGGGCTCTGGAATTGCGCGCGGTGTTCGAAAGCTGGTTCGGCCCGCTCTCGACGACCGGCCTGGCGTCGCAGGTCTATGGATATGCGGGCGCGCTCCTGTATCTTTCGGTTCCGCTCGGTGGACTGATCGGCGATCTCATCGCGCGGCGTCATACCGTCATCTGTTGCGGCGCCGCCGCGATGATCGCGGGCCTTGGCCTGATGCTGCAAGTTCCCACCTTCCTCCCGGGGCTTGCGCTGTTCATGGTTTCGACCGGAACGCTGAAGGGCAATCTGTCGGCGCAGCTCGGCCAGTTGCTTTGCGGCGAGGTGGAGCGGCAGCGCGGCTACGCCCTGTATCTGGGCTTTCTCAACGCCGGGGTGATCTGCGGGCCGCTCGTTTGCGGGACGCTCGCCGCCTTGGCCGGCTGGCCCTACGCCATCGGTGCGGCGGCGATCGCCGTCCTGCTAGGGGTGGGGGGCTATCTCGCGACGGCTACGCGACTGCCGGCGTACGCTGCTCTTCCGGTTCGGGAAACCGGGCCCGCCACTGCAGCGCAGGGGGCCGGCATGCGGTCGAGCGCCATTCTCGTGGCGGCCATCCTCAGCATCTATTTCTGCTGGTCTGCCTATGAACAGCTCGGCGACATCTTCCTGATCTGGGCACGCGCCCGGATCGAGCTGCATGTGCACGGTTGGGCCATGCCGGTGGCGTGGTTCGTCTCGCTGGACGGTGTCTTCACCTTGCTGCTGATTGCCGGCGCGCAGGGATTCTTCCCGTGGCTTGCAAGGAGCGGCATCGGGCTAGGCCCGGAGGACCATATCCTGCTGGGCGGCCTGTGCTGCGCGAGCGGCTACCTCCTGCTGGCGCTGGCGAGTATGGGCGATGGCCCGTTGTCGATCGGCTGGGCCCTTGCCTATCTGATCCTGATCGATGCGGCGGTCGTGCTCGTCTGGCCCAGTGGCCTCACGCTGATCGCGGCGGTGGCGCCCCCGCGCTTCGTGGGGTTCTGGATGGGCCTGTTCTATCTGCATGGTTTCTTCGCGAGCCTTTGGGTTGGCATCAGCGGCAGTCTCTACGGGCGCACCAGCGATGGGCGGTTCTGGTTGCTGCAGGCGGCCATGGCCGGTGTCGCCGTCATGCTCGCCCTGCTCGCCACCGCGCTGCGGCGGCGAGCGTCCGCGGTTCAGGCGACCACCACCTCCGCGTGAGCGAAGGCGCGCGCGTACGGCTCGTCCAGCGGCTGATCGGTGACCAGGATGTCGACATCCGCCAGCCCCGCCGTCTGCAGCAGCGCGTAACGGCCGAATTTGGTGGCGTCCGCGCCGAGCAATATGCGTTTCGACGTCGCATAGGCGATCCGGCTCATCTCCGCTTCGCCCGGATGAAAATCCATCAGCCCGCGATCCAGGCTGATCGCACCGACCGACAGGATCGCGAGATGCGGTGTGAACCCGCGGACATACGCCTGCGCCTGATGGTCGGAGAATGCGCGATAATCATAGTCCATTTCGCCACCGGCCAGGAACAGCCGGTTTCCGTTGATCGCCCCGAGGTCGTTCGCCACCTGCAAGGAGTTGGTGATCACGGTCAGGCCGCGTCGTTCGACCAGTTGCTTTGCGATGAAGATGCTGGTCGTGCCGGAGTCGATGAAAAGG
The DNA here is from genome assembly GCF_022662295.1 of Sphingomonas sp. CARO-RG-8B-R24-01. Lineage (NCBI taxonomy): Bacteria > Pseudomonadati > Pseudomonadota > Alphaproteobacteria > Sphingomonadales > Sphingomonadaceae > Sphingomonas > Sphingomonas sp. CARO-RG-8B-R24-01. The sequence continues at coordinate 125,481 of NZ_JAKNQI010000001.1, read as the reverse complement.
ATCGACCCATCGGGGATCAGCGCCGCCGCCGCGCGGGCAATGCGCAGCTTGGCGTCGGCATTCTCCTCCATCCGCTGGTTGAGCGGCCCTTCGAACACCAGGGTGGCGAGGCGTGCACCGCCATGCTCGCGGATGACGACCCCCTGGTCTTCGAGCGTGCGCAATTCGCGGCGGATCGTCTCGTCCGACACTGCGAGCTCCGCGGCCAGGCTCAGGACCGACAGCGTCCGACCGCTGCGCAGGCGCGAGACGATTTCCTTTTGACGCGCTGAACGTTTCTGAATTGCACCCTCCCATGGGCGGTCTGTGGTCAATCGCGGTGTTGAATGCCGCGCGCGCCCTGTCAACGCGCGCGGCATCCCTTACGGGCGGATCAGAAGCCGAGCCGGAACTGCAGCCGTGCATAGCGCGGCGACTGATAGGCAGCCGGCTTCTGATAGTCGGGATTGGGGGCATCGGTGCCGAGCTGACCGAACGTGTTGTACGCCGTCACCGACGTGGTGTTGAACAGGTTGAACACGTCGAGCCGGAGCGATGCGTCGAACTTCTTGGGTACCGGCAGATGGACCACCACGCTGGCATCGAACTGCGTCAGCCATTGCCCGTCGAACGCGGTGCCACGCGGAACGAGCGTGCCGTTGCAGTAGAAGCTGTAGCCGTGATACCCGAAGGCGACCGGGTCGATCTCCTTGGGAACGGTCCCGATGCAGCTGTTATGCTGTGGTGACTGCAGCACCATGTTGCCGCCGATGTCCAGGAAGTCGAACGGGCGGTAGCTGCCGTAAGCCTTAATCGTATGGCGACGGTCGTTCGGCAGATAGCCATAGGCGCCGTTGACGAACGCGGGCGTATCGAAATCCGCGCCGCGGCTGACCGACAGCTGGCCGTTTTCGGACCGGATCCCGCCCTCGTAATTCCCCTTGGTCATCGCCCAGGTGTAGGAAGCGGAGAGGCTCCAGACCTTGTCGAAGCTGCGGTCGAAGGTGAGCGTCATGGCGTTATAGTGACGGCTTGGCTTGGGATAGGACAGGTCGCCGGCCCGGAGCGTGGCTACCGGCGTCGTGCCATCCGGCAGTGCGTTGATCTGGGTAACGATGTCCTTGCCCGGATTCGAAATCACGAAGTGCCGCCCGCCGGGATAGGCCGCCAGACACGCGGCCGCCGAAAAGCCCTTGCCAACGCAATAGGCCCGTTCGCCCGCATCCACCGAAATATCGTCGATCACGTTGGTCAGTTCGCGGTGCGTGAACGTCGCCCCGATGCGGATATGATCGCTGATCTGGCGGGTCGCGCCGAAGATCAGTTCGTTCGCGGACTGGGCGGACAGGTTGTTGGCAACCTGCCCGGCCGGGCTCGACGCCTGCCCGGTCGCGGTGACGATGCAGTTGGCGACCTTGGTGTCGGGGCAGGCGGTGAAGTCCGCGTTCAGGATCGGTGCGCCGGCCACGGGAACGCTGCCGTTTCCGCTGACCCCGTTGAACAGGTTGTAGCGGGTGTAGGTCAGCAACTGCCCCGCCACGTTCAGGTTGATGTCCCCGGCGAGCGGGAGGTAATATTTGCCGAAATAGCCGAACGCCTTGGTGCGCCCGTCGCCAAACACATCGTAGGAGGCACCGAGGCGGGGTGCCCATTGATCGCCGGACGTGTAGAAGGACTGGCCGTTGACGCCCTGGTTGCTGAACCGATCGTCGCGCACGCCGAGCTGCAGCCGCAGCCGGTCGTGGAGCATCGACCACTCATCCTGCAGATAGAGCGCCTGGTTGCGGACCTGCCCGATCCCGTCCTGCGAATAGACGCGGGTGGTATAATAATCGGTGCCGATCGGAACGCCGTAATTCGTGGCGTTCGCCGCCGCCCGGTAGATCTTGTAGAACCCGCCGCCGATCGTTTCATAGGTCTGCGTCTGCGTGTCGTGCTCGTGGTCATAACCGATGCGAACATGGTGCGACCCCAGCAACTGGAACTGCAGATCTGCATCGACGCGATAGAACTGCCGCTCGTCGTCGGTATTGCTATAGGCGTCGGTGACCTTGTTCAGCCCGATATCGACCCCGCCCTTGGACGGATCGCGATAATCGAGCACCCGCGGGTTCGATATGTCGAGCGGGACGTTGCCCGAGCGCAGCTTGTTGACCCCGTAAGCCGCCGACAGGGTGAGCCATGGAGTAAACGTGCCGGTATAGCGACCGACATAGTTGACGCCGCCGGCGCGGCTGTCGGTGCCGCCGGTCTTCGCCCCGATCGTGTTGGTCGCCATCGTATAGGCGTAGCTGCGCGTATGCGTGTCGTTGGTCGTGTCGAAATACGTGAACTCGAAATGATGCGCGCCGGTGATATAGCCGTCGACCTTGCCACCCCAGAACGGGCTGGTGTTGGTGACGCCGGTTGCATTGGGCTGGTTGGACGCGGGCGTCATCGAACGGATGTCGCGCAAATTGTAGAGTCCGTAGACGAACAGATGGTCCTTGATGATCGGACCGCTTGCCTGGAACACCATCTCCTGGCGGCTTGCGGTCGCATCGCGATAGTTCGTGTTGTAGGTCGTCGGCGATGCCCCGCGCAGGCCTTGCGGCTCCCACGTGCCGGTGACGCTGGCATGATAGTCGTTGGACCCGGATTTCGTGGTGGCGACGACATAGCCGCCGGTCGCCCGGCCGAATTCCGCGGGCGCGCCGCCGGTCTTGACTTCGACCGTCTGGTAGAAGTCGAACGGCACTTCGGTCGGCTGCAGGCCCGATACGAAATCGGTGACGTTCAGACCGTTGATATAGAAGGCGTTCTCGGTGAATGCCGCACCCGATACCGAAACCTGGTTGGCAAAACCGCCGTTTGCGCCGGAGGAGCCCTGTACCGCGCCCGGGGTCAGCAGCGTCACGTCGCGCAGTGTCCGGCCGACCGGGACGCGGTTCTGCAGCGACGCGAGGTCGATGACGGCACCGGTCGTCGTGTCCTGGAAGTCGGAAACGCGCTGGCGCCGCCCGGTGACGACGATGTCTCCCGCTTCGGCCGTCGGGGTGAGGGTGAAGCTGTTCGCGCCGCCCGTGCCCCGGGTCAGGGCGACGTTCTTTTCGGAATAGGGCGCAAAGCCCGGTGCCGTTACGGCAAAGTCATAGTTCCCGGGGGCAAGTTGCGGGATCGTATATGCCCCGGAGTCGTTCGTCGTGACCGAGCGGCTGATGCCGCGATCCGACGAGGTGATCTTGACCTCCGCATTGGCGATCGGAACGCCATCCCCGCCGTTCACTCGGCCGGACGCAGCAATGTTCGTATAGTCTTGCGCCAGCGCCGGTTGGGCACAGGTGACCCCGCCGACCACGGACGTTCCGAGCATGAGCAGCGCGCGCACGACGACGGCGCGCGAAAATCGCGTTGAACGGTTCACAGATTGTTTCCCCCTGGAAGATGACGACGCCGATTGTCCCTGCGTCCTGACCTGCCGTCTAAGTCAGGCTTGTGGAAATTTTGTGACTATCGGTAAAAAATCGAACATGGTGTGTTCTTCGAGCTCGGTGCAGGTCGCCGGTTGGCGCGGATGACATTTGGGTTGCTCAAGCGGAACGCCGTGGTGGCGTGATATGGTTTCGCCGCGCGGGGGTAAGCGTCTGCGGCAGTCGGTTGCCGCGGAATGCGAATGCACCGGTGTACGTAAATGGGCTTGCCAACCAGGCTCGCTCACGGCAAAGCCGCTCGACCAGCGGCGTTAGCGCGCCGCTATCCGATGCAAGGCGCGACCGCGGATGTTCCGCAGCGCCGCAACGGGATCGGGGAGTGGCGCAGTCCGGTAGCGCGCCTGCTTTGGGAGCAGGATGTCGCAGGTTCGAATCCTGTCTCCCCGACCATTTTCCAACGACTTAGCTAAGCGCTACACGGTCGATGTCCGATCGGCCTGTGGCATGATCTGGCCGACGATCGGTTGGATCGGACCCAGAGCCGGCGTTTTGGCACCTCGCAATGCAGGGAAAGCGCGATCGATGCACCGCGCCACGTGAAAACTCGGGCTGCCTGACCGGATCGCCCTTCGCAGAGCGCAAGCGAAGGCGTGCACGGGGACCCTATCGAACGGTGTCCTCCACGCCGGTCATGCGTCCCTGCTCCTTGCTGCCCCGCGCGGTGTTCAGCGCTGTTTCTTGGTCGAGGCGGCGGAGAAGTCGGGGTCCTTTTTTGCAACCCAATCGACGAATTTTCGCACGGCCGGGTTTGCGAGCAGCTGGTCCACGTCCGTTCCATACCGTTCGAGTTCGGAATTCGTGAAGGTGGCGGTCACCGTCTGCTGGCAGATCGGGTGCATCGGAACGACATCCCGTCCGCCGCGACTCTTCGGCACCGGATGGTGCCAGACGATCGTCTTGCCGGTCGGTCGACCGCACAGCCAACAGGCTGGAACCGCCGCGGGAACGTCATCGGATTGAGGTGGGTCATACGATCCGTGCTTCGAATGCTTGCGAGCCATAGGTTTTCTGATTTCCGTAATTCGACCGGCACCCCAAGCCGCGCAGCCTGCATCTCTATACCAGCACACGGTCGATACCGAGCGCGAACAGACTTTTTCCGTCCTCGAAACGGTCGACCGCCAGCCGGGGATGTGCGCTTTCGAAGCGGCGACACGGCGGGAACCCCCGAATGACGCGAACGATGCTCAACGATCGGCGCAGCGAACGGGATTGCCCGCCCGAGGTCTTCAGGGTGAGACCCTCATGCGCGGCATGCCGATGAAATCGCGCTTGCCGAGCTTCACGCCCTGCGCGCGCAGGATCGCATACGCCATCGTCGCGTGAAAATAGAAGTTGGGCTGCGAGAAGGAGAGGAGAAAGTTTGCGCCCGTGAACGGCAGCTTGGTCTCACCGACCGCGAATTGGGTGTCGGCGTCCGCCAGCGCGTCGATCGTGTCGCGATCGAGCGCGGACAGCGCATCCATGGCGCGCCGGACAATGCCGTGCAGCCCGGCAAAATCGGTCGGCCAAGCGCTCATGTCGGGCGAAAAGCTGCCGGTGCGCGCGCCGTCGATGCCGCCGATCGAGTGCACCGCACACGACTTCACCTGATAGCCGAATGGAAGCATGTCCGCCGCCAGTTGCGCGTCGATCAGCGCCGCTTGGGTCATTGCGTTTTCCTCGCAGAACGCCTCGGCCTTATCCACGATGCGGTCTAGCGCGCCCAGGATCTGGAGGTTGGAGGGAATGACGGCGTCGTAGAGAGAGAAGGACATGTCGCGGCTCCGGTTGGTCGGGCCAGCATGGCGGTTCCGCAAGCATTGCGCCAGCATGGCCGCAAGCTGGCGCCTAGTTGTTACCGGCGGCCGAATTTCCATGCGCCCGATGCGAACAATAGCGGATCGTGTGGCCTCGCTTCGAACCGACGCGCGAAGCCACATACAACGCAAGTCGCGCGTCTTGGGGGGATGAGGTGAGCGTACCTTGGCACCTGCCTGCCATCCCCCTTGGTCCTTTCGACGGTCCGTAGCCGCTGGTTACGGGAGTTCGATCTTCCCGTTCATCCCCGGCCAATCCGAATAGCCCACGGTGCCACCGCCGTACCAATATTGCTTCGGCGCTTCGGCAAGCGGGGCGCCCGTCCGCAAGCGATCGACCAGGTCGGGATTTGCGAGGAAGGGTCGTCCGAAGCTGAATAGGTCAGCGTTGCCCTCGGCCAGCATCTTCTCCGCCAGGTCGAGCGTGTACTGGTTGTTGGCGATATAGGCCCCGGAAAAGCGGCGGCGCAGTTCCTGAAAGTCGACCCCGTCCGGCACATCACGGGTCTGCTGGGTCACGCCTTCGATGTCGTGGATGTACAGAAGTCCCATCTCGGAAAGAGCATCGACGAACGTGTCGAAGGTCCGCCCCACCTCGCTATCGAGCGGCGTCTTTCCGGGCTCGGTCGTCGCTGGCGAGATGCGGATGCCGACTCGCTTGGCGCCCCACACGTCGACGACGGCACGGACCACGTCGAGCGGGAAGCGCAGGCGGTTCTCGATCGCGCCGCCATAATCGTCCGTGCGCTGGTTCGTGCTGTCGCGGATGAACTGCTCGAGCAGGTAGTTGTTCGCGGCGTGGACCTCGACGCCATCGAAACCGGCGGCCTTCGCCTGTTCGGCGGCATGGCGATAGTCCGCGACGATCGCGGGAATCTCGTCGGTCTCCAGCGCTCGCGGCGTGACAAAATCCTTCATTCCGTCGTTGGTGAAGGCCTGTCCCTCGGGGGCGATCGCCGACGGCGCGACCGGCAGCGCACCGCCGTGCAGATCAGGGTGCGAAATGCGTCCCGTGTGCCAGAGCTGGAGGAAGATCACGCCCCCGCGCCGGTGCACCGCCTCGACGATCGGCGTCCACGCCGCGACCTGTTCGTCCGACCAGATGCCGGGCGTCAGCGCATAGCCACGCGCCTGGGACGAGATGTTGGTTGCCTCGGTGATGATGAGGCCGGCATCCGCGCGCTGTGCGTAATAGTCGGCGGCGAAGGCAGGCGGGATCCCCGCATCGTTCGAGCGGCTGCGCGTGAGCGGCGCCATGACGATACGGTTCCGCAGCTGCAGATCCCCGATCGTGACCGGTTGCAGGACGGGGCTGGTAGGGAGGTCGGACATGATTTGGTCTTCCGTGGGAATGGGGGAACCCCGAGAGGTGAGGCTGCAACGCTTCGCCCGGGTACTTTCTCCCCGCCCTTTGCGAAGCCGCTTCGGGCGGACGTCAGGCGCGCCGCGGCATGCCTGGAACTTAGGGAGGGCGTGACCCGGGTTACGCAGTTGCTATGGACGATTGTCCACGTCTGGAACGCCGCTGTTGCGGCGGCGTAGGCCGCTAGGAAAATCGCTCGATCGTGCAAGCGTCGCCAGAACGCATCGTTGTGCCCGTAAGGGTCGTCGAGCGGCCTGTTGCCGATCGTAGATGGAGCCACGACTCGATCGGCACAGTTCAAGGGAAGCGATACCCTTGATAAAATGTACGCTAAGAGAACTGGCCTGACCCTCGAACTTTGAATGGACGACTGCGCATGCGCGGGACTGGGTACGACAGCGAAGGGCTCCGAGCGGCGCCGGCTCCCCCGCCCGGTACCGGACGGCGGGCGCTGCTCGACGTTCGTGCGCTCGGTAAATCCGTGCCTGGACCGCGCCGGCTCTTCCGCGACCTCGACCTTGCGGTTTCGGCGGGGGAGCTCGTGGCAATCATCGGCGAATCCGGCGTGGGAAAATCGACCCTGCTCAACATCCTCGCCGGGCTGGATGAAGCGGACGAAGGCCGTGTGACGATCGACGGCATCGATCTCGGCGGGCTCGACGAAACGGCGCGGACGCGCCTGCGGCGGGAGCGGATCGGGTTCGTGTTCCAGGCTTTTCATATCCTGCCGTATCTGACGTTGCGCCAGAATATCGCTTTGCCCCTGGCGCTCGTATCACCCGATGCCGCAGCGGCGGATTTGCGGGCGGACGTGATGCTCGATGCGGTCGGCCTGGCCGGGCGGGGCGGGGGGTATGCGCGCGACCTGTCGGGCGGGGAATTGCAACGCGTCGCGATCGCGCGCGCGCTGGTGCACCATCCCGCACTGATTTTAGCCGACGAACCGACGGGGAACCTCGACCCCCAGACCGCGGCGCGCGTGCTGGCCCTGTTTGCCGAGGCCGTGCGTGGCAATGGCGCGGCGGGAATCATGGTGACGCATTCCACGGCAAGTGCGGCTATCGCCGACCGAGTGCTGACGCTCGGCGCCGACGGCCTGGTCGAGCGGCGTGGCTGAGACCGCCGGGCTGATCTCGGGACGGCTCGCGCTCGCATGGCTCGTCGCGGGTGAGTGGCGGTTCCATCCCGCTCGCTTCCTGATGACGGCTGTAGCGATCGCCGTGGGCGTGGCGCTGGGGTTCGCCGTCCACCTGGTCAACGGGTCTGCCCTGGCGTCGTTTGACGGCGCTATGCGCGGGGTCAGCGGCGCCGCGGAATTGTCGGTCCGCGCCACCAGTCCGCTCGGGATCGATGAGCGCCTCTATCCGAAGATCGCAGCTGCTCGGGGGGTAGCCGACGTCAGCCCGGTCGTCAGTCTCGATGCGCGGATCGGCCGCGTTCGATTGACCTTGCTGGGGGTCGATGTCATCCGCGCCGCCGTCGTGACGCCGTCGCTGATCGGTCTGCGTCCGGCCGGCCCGGACGCGGGAAACGATACCCCCTTCGACGAAACCGCACTGTTCCTGTCCCGACAAACGCTCGCCCAGATTGGCGCACGCGTCGGTGCGACGGTGCGTATCGTCGCGAACGGCAGGACGGTGCCGCTGCGGATTGCGGGCACGCTGCCCGGCGCAGGGGACGCATCGGTCGGAGTTATGGACATCGCGGGTGCGCAGTGGCGTTTTGGCAGGCTCGGGCGCATTGATCGGCTGGACCTGGCATTGACCGATCGTACCGCAGCGGAGCCGGCGCTGCAGGCGCTGTTACCCGCCGACGCCGTTCTCTCCACCGCTGCGGCGCAGAACGCCCAAGGCGATGCGCTGTCCCGGGCTTATCGCGTCAACCTCGACATGCTGGCACTCGTTGCGCTGTTGACCGGAGGCTTCCTCGTCTATTCGGCGCAGTCGCTTTCGGTGGTCCGTCGACAGCGTGCATTCGCCTTGCTCAGGACACTCGGCATGCCTCGCGGCGGGGTGATCGCAGCGATCGTCGTGGAAGGCCTGGCGATCGGCGTGGTCGGTTCCGCGGTGGGACTGCTGGCAGGCTATGGCCTGGCATGGGCGGCGCTACAGTGGTTGGGTGGGGATCTCGGCGCGGGGTACTTCGGGGGGAGCCGCACCGGCGTCGTGTTCCAGCCATGGGCGGCACTGGGCTTTTTTCTCCTCGGCTTGCTGGCAGCGTGCCTTGGCAGCGCCCTGCCGGCCCGGGTCGCGGCCCGCGCCTCGCCGGCGGCGGCGCTCAAGAATGCCGGCGACGTGCTCGATCCGCGTCGACCGGTCGCGTGGTGGCCCGCCGCAGCGCTGCTGATCGCTGGAATCGGCGCAGCGCTGTTGCCGGCGGTCGACGGTCTCCCGCTGTTCGGTTTTGCGGGCATGGCGCTGATGCTGGCGGGGGGCGTGGCAGGCGTGCCCTGGCTCGCCAGGGCATTGCTCGGCCCGTTGGCGCAGCGGGATCGGGGACGGGCGTGGGTGCCGGGACGGGTTCCGCGCCGGCTGGCGGTGCTGCATTTGCACGGTGCTCCCGGTGCGGCGGCGACCGCGTTGTGCGGCATCGTGGCCTCGACCGCGCTGATGATCGCCATGGCGACGATGGTGACGAGCTTTCGTGGCGCAGTCGATGACTGGCTCGGTGACGTCCTGGGGGCGGACCTGTACGCGCGGACCACGGCGGGTGCATCCTTCGACTCGGCCACGCGGGCTCGCCTGTCCGCGACGCCCGGCATCGCGACGGTCGCGTTCAGCCGCGAGTTGCCGTTGACCATCGCCGCCGATCGCCCCCCGGTCAGCCTGATCGCCCGTCCCGAACGAAACGGTCGCGATCCGTTGCTGGTCCTGATCAAGCGTGCGTCATCGCTGCCCGTCGGCGCGGTGCCGGTCTGGGTGTCCGAACCGGCACAGCGCCTGTACGGGTGGGAGCCGGGCGCCACGTTGACGCTGCCGATCGCCGGGGGCACGCGCTTCTTCGTGGCCGGCGTTTGGCGCGATTATGGGCGGCAGGCGGGGGCGGTCCTGATCGACGAGGTCGATTATCAGCGTCTGACCGGGGACGATGGCCGCAACGAGATTTCCGTGACCGTGCAACCGGGGCAGGACGTTGGCAGGATTGCCGCCGGCATGACCGCGCGACTTCCCGCATCGCTGCGGGCGCAGGTTGCAATGACCCGGCCCGCGACGCTGCGCCGGCTTGCACTGACGCTGTTCGATCGCAGCTTTGCGGTGACGTATCTGCTGGAGGCGGTGGCGATCGTGGTCGGGCTCGCGGGCGTGGCGGCGACGATGTCCGCGCAGACGATCGCGCGCGAACGCGAGTTCGGCATGCTGCGCCACCTCGGCCTGACCCGTCGCCAGCTGACCGCGATGCTCGCGACCGAGGGGGCGATCGTCGGCCTGACGGGGGCGCTTGCGGGGATCGGTCTTGGGCTGGTACTGGCGCAGGTGCTGATCCACGTCATCAACCCGCAGTCCTTCAACTGGACGATGACGACGCGCATACCGATCGGCACGCTGGTCAGCGTCGCGGGGGCCCTTACCGGGGCGGCTGCGGGCACTGCGGTTCTGGCTGGGCGTCGCGCAACCGCCCGTAGCGCGATCCAGTCGGTGCGGGAGGATTGGTGATGCGGCGACCCGCCATGGTGACCGGGGCGCTTGCCGCCATCGCGGTCGCGGTACCCGCGGCCACGCCGTATCCGCAAGTGCGCCCTGGCATCGTCCTGCGGTTTCCGGGGGATCATGGCGCGCATCCGGCGTTCCGGACGGAATGGTGGTATGTGACCGGCTGGCTCAAGACAGCGGATGGCAAGGATCTAGGCTTTCAGGTGACGTTTTTCCGTACCCGTCCGCCCGTCGATGCCGGCAACCCGAGCCGTTTCGTCGCCAGCCAGGTGCTCTTTGCGCATGCCGCGCTTTCGGATCCAGCGAACGGGCGTCTGCTGCACGGTGAGCGGGCAGCGCGGCAAGGTTTTGGGCTTGCGTCGGCCAAAACGGGCGATGCGGACGTGGCGATCCGTGATTGGCGGCTCCGCCGTCTTCCGGACGGACGCTGGCAGACCGACGTGGTGGCCGACGGGTTCAAGCTCGCGCTTGCGTTCACCCCGACGCAGCCGCCGTTGCCGCAAGGGCAAGGGGGGTACAGTCGCAAGGGGGGGCAAAGCCAGGAAGCGAGCTATTATTATTCGATGCCGCATCTGCAGGTATCCGGGCGCGTCGTCCGCGGTGATCGCAGCACGGCGGTGACCGGCGAGGCATGGCTCGATCGCGAATGGTCCTCAAACTATCTCGCGCCCGCAGCGCAGGGGTGGGACTGGACCGGCCTCAATCTCGCGGACGGATCGTCGCTGATGGCGTTCAGGATACGCCGGAAGGGCGGCGGTACGCTCTGGGCGGGCGGCGCCTTGCGCCAGCCCGGCGGAAGGACGGTGGTGCTCGGGCGTTCGGACGTGGCGTTCCGGCCGGTCACCGTCTGGCGGAGCCGGGCGACCGGGGCAGCGTATCCGGTCACGCAAGACCTTAGCATTCGCGTGGACGGAAAGGTCACGACGCGTCGGCTCACGCCAATGTTCGCCGCGCAGGAACTCGACGCCCGTCGAAGTGGGCTTCCGGTCTATTGGGAGGGTGCCGTGCGAACGCCTGGCGGTCGCGGGTATCTCGAGCTGACGGGGTATGACCGGCCGTTATCGATGTAGCAACGCCGCATGAAGACCGGCACGTTTCGGCGATCGTACCGGAGCGGCACGCTTGTTCTGGCGTAGCGGCGAAGCATTGTCTTCATCGTTGACGAAATACTGACAATTAGGACGCTTCCGCCACTGTCGCTGCCAGCATGCCGATCGTTCGACGTGGTGTGGATTACTCGCCCAGACGGCCAAACACCGTTCCAGCGCATGGTGACGATGGATCAACGGACTTGCACACCGCGCCGCGTCCGCCGATGACACCAAACATCGACTTCGTCCGGATGGTAAAATAGTGCTTTAGGATCGTAATACACGGCGCTATCGTACAGCGACATGGGGGATGACACATGCTCGAGCTGAAGAACGTCACGCATATCTATGCCAACGGCACGTGCGCGCTGGACGATGTATCGCTGGCCATTCCCAAGGGGATGTACGGGCTGCTTGGCCCCAATGGCGCCGGCAAGTCGACCCTGATGCGCACGGTCGCGACGCTGCAGGCCCCGACCTCGGGCAGCATACGCTTCGACGACATCGACATTCTCGCGACGCCCGATCGCTTGCGGGAGCGGCTCGGCTATCTGCCACAGGATTTCGGCGTGTACCCACGCGTGTCGGCCTATGCCATGCTCGATCATATGGCAGTGCTTAAGGGCGTCGCGTCGGCGCGCGAGCGCAAGGAGACGGTCGAGACGCTGCTCAACCAGACCAACCTATGGAACGTGCGCAAGAAGGCGATTGCGGGTTTCTCGGGCGGCATGCGCCAGCGCTTCGGCATCGCGCAGGCACTGATCGGCAATCCGCAACTGATCATCGTCGATGAGCCCACCGCCGGGCTGGACCCGGAAGAACGCAATCGCTTCCTGAACCTGCTCGCCGAAATCGGCGAGAATGTCGTCATCATCCTGTCGACGCATATCGTCGAGGACGTCGCCGACCTTTGCCCCCGCATGGCGGTACTCGCCGCCGGCAAGATCCAGCTGGAAGGCGCGCCGCAGGACTTGATCCAGGCCTCGCGCGGCACCGTCTGGGCCAAGACGATCGCGCGCGACGACCTCGCGCGATATGCGTCAACGATGAAGGTCATCTCGACCCGCCTGTTCGCGGGGCGGACGATCATCCACGTCCTGTCGAACACCGACCCTGGCGATGGTTTCGCGTTGGTGCAGGGCGGTTTGGAGGACGTGTACTTCTCCACGCTCTCGCGGTCGCGCCATATCGCGACGGACCCCGCACAGCCTGCCGTCGCGGCGTAAGGGGGCGACATGTTCGGCAAGATCGCCCGCTTCGAACTCGGCTACCAATTCCGCAACCCGGTCTTCTGGGTCGTATCGGTGCTGTTCTTCCTGTTGCCCTTCGGGGCGATGACCACCGAACAGATCCAGATTGGCAGCGGTGGCAACATCCACAAGAACGCGCCCGTTGCGCTTGCCCAGGTCTCACTGATCCTAACGTTGTTCTATATGTTCGTGACGACGGCGTTCGTCGCCAACGTGATCGTACGCGACGACGAGAGCGGGTTCGGCCCGATGGTGCGCTCGACGCGGGTCAGCAAGTTCGATTATCTGCTGGCGCGCTTCGTCGGCGCGTTCGTCGCGGCGGCCATCACCTTCCTGGTCGTGCCGCTGGCGATCTGGATCGGTTCGCTGATGCCATGGGTCGACTCCGAAACGTTGGGGCCGAACCGCCTGCAGGATTATCTGTACGTCTATGTCCTGCTCGCGCTGCCCAACCTGCTGCTGACCGCGGCGATCTTCTTCGCGGTCGCGACGACGACGCGTTCGATGATGTATTCCTACCTCGGCGTCGTGCTGTTCCTCGTCCTCTATGTCGTCCTCAACGCGGTGATCCGGTCCAAGCCCGAATATCGCGAGCTGGGGGCGTATATCGAGCCGTTCGGGATCGGCGCACTCAGCAAGACGACGCGCTATTTCACCGCAAGCGAATCGAACGCGCACTTGCCCGCCTTTTCGGGCGTTCTGCTGTGGAACCGGGTGATCTGGCTGGTCGTCTCGGCCGCGGCGCTGATGTTCGCATACGCCCGCTTCAGCTTCGCCGAGCGCGGCGTGTCGACGGGCACGATGCGCCGTCAGCAACGCAAGGAGGCGAAGCTCGGGGCCACGGCGCCACTGCTCGTACAGGCGCTGCCGCCGGTCCGCCCGGCGGCAGCGGGACGGGCGCGGCTGTGGCTGCGGTGTCGCTTCGAGATGGGGCTGGTCTTCCGCAGCCCGGCGTTTTTCGTCCTGCTGCTGATTGGTTTGTTCAACGCGCTCGGCGGCTTGATCTTCGCCGGCGAAATGTACGGCACGGCCGCGCGACCGCTGACCTTCGCGGTGATCGGCACGTTGATGGGGGCGTTCGGTGTCTTCCCGCTGATCATCGCGATCTATTATGGCGGCGAGGTGGTATGGCGGGACCGCGAACGGCGCATGCACGAGATCATCGATGCGACCTCGCTACCCAATTGGGCGTATATCGCGCCCAAAGTGCTCGCTGTAGCGGGCGTGCTGTTCGCGACGGTGCTGATCTCCGCGGTCGCTGCCGTCCTCGTCCAGCTCGCGCGCGGGGTTACCACGCTCGAGCCGTTGCAATATCTCGACTGGTATCTGCTGCCGTTGACGGTCGACATGGTGCTGCTCGCGGTTCTGTCCGTGTTCGTCCAGGCGCTCAGCCCCAACAAATATATCGGCTGGGGAATCATGGTGATCTATCTGGTTGCCACGCTGACGCTGTCGACCATCGGGTTCGATCACCCGCTCTATAACTATGGCAGCACCGGCAACGTCCAGTTGTCCGACATGAACGGCGATCAGATCGGCGGCCTGCTCAGTTGGTGGCTGCGCCTGTATTGGGCGGGCATCGCCCTGGCATTGGCGGTCTTCGCGCACGTGCTGTGGCGGCGCGGGACCGAAACACGGCTCTGGCCGCGGCTGCGCCAGGTGCCGAACCGGTTGAAGGGGCCGGCCGGCGCGGTGTTGGCGGCCGCGCTGCTCGTTTCTACCATGACCGGCGTGTGGCTCTATCGGCAGATGGACGTGCTCAACATCTACCGCACGCGCGACGATAGCGAGCAGCGCCTCGCGACCTATGAGAAGAAATACCTTCCCTACGAAAAGCTGCTTCAGCCCTCGACCACCGACATCACGCTCGATGTACAGCTCCATCCGAAGATGCGGCAGATGACGGCGCGCGGCCGCTATCGTTTCGTCAACGACACCGGTGCGCCGGTGCGCGACCTTCACGTGCGCTTGCAGGACGAGAATACGGCCATCGTGTCGATTGCCGTTCCAGGCACGAAACTCGTGATGAATGATGCCGATTTCAAATACCGCATCTATCGTTTCGACACCCCGCTTGCGCCGGGGGCCACGGGAACGCTCGATTTCCAGACCCGCCGCCAGACCGTCGCGCTCCGCGCCAATGGCGACGACACGCGGCTGATCGCGAACGGCACCTTCCTCAACAACGCTCAGTTCACCCCGAAGATCGGCATGAACCGCGACGGCCTGCTGGCGGATCGCGTCAAGCGCCGCAAATACGGACTGCCGTCCGAGCTGCGCAAGGCGAAGCTGGAAGACGTATCCGCGCAGCGGCGCAACTATATCGGCGATGCCGACTGGGTGAATTCGGACATCACCGTATCGACCGATGCCGGGCAGACGCCGATCGCGCCGGGCCGCAAGATATCCGATACGATCGCCGGCGCGCGCCGCACCGCGCGTTTTGTGTCACCCGCGCCGATCCTCGCCTTCTTCTCGGTACAGTCCGCCGCCTATGCCGAGAAGTCCGAGATTGCCGACGGAGTCAGGCTGTCGGTCTTCTACGACGCCAAGCACGGCTATAACGTGGATCGCATGCTGGCCGCGATGAAGACTTCCCTCGGCTATTATCGCGCCAATTTCGGACCCTATCAGTTCGACTATGCGCGGATCATCGAGTTTCCTGGCTATGACAGTTTCGCCCAGGCCTTTGCGGGCACGATCCCCTATTCGGAGCGGATCGGCTTCCTCGCCGACAATAACAGCCCGGACAAGATCGACTATGTCACCTATGTCACCGCGCACGAACTCGGTCACCAATATTGGGCGCACCAGATCATCAGCGCGGACCAGCAGGGCGGCACGATCCTGGTCGAAACGATGGCGCAATATTCCGCGCTGATGGTGATGAAACACCTGTACGGCGAGGACAAGATCCGCCGCTTTCTCAAATATGAACTCGACACCTACCTGCGCGCGCGTGGATCGGAGCGGATCGAGGAGCTGCCGCTCGATCGGGTCGAGGACCAGGGGTACATCCACTACCGCAAGGGCGCGGTGGTGATGTATCTGCTGCAAGACCGGTTGGGCGAAGCCCGCGTCAACACCATGCTCCGCGCGCTGCTCGCCAAATATCGGTTCAAGAGCCAGCCGTATCCGCGCTCGCTCGAGCTCGTGAACGGCTTCCTTGGGCTGGCCCGAACGCCGGAGGAACGGCAGCTGGTACTCGACCTGCTCGATCGGATTACGATCTACGATCTGAAAGCCAAGACGGCGACCGTGCGGACGTTGGCCGACGGCACCTTCGAGACCAGCCTGAGCGTGGATGCGGGCAAGTTCTATGCGACGGGTACGGGCAAGGAAACGCCCGCTGCGTTGCAAGACCACATCGCCATCGGGCTGTTCGACCAGAAACCCGAGCTCGGCGCGTTTGCGGCCAAGGACGTCATCGCGATCGAACGGCGGCCGGTGCAATCGGGTGTTAAGACGATCCGCATCGTGACCCGCCGCAAGCCGGCCTTTGCGGGAATCGATCCCTACAACACCTATGTGGATCGGAATTCCGACGACAATATCGTGCCGGTCGTAGCTGGCTAGGGTTACGAATCTTTACTCAAGGGCAAACGGTTTGAGCTACCTCTTTGCCCGCCGCAGCCTGCCTCCACCCAAGGACACCGGCGTTCGGCTCCAGGAAGGGGGAGGGGGCTGCGACCGACCGTTATCGTGCCGCCTTCACCGGCGGCATCGCGGAGCGGGTCGCCAATGCCGCCCCGGTCTTCCTCGGTGTAATACCGGGACACCCGGGGCGGCGCTGGCACACGATGTGCCGCGGCCTGTCCTCATCGAAGCGGTCAGCCCTCGATCGTAACGTCGTCCCCGCCGTATTCCTCGAGAACTTCCTGGACGGATTCGGCAGCTTCCTCGCTGTCGATCGTGACGGTAAGCGCGATGCGACCGTTCAAGGCAGCCTCGTCTTCCGTACCCGCCTCGAGCTCGGTCTCATTGTCAGCGCCGCTGGCCTCGGTGCCGGCGCTATTCTGGTCGCCCTCCGTACCGAACTGCACGTCGTCGCGGTCTATCCCATGCTCTTGCACGAGGTGCTCGATGGCCAATTCGGCTTCGCGTCGGGTCTCGAACGTGGCGTTGATCGTAGGCATGGCGCAATCTCCGGTGAATCCAGAAGCGCTCAACGCACGTACGGCCGTTATATCCCGCGTACTGGTCCGGATTTCGAGATAAACTTGCCGCAACGGCGACGTGGGCCCGTCCTGCTACCCCACCGATACGATCAGCGCGCCAACGGGCCGCTTCCGGGGCGGCGTGCACATTTCGGTAAGAGACACGCTGTATCCCTTTGTGCTTGCACGAACGAGCGGCCCCAAGGGTATGAACACAACGATCGGTACCACCCAGCTCCCGCGAACGCCTTCGCCCGAATATGACCTGATCGCGGCGATCGCCGCCGACCGGTTCGACGTCCCGATTGCGCTGGTCAACATCGACGATGGCGAGGACGTTTGGGTCAAGGCAAAGATCGGCCTCGACCTCTGCAGCGCTCCCAAGGACATCGCGTTCTGCGGGCACGTGCTCGAGACGGCGCAGCCGCTGATCGTCGAGGACCTGGCCGCCGATCTCCGCTACCACGATCATCCGCTGGTCCTCGGGGACCTTCACGCGCGATTCTACGCCGGCGTTCCCTTGCGGAACCGGCACGGGGTCGTGTTCGGGACGCTCTGCATCGTCGATCGTCGCCCGCGAACCTTCGGCGATCGCGACCTGCGTGGGCTGATGCTGCTCGCGGAACAGGTGGTCGAACGCGTCGAGCTCAGCGAACTGCGGCACCGCGAACGCGCCACGACGGTGATCGACCAGACCACGACGGATGCGTTCGTCACCTGCGACCGGCATGGCCGGGTCACGCATTGGAACGCTGCGGCGGAGGCGCTGCTCGGCTGGCCGCGCGACGAGGCGCTGGGTCGGCCGATCACCTTCATCATCCCGCCGGCGATGCGCAGCGCGCATAGTGCCGGGTTCGACCGCCTGGTCGCGTCGGACAGCGCGCAGCCGATGCGCGTGGTGGAAATTCCCGCCTTGCGTCGTGACGGGACCGAGGTGCACGTCGAACTCACCCTAGGCGTCCACCGCGAAGGCGACGACGTCACGATCGTATCGATCCTCCGCGACGCGACCGCGCGCCGACTGCTCGAGGCCGAGCGCGAAGCGAGCCGCATGCTGACCGACGCGATCGTCGAGAACATGCCTGCGGCGATCTATGCCAAGGATCTCACCACCGACCGCTACGTGTTCGTCAACCGCGCCTTCGAACAGCTGAGCGGTCGCGGTCGCCAGGACATCATCGGGCGTAGCTGGGGGGACGTGTTTCCGCAGGCCGACATGGAGGCCTATCGCCGCTCGACGAACGCCGCGATGGCGACGTCCGGCCCGATCCTGCTCGAGCGGACGATGACCCGACCCGATGGAACCGTCCGGCAGATCGAGGCGACGAAGATCAGGTCGGTCGGGCCCGATGGCCGGATGATCCTGCTCGGCTTCGCGCAAGATGTCACCGAAGAGCGCGAGGCCAACCAGCGGCTCTCGTATCTGGCGCATCATGACCCGCTGACCGGTCTGCTCAACCGCACCCGGTTCGGCGAGATCGTCGACGAATGCATCGCGGCGGGCGGCACCCCGGCGATCATCTGCCTCGATCTCGACCGCTTCAAGATCGTCAACGATCTCTACGGCCATGCCGCGGGGGACGAGGTGCTGGTCGAGGCGGCGCAGCGCATCGTGACCGCATCGCAGTCTCCGGTTGCCCGCCTCGGGGGGGATGAATTCGCCGTTCTGGTGGCGGACAGCGGCAGTGCCGGGCGGATCGCCCGCCGCACCGTGGACACGCTGGCCCGCCCGTTCGGGATCCGCGGTCACGGGGTGGGTATCGGTGCCTCGGCCGGGGTCGCGATCCACCAGGCGAGCCACGGCGGCGACAGTGATCTGGTGCTGCGCAACGCCGATCTGGCGCTCTACCGGGCGAAAGCCGAGGGGCGCAATCAATGGTGCTTCTTCGAGCCCGCGATGGACGACGCCGCGCGGGAGCGCCGGCAAGTCGAGTCCGATCTGCGCACCGCGCTCGATCGCGGCGAAATCCATGTCGAATATCAGCCGCTCGCCGATGCCGTGACCGGCACGGTCATCAGCTTCGAGGCGTTGGCCCGCTGGGATCACCCCCGTCTGGGGCGCATTCCGCCATCGCTGTTCATCCCGATTGCGGAGGAAAGCGGGATCATGCCCGATCTCGGCCGTTTCGTGCTGGAGGCGGCGGCCGCCGAAGCCGCGAGCTGGAGCCCCAAACTGAAGGTCGCGGTGAACCTTTCCCCCGCGCAGATGGACGAGGACGACCTCGTCGCCCAGGTCGGGCGCATCCTCGCGAAGGCGGCGCTTCCCCCGCGGCGGCTGGAGATCGAGATCACCGAGGGGATGCTCATCAAGGACACCGCCCGGGGGATCCGCCTGCTGACGGAATTTCGCGCACTTGGCGTGTCGGTGTCGATGGACGATTTCGGCACGGGCTATTCGTCCCTTACCTATTTCCGCACCTTTCCGTTCGACAAGGTGAAGATCGACCAATCCTTCATCCGCGACATGGACGAAAATCCGCAGTCGCTTGCGATCGTCCAGGCCGTGATCGGCCTGGGCCGGGGGCTGGGCATGCCGGTGGTTGCGGAAGGGGTCGAAACGCACGATCAGCTCGAGCGGCTGCGCGCGGAAGGCTGCGATGTCGTCCAGGGCTATCACATCGGTCGCCCCGCCGGGATCGGCAGCTTCAAGAACGGGGTCATTCTCGATGCGGTGGTCGGCGCGGCAGAGGCGTAAGGCCGCACGCTGAGCAGGGGCATGGCGTGCCGCTACGCGTCTATGGTCGGTCCGGCTTCTCGTCGAGCGCCGGCGCATAGCAGGTCGCCGTGCCCCGCTGGGTCCGCTTTCCATGATACAGCGCGACATCGGCGCGTCGCAGCAGGTCCCGTTCGCACAGGCCCGGCGCGAACCAGCTGATGCCCAGCGTGCCGGACACCGCAAGCGTTTCACCGTCGCCCACGGCAACCTCGTGGCGCAGATCCGCCAGCAGCGTCTGCGCGAGGGTCGTTACGGCGTCCGGGGCCCGACCGCGCACGAGGATCGCGAACTCGTCGCCGCCCAGTCGCGCGCAGGTGCAATCCGCCAGATACGGCGCATGGAGTGCCGACGCGATCGTTTGCAGCACCTGATCGCCCGTAAGGTGTCCACACTGGTCGTTTACCGCCTTGAAGCCGTCGAGATCGATCAGCATCAGGGCGAGCGGACCCGCATCATCGGCGGCTGCCGCCATTGCCTCCGCGAACAGGCGATTGAAGCCGGCACGGTTGATGAGTCCGGTCAACTCGTCGGTGCTGGCCGATCGCCGCAACGCCTGTTCCATCTCGTAGCGACAAGTGACATCCTGGAACACGCCGATGAGTGCTACGGGCGTGCCGTTCTGAACCTCGACCTCGCCCATGCTGCGCACCCGCTTGGCGGTGCCGGTTGCCGAGACGAAGTCGACCTCTTCGTCGAACGGCCGCCCTTGCCGGATCGCAAGGTCGAGCGCGTCGGTCAGGGTGGTGCGGGAACGCCCTGGATAGAAGGACATCGCGGACTCGAGGGGCGGGACCTGCGTCATCGGCAGGTCGTGGATTGCGTAGACCTGATCGGACCAGTGGATGCTGTTGTCGGCAAGGTCGAGGCGCCATGATCCCATCCCCGCGATCCGCTCGGCCTGGCCGAGCTGGCGATGGATCCGCGCGAGGCGCTGGAGATCGTCCTGCCGCTGCGCTGCGAGGTCGGCGAGCTCCAGTGCGGTCAGGCGGCTGCTGACCAGCGCCGCCGCGATTGCCGCGAGCTTGCGCAATTGCTCCACCGCGTCGGGGTCAAACGCGCGGGCTCGGCGATAGACGACGCAGAGGGAGCCGACGACGACGTCGTGACCATCCTCATTGTGCATCACCACCGGCATACCGGCATAAGCGCCGACGTGCGGCTCGCCCGCGACCATCGGATGATCGCGATAATCCGGGTCTGCCGCCGCGTCGGGCAGGAGCAGCACTGCGTTCGTATCGACGACCCGACCACAGAAGCCGTGTTCCCGCGGCATCCTGTCGCCATCGATGCCGCATTTCGCGGTCAGCCACTGCCAATCGCGATCAAGGACCGAAAAGGCGCTCATGTCGCTGCCGAGCAGGCGCTGCGCGAGTTCTGCGACCGCGGTCAGTTCCGGTCCCGGCAGGCATTGCCAGAACCCGCCACCCTCAAGCAGGTCTGCGTGCATTTGCGTACGCCTTGTGGAGTTCGGATGCGGCAAAATCGGGCTGTGGTGCATCGGCCCGTCGTAGTGGCAGGGGGTAAATGTGACGTAACCACAGGACGATAGAGGAAGTTTGATACAAAGGCTTGGCGACGCGCGTCGACCTGCTCGATCTCACCAGGTCCGTGCTGCTTCCGCGGCGGACTGCTGGCGAGACGCCGAACGGAACCGCCGGTGTCGCGACGATCCGCCCTCTTTAATTCACCAAGATACCCTTCAGATGTAAGGCGATGCACAGAGTTATCAGAGGCGCCGTGACGGCAACGACAACAAACGCCTCAGCACACACAGCGCGGGCACGTACCCTTGCAGGCAGTTGCATCTTCCCTCTCCGAGCAGTTTCTCGAGAACGCTCAGACTATAGCGGAAGGTCATGCCGTCAATGCCGGCAAAAAGGATGATGCTATAGGTCATCAAGGGTGAGCTGGTGCGATGGGCACGTGTCACTGGGAAGGCACAATAGGTCTATCCTGTGCGCTGTTCCGCGTCCGATCGTACTGCGCGCGCGACCACGAAATGGGCCGTGAACCGCTGTGCATCGTTGGCAAGCGACTGGAGCGTGAGCTTGAGCAATGCTCCGGTCTGCTGAACCTCCTCGATCGCGGCAAGGCTGCACGCAACCGACGACGAGATCTGGTGGCTTGCTTCGGTGAGAGTCCGGCTACGGTCCTTGACCGCGGTGATCCGCCCGTTCAGCTGCTCGATGGCCTGAGTCTGTCCTCGGGACATGGTGGCGACGCGGCCAGCGCCATTGTCCAGGCTGTGGATCAGCACGCCGAGATGCTCGGTCGTCGTCACGACCGATCGGATCTGCCCCTGCACCGCCTCGATCTTCGAACGCACGTCACCAGCACTCGCGCCGGTCCGTGACGCCAGCATTTTGACTTCGCCCGCTACGACCGCGAAGCCGGCGCCCGCCGGTCCGGCGCGCGCCGCTTCGATCGACGCGTTGAGGGCGAGCAGGTTGGTCTGTTTGGATATCGCCGTGATCACGTCGACGATCTGCTCGATGCTGGCGGCCTGCTGCTGCGAGAGCGCGACCGTTTCGTTCGCGCTGCGCGCATGCTCGGTCATCGACTTGGCGGCGAGGCTCGTCCCGGCGACTTCGCGGTCGATGTCATCAAACGCCCGCGCGAGCGACTGTGTCTGCTTTCCCGCTTCGACCATCTCCGTCGCGAACAGCTCGGCAATCTGGTCCAGTTCATGCGCCAGCGTACGATTGCCGCTGATCGCGTCCTGCAGGCTGGCGGCATTGGTTTCGAGCTGGACCATCGCGCCCTGCGCCTTGCGGATGATCCCGGTGACCTGCCGGTCGAACGCTTCGGCAAGGCCCGCCAGCGTCCGCTCGCGGTCCAGCCGGCCCTGCGCCTCGAGCGTGGCGATCGCGGCGGACTGGCGCTTTTCCTCCGCCTCGGCACGCGCTGCCAACGCCCGCGTTTGCGTGCGCTGGAGCTGGAAAGAGGCGAGCGCGGTGACCACCAGGCCAAGCTCGTCGCGCCGTTCGAGTGCCGCCAAATCGACCGTCCGTTCGTTCATCACCGCCTCGGTCGCCGCCGCGATCCCGGTGATCGACAGGACGATCGACCGGCCGACGAGATAGGCCATTACCAGGCTGACTGCGGTACTGATGACGAGCGCGAGCAACAGCAGGACGATCGTGACCCTGGTGCCGAGCACCGCGCCTGCCGCCTCCTGTTCCGCCCGCCGGATGCCCGCTGCCGTGACCTGTCGGATTTGCTCGTTGATCCGTTGCGCATTGGTGCGGAACGGCTCGACCATTGCGGCGGTGCTGGCAAAGTCGATCGCAAGCATCGACGTCACCACATCAACCGTCGCCCGATACTGGTCGAGTTCCACGAGCACGGGTTTCAACGCGCCTGCCTGGGTGGGATGCGCCTGCCGGAACTGGACCAGCCGTGACCGGACGTCGCGCAACTCGCGCTGGATCACGCCGACCCGCGCGTCGATCGCGGCGGTCGGGTTCGCCGCCTTGACCACCATCAGATGATAGACGTCCAGGTTCGCCGCATCGAACCGCTGCGTGATCGCATTGAGCTGGTTGATGTCGGGCATGTCGCGGTTGACCACATGCTCGACGCTGCGTCCCGCGAGGAGCAGGGCGGTCGTGCTGGCGACCGCCATCGCCATGAACAGCACCAGCATGATGATCGGGGTCACCGCAACCTTGGCGCGGATCGACCGGCTGGGCAGCTTCAGCCGTTCCTCCAGCGTTCGAAGGCGCGTCAGGATCGCCTCAAAGGGCAAGGCGTGCCCCCGCACGGACGCGACGGTCCGCAGGAATTGGCGACACCGCGGCCCCGCGCGCGAGCGCCAGATTCTCGCCCGCTGCGAAGAGCTCGATCGCGCGCGTCACGCGGTATCCCGCGCGCGCATCGAGCGCGACCGCGTGATCGACCCGATACAGCAGCAGTTGCGGCGTCGGCGAAAAAGCGAGCTGCCGCGTGGCGGACGTGTAGCGCGCGGCGCCGCTGAGCGTCACCGGTCCGATATCGTACCCCAGCACCACATTGGCCTTGTGCACCGGCGTGGTCGACTGCGGGGCAAGCGCGTACGGGATCGGCGCGACTGGCGGCGGCAAACGATCGTCCGTGTGCGTCCAGGTATAATTGGCGCGCCACGTCAGCTTTGCGAGCGAACCCGAGGCGGCGAGTTCGACCCCGTAGGTGGTAAAGTCGCCGACGGCGCGGAACCGGGCCACCAGCGACGGGAGCGGCGACAGGAAGGTCTCGGTCTGCAAGCCGTCGCCAGGCGACGCGATCGCGCCTTTCGTCCAGGTGGCGAACGCGGTCGCTTCCAGTTTGATCGCGCGCAGCGGGTGCGTGTAGCCGACTTCGCCGCTCCACACCGTGACGGGGTCGATCTGCGGCGAGCCGGCGACGAAGATCGGAACTGGCGCCGGCGTGACGATCGGGAGGCGGATCCCGAAATTGACGAGCGACGGCAGTTGATAGCCCCGGCCACCGTTGATCCGGAGCATGCCGTCGCCCCCGGTACGAATCAGCAGGGCGGCATTGAAGCTGAACCGCGTGAAGGCACGGTCGAACGCCGCGGGGTCGTCATAGGCGGGCTGCACGATCACGCCGGATTGGTGAAGCCAGAGCCGGTCCAGGCGACCGGCGACGGTGAACGAGACGCGCTCCTGCGGCCGCAGGTCGAGCATCGCGTTGGCCGACGCGACATCATAGGCGATCCGCCGCGCGAACTGATAATCGGACTCGAGCTGATTGTTGCGGTACTCGGTGCCGAGCCGCAGGGTATCGACGGTATCGAGCCGAACGAGCGTCGACGCCTGCGCGACGACGATGCGGTTCCGATAGTCGATCGGGTCGGTGGCGTTCGCGCCTGCACCGACGCCGTATTGTGCGTCGAGCCAGTTCACGTAGCCATTGACCGTCAACCCGCCCCAGGGCGTGTCGCGGGTAACGGACCCGTGCAGCGTATCGCTCGAATAGTTCTGGTTCGACAGCAGCTGGCTTGGCAGATATTCCACCTGGCGATTGGTCGAATGCCCCGCGCCGAGCGCAACCTGCAGCGCGCCGAACGTCCCGTCGACATCGCCCGACACCTGGTCGCTCGCGACATCGTAGACCATGTCGGGTCGCAGCAATGTCGCCGGGATCGCCCGCTCGTCCTCGCGCGTGCGACCGGCGGCGAGCTTGACCCCGATCGTCGGCGTGACCGGAAGCAGCACCGAGCCGGCGAGCTTGCTGGCGCCATGGGTCCCGACCTCCGCCGTCGCGGTTGCCGAGGGTGCCGATGCGCCCCGCCGGGTGATGATGTTGACGACCCCGCTCGCGGCGTTGAAGCCGAACAAGGCGTTCGCCGGACCGCGGACCAATTCGATCTGCTGGATCTCCTCGAGCTGCACGCCCAGCAGGTTCCAGTCGGTCATGCCGTAATGGTCGAGATAGGCCTGCCGGCCATCGACGAGCACGAGCAGCCGCGCATTATAGGTTTGCACGCCGCCGCGCACCGCGACATCGGTCTGCCCGGCGGTCCAGCGATTGACGTCGACGCCTGCCAACGACTTGAGCAGGCCGGGAACATCGCGTGCCGGCGAGCGCGCGATGTCGTCGCGCGTGAGGATCGTAGCGGAGGCGGGCAGTTCCGACGCGCGCTGCGGCGTGCCGGTGACGCTGGTCGTGACCGGCTCGCCGACGGTCGCCTGGAGCGCCTGATAATCGACCGCCTGGGCGAAAGCCGCAGCCGGGCTCAGCGCGGCGCCGATCGTGAGGATCGTGCGCAGGCGCTGGATACGCAAGGGAGCAACCATTGTCAGATTTCCTTGACCAGCATCAGGAACGCTGATCCGAAGCGGATATTGGCGGCGCGCGCGGCGGCGCGGTTGACGGTGATCTGGGTCTTGGGCGTCGAGGTGATCCCGACCACGCACCGGCTCGCCTGGACGCAGGACGGATCGGAGGAGATCGTCAGAACCGAAGATTTGGCGGCCGCCGCGGCGATGCCGCCTTGTTCGGCGCGCAGACCGGTGGTGACGAACGCGATATTGTAGCCGGTGAGCGAACCCATCGCGCCGATCGGCAGCCGACGCGCGTGGATCGCGCTGCGCCCCGCCGCGAGGCCCGACCCGATCGAGCGTTCGATCGCGCTCGCTTCCGCTTCCGACGCCGCATTGCCGGGATCGAAGAGGATCGCGGCGGCGATCGTCCCGCTTGGCGGCGGCTGGAGGAAGGAGACGACGCGCGCCGCGATCGGCACGTTGAGTTCGGCGCTCAGCGGCGCTGCGAAACCAAGCGCTACGACGGCGCCCGTTGAAAACCAGGACTTGTGCACGCTACCCCCTACTCGACGCGCCCGTTTTCGCAGCTGGTCCTCTCCAAATGGTTAATACCGGCGTTAAGCCATGGAAAGTTCAGCGCTTTGGACAAACCGCCGGTAGCGTTGACCCGCCCGCTGCCATCTTGGGGACGCGCCAGGGTTGATCGCCAGAACAAGTGGCGTGAAGCAAATTGAAAGCGTGGGTTTCGCCTTCGGAGGGCGCCTAGACGTATCCGGCGGCGCGTACTTTCGCGGTCGCAGGATCCATGGCTCGGATGAGCTTACCAGCTTCCATGCCGTTCATTCTGGCAGCACGATGCACGAAGGTCCGCTGGAAAACCGCGAGCACCTTTCTGGAGCAGGACCAGTTGTTCTTGACGGTCTTGGCCGCACGCAAAAGTTTAACTGTCCTCCTGGATCCGCCCGTCGCCTTATGGACAGGGCGACCTTTCGCCTCGAAGTAGAAGCAGGCGGCAACGCCGCCCCGGGGGGCGCGGTACGAGCACTGCCTACCGCGCACGGCTCGCGTCGAGAAAGGCGGCCGTCCATACCAGCGGGGCGTTCCAGTTGATCGCGACCTCGTTCACAGTGAAGACCCGGTAGTCATCGATCCAGCACGCCTGGGGCGCGCACCCGTGCATCGGCCCCGGACGTCGCGCTTCGTCCGAATTGGGCCCGCCCGATAGCACGCCCGACGGTGGCGCGGGATAGCGCGGGTTCGCCATCGCCGCCCAGAAGCGATGGTGCGGGTGATGCATGCTGCGCGCCCCGAAACCGGTGACATAGGATTGGTCGAGCGCGTTGCGCCCCAGCACATAGTCCATGCTGGCGACCGCCGCCTCGCGATAGGCGGGCGTAGGATGAATCTGCCATGCCACGCCGAGCACCATTGCGCGGTTAAGGATCATCGCGTTCGACCCCCACGGATAGCGCGTTCCGGCGTAGGGAAGGCCATAGCCACTGCGACGTGTATCCGCGACAAAGCCGTCCGCCAGCCGTGTGATGCCCGCGCGAAGCGATGCGCGCAGATCGGTCGGAAGCGCGCTGGGCACTGTCGCCAGGGTCAGCGCGCCCGC
Organism: Sphingomonas sp. CARO-RG-8B-R24-01; assembly: GCF_022662295.1. Classification (NCBI taxonomy): domain Bacteria; kingdom Pseudomonadati; phylum Pseudomonadota; class Alphaproteobacteria; order Sphingomonadales; family Sphingomonadaceae; genus Sphingomonas; species Sphingomonas sp. CARO-RG-8B-R24-01. Next base: position 98,647 of record NZ_JAKNQI010000001.1, on the reverse strand, counting down.
AAGCCGCAGATAGCCCCAGTCGATCCGGTCGCCCGGGTCCGCAAACACGCCGTCGCTGCGTAACCGCGCGAGGAACGGGGCTTCGCCGGTCGACGCGTAAAATTGCGACGCCGCAAAGGTGAATTCGTCGCGGACGTCCTTGTCGCCATAGCCGCCGCTGCCGGTGAAATCCGAACTGGCACGCAGGTCGGGGTAGCGCTGGGCGGCCGCCCAGCCACGTCGTGCGGCGGCAAGGCACCGCGCGGCGAACACCGGGTCGATCGTCCGCCAGATCCGCGCCGCCTGCGCCGCGACCCCGACCATGTTGAGGGTCGCGGCGGTCGACGGCGGGTAGAGGAACCGCCGCTCGCGGTCGTCGGCCGGCGCAGTCGGCAAGGGCGTCCAATGTTCGTCCGCGATCTTCGTATGCACGAGCCCCCCGGCGTCGATCGTCTCGAACCCCGCCTCGCCATTCCGCCGCGCGACCGCCAGCGACATGCCATTGGGGATTTGCATCGCGAGCAGGAATTTGACCTCGACCTGCGCTTCGTCGAGCAGGTCGTCGCGTCCATTGGCGCGTTCCGGCAGCGCGAGCCGCCCGTCGGCGAAGGCCGCCGCATCGCCGAACGCGCCGAGGCGCTCGTGCAGATCGAGCAGGGTCCAGGTCGAGACGCCGCCGTTGACGACATATTTGCCCTGGTCGCCCGCGTCATACCAGCCGCCCGTCGCATCGAGGGTATACCCGCAACCCGGCCATTGAACGCCCTTCTGGTCACGCCCCGCAAAGCAGGTGGCGCGATCGGGCGCATGGCCCGCCGCGCGCGCGAGGTCGCGCCGCTCGACCAGCGCGGGCAGGATCGGCACGCCGCTGCGCTGTTGGTAGAAAAACGCCATCGCCGCGGTTGCGACGGGCGCGAACGGGCGGTTTGCGATCGCAAAGGAGTGGCTCGCGGCCGTTCCGACATGCAGGACATAGCCAGTGCCGGGAGTATGGAAATCGGCGAACACGATCCGGTGCACGGCTTGCCCGGACGCGGCGTCGGGACCGAACGGGACGGTGGACCCGGACGCGACCGTCCGTCCCTGCGAATCGCTCAAGGTCCAGGCGAGCGGGGTCGTCGCACCAGACAGCAAGATCGCGGTCTTGGGACCGCCAGTTTCATAGCCTGCCTGATCGATACGGATCGCGGCGGGCGGGGTGGGCACCCCCGCCGCCGCGAGCAGCAGCGCGAGCGGAACGAGTCGCCGCACGCTCATGGTTTCCCCACCAGCGCCTGGCGGATCGGCTCGACCCATGTGTCGTGGTTTATGTCGTAGACGATAAAATCGCCGTCAAACTGCCAATAGGCCCAGGGCAAGCCGTGCGCCTCGACATTGCGGCGGACGGTCGCGGTGTAGCGCACGCGGTCCGCGATCGGCGTACCGCTCTTGTCGAACGCGCCAAACTCCCCGAGCAGCACCGGGCGTTTGTTGGCCTCGCTCCAGGCGGCGACCGTGGCGAGGTCCGCGCCGATGCGCCTTTCGTCGGCCGTCGTCAGCGGTATGCCGTGGAGATCGCGATTGTCGGTCCACGGTGCACCCTGGTGGGTAAAGCGGAACGGCTCATAATAATGGAAGGTGACGAGGATGTTGTGGTCGCTCGGCGGCAGCTTCAGCGTGTCCAGCTTGCTCAGGCTGTTCCAGTTGGTCGGCCCGATCACGAGCGTGCGCTGCGGATTGCTCGCGCGGACCACGGGGAGGATCTGCGCGAGCAACGCGTTCCAGCGATCCGCGTCGAGCTTGCCGTGCGGCTCGTTCAACAGTTCGAACAGCACGGACTTCGGAGCGGTGCGATAACGCTCGCCGATCTGTTGCCAGAATGCCTTCAACTTCGGGGCACAGGCGTCGGGATCGTCCGAGCAGGCGTTGAAATCATGTTCGTCGATGATCACCGACAGGCCGGCGTCGCTTGCCTGCTTGACCACGCGATCGAGCGTGGCGAGCCATTCGGGGTCGAGCCGGTTGGTGGCGTCCATATGGTCGAACGCCTGGAGCACGAGGCGGATGAAGTCGAACCCGCCCTTGCGGATGATCGCGAAATGGCGCGGCTGGAACCGTGCGCGCGCCGGGTCCTTCCACAGCGGATCGTAGCCGAGCACGTTGACCCCGCGGTGCAGGTGCGCGGCGGTGGCGAAGGCGTCGCCGGCCGGGGCGGCGCTCGCCGCGACCGGCAGCAGTGCGGCGCTACACGCCAGCGCGAGCTTCAGCTTCTGGCAAATCGTCATCGTCGCGTCGCTCCCGGACCGGCAAGGCTTTGAAACGGTGTCACGCGCACACGTCGGCAGTTGGAAGGGGGGCATTGGCGGGAACGAGCAGCCCCTTGGCATTCGCCGCTGCTTCGAGCGTCGCGGTCGGGCCGCGCTGCGACAGATCGCGCGATCCTGCGTAAAAGGGATCGGCCTCCGCCTCGGGTAGGGTGGTGAAGCCGAACCCCATCCGATCGTACAGATCGAGCAGTCGCGGCAGCATTCGCGCATCGAACGCGCCGAGATGGAGCAGCAGGACATAGGGAATGTCCCGCCCGAGCGCAGCGCGGGAAAGATCACGCGAGCGCTGCGCCTGCGCGCGCGCAGCGGCGAGGTAGCTCGTCTCCAGCGTGGCGATTGCGGTCGTATCGTGCCGCGCGGTGCAGCGCGCGAAGGCGTCGTTCCAGGCATAGTCGCCAAAGCTCATGGTGACCGCGGCGATCCGATAGCCGCGCGCGCGCAACCCGGCGCGGACGGCGTCGCGTACGCTCGCGTCCTGCCCCTCGGCAAGGAAGGGGTAGCGGAACCAGTGCCAGTCGCTGTCACCCGCGACCGCGGCGATCGCGGGTTCGTTGCGGAGTGCATCGGCGAGGAAGGCGCTTGATCCGACGGTGTCGAGATTGACGTGGCCCGCGGTATGGTTGCCGATCGGCAGCCCGGCCGAGCGCCATGCAGCCAGCACCTTGGGGGCGTTCGAGTCGCCCGCGCCGAAGGTCGCGTTCATGAAGCCGAACGCGGGCGCATGATGCTGGGCGAGCGCGGCGATGATCGTCCGGGCGATGACCAGCCGGTCGCCCCCGACCGGCAACGGCCCGTGCGCGGGCAAGTCGTCGAAGGTCAAAGCGATCTGCGGGCGCGCCGACCGCGTCTTTGCCGCGGGGGAGGGGGCGGAGGAGCGTTCGGACGGCGGCGCTGCGAGGGCGGATCCTGCTGCGACGAGCGCCGCCGCAACTCCGGCGGCCAAGACTTTCCACCCGCGCATACGGCATCCTGCTCCCCACGGCTCTGGTCCGGTCGCGGTTGCGATCGCCTCGAGCTGGCCGTGTTACCGGTATCACACCGTACCCCGCGGATCGTGTCAACCCGATGTGTCGTTGATAAGAAGGCCTTTAAGGCGCGTACGTTTTTGCCGAGGACATGCTGTCGCGTCGCCATCTGCTCCGCTACTGTCGTCATCAATGTCGGATCTTCCCCCGCCCGCGACCCAACGCCGTGTCGCCGAACGCTCCGCCGTCGACGCGGCGACCTTCGCACGGGAGGTCGTGACGGCGTATCGCCCCGTCGTGCTGCGCGGCCAGGTCGCGCACTGGGATGCCGTCGCCGCCGCGGCCGGGGGCGACCGCGCGATGGCGGAATATCTCGCGGGTTTTGCGACGCCGGGGGGCAAGCCGCTCGACGTCATGATCGCGCCGCCAGAGGCGGAGGGGCGCTTCTTCTACGCCGATGACACGCTGACCGGGTTCACCTTCCACCGCCAGCCGGTGCCGATCGGCGCGCTGGTTGCCGAGCTGTTGCGCTTCTCGGAGAGCGGAACGGAACGTCCGCACGCGCTCTACGCCAACGCCGCGACCGCGCCCGAGCATCTGCCGGGCTGGGAGGCGGCGAACCCGCTCGCGCTCGGGGTCGATGCGCCGGCGCGGTTGTGGATCGGCAATGCCACCCGGATCGCGACGCATTACGACACGTCGATCAACATCGCCTGCGTCGTCGCGGGGCGGCGGCGGTTCACGCTGTTCCCGCCCGAGCAGCTCGCCAATCTGTATGTCGGGCCGCTCGACCATACGATGGCCGGGCCGCCGTCGAGCATGGTCGATCCCGACGCGCCCGACCTGACGCGCTATCCGCGTTTCGCGGAAGCGCTGACGCATGCCGAGGTGGCCGAGCTCGGACCGGGGGATGCGATCTTCATCCCCCCGATCTGGTGGCACCATGTCCGCGCGTTCGGCCGGCTCAACGTGCTGGTCAATTACTGGTGGGAGCATCGCTCGAGCGCCGCCTTCCTCGCGCTGGTCCATGCGATCGAGGCGGTGCGCGACTTGCCGCTCGCCGAGAAGGCGGCGTGGCGGAGCTGGTACGATCACCTCGTCTTTGCGCCCGACGCGGCGCGGGCGGCGGATCACTTGCCGGAAGCGGCGCGCGGGATACTTGGGGCGACGAGCGCCGAGCGGACGGGGAAGATTCGCCAGTTCCTGATCCGGATGCTGCAGCGGCCTTGAGCCACGGCGGTCAGTGCGAACACCCTTCTCACCTATTAGGCCCACTTTCTCCCCGTTCGCTTCGAGCGTAGTCGAGAAGCCGGGCACAGCGCAGGTTTCTCGACTACGCTCGAAACGAACGGTCTGGGGGGCGTCCAAGTCCGGTCGTTTTGGAGGCGCTATCCCGTCCGCCCGAGGCTTTGCAGCAACGTCACCCGCATCCGCTCCAGTCCGTCCAGGTCTGCCGCGCCCAGCGCACCCCTGACGTGCGAGGGCAGATGCGCCGCCGGGTCACCCCCGGTCTGGAACACGAGATGGTCGAACATCGTACGCCACACTCTACGCTGGTCCTCCGGCAACGTCCGCAGCGCGAAGAGCGAAAGCAGCAGCGCGTCATACGGGTTGGGCATCCCCGGCGGTGCCGGGTCCCACCAGTAATTGCACAGCACGTTGACCGGCGCGAGCGAGGCGACCGCATGCCACCAGTGGAACGGGATGTAGAGCGCGTCGCCCGGCTCGAGCGTCGCTTCGCAGGCATGGGCCATCGCCTCGGCAAAGCGCGGGTACCGTTCCAGATCGGGCGCGTCCGGGTCGACCATGCTGACCGGCGTTCCGGCAGGGGTCAGCTCGTACGGACCCATGTAGAGGTTGCCGACCTGCTCGGGCGGAAACAGCGTGAAGCGGCGACGCCCTGCGACGACGACCGCGATATTTTCCATCAGGTCGTAATGCGTCGCGACGCGGATCGCATTGCCGAGCCACAGCCGCGGCACGACCGTCGGGTCGACCAGATCGATGCCGTGCGCTTCGGCGAAACCCGGGAGCAGGTCGGGCGCCGGGATCGACTGGACCGCCATCGCATAGGGTCGCTCCACGGCGCGATCGCGCAGCAACCGATCGAGCAGCGGATCGAGCGGGGAGCGGCCGCGCGTGAAGTTGAGCGCGGTGAGACCGGGTTCGTAGAAGAAGCGCCCCTCGATCTCGGGTGCACCGACGATCGCGCCGACCGGCTCGGCATGGCTGAAGGTTTTGAGATAGCCGACCAGCGCCTCGTCCGACTCCCGCGCGGCGCGGACGGCTGGCCAGTCCGCAGCCAGCCCGCGCAGCACCACCGGCTTGGCAGCGGCGCGGATTTCGGCATCGAAGCGTGCGCGGTCGATGCCGTGCACTTCCGCAATCGGGGCAGGGGGCGCTAGGCGCGTCATGCCCGCGTCACAGTGGCGATCCGCCGCCACCCACATCGAACGGCGATTCCGCGGTGAAGGAGAAGAACGGCACGTCGTCCTTTGGCGTGGGCGCTGGGGCAGGGGCGGGTGCCGCGAGCGGCGAGGGCGCGGTCCGGCGCAGGAAATCGCCGTGCGTTGGCAGGCGTTGCGCGGTGTCGAGATAGCCGCGCCGCATCTGCTCGAGCGCGACTGCGACTTTCTGCTCGTCGAGCGCATCCGCGGCGGGTTCCCAGCTCTTGGGGACGATCCCCTGGCCGAGGCACACCGCGACCCAGCTCGGACTGGTGAACAGATCGTAGCCTTCGCGGAACAGCCGTCCCTTGCCCGCGAACAGGTCGATCTTGCGTTGCAGGCTGTCGGGGATCTCCATCGTCCGCACCTTGTCCCAGAAGGGCGAATCGTCGCGGCGCGTGGCCTTGTAATGAAGGATGATGAAGTCGCGGACGTCCTCGTACAGATCGTGCATCTGGCGGTTGAACTCGTCGCGCTCGGCCGGATCGAAGCGCTTGTCGGGGAACAGCGCGAGCAGCCGCTGGATCCCCGCCTGGACGAGATGGATGCTGGTTGATTCGAGCGGTTCGATGAACCCGCTCGACAGGCCGAGCGCCACCACGTTGCGATTCCAGCAATCCCGACGACGCCCCGCGGTGAAGCGGATCCGGCGAGGGTCGGCGAGCGGTTCCGCTTCGAGGCTGGCGAGCAATTGCGCTTCGGCGGCATCGTCGTCGAGATAGTCGCTGCAATAGACGAGGCCGTTGCCCATCCGGTGCTGCAACGGGATCCGCCACTGCCACCCCGCCTGATGCGCGGTCGAGCGGGTGAACGGATCGGGCTCGCCCGGCCGCGGCAGCGCGCACGGCACCGCGACCGCGCGGTCGCACGGCAGCCAGTGCGCATAGCTTTCATAGCCGGTGTGGAGCGTTTCCTCGATCAGCAGACCGCGAAAGCCCGAGCAATCGATGAACAAATCCCCCTCGACTCGCCGCCCGTCCTCGAGCGTGACCGCCTCGACATAGCCGTCGTCGGGACGCTGGTTGACCGTCGCGATCTTGCCCTCGACCCGGACGATCCCCGCCTTTTCGGCATAGTCTCGCAAATAGCGCGCGTAGAGCGAGGCATCGAAATGGAACGCATAGAACAGCTCGCGCACCGGCGAGCGCGCGTCCTCGTTCGCGCGTCCGAAAGTGCCGTGCTGCGCCGCCATTGCGCTCATCGACCAGGCGGAAATGTCCGCGATCGGGCGGCGCGCCTTCTCGCGCAGCCAGAGCTGGTGGAAATGGATGCCCTGCAAATCGTGCCCATAGGTGCCGAACGGGTGGAAGTACCGCTCGCCGATCGCGCCCCAGTTCACGAATTCGATCCCGAGCTTGAACGTCCCCGCGGTCGCGGCGAGGAACGCATTCTCGTCCAGCCCGAGCATCTGGTTGAAGTTGATGATCGGCGGGATCGTCGCCTCGCCGACACCGACCGTGCCGATCTCGTCGGATTCGACTAAAGTGACTTGCGTATAGCCGTTGTTGAGGAAGCGGGCGAAGGCGGCGGCGGCCATCCAGCCGGCGGTGCCCCCACCGACGATGACCACGCGGCGGATCGAATGCTCGTTCATCGGGAGAGGTGTCTCGTCTGGGCCGCACGATAGGCGGCGTGGGTGGGAACATGCGGGAGGGCGGCGGCGATTGCTTCGGTCTGGCGCGCCATCGCCGCGCGCACGGCGACGGCGGGGACAGCGGACACGAGCGGGTCGACGCGGCGCGGCAGGAAGCCCTGGCCGATCAGCACCGCCGCCCAGCTGTCGCGCGCGAACGTCTCTTCCTCGTGAAAGGGAAGACGCCCGCGTTCGGCGAATTGTGTAAGCGTATGCGCGAGGCTGGCGGGCGGCTCGGTCGTGGCGAGCGTGCGCCATAGCGGATCGTCGCGCCGTGCGGTGCGGTAATGCATCGCGAGGAAGTCGCGGACGCGTTCGGCTTCGGCGCGGGTCTGGCGATTAAACTCGGCCACCTCGACCGGGGTCGCGACACGTCCGGGGAGCATCGTGATGAGCCGGTCGATCGCGCTCAGCGCGAGGTGGAGGTTGCACCATTCGAGCGGTTCGATCTCGGTCGCCGCATCGCCGATCGCAAGGCAATTGCCCTGCCACGGCTGCGGGCGCGTGCCGGGGCGGACGCGGATCGGTTCGCTGGGCGTGGCACCCGAAGCGTTGCGCAGGACGCGCGCCGCCTTGCCGTCGCTGATCGCGTGCGCTGCATAGGCAAAGCCCGCCTGTCCGCCGCTCGACCAGTGCCAGCCTGCCTGGTGCGCGGTGACGGTGGTGAGCACCACCGGCTCCCCGCCCGGTTCGGCGAGCAGGACGCGGTCGCAGGGGAGCCACGCGCTCCAGTCGTCGCGCACCGCATCGATCGCGCTGCGTAGCCGCGCTTCGGGGCCGGTCGCGTCGATGAACAGGTCGGCGGTCAGCGCGGAACCATCGGCCAGATCGACTGCCGCGATCGCCTTGCCGCCATCCAGCGTCACCCCGGCGATCTCGCGCACGATCTCGCGGACGCCGACGTGGAGCGCGAACGCGCGCAGCATCGTTGCATGGCGGGGCACATCGAGCGTCAGGCCGAACTCGTGGTCGGCGAACGGCGAATTGGCGGTCGGCGGGACGAACCGCCCAGCGCGCGCGAGCGCGGCGGCGGGCGAATGGCTGTCGAACGGTGCCGCGGTCCCGTCCTGCGCCGCGCGCACCCAGTGGAGATGGAAGGCGGTCGGCCCGAACGACGCGCCGTAGCGGCCATAGGCGTGGACATAGTCCTGCAGCCCGGTTGCCCAGCCCGCGAACAGCGTCCCGAGCCGGTAGCCGCTGCCGGTCCGCACGATCCCGTCGGCGACGCCGATCCCCAGATCCTCCTGAAACCCCAGCAGCGAGGGCAGGGTACAGGCGACCCGGTCCGCAAGCGCGTCCGGCGAGGGCGCGCACGCGAGGATCGTCACGTCGAGGAACGGCGCACGCCGTTTGATTGCGGCGGCGGCGCACCAGGCGGTGATCCCGCCGCCCGCCACCACGATCCGCTCGAGCCGGTCGCCGCGCATCAGGCGGCTTGCGCCATCGCGCAATAGCGCTCGATAAAGCTGCGGTGGTCCGGGCGGCGCGCGACGTCGCCCGCGATCTCGGCTCGCAACGCCTCGACGCTCGCGAGCAGCGCGTCCGTCGCGACCGTGTCGACGCGCGGGTCCCATCCCTCGGGCACGATCCCCTGGCCGAGATAGACCGCGACCCAGCTCGGGTCGAGAAACACCCCCTCGCGATATTTCACGATCCGCGCGCGGGTGCGCCACAAATCGAGCTTCTCGGACAGCGTGTCCGGGATCGGCATGGTGCGGACATAGTCCCAGAAGGGGGAATCGCTACGGGTCGTGGCGTGATAGTGGAGGATCAGGAAATCGCGGATCCGGTCATATTCGAGGTCGATCACACGGTTGAATTCGTCGCGGTCGGACGCGCTGATGCGGCGTTCCGGGAACAGCTCGATCAGCGCGGTGATCGCCTGCTGGACGAGGTAGATGCTGGTCGATTCGAGCGGTTCGAGGAACCCGCTCGCCAGCCCGATCGCGACGCAATTGCCGACCCAGCTGCGCCGCCGCCGCCCGGCCTTGAACCGCAGCACGCGCGGTGCGGCGAGCGCTTCGCCCTCGACCGCCGTCTCCAGCGCGTAGCGGGCGTCGTCGTCGGATACGAACGCGCTCGCATAGACATAGCCGTTGCCCGTGCGGTGCTGCAGCGGGATCCGCCAGCGCCAGCCCGAGGGCATCGCGATCGCGCTGGTATAGGGCGTCACCGCGGTGCGCGTCCGGCACGGCATCGCGACGGCGCGGTCGGTCGGCAGCCAGTGTGACCAGTCGATGAACGGTTCCTCCAGCGCCGACCCGAGCAACAGCGAGCGGAACCCCGAACAATCGACGAACAGGTCGCCTTCGATGCGTTCGCCGCCGTCGAGGACGATCGCCCGGATATCCCCGCTCTCGCCATCGCGCTCGACGCTGGCGATCGTCCCCTCGGTTCGGCGTGCGCCCGCTTCTTCGGCGATCCGGCGGAGGTATGGCGCGAATAGCAGTGCATCGAACTGATAGGCATAGCCATAGGTCCCCGCGAGCGTCCGGTCGGTCGCAGGCCGGTCGAACTTGCCGCCGCGCGCGAGCGCACAGGCATAGGACAGGCTGTCGAGCGACGGCAGCGGTTTCCCCTCGTGCAGCAGCCGCGTCCAATAATGGTGGAAGTCGACAGCACCTGACCCGCGCCCGAAGGTGCCGAACGGATGGATGTAGCTGTCGCCGATCCGCCCCCAGTCGCGGAACTCGATCCCGAGTTTGAAGGTCGCCCGCGTCCGCGCCATGAACTCGGCTTCGTCGATCCCGAGCCGTTCGTTGAACGCGCGGATGTGCGGCAGCGTCGCCTCGCCGACGCCGACCACGCCGATCGCCTCGGACTCGACCAGATGGACCGAACAGTGATCGGGCAACAGGCGCGCGAGCGCAGCGGCGGCCATCCAGCCGGCAGTCCCGCCACCGACCACCACGACCCGTAGTTTCGCCTCCGCCGACAACGGCATGTTGCTCTCCCGACGCGCCTTATGCTTGCGCTCCCATCGACTGCTCCTTCATTCGCGCGCCTTCGTCAACCGCCTGTTGAATGTTGCGGCGGCGTTGCACGATTGTCACATTTCGCCGCACTTTGCGTTTGATTTTCTCAAAATGTTACCGCAAACATAATGCGTCCGCTTCGGGGAGTCCCGCGGTGCGACCACGAATCAGACGCGATCACAGCGTCGTTTTTAGGAGGGGTTCTCAATGCGCCGATTTGCGCCACAGACAGTTGCTGTCCGTCACGTCGTTCGTTTCCTGCACGGGGCGTCCGCAACCGCGCTGTGCGTCGCCCTTGCCGGGACCGCGCACGCGCAAGCCGCCGGCGCGAACCAGACGTCGCCGACCGGCGCCGTCGCCGGGCAGGGGACCGCCGGCACCGCCGGCACCCCGACTTCCTCCAGCGAAACGTCGAGCGTCGACGGCCAGACCGCCACCCCGAGCAACACCGCCAAGGACCCCGACGACATCGTCGTGACCGGCATCCGCCAGAGCCTTGCCAACGCCCAGAACATCAAGCGCAACTCCGACACGGTGGTCGACGCGATCACCGCGCAGGACATCGGCGCCTTGCCCGATCGCTCCGTGACCGAGGCGCTGCAGCGCGTGCCGGGCGTGTCGATCAGCCGCTTCGCCGCCTCGAACGATCCCGACCATTTCTCGGTCGAAGGCTCGGGCGTCGTCATCCGCGGTCTCAACTTCGTCCGCTCCGAATTCAACGGGCGCGACGCCTTCTCGGCCGGGATCGGCGGCCAGTCGCTCAACTTCTCCGACGTCCCCGCCGAACTGCTCGGGTCGGTCGAGGTGTACAAGAACGTCACCGCCGCCTCGATCGAGGGTGGGCTTGCGGGCACGGTCAACCTCAACACGCGCAAGCCGTTCGACAACAAGGGCTTCCATGTCGGGGTCGACACGGAGGGCAGCTATGGCGACCTCGAGAAGAAGTGGACCCCGACCGGGTCGATCCTGGTCAGCAACACGTGGAATACGAGTGTCGGGACGTTCGGCCTGCTCGGCGACGTGTCCTATTCCCGCGTCCGCAGCCGCGCCGATGGCTTGCAGATCACCAATTTCCAGGCGCGCGACAACACGCTGGTGACCTATCAGAGCCAGGGCGGCACGACGATCTGCCGCAATCCGCTTCCAGGGAACGGCGACACGACGACCTTGCCGGCGGTTCATGCGGCCTGCGGTGCGGCATCGACGGCAGGCGCGGATGGCTTCGCCGATCCGACCGCGGGGTTCTATGCGCCGCTCGGCGGCCAGTATCGCACGCAGGATTTCGACCGCAAGCGCGACGGGATCGCGGTGGCGGCACAGTATGAAACGAACGATCACCGGTTCCTGCTGACCGGCCAGTATATCCGCTCGCACACGACGAACCTGTCCGACGAACATACGTTCGAGGCAGCGCCGGACCTGTCCGAATACAGCACCTATCCGATCGGCTGCCAGCAGAACAACGATGGCCCGCTGACCAACCCGGGCGATGTCAACTCAGGCACCGTTCGTGCGGAATGCCCGACGGGCAAGTTCACCAACTACAAATACGACGCCAACGGGCTGTTCCAGAGCGGGTACATCACCACGCCCGGCACTGGCTATCGCAGCAATCTGAGCGGTACGCCGTTGCAGACCTTCATCCCGACCGGCGGCGCGCCGATCTCGCTGTCGCGCGGGCAGGTCTATGAGCAGAATACGGTCAACGACTATGGCCTGAACGCACTGCTCCACCCGACCGAGCGGCTGCATATCGCGCTGGACGCCGATTACACCGAATCGCATCATCAGGTCAGCCAGCTCAACATCTACGGTGAAACGTACGCCGATCAGGAACTCAACCTGACCGGGAACGTGCCGACCGTCGTATCGCACAAGCCGGCCACGCTGGCGGCAACGTGGGCGGGGCCGGCCAACCCCGCGTTGGTCAACGCGACCGACGCGCAATATTTCGCGGATCCCAACGTCGAATTCTGGCGTGCGGCGATGGATCATTTCGAGGACAGCCGCGGCAAGGAATTCCAGTTCAAGGGCGACGTCACCTATGACGTCGACGGCAGCTTCCTCGACAAGATCCGCTTCGGCGCACGCTATGCCGACCGCGACCAGACCGTGAAATATTCGGCCTATAACTGGGGCATGCTCAGCGAAGTCTGGGCGGGTAGCCCGGTGTCGATCAATCAGGTCAACGGCGGCAACGCAAGCTTCTACACCTTCGACAACTTCTTCCGCGGCGCGACCCCCGGACCGTCGGGTGCCTATTATTACAACGGCAACATGATCGACGGTTACAACAAGACCGTCGGCTTCATCAATCAGGTCGAGGCAGCGGGAGCGGCGAGCCAGACCAACCCCTCGACCCGCTGGACGCCCGCTGCTCTGCGCGCTGGCGTCGGCGCCGACTCGCCGTATCTGCCCAATGAAGTGACGCGCGTGCATCAGCGCGACAGTTCCGCGTATGCCATGGCGTCGTTCAAAACCAAGACCCTGATCCCCGGGCTGGACATCGCGGGCAATGTCGGGGTGCGCTACGTCCATACCGGGATGGACAATTTCGGTGGCAGCATCATTCCCAGCCGGGCATCGCTTGGGATCGCAGATACGTTCCAGAGCCGGTGCGTTCCCGCAGCGCCGACGACGCCGTTGCCGGCCGGATACACGCCCGCGGCACCCGGTGGCGTGTGCCTGCTCGGCGCAGACGGATACGCCCGGTTGCAGCAGTTCGCCTCGGTCAATCCGACGATCGTGCTGGGCCAGGCGTCGAACAAATACACCTACTGGCTCCCGAGCGTGAACCTGAAGGTCGGTCTGACGCCGCAGCTCCTGCTGCGCTTCGCCGGATCCAAGGTTCTGACGCGCCCGGACACCAATCTGGTGCGCAATTTCCAGCAGATCTCGATCGACGGGAACGGCAACTTCCAGAGCCAAGTCGGCAACCCGTATCTGAAACCGGCGACGGCGTGGCAGTTCGACGTCACGGCGGAATGGTACTTCTCGCGCGTGGGCTCGCTGACCGCGGACGTCTTCTACAAGGACATTACCGGCTTCTTCTACCAGTCGCTGGTCAGCCTGCCGCTGACCAACAACGGCCAGACGTTCGACCTGCTGACGCGCGGGCCGGCCAACTATTCCGGGCACGGCAAGGTCAAGGGGGCGGAAGTCGCGTATCAGCAGACCTTCAACTTCCTTCCCGGCTTGCTCAGCGGCTTCGGCTTTACCGGCAACTACACGTTCATTCAGAGCAACGGGTTGCCCAACTCGTTCCTGAATGGCGGATCGCCGGTGACCAACGTGGCGGCGCAGACCAAGACCGGCAGCTTGCCGCTGGAAGGCCTGTCGAAGCACAACGTCAACGCGACGTTGTTCTACGAGAAGGGCCCGGTCTCGATCCGCGCGGCGTACAATTGGCGCTCCCGGTATCTGCTGACCGCCGCCGACGTGATCTACCCGTACACGTCGATCTTCCAGGACGCGTCGGGTCAGCTCGATGCCTCCGCCTTCCTCAACCTGAACAAATATGTGAAGATCGGGGTGCAGGGCGTGAACCTGACCAACTCGGTCACCAAGACGCTGCAGGCGTATAGCGGTGATCCGAGCACGCTGGCGCCGCGGTCCTATTTCGTCAACGACCGCCGCTTCTCGTTCATCCTGCGCGGCAACTTCTGATCCTCGCTGCCGGGGGGCGCCAACCCCCCCGGCACGCGGGCGGCCGTCCCGTCAGCGGGACGGCGCAGCCGCAAATGCCGCGGCCACCGCCTCGCGCATCGGCTTGGCGCGGAACTGCGTGTCGTACAGTGTCGGGCGCCGCCTTGCGCCGTCCTTGCGCGGCTCGAACCCTTCGATCCAGCTGTACCGGTCGCACAGCCCCCAGCTCAGCACGTCGCGCACGGCCGGGTAACTGAGCGTCACGTCGAGATACCCCCGCGTGAAGTCCGCGACCGCCCGGTCGCGTGCGGTGACGTCGGCGGGCAGCGCATTGTCGCGCACGTCGAGCTCGGTGAGCAGCAGCCGATACCCCATCTGCGTGACCGCATCGAGGAACTGCCGCCAGTCGCGTTCGAGCGTGGCCACACTCGCCTTCGTATCCAGCCCCTGCGTGACGAGATGCGACTGTATGCCGAGCGCGTCGACCGGCGTGCCGCGGCGGCGGAACCCTTCGAGCAGCTTGAGCACGCCCGCACGGTGCGCGGCATTGCCCGGCTCCCAGCTCATATAGTCGTTATAGACCAGCTGCGCCCCCGGCGCGGCGGCGCGCGCGGTGTGGAAGGCGAGGTCGAGCGTCGGTTCGGCACCGCCCATCGCGCGCGAAAGACTGGTGTCGTACAGCATCCCATCGGCCGGGCGGACCGCCTCGTTGACGACGTCGTAGCTAATGATCCGCTTGCCGTAGCGACCGAGCACCGTGTCGATATGCGTCGTCAGCACCCGTTCGGCCTCGCGCTTGGGCGTGGCGCCGAAATCATAGGTGTTGAGCCAGGCGGGAAGCCATTTGGGCTGCTGCCACAGCAAATTATGCCCGCGCACCGCAAGGCGTTCGCGCTCGGCCCAGCCGAGGATCGCATCGAACCGTTCGAACGCGAAGGTCGTCGGGCTCGGTCGCAACGCCTGCCACTTCAGCTCGTTTTCGGAAACGATCGACCCGCATTCGGCAGAAATCAGGCGTGCGTACGCCGGATTGGCGAACGATCCGCGGTCTGCACCCGGAGCGCCCCAGGCGATCGCGGACCCGAACCGTATCCCCTTGCGCCGCGCAAGGGTGTCCAGGGAAGGTTCTTCCCGACCCGCCGCCGCGAGCGGCGCCGCCGCTGCAAGGCCGGCGATCGTGCCAAACATGGTTTCGCGTCGCGTAAATCCCGTCATATCAGCACCCTCTCTTATATTGATACCGTTACCATCCCCAAGCGAAGGGCGCAGGTCAAGGACTGGCTCGATCGGATGGTTCGACAGAACGGACTTTCGACGAGCCTTGCTCCCGCGAGATATCCTGCGAACCGGACCCGACCTTTATTGCGCTTCGCGCCACAAAACCGTAGCGGCACCTTCCGGGGGTACGAATGAAACCGCTATCTGCTCATCGCCCGGCGAAAGCCGCGACCATCCGCGATGTCGCCGCGGCGGCCGGCGTGTCCGCGATGACCGTCTCGCGAGTGGTCAACAAGGAAGCGACCGTCCGACCCGGGACCCGCGACCGGGTCCTGGCGGCAATCGAACGGCTCAACTATTCGCCGAATCTTGCCGCGCGGATCCTCACCGGCGCGCAGCAGATCCGCATCGGGCTGTTGTTCACCAATCCCAGCACGAACTATCTCAGTGCGCTGCTGGTGGGCGGACTCGACATGGCGAGCCAGTTGAACGTCCAGATGATCGTCCAGAAATGCCAGCCCGACAATCATGCGATCGCCGTGGCACGCCAGATGATCGCAAGCGGGATCGATGGCCTGATGCTGCCGTCGCCGCTGTGCGATTCTGCGGCGCTGATCGCCGCCATCATCGGCGAGGGCATACCCGCGCTGGCGATCGGAAGCGGTACGCCGTCGCCCGATCTGCTCGCGGTCAGCATCGACGAATTTGCGGCAGCGCGGACGATGATGCGGCATATCCTGTCGCTCGGGCATCGCCGGATCGGTTTCGTCGTCGGGAATCCAGACCATAGCGAAAGTCGCCGCCGGCTCGATGGTTACCGCGCTGCGCTGCGGGAGGCGGGGGTCGGCGTGGAAGACGCGCTCGTCGCGCAGGGCCAGTTCACCTATCGCTCGGGTCTGGACGCTGCCGAAGTGTTGCTCGACCTTGCAGATCGGCCCTCGGCGATATTTGCCAGCAATGACGACATGGCTGCGGCGATCGTCAGCGTGGCGCACCGCAAGCTGCTCAACATTCCCGGCGACCTGACCGTGTGCGGGTTTGACGACACCACCCTTGCGACCGCCATCTGGCCCGAACTTACCACGATCCGACAGCCGATTGCCGAGATGGCACGGGCGGGAGTCGAACTGCTCAGCGCCGAAATTCGCTCCCGGCGTGCTGGCAATGCGTTTGCGGCGCCGCATCTCGTGCTCGGCCACGACCTTGTCCGCCGTCAATCCGAGGGGACCTGGTCTGATCGGCACGAAGGAGACGCTCCGCGGAAGGCGTGAGGCGTGAGGCGTGAGGCGTGCGACGGCGGCGCATTTCTCCAACAAATCGAGTGCCACGACGCCTCGCTGACGGTATGCTGGACGATATGCACCGGACCAGCAGCTGATATGGCACAACAGGCCGACCTCTTGCTCCCGCGGGAACGCCATTGGCGTCTGGTCGCCGACAGTCCAATCCCCTCCGTAATCAGCGACCCGCGGTTGCCCGACAATCCGATTGTTGCCTGCAACGATGCCTTCTGTGACCTGACCGGATATCCCGTCGAGGATGTCGTCGGGCGTAACTGCCGTTTCCTGTCTGGCCCTGCAACGGAGCCGTGGCTGACCGAGGAAATCCGTCGCGGGGTGCGCGAGCATCGCCCGGTGCTGGTTGAAATCCTGAACTACAAACGCAGTGGCGAGCCGTTTCGCAACGCCGTTCTCGTCGCGCCGATCTATGACGAGAACGATGCGTTGCTGTATTTCCTCGGGTCGCAACTCGAAATCGACGCGGCAGCCGCCACGCCATCGAGCATGCGTCGCATTCGCGCGGCGGAAATGGTCAAGGCGCTCTCGCCGCGGCAGGGGCAGGTGCTGAAACTCGTCGCGAACGGCCTGCTCAACAAACAGATCGCAGCGGAGCTCAACCTCGCGGAAAAGACCGTCAAGATGCACCGCGCCATCCTGATGAGCCGCCTGCAGCTGCATACGACCGCAGACCTGATCCGTCTCGCCGTAGAAGCGGGCCTCTAGAGGCACGCAGCCCCGATACGGCACAAAGTCCGTATCGGCGGAAAAGCCGGACCGTTCTACTGTTTCCCGGTCGCCACAGCGGCGTTGCCGTACGCCTTCCAGCCATTCGGCGTGCGGTCAGGCTAACCCTCGCCCTTCTGGTGCCGCTGTGACGACACATCGGGATACGGTCGTTTCGCCTTCGTCGAAGCGACGCCCCGCAGCATCCTGCCCGGCGCATTCGTGCCGTGGATCCATACGTCGGAGGCCACTATGGACGTCGTCACGCCATTCCAATTCTCGCTCGTCTACAATGCGTTTTCCTTTACCTTCGCGGCGATGGGGGCCGCCACCGCCTTCCTCTGGCTCAGTCGCGCGCAGGTCGCGCCGGCGTATCGGACCGCGCTCACCATTTCGGGGCTGGTCACCGGCATCGCCGCCTACCACTATTTCCGCATCTTCGAGAGCTGGAACGCCGCTTACATTTTCAGGAATGGCGTGGTCACCGCGACCGGCTTCGCGTTCAACGATGCGTATCGCTACGTCGACTGGCTGCTGACAGTGCCGCTGCTGCTGATCGAACTGGTGCTGGTGATGCGGCTGTCGCGCGCGGAAACGTCGTCCAAGGCGGCCCGTCTCGGCTCGGCGGCTGCGCTGATGATCGTGCTGGGATATCCGGGCGAAATCGCCAGCGACATCCCGACCCGTGCGATCTGGGGTACGCTTTCGGCGATCCCGTTCCTGTATATCGTGTGGGAACTCTTCAGCGGTCTCGGCGCCTCGATCAAGCAGCAACCGGCGGGCGCACAGGATCTCGTCCGCAAGGCGCGCCTGCTGACCTTTGCGTCGTGGGGCTTCTACCCGATCGTGTACATGGCACCCTATGCCGGGCTGACGGGCGGCACCGCTACCACCACGATCCAGATCGGCTATACGATCGCGGATATCGTCGCCAAGGCCGGGCTCGGAATCCTGATCTTCCTGATCGCGCTCCGCAAATCGGAAGCCGAAGGCGATGGACACAAGGTCCACGCTGCCTGATCGGACGGCCGTGCTTGCCGATCACCGAGCGCAACCGCATCGCCGTGCCCCCCAGGGGCGCGGCGATGTCGTCTATCCGGTCTATTGGATCGCCGCGGCGACGCTCATCGCGCTGACCCTGCTTCGCGTGCCGCTAGGGGAACCGGCGGCGGTGGTCGCAGCGACCCTCGTGTTCATCGGCGGCGGGCTGCCGCACGGGGCCTATGACATCGCGCTGCTGCGGCGCGCGGTGGCGCTGGATCGGTCCGGCGTCGGGCTCGCGGTCGTGGGTTATGCGACCATCGCCATCCTGATGGTGTTGCTGTGGATGACGCTGCCGTTGGTAGCCCTGGTGCTTTTCCTGGCGGTTGCCTCGGTGCATTTCGGCGAGGATTGGCCGATGCTCGAAGAACCGCTGTTGCGGTTTGCAGCGGGCGCAGCGGTGATCGGGGCAGCGACGCTTGGTCATCCCGCGATAGTGTCGGACCTGTTCGTCGGGATGAGCGATCCGCGCGCCAAGGTGATCGCGCAGATCATTACTGCGGCAGCGCCGGTCGCATTGCTGGTCACCGCGGTCGGCATTGCCGTTGCATGGCGAAACGGGAGCAGAGGCTGGGCGGCCGCGATGGCCCTATGCTTCGTACTGCTGGTCGTCCTGCCGCCGGTCGCCGGCTTCGCGCTGTTCTTCGTCTTCCTGCATTCGCCGCGGCATCTGGCGCAGACGCGAGCTCAGTTGCGCGACATGACGCTTGCCCGCTGGCTCGGGACCGGCGCGCTGTTGTCGGGCCTGGCGGTTCTCGGCTGGTGGGGGATGCGCGCCATGGCGCCGTCTCGGATCGACCCGACCGTCGTGGCGCAGGCGTTCCAGTTGCTCGCATCCGTCGCGGTGCCGCATCTGATGCTGTCCCGCTGGCTCGAACGGCGGGTGATTGCCGACCCCGCCCGTGGGGATCCCGTGCCAATGGCCTAGCCGACGCAATGCGTCGCGCCCCGCCGCCCGGATCCGGGACGGCCCCGATCGCAAGTGTCGTCGAACGCGACCCATTTCCGGCTGGAACGGTCCTTCGCCACATCTGTTCAACCGAAGTCCCGCGCTTCGGGTCATCAAAACGAACGGATATTAGCGTGGACGATCAGGGACATGAAGCGGGAAGCCCATGGCAGATACCGCTCAAGGGGTGGATCGCCATCGTCAAGCGGAGCTGGGCAGAGACCGGCACGGACAATATCGGGCTGATCGCAGCGGGCGTCGCCTTCTACGGTTTCCTTGCGCTCGTGCCGCTGCTCGGTGCGATCGTGCTGGTCTACGGCCTCGCGGCAAACCCGGCGACCGTGATGCGCAACATGTCGCAGCTCACGTCCGTCATGCCGAGCGACGTCGCCA
Source organism: Sphingomonas sp. CARO-RG-8B-R24-01 (assembly GCF_022662295.1). Classification (NCBI taxonomy): domain Bacteria; kingdom Pseudomonadati; phylum Pseudomonadota; class Alphaproteobacteria; order Sphingomonadales; family Sphingomonadaceae; genus Sphingomonas; species Sphingomonas sp. CARO-RG-8B-R24-01. The sequence goes on along the minus strand of NZ_JAKNQI010000001.1, from coordinate 79,093 downwards.
AGCTGGTGGGCGAGCAATTGATGAACGTGGTCAAGACGTCCGACGACAAGAAGGGGCTGGGGCTGCTGCTGGCCCTCGGATTGGCGGTGTTCGGGGCGCGGAATGGGGCGGGCGCGATCATCACCGCGCTCAACGTCGCCTATGAAGAGCAGGAGAAGCGCGGGTTCATCAAGGTCAATCTGCTCGCCATCGGCATGACGGTGGTCGCCGTGATCGTCGCGATGATCGCTCTGGTGGCAATCGCCGCGCTCGGCCACTTTCAGCGACTGATCCCGAATGCTCCGGATGGCGTGATCATCGCGGGAAAGGTTCTCGCCTATCTCTTGCTGACGCTCGCGGGTGCCGGGGCGGCGGCCACCTTGTACCGCTACGGTCCATCGCGCGAGCGGGCGCGGTGGGTATGGCTGACGCCGGGATCCCTGTTCGCGGCGCTCATGTGGCTGGTGCTGACAATCGGCTTTGGCATCTACGTCGCCCAGTTCGGTAACTACAATGCGACCTATGGTTCGCTCGGCACCGTCGTCGTGACGCTCACCTGGCTGTACCTGTCCAGCTACATCCTGTTGTTCGGCGCGGAACTGAATTCCGAGATCGAGCACCAGACCGCACGGGACACGACCCGGCAATCCGCCCCGCTGGGCGATCGCGGGGCCTGGGCGGCCGACCATGTCGCGGACGACGACGCATCGGGCACGCACGCGGACGGACCCGTCGTGGGTGCGGCGCGCCGGTCGGCCGAAATGCCTGCCGCCCTCGGCGAGATCGTCAAAAGTCGCATCGCCGGGCGTGCCAGCGGGATAGCGGGGCTTCCGAAAATCGGATGGGCGTCGTCCGTCGCGGCGACGCTGGGGCTGTCACTATTGCGGCGGGGGCGGGGTGCGCAGGGCGCGGCCCTGCTGGGCGCAACAGCGGCCGTGACCTGGTTCCTGCGTGAGCGTCCGGCCACGCCGACGCCTGCGACGCGCGCGGTATTCTTCGATATCGACGGGACGCTCGTCGACAGCAACGACCTGCACGTCGCGGCATGGGAGGCGGCGTTCCGAGAGCATGGCCATGCAGTCGGACAGGCCGCAATCCGGGGCCAGATCGGCAAGGGTGCGGATCAGCTCGTGCCCGCCCTGCTTCGGGACGCGTCGTCCGACACGATCGCAGCGATCGGCGACCGTCAGGGTCAAATTTTCAAGGCGAAGTACCTCGCCGAGGTGCGGCCGTTCGCCGATGCCGATCGGCTGCTCCGCCATGTTCATGGGCAAGGCCAGAAAGTGGTGCTCGCTTCGTCGGCAGATGCCAAGGAGGTCGCGCATTACGTGTCACTGATGAAGCTCGGCCGGGTGGTCGACGCGACCACCAGTATCGACGACGTGGAAACGTCCAAGCCAGCGGGGGACATATTCAGGGCGGCGCTCTCCAAGGTCGGTCCGATGGGGGCCGACGAGGTGATCGTCGTCGGCGACACGCCCTATGATATGGAGGCGGCTGCGAGGTGCGGCATCCGGGCCATCGGCCTTCGCTCGGGCGGGTTCGACGACGCCGGGCTGCTCCGCGCGGGTGCGATCGCGCTTTACGACGACGCGGCGGACCTTCTCGCGCGCTACGCCAGTTCCGCCCTGGCGCGGTAGCGCGGCCGCCCCGTCGCCTTCGGTCGCGTTTCCGCCGGATCGTCATCCGTATCCGGCATGGCTTCCATCCAAAATGCGCAAAACGCGGTGCGTGACCGGTACGAAGGCAAGCGACGGATGCGCGCGGGTATCGAAGATCGAAGGGCACGGGATGACCGCGCGAGATTGGGACGTCGATGGCGCATGCGATCGCCGGTTGTTTTACCGTAAGGACCGCTTTCAATCCATGGTACCGCGCCTGGGATTGTCTCCGCCTTGGTGTACCTGTCTCCTCATACGGGGTGGGCCAATGAGGCCCGTTTGAAGAAAGCGCTCGGTCGTTGGTACGAGAGAGGAACAGGCGCGCAGCAGCGCGCCGGGCCGCGAAGGTCCTGGCTGCGGCCGCAGGAGCGATGGCGCTGGTTGTGGTCGTCCTGATCATCCTGGTGACCAGCGCCGGCCCGACAGTCGATGCGGCGCTGCCACCGACCGCCGAACAGGTCGGCGCGGGCCGTGACGCCGTTCTGCAGATGAAGGCCATTTGGGATCGACCCGACGGTCGGAGCAGCATTCACCTCGATCGCAGACAACTCGACGGCATGAGTGCGATGGCAACGCAGGGCTTTCGGCCGGATCGACTGCGAATGGACATCGACCACGGAATTTTGCGCATTGCGGGCAGCCATCGCCTGTTCCGCGGACGCTGGCTCAACATTGGCGTGTCCGCGCAAGGGCGTAGCACCGGCTTTCCGCCGGTCCGTCTGACGGTCGGATCGCTGTCCATGCGCGGCGCCCTCGCGCGGTGGACGATCGAGCTCGGTCGTCTGGCCCTGCACTATCGCCACGTCGATGTACCCCCGCTCGATCAACTCGTTCAAACGGTCGCGATCAGTGATGATGCGGTGGCGGCGGTGGTCCACCTTCCGCGCAAGAGCGGGTTGATGGACCAGGTGGCTGGGCTATCCACCAACGCCGTCGACGAAGCGCTGGTAACGAAGATCTACTGTCGCCTAGCGACTGCGCAGCAGGCAGCGCCACTGAGCGCGTTGACGGATCACGTGCACCGCGCGTTTGCGATACCCGATCCGGACGCAGGGACGCCCGGGTATAATCGCGCGACGTTCATTGCCCTGGCGATGATCCTGGTCGACGAACGCGCGGGGGATCTTGCCGGCGCGGCGCGGGCCGATACCGCATCCTGTCGCGCAAAGGCGCATGCGGGGTTGCAGGTGCCGATCGCAACGATCCGGGGCCGATCGGACTGGCCGATGCATTGGGCATTATCCGCGGCGCTGGCGGCGGGCGCTGGCACGCACCTGGCGGAAGCGATGGGCGAGTGGAAGGAGTTGGCGGACAGCCTTGCCAGGCAATCCGCATTCGCCATCGGCGATCCCAGCGGGTTTTCGTTTGCCGACCTTGCTGCAGACCGGTCCGGATATCTGGTAGCACAGGCTGCGATCCGCCCCGAAACGTCGGCGGCCATGGCCGATCGGCTCCGCAGCGTGTCAGCCGAAGAGCTGTTGCCGAGCGCCCTCACGGCCCGCGAAGACGGCATTTCCAACCAGGCGTTCGTCAAGCGGTACGGTGGGTTGGCCGATCCCCGTTTCCAGGCCCGCGTCGCCGGCATCGATGCCGCGCTCCGGCAAGGCGGATTGCTGGGCGGAAAAAATTGACCCAGTCGGCGCTATCCACGCGCCACCTGCCAGCAAGACTGCGGGCAGGGCCATTCGCGGAACGGCGGGATACGCCAAACCGGCACTTTCGCCTCGGTCGGTGGTATCGACACAGCGTGGCGCGACCCTCATCTTGTCGCATGGATCGTTGCGCGCGCCATGTGGGCCGCTTTTTGAGGATGACCTCGCCCCGGTAAAGGCAAGCAGCACCCCGCATTTGGTATCGCACGGGATGATATTGTCCTGCAGGACGGAACGCTCAAAGTCCGCGAAGCGCTCGCGCATGAAATCCGCTTCGAACGCGTCCAGCCGTTGAACTCCCAGATCGTCGGTCGCGAGAGTATCGCCGGACCGGTCGCTGTAACGATTGGAGATGGCGTGCTCGATACCGGCGCTCCCCTGCGCGGACTTCGACATCCAGGGGTCGAGACGTCCTGAGCGACCCAGGCTTGGATCAGAAGAAGAACGTCCCGAGAGCGAACCCGATGAGAACCGCGGCGACGAAAAAGTCGCTGATCATTGCTATGGTCTCGTGACGACCGCGATGGGCCGTTCGGACGTGCTCGACCCCCGCGACCGCAAGGAAGATGCCTGCGCCGATCGCGGTGGGAAGCACGAAGTTCGGCATGACGATCGAGGCAAGGCCCAGAACGCCGGATGCGATGTTCGCGCCACCCAGTTCGCGGACGAGCCCATACACCTCCGGGCTCTCGATCCCCATGATATCGCGGCTGGTAAAGGCCGGCTGCACATACTGGCGGGCTCCGGCAAGGAACAGCCTTGCACCCACCGACCAGAAAACGAACAACTTTCCGATCAGCCACGCCATCGGTGCGTTGGATATGTCGAACTCGACCGCAATCGATGCAAGCGGCAGCACCAGCATGGTGAGGCCGACGACGAGTAGATAGACCATGACTTCGCCTCCTGCGCCTGAACCGATCAAACTTCCGCGTTTATCGGCATTGTGCCGGTAGATGACGAGGGTTCATTGATCCGCGCAAGACCCGAAGACGCGCCCACCCGCTACATCCGCTCGGCGACCGTCACCGAGAGCCCGACGGTGGATGCAACGAAAGGCCTGAATGGCGGCGTACGTCCCCGGGGTTCAATTATCAGCCGGCGGTCAGGCGCGTCGCGTGCGTCCGCCAGCCGGTTCGGCTTGCGGGGGGAAGGCGTGTTACACGCTCCGTCGCAGCAATGAATCATGCAGGAGCGCAGGCTTGGAAACCGTATCGATAGTGTTGATCCTGCTGCTGGCCGTGGTCGTCAGCGGCGCCGTGTCGCGGATGCTGCCAGTGGCGATCCCGACGCCGCTGGTTCAGATCGCGCTGGGTTTCGTCGTCGGTCTTGTTACGCATTTGCGCGTCGTGCTCGATCCCGAGCTGTTCATGCTGTTGTTCCTGCCGCCCCTGCTGTTTCTGGACGGCTGGCGCATTCCCAAGGACGCTCTGTTCAAGGACCTGTCGACCGTCGTCGAACTCGCGCTGGGGCTGGTCCTGCTGACCGTAGTCGGCATGGGCTTCCTGATTCACTGGATGATCCCGGCGATGCCACTCGCCGTGGCCTTTGCGCTGGCGGCCGTCATCTCGCCTACGGATCCGATCGCGGTGTCGGCCATCGCCGCGCGCGTCCCGATCCCGAAGCGCATGATGCATATTCTGGAAGGCGAATCGCTGCTCAACGACGCATCCGGCTTGGTCTGCCTGCGCGTCGCGATCGCGGCTGCCCTGACGGGCAGCTTTTCGGCGACTGGCGCGGCGTTGAACTTCTTCTGGATGGCGGGGGCAGGGATCCTCGTCGGCGTCGCGCTGACGCTGCTTGTGACGCGCACGAAGGCTTGGGTGTCGAGGCGCTTCGGTGAGGAGACCGGCTCGCAGATCCTGATCAGCGTGCTGATCCCGTTCGGTGCCTATCTGATCGCCGAGCATGTTCATGCATCCGGCATCCTCGCGGCGGTCGCGGCAGGCGTGACGATGAGTTACGCCGAGATTTCGCGCCAGGCGCTGGCAGTGACCCGGATGCGGCGTAACTCGGTGTGGGACACGATCCAGTTCGCGGCGAACGGCATGATCTTCGTGCTGCTCGGTGAACAATTACCCGAAATTCTCTCGGGGCTCGACCAGACCGTCGCCCTGACGGGGCATTCCGGGCCGTGGTGGCTGGCCCTGTACGTTGCCGCGATCATGGCAGGGCTCGCCGCGTTGCGTTTTGGCTGGGTCTGGGTGTCGTTCCGCATCACGCTGTTGCGGCGTGCGCCGGAAGGCCAGACCGGATCGAGCCCGCCGTGGCGGCTGGTCGCGGCAATGTCGTTTGCCGGGGTGCGTGGCGCGATCACGCTAGCGGGCGTGCTGACGTTACCGATGGTGATGGGAGACGGCACGCCATTCCCGGGCCGCGAGCTTGCGATCTTCCTCGCAACCGGGGTCATCCTGAGCTCCCTCGTCCTGGCGAGCATCGGCCTGCCTTTGCTCCTGCGCGGGCTGACCATGCCGCCCGAGCCGTCGCAGCAGGCGGCGGAAGACATGGCGCGGGTCGCCGCTGCGGAAGCCGCGATCAAGGCGATCGAGCGCGTGCAGCATGCCCTGGCCGAAGGGCGGAACGACGCGGACGTCTATGCCGCTGCCGGCGCGCGCATCATGGACGGCTATCGCGAGCGGATCGAGAGCCGCAGCGCAGGGAGCGACGCCAGCCACGCGGCGCGTGCGAACGAGCGGATCGAGCGCGAACTCCGGCTTGCCGCGGTCCGCGCCGAGCGGGCCGAAATCATGTCGATCGCAAGGGAGCGCGGCCTGGGGAGCGAGCTTGCGGCCAAGCTGGTGAGGGAGCTCGATCTGTTGGAGGTGCGCTACAAGTAACGTGGCGGCGTCCGAGGCGCCCAAGAACCGGCGGCGGTGGTGTGCGTGGGGCGCGCCGCGGAGGTAAACGGCCCCGACGCCAGGATCATATCCATGAGTTTGGCCCGCAAAACGCCGTCGGCGGCGGCGCTGGCCAAGTCCGTAGTCTGCTCCGGCCCATATGACGGTAGCCAAATACATGAAGATAAACTTTGTAGTTTAGCTGTCTTGTGGTATCGACCGTGAATGAGCTTGACCGTGAATGACGAGGCAGTCCGCATTGCCGACCTGGCCCGCGACATTCGGGGCATGTCCGGAAAGCTGAAGCGGCGCCTGCGTGAACAGGCGAACGTCGGCGACCTGACCCCGTCGCAGACCGCGGTGCTCCTGCGGCTTGAGCGAGACGGTCCCGCCACCACGTCGGAGCTGGCGCGCGCGGAAGCGATGCGGCCGCAGTCGATGGGAACCGTCATCGCCGCGCTCGAGAGCGCCGGCCTGCTGCACGGCGCGCCGGACCCGCAGGACGGGCGCAAGATGCGGCTGTCGCTGACCGATCACTGCCGGCAGTGGATCAGCGCCGGGCGCGCGGCGCGGCAGGACTGGCTCGCACGCACGATCCGCGCGCGGCTTTCACCGCAAGAGCAAGACCAGCTGGCCGCGGCGCTCACGCTGCTGGGGCGACTCGTCGAGGATTGAGCGAACCTGCTTCCCGCTTTCGAAAGGACCATCGCATGGCGCTCACCGCGCTCGATCCGAAGACCGCGCTCATCATTGTCGACCTCCAGAAGGGGATCGTCGGCGGCCCGCTCGCGCATCCCATCGCCGGGGTGATCGCGCGCAGCAGAGCGCTGGCGGATGCGTTTCGCGCCCGCGGTCTGCCGGTCGTCCTCGTCACCGTCACCGGCGCTGCGCCGGGCCGGACCGAGCAGCCGCGGCGGGACATGGCCGCGTGGCCCGCCGATTTTGCCGCGCTCGTGCCCGAACTCGGGCAGCAGCCGGACGGCATCCTCGTCACCAAGCAGAGCTGGGGCGCGTTCGCCACGACCGATCTCGCCACGCGACTGAGCCGGCTCGGCGTGACGCAGGTGGTCATCGCCGGTGTCGCGACGGCAACCGGCGTGGAGGCGACCGCGCGGCAGGCCTATGAGCAGGGCTTCAACGTCACGCTGGCCACCGATGCAATGACCGACGCGCGCGCCGATGCGCACGATTACACGATGCGCGCCGTCTTTCCGCGGCTGGGCGAGACCGGCTCGACCGACGCGATCCTCGCCCTGTTGGAAAGGACAGCGTGATGCCCTGGCTCTATTTGCCGGCCTATTTCCTGGGAGGCGCCTTTCTCGCGAACGCGATCCCGCACGTCGTCAGCGGCATGACCGGGCGTGCGTTCCAGAGCCCCTTCGCCACGCCCTCTGGCGCGGGGCTCTCCTCGTCGACCGTCAACGTGTTGTGGGGCTTTGCCAATCTCGTCCTCTGCTATCTGCTGGTGGCGGAGGTCGGAGTCTTCGACGGGCGGAACGCAGCGCACGCGGCATGCTTCGGCTGTGGCATGCTGGCAATCGGCCTGTTCGCGGCGCGGCACTTCGGGTGTTTCCATGGCGGTGCCTCGCCGGAGCCTTCTTGAGCGCTCCGGCGACGGGCCTGTTCCGGTCGCTGCGCGGCTACAATTACCGGCTGTGGGTCGGCGGGGCGTTCGTCTCCAACGTCGGTACGTGGGTGCAGCGTACCGCGCAGGACTGGCTCGTGCTGACGGTGCTGACACAGCACAGCGCCGCTGCGGTCGGCATCGTCATGGCGCTGCAATTCGGCCCGCAATTTCTGCTGCTGCCCTGGACCGGCTTTGCAGCGGATCATCTCGACCAACGCAAGCTCCTGATCGCGACGCAGACGGCGATGGCCGTGCTCGCACTGATGCTCGGCGTCCTCACCGTCAGCGGTCTGGTCGAGCTCTGGCACGTCTATGTCTTTGCCTTTCTCTTCGGAAGCGCGGCCGCATTCGATGCACCCGTGCGACAGGTGTTCGTGGCGCAGCTGGTCGGCGATGCCGACCTCGCCAACGCCGTCGCGCTCAACGCGACGTCATTCAACGCCGCCCGCCTGATCGGCCCGGCGATCTCGGGTCTGGTGATCGCGGCCGTCGGGACGGGCTGGGCGTTCCTGCTCAACGGCGTTTCGTTCGTTGCCGTGCTCCTGTCCCTCACGGCGTTGCGGGTGCGCGAATTGCATCCCCACCCGCGCGCGCGCCGCACGGCCGGAAGCTTCAGCCAGGGGTTGCGCTATGTCTGGTCGCGGCGCGATCTTAAGGCGATCCTGGTCATGTTGTTCCTGATCGGAACCTTCGGCCTGAATTTCCCGATCTTCATCTCCACGATGGCGGTTGGCGTGTTCCATGCCGACGCGGGCGGATACGGGCTGTTATCGTCGATCATGGCGATCGGGACCGTAAGCGGCGCATTGCTGAGCGCAGGACGTCAGCGGCCTGGCTTTGCCGCGCTGCTGGCGGGCGCCGGCCTTTTCGGGGTCGGCTGTACGATGGCAGCGGTCGCGCCGGGCTATTGGTTCTTCGCGGCAGCGCTGGTGGTGATCGGCGTGGCGTCGTTGACGTTCACGAACACCACCAACACGGTGATGCAGCTGTCGACCGAACCTGCCATGCGCGGCCGGGTGATGGCGCTGCGCATCGGCGTCGCGCTCGGAGGAACGCCGATCGGCGCCCCGATCGTGGGATGGGTCGCCGACCATTGGGGACCGCGCTGGGCGCTCGGCGTGGGAGCGGCCGCGGGGTTCGCGGCGGCGATCGTCGCGATGGTCTTCATCATCGGCAGCCGGCGGACTCGCAGAGGGGCGAGCGAAGAGCGCTGATTGGAAAGTCCGGCCGAACCACGCTTTATCCGCGACCGCTCAGAACCGAACGCCTGCGGCACGGAACAGCGCTTCCGCCGCGTCGACGGACGTTCCCCCCTGGACCGGCATGGCGATCGCGCGGGTCAAGTCCGTCAGGATCAATGCTTCGAAGCCCTCACGCCGGGCATCGAGCGCCGACCAGGCAACGCAGAAATCATAGACCAGCCCCACGAACACGCATCGGCGAACCTGCTTGTCGCGCAGATAGCCGGCCAGGCCCGTCCTCGTCACCTTGTCGTTCTCGAAAAACGCCGAGTAGGCATCCACCTGCGGGTTGTACCCCTTGCGGATGATGAGGTGGGCGCGGCTGATGGCATCCTGTACGCCGGGATGGAATGCAGCGCCGGCTGTTTCCTGAACGCAATGATCAGGCCACAGGACCTGGTCGCCATAGGGCATCGCCATGGTATCGAAGGGCTGCCGACCGGGATGGCTGCTTGCAAACGACTGGTGGCCGGCCGGATGCCAGTCCTGCGTGACCACGACGTGCTCAAAATGCGGGGCGAGCCGCGCGATCCCGGCCATGATCTCGTCCCCGCCCGCAACTGCCAGTCCGCCGCCGGGACAGAAATCGATCTGCGGATCGACGATGACGAGAGCATCCGACGCTGTAACGGCTTCTTCCCCGGCGAATTGCGCGATATCCAACGTCGTCTCCTGCAAACTGACAGGCCGCTGCGAGGATGGCCCGTGACGATAATGTTCCTGGCGCCTCGTGCGCGCTGAACGGCTCTCCGTACAGCGCCGCGCTGATTGCGTCATTGGTGCCGACGAGCTTGGCGTTCGCTCGCCGCGTCAACTCGGCTTCTGCGAGGCAGGGAGAGCAACGCCGGCGATCTGTTTGGCTGGACCGTGCCAGGGGCGCATTCGGCCTCGATCGCAGCCGCTTGCTCCCTTGCGGAATAGGCGTAGTCTGTTGCGGAAAGGAGCGTGGCAATGCCCGGTATCGATGAAAAGCAAAAGAGGATGCATTACGATCTGTCGAACGTAGGGCTGCGTGCGCAGGCGACGGCGGTGGGGCTGGTACAATTGTGTATCGAGCTCAAGCAGGCGGGCCTGCTCGAGTCCCAGGCGATCGAGCGGATCAAAAGTGCCATCGGCGACGAGATCATCGGAAGCGCACCGCGCGCGGTCTGCAATGCGGCGCACAAGCAGGACGTGCGGTCCCGGCTCGACCGACTGTTTGCTGGCGATCAGGCGGTGGGCTCGGCCGACGCGCTCGCGTTCGAGAAACCGATGGACCGGGTCGACTGCTAGCCTCGACGGCATCTCGCCTCGGCACAGGTCGTAACCGAGGCGAGGGACCGTCGCCTGGCGAGATCGCGGCGAAAGTCGCTGTACCGCGCTACCGTCGCCCCGACGCAACCGACGGTGCGGCGCTCGATCGCGCCGGCGCGCCCGGGTAACCACACGGCTCCGGCTTTCGCCCGGGTGACGGTCGGACGGCGAGTGATCTTCGCAGAAGGCCCGAAACTTTGCGGGCATCGCTTCGCTGCACGTAATCGTGGTTTCGTCAAAGGCGCCAATCCGCTGATCGGTCAAACCCGGGCCGGATGAACGGCAGCCGCGATCTAGTCGCTGCTGATCAGGCAGCGTATCAGCTTCTGGCTTGCGGTCGCGACGTTTCCGCCATGGAGCGCCTGGGTGCAAACCGATCCAATCGACACGATCATGAAGGCTTCCGCGAGCAGGCGGTGCTGCATGCTCACGATGTCGCTTCCGGCCAGGCCCGCAAAGGCGCGGCTGATGTTTTCCGACATGGTTTTGCGGATGCCGGAAAATATCGTGCTGATCCGTTGGTTGCGGGATGCTTCGGCCGCGATTTCCAGGAACAGGCGGTCGCTCTCCTCCTCTTGGCGGCAGGTCGCAGACGTCAGCCAAGACATGATCCCGTCCCGGTTCTTCGTCGCCAGCGCCTGGTCGAGCGTCGTCAGGTCCGCGAACTTCTCGCAGTCCGCCTCGACAATTGCAGCGATGATGTCCTCCTTGGAGGGAAAATCCCGGTACAGTTGCTGAACGGCCACCCCGGACTCACGCGCGATCAAGGCGATGCCAGTCGCATGGAAACCGTGTTCCACGAACAGTCGACGCGCCACCGCCTTGATATTGTGTCGGCGCAATTCTGCGCGCGAGGCGGGAGGGCATTCGACAGTCGACAATCCGGGGTCCTCTCTCATGCCTTGTTGACGCATGCAACTGGCACGTCTAACTACGCCAATCGTGAGTGATCGCTCTCATACTTTTTTTCAAGCGGGAAATTTTATGTCCTCCAATCGGCTGATGAGCTGTGTGTTGGCATCAAGCGCGTTGCTTGCACTGGCGGCGTGCGGTGCGAAGCAGCCACAGCAGGCGCCGCAAGGCCCCGCGCCGGTTGGCTATGTCGAGGTGCGGCAGGAGCCGATCACGTTGACGACGGAGCTGCCCGGACGGACGTCCGCGTTCGAGACGTCGGAAGTGCGACCGCAGGTCAACGGGCTGGTGCTGCAGCGCCTGTTCGTCGAGGGCGACGTCGTCCACAAGGGGCAGGGGCTCTATCGCATCGACCCGGCACCTTATGAAGCACAGGTCGCAAGCGCTCGCGCCGCTTTGACGCGCGCCCGCTCCAGCATCGCCTCGAGCGCCGCTTTGGCGCGCCGCTATGGCGAACTGGTCAAGATCAACGCGATCGCGCGGCAGGAATTCGAGAACGCGCAGACCACCGCCGCACAGGCGCAGGCCGATGTGGCGGCGCAGCAGGCGGCACTGCGGACCGCGCAGATCGACCTGGCCCGCACCACCATCCGGGCGCCGATCACCGGGCGGATCGGACGATCGGTCTATACGACGGGCGCCCTGGTCTCGGCATCGCAGACCAACGCCCTCGCGACGATCCAGCGCCTCGATCCGATCTATGTCGACATTCAGGAGTCCAGCGCCGACCTGCTCAAGCTCCGGCAGCAGATCCTCAGCGGCCAGCTGACGCGCGACGGCAATGCGCGCGTCAAGCTGAAGCTCGAGGACGGCAGCGAATATGGCCCGCAGGGGACGCTGCGCTTTGCCGACGTCACCGTCGATCCGTCGACCGGGTCGCAGGTCATCCGCGCGCTGTTCCCCAATTCCAACGGCCTGTTGCTTCCAGGCATGTTCGTTCGCGCATCGCTCGTCGAGGGTACGCAGGCCAACGGCATCCTCGTTCCGCAGCGGGCGGTCAGCCGAGACGAAAAGGGGCTGCCGACCGTCATGGTCATCGGTGCCGGAAACAAGGTGGAGATGCGCTCATTGCAGGCAACCCGGGCCATCGGCACGAACTGGCTGGTGACGAGCGGCCTCAAGCCTGGCGACAAGGTCATCGTCGAGGGTGGCATGATGCTGCGCCCCGGCATGCCCGTTCAGGGCAAGCCATGGAACCCCAACGCCCAACCCGCCGGTGCTCAGCCGCAGCCGGGTAAGGCGCAGGCACAGGCGAAATAAACAGCCATGTCACGCTATTTCATCGATCGTCCGATCTTCGCCTACGTGCTGGGCGTGATGGTCGTCATCGCCGGCATCCTGTCGCTGCGGACCCTGCCGATCGCGCAGTTCCCGGCGATCGCGCCGCCCGCCGTCTCCATCACCGCCAACTATCCGGGCGCTGACGCCCAGACGCTCGAGAACACGACGACCCAGATCATCGAGCAGCAGATGAAGGGGATCGATCACCTTCGCTACTTCTCGGCATCCTCCTCGTCCGCCGGCACGGTGACGATCACGCTCACCTTCGAGCAGGGCACCAACCCGGACATCGCCCAGGTCCAGGTCCAGAACAAGCTGCAGGCCGCAACGCCGCTGCTGCCGCAGGAAGTCCAGCGCCAGGGCATCGTCGTGGCCAAGGCGACGCAGAACTTTTTGCTGTTCGTCGGGCTTTATTCCGAGAACGGCAAGCATGACGCCGCCGATCTCGCCGACATCGTCGCGTCGAAGATCGCCGATCCGCTGTCGCGCGTCGCCGGTGTCGGCGATACGCAGATCTTCGGCTCGCAATATGCGATGCGGATCTGGGTCGATCCGATCAAGCTCAACAATTACGCGCTGACGATGAGCGACGTGACCGCCGCGGTCACGGCGCAGAACGCACAGGTCTCCGCCGGGCAGATCGGCGCGCAGCCGGCGCCCAAAGAGCAGATGCTGAATGCCACGGTCTCCGTGTCATCGCGGCTGACGACGCCCGAGCAATTCGCCAAGATCCGCCTGAAGAGCAGTCCTGACGGGTCGATCGTGCGGCTGGGCGACGTCGCCCGTGTCGCGATCGGCGCAGAAAACTATGCCTTCTCCGCGCAGTGGAACGGCAAGCCCGCTTCGGGCATCGGCATCAAGCTCGCGCCGGGCGCAAACGCACTCAATACCGTGGTCGCGGTCAAGGCGCGGGTCAACGCGCTCGCCAAGCAGTTCCCGTCGGACGTGAAGGTCATTTTCCCGTACGACACCTCGCCGTTCGTCCGGTTGTCGATCGAGCAGGTGGTCGAGACACTGGTCGAGGCGGTGGTGCTCGTCTTCCTCGTGATGTTCCTGTTCCTGCAGAACTGGCGCGCGACGCTGATCCCGACGATCGCCGTTCCGGTCGTGCTGACCGGGACGTTCGCGGTGCTCGCCGCCTTCGGCTACTCGATCAACACGCTGACGCTGTTCGGCATGGTGCTCGCGATCGGCCTGCTGGTCGACGATGCGATCGTCGTGGTCGAGAACGTCGAGCGGCTGATTACCACGGAGCACCTCTCGCCCAAGGAAGCGGCGCGCAAGTCGATGGAGGAAATCACCGGCGCGCTGATCGGCATCGCCGTGGTGCTGTCGGCGGTGTTCCTGCCGATGGCGTTCTTCGGCGGGTCGACCGGTGTCATCTATCGCCAGTTCTCGATCACGATCGTGTCGGCCATGGTCCTGTCCGTTGCGGTCGCCCTGATCCTGACCCCGGCGCTGTGTGCCTCGATCCTCCAGCCGCACGATCCCGACAAGGGGCAGGGCAATGGCCCGTTGGCGCGGTTCTTCCGCTGGTTCAACGACAAGTTCGACCGTGGCCGCGCCCGCTATGAAGGCGGCGTGCGTTCCACCGCCAGCCGCTGGGGCCGGTCGCTCATCGTCTACGCGCTGATCGTCGCGGGGATGATCCTGCTGTTCGCACGGCTTCCGACCGGCTTCCTGCCCGACGAGGATCAGGGCGTGATGATCGCGCTGGTTCAGGGGCCGCCCGGCGCCACGTCCGCACGGACCCAGAAGGGTCTCGATCTGGTGCGCGATCACTTCCTCGGCGATGCCGGCGATGCGATCCGGGGTGTCTACACGATCAACGGCTTCAGCTTCGCGGGCCAGGGCCAGAACAGCGGTATTGCCTTCATTCCCATGAAGGAATGGAAGGATCGCCCGGGCGCCAAGAACAAGGCGCAGGCGGTGGTCGGTCGTGCGATGGGCGCGTTCGCGAAATATGGCGACGGGCTGATCTTCGCGGTCATCCCGCCGGCGGTGCAGGAACTCGGCAACGCGACCGGGTTCGATCTCCAGCTGGTCGACGAGGGCGGGATCGGTCACGACAAGCTGCTGGCTGCGCGCAACCAGCTGCTCGGAATGGCATCCCAGAACAAGTCGCTGGTCGGGGTCCGCCCCAACTCGCTCGACGATGCGCCGCAGCTCAAGGTGAATGTGGATCAGGACAAGGCGGGTGCGCTCGGCCTCGATCTGGCCTCGGTCAACAGCACGATCGCGACGGCGTGGGGTGGTTCTTACGTGAACGACTTCATCGATCGCGGTCGGGTCAAGCGTGTCTATATCCAGGCGGACTCACCCTACCGGATGGCTCCCGACGATATCGGCAAACTCTATGTGCGCGGCGCCAATGGCACGATGGCTCCGTTCTCCGCCTTTTCGGACGTGTCCTGGAACCAGGGGCCAACCCAGTTGACCCGGTACAATGGGCAGCCGTCGATGGAGATCCTGGGACAGGCGGCGCCTGGCGTGTCGTCCGGTGCGGCGCTGAAGGCGGTCGAGGACATGCAGGCCAAGCTGCCGCCGGGGACGCGGCTGGACTGGACCGGGCTGAGTTATGAGGAGCAGCTGTCCGGCGGGCAGGCACCGGCGCTCTACGCCTTGTCGTTGATGATCGTCTTCCTGTGCCTTGCCGCGCTGTATGAAAGCTGGTCGGTACCGATCTCGGTCATGCTGGTGGTTCCGCTCGGGATCGTCGGCGCCCTGCTCGCCGCCACGTTGACCGGCCTCAACAACGACATCTATCTGCAGGTCGGTCTGATCACGACCATCGGTGTGTCGGCAAAGAACGCGATTTTGATCGTCGAGTTCGCCGAGGAGAAGATGCGGCACGGGCTGGGCGCGTTCGATGCGGCGATCGAGGCGGCAAAGCTGCGTCTCCGGCCGATCCTGATGACCAGTCTGGCCTTCATCTTCGGCGTGTTTCCGCTGGCGATCTCCAGCGGGGCTGGCGCGGGTGGACAGAATGCCATCGGTCGCGCGGTGGTGGGCGGCATGTTGTCGGCGACCGTATTGGCCATCTTCTTCGTGCCGATGTTCTTCGTCGTGGTCATGCGCCTGTTCAGCCGCCAACAGCCCGACCAGCCAAAGGCGAACGATCACCGGCCGAACGGCGATCGACACGATGATGGCGAGCCGGGGCATGAGCCCGCGCCGTCGCAGGGAGTCTGAGTGATGTTGAACAGCAAGATCGTCCTTGGCCTGCTGGGCGCGACGGTACTGGCCGGCTGCAACCTCGCACCGAAGTACGTCCGTCCGCTGGGGGAAGTCCCCGCAGCGCTGCCGTCAGGCGGCGTGTATCCGGTGGCGCCGACGGATGCGCCGGACATCACGAAGATCGGCTGGCGGGAGTTTTTCACGGACGACCGACTGCGCAATACGATCGCGCTGGGATTGACCAACAATCGCGATTTGCGGATCGCGGCCGGCAACGTACTGCAGGCGCGCGCACAATATCGCATCCAGCGGGCTGACCTGCTTCCCTCGGCGACGTTGTCCGGATCGGCGACTTACACCAACAATGTCCAGGGCGCGAGCGGCGCGCTTGCCGGGTCCTCGGGGACTGGGACTGGCACCGGAACAGGCACCGGAACAGGCACGGGCACGGGCACGGGCACGGGCACAGGAAGCACCGGTGGTACCGGCGTTGGCGCCGGGGTGGGTTCGTCGTCGTCCAACTATCAATTCTATTCGGTGAACCTCGGCGTCTCGGCGTACGAAATCGATCTGTTCGGTCGTTTGCGCAACCTCAGCCGCGCGGCGCTGGAACAGTATTTCTCGACCGAAGAGGCGCAGCGGTCGACCCGCATCACGCTGATCGCCGAAATCGCGACGGCATGGCTGACCTATGCGTCGGACCAGGACCAGCTCCGCATCTCGCAGGAGTCGCTTAAGTCGTTCGAGCAATCGCTGGAACTGACCCGCGCGCAGTTCCGCATCGGTGTCGCGTCCGAACTCGAGGCGCGCCAGTCGGAGACGACGTACCAGGCGGCGCGCAACGACATCGCGGTGCTGCGAACCCGTCTGGCGCAGGACAAGAATGCGCTCGACCTGCTGGTCGGCGCCCCGGTAACCCCGCAGATGCTGCCGCAAGGGTTGAGGAATGGCGAGGCCGCGCTCAAGACCTTGCCCGCCAGCCTGGCGTCCGACGTCCTCCTGCGCCGTCCCGACGTGCTGCAGGCCGAACACCAGTTGATCGCGCAATATGCCAATATCGGGGCGGCCCGCGCTGCCCTGTTCCCCAGCATCTCGCTCACCGGCACCCTGGGGACGATCAGCCCGGCGCTGAGCGGCCTCTTTTCGGGGGGGAGCTTCACCTATACCGCTGCGCCCGCGATCTCGCTCCCGCTGTTCGACGGCGGTCGGTTGCGCGGCAATTTGCAGGTCGCGCGCGCGCAGCAGCAGATTGCGGTGTCGACCTACGAGCGAACGGTGCAGACCGCGTTTCGCGAAGTCGCCGATGCGCTTGCGCAGCGCGGGACGATCGACGAGCAGGTCGCGGCGCAGACCGCGCGCGTGAATGCCGCGAACGCGGCCTTGCGGATCTCGGATGCGCGGTATCGGGCGGGGGTGGAATCGTTCCTGACGACCCTGGATTCCCAGCGGACGGCGTATGCGGCGCAGCAGCAGCTCGTAACGACGCGACTGAACCAGGGAAGCAATTTGGTCGAGTTGTATCGGTCGCTCGGCGGTGGGCTCGATCCGGCAGACCGCAGTCCCGCGCAGGACGCCGCCCGACGCCGCGAGTCCCCGGCGGGGGCGCAGGGTCTGTAGCCGGCGAGGACGGGCCGCGCTGGATCTCGCGCCGCGGGGGCGCACGGTCGATCCGCTCGGAAACGGCATCTAAGCCTGACGCAATGCGGCGCATGCGCAGCCGGCTGCCAGCGTAGTGGTGAGTAAAAATGCGGCCGTCCGCTGCCAGGCTGTACGCCAGCGCCGTCCAGGGGCGCGCTAGGTCTTTGGGAACGTCGCCTCGAACCAGCTGACGAACGCGCGTGCCTTGGCCGTCGGCAGCCGCCCCGTTGGGAAGAGCGCCCACAAGTCCGCGTTGGGCAGCTTCCAGTCTGCCAGCACGGCAACGACGCATCCGCTTTCAAGCTCGGGTTGCATGAGCCACCGCGGGCTGATCGCAAGGCCAAGGCCGGCGATGACTGCCTCCCGAACGCCCTCGGCCGCGCTGAACGACAGCCGGGTGGGGATCCGCACCGACGCATCCCCGCTTGCGTGCTGAAAGCGCCACTCCTCGGCGATCAGACCCTGGGTGTAGACGAGCGCCGTGTGTTCGAGCAGGGCCGTCGGCGTGGACGGCGTACCCATTAGCGCCAGGTACGCGGGGCTTGCCACGACCAGCCGTGGGCAGGTCGCAAGCTTTCGCGCGGTCAGGCTCGAGTCCGCCAGCTCGCCCCCGCGAAGCGCGACGTCGATGTTCTCGCCCATCAGATCGACGAAGCGATCGTCCAGGACGAAATCGACGCGCAGATCGGGATGGGCGGCGAGGAATTCGCCGATTTTTGGGATGATATGCAATCGTGCGAACGTGACGGGAGCGCTGACGCGCAGCCGCCCGTCGAGCCCTTTGCCCAGCCCGCGCGCGGCAGTCTCCGCCTCATGGGCTTCCTCGAGGGTGCGGCGCGCCCGTTCGTAAAAGGCCTGTCCCGCTTCGGTCGTATGCAGTTGGCGCGTTGTGCGGACCAAAAGCCGCACCTGCAGACGCTCTTCGAGCGCCGCAATCAACTTCGATACGTTGGGTTGGCCGATCCGCAAATCCCGCGCGGCAGCCGAAAAAGAACCGGTTTCGACGACACGGACGAAGACTTCCATCGCATGCAATCGATCCATTCAACCCACTACCTATTCTGCAGTCGAATAAGTCTTATTGCTTCGGCGGTTCTACTGCAATGCCATGGCATGGCGCATCTGGGCGTCACGGCAGCGACGGTGCTGATCCGCCAGGAGACGCTAGATGAACTTCCAGGAAACCTTCGCTCATATCTTGCAGTCCGACTTGCCGCTGCAAGGCAAGCTCGATGCCTTCAAGGTCGAATTCGATACGCGACTTGCGCCCCCGGCAGCGGTCGAGGCGCTGCATCGCTCGGTCGACGAACTGATCGCTTCGGGCGCACCGGATCGCGCACTGAAGGTCGGGGACATGGCGCCGGCGTTCACCCTGCCGGACCCGGACGGCAATCCGGTCTCGTCCGCCGCGCTGCTTGCCCACGGGCCGCTGGTGGTCAGCTTCTATCGCGGCGTCTGGTGCCCGTACTGCAATTTCGAGCTGACCGCGCTTGAAGCGGTCCGTTCCGAGATCGAAGCGCGAGGCGCCAGCCTGGTGGCGATCTCCCAGCAATTGGCGCCCAACAGCCGCAAATCGCAGCGACAGAATGGGCTCGGCTTCCCGATTTTGGGCGATCATGGCGGCGACGTCGCCGCGCAGTTCAATTTGCGGTGGACGCTGCCGGAGTATCTTCGGGTGGCGCACCGGACGCTCGGCGCCGATCTGCCGCAGTTCAACGGCGAGGACAGCTGGACCCTGCCGATGCCCGCCCGCTACGTCATCGGGCAGGACGAAACGATCGCTTACGCCGAAGTGAATGGCGATTACACGCGGCGACCCGAGCCCTCGGCGATGTTCCCGGTCCTGGAACAGCTGGCACGCCAGCACGCCGCCTGATTTCACCCCACGGAACGGCGTTGACGACGAAAGCCAACCGGCTGGCTGCACGCGACCGCGTGCGCCGGTCAACCAAAGGAATAGAGCAATGACCACGGTCGCCTTACTGATCGAGATGAAGGCCAAACCCGGCAAGGAAGCAGACGTCGAGGCATTTCTCGCGAAGGAAGCCTCGCTGGTGAAAGGCGAGCCCGGGACCCTGACATGGCACGCGGCGGGGATCGAGGGGGAAGCGGGAGTCTACCGAGTGTTCGACACGTTCGCCGACGAGGCCGCGCGCGAAGCCCATCTGAATGGCCCGGCGGGACAGGAATTCGTCGAAAAGGCGGGCGGGTTGTTCGCGGAATCCAAAATGTACCGCCTGCAAGTCATCGCCCACAAGTAACGCGTGGGCATGGGATGCCGATCTCGGGCGGCCTGGCGCCTAGGCGACGCCAGCCGCCCGTCCTTTATGCGCAAGACGCCTCGAAAGGAATTTCCGTGGACATCGAACCAGCAAAACCGACGGTCGTGCTCGTGCACGGCGCGGTCGAAGATTCGTCGCTCTGGACGCATGGCGTAATCCAGCGGCTTCAGCGCGACAGTTATGCGACCAAGGTCTTCTCGAATCCGCTGCGGGGCGTGGCGCACGACGCCGCCTACCTCCGCAGCCTGCTGGACACGATCGAGGGCCCCATCCTCCTCGTATCGCACGCTTACGGCGGCGCCGTCATCAGCCAGGCTGGGGACGATCCCAAGGTCAAGGGACTCATTTACGCAGGCTCGCCGATGCCCGCGGCGGGGGAATCGACGAACGATTGTCTCGAACGGTTTCCCGGGGGTGATTTCGCCGCGTCGGTCGATCTTATTCCCTTCACCTTGCCCGACGGTACCAGCGGGACCGACCTCGTCGTCAAGGCCGACCGGTACGGCTATCTCCTCGCCGCCGACGTAGCTGAGGACAAACTCGCCCTCATGATCGCGACCCAGCGCCCGATTGCCCTGGCCGCGCTCGACGAGAAACTGACAGCGGCGGCCTGGATGCGCAAACCGAGCTGGCAGATCAGACCGCTGCTGGACCCCGTCATTCCGCAGGCCGAGTTTGCGTTCGAGGCCGACCGCGCCGGGGCGCAGGTCATCGAACTGCAATCCTCGCACGCAATCCCCGTGACGTTCCCGGACGTCGTGGTCGATGTGATCGCGCAGGCGGCCCGCGCAATGGCAAGTTGACGGGGTGCGGCTGGGCGGCTGGGCGGCGCGGTGGTCCGTCGGGAATGCGCGATTGCGGGTTGAGCGGATACGTTGCGGGTCCAACAGGGGCAGCCAAGTGCGCCTTCGTGCGTTGCTGCACCGCACAATTCGGAATTGCCCTTATGCCTAACCCTACGCCCGACCGCCCTGCCTCGGTCGGGCTGATCCACTTCGCGCTGGCGCTCGGCGGCTTTGCGATCGGCGTGACCGAGTTCGCGACCATGAGCCTGCTGCCGTACATGTCGCGCGGATTGCACATCGACGAACCGACCGCCGGGAACGTCATCAGCGTCTACGCGCTCGGTGTCGTGGTCGGCGCGCCGTTGCTGACCGTGTTCGGCGCGCGTCTCAGCCGCCGCACGTTGCTGATCGTGCTGATGTCGCTCTTTGCCGTCGCGAACGGCCTGAGCGCGCTGGCGCCATCCTATCATGCGATGCTCGTGTTCCGCTTCCTCAGCGGACTGCCGCATGGGGCCTATTTCGGCATCGCGTCGCTGGTCGCCGCGTCGCTCGTCCCACCGGAGCAGCGTACGCAAGCCGTGGGGCGCGTGATGCTCGGGCTGACGACCGCCACCATCATCGGCGTGCCCTTCGCCAATTGGCTCGGGCAGGCGGCCGGGTGGCGCTGGGGGTTCAGCGTCGTGACCGTGTGCGCGCTTGCGACCGTGGTGCTGGTGCTGGCGATCGTCCCGCGCGACCGGCCCGACGCCGACGCCAGCCCCTTGCGCGAACTGGGCGCGCTGCGACGTCCGCAAGTGTGGCTGACGCTCGGGATCGGCGCGATCGGCTTTGGCGGGCTGTTCGCGGTCTACACCTATCTCGCCTCCACGCTGGTCGAGGTGACGGGCGTGCGATCGACGGTGGTGCCGCTGGTGCTCGCGGTGTT
This sequence comes from Sphingomonas sp. CARO-RG-8B-R24-01, assembly GCF_022662295.1. NCBI lineage: Bacteria > Pseudomonadati > Pseudomonadota > Alphaproteobacteria > Sphingomonadales > Sphingomonadaceae > Sphingomonas > Sphingomonas sp. CARO-RG-8B-R24-01. The sequence goes on along the minus strand of NZ_JAKNQI010000001.1, from coordinate 57,803 downwards.
CGGGATCGGGATGACCGCGGGCAATCTCATCATCCCCCGCTTCGCCGACCGCGCGCTGATGCCGACCGCGGGCGCGTTGCTGGTGTGGAGCGCCGCGTCGCTCGCGGTCTACACCGTGGCGGCGCACCATTTGTGGTCGATCATCCTCGCGGTGTTCGCGATCGGGCTCGGCGGTGCGCTCGGCACCGTGCTGCAGACCCGGCTGATGGACGTGGCGGAGGACGCGCAGGGGTTGGCTGCGGCGCTCAATCACTCGGCGTTCAACACCGCCAACGCGCTCGGTCCGTGGCTCGCCGGCATGGTGGTGGCGGCTGGATATGGCTGGACCGCGACCGGATGGGTCGGGTGTGCGCTGGCGCTGGGCGGTCTCGCGGTCTGGGCGGTCGCCTGTCTCTGGACGGTCGGGGCTCGCCGCCAGCGCCCCGTCGGCGGCGCGAGCGAGGCGGTGGCATGAACGAGGAGCTCGCGCCACCCGCGGTGCGCCGCGGCTTCGTTCTCGCCGCCGTGATGGCGGCGTCGTTCATGATCGCAATCGAAGCGACGATCGTGTCCACCGCGATGCCGCAAATCGCCGGGCAGCTCGGCGACCTGCAATATTATGCCTGGGTGTTCTCGTCGTTCCTGCTCGCCCAGACCGCGACGACGGTGGTGTTCGGAAAACTTGCCGACCTCTATGGCCGGCGGTCGGTGCTGCTGGTCGGCATCGGCATCTTCCTGCTGGGCTCGGTGCTGTGCGGTTTCGCCTGGTCGATGCCGTCGCTGATCGTCTTTCGTCTCGTCCAGGGCCTGGGTGCCGGTGCGATCCAGCCGGTGTCGATCACGGTCATCGGCGACCTCTATGCGACGCATGAGCGCGGCAGGGTCCAGGGCTGGCTTGCGAGCGTGTGGGGCGTCTCGTCGGTGATCGGGCCGCTGGCCGGTGGTCTCATCATCCAGCATCTCAGCTGGGCTTGGATCTTCTGGATCAACGTGCCGATCGGGCTGGCGGCGGCGGCCGGTTTCTATCTGTTCCTGCGCGAGACCGTCTCGACGCACGAGCGCAGCGTCGACGGTGTCGGGGCGGGCTTGTTCACGGTCGCGATCGCCGCGCTGATGGTGGCACTCACCGAAGCCGGGACGGATGGCGGCCGCACCGCCGCGATCGCCGCCGTGGTCTGCATCGTCGCCGGAGCGCTGTTCGTCGTGCAGGAGCGTCGCGCGCGTGATCCGATGATTGCGTTTACGCTGTGGGCACGCCGCACGATCGCCGCGACCAACGCGGTGACGCTGTTCAGCGGCATGGCGGTCATCGGGCTCACGACCTTCCTGCCGATGTACGTCCAGGCGGTGATGGGCCGATCGCCGCTCGAGGCGGGTTTCATGCTCACCGCGATGGTGCTTGGCTGGCCGATCGCGGCGACGCTCGGTGCGCGCAACTTCGGGCGCTTCGGCTTGCGACCGATCCTGATCTTCGGCGCGGCGTTGCTGCCCGCGGGCGCGATACCGTTCGTGCTGCTGTCGCCGCTGAGCTCGCCGCTGGTGGCGGGGTTCGGGTCGCTGGTGATGGGGTTCGGGATGGGATTCCTGAGCACCGCCGCGATCGTGCTGATCCAGGGTAGCGTGGGCTGGGCAGAGCGTGGCGCAGCGACGGCATCCAACCTGTTCGCCCGCAATCTGGGCAGCACGCTCGGGGCGGCGGTGCTCGGCACCGTGCTCAACGCCAGCCTCGCGCGCGGGCACGCCGGGTCGCTGCAACAGATCCAGCAGCTGCTCGTCGGCCACGGCGCGGCGGCAGGCGCGGTGGCGAGCCGGGCAGGGCTGGCGGACGGGCTGCACCTGACGTTCTGGGGCGTCCTGCTGATCGCGGTCGTGACGCTGGCGCTTTCGGTCTTCGTACCGCGTGCGACCACGGCGCATGGCGGTCGATCCTGAACCGCCGTCAGCGCAAGAGCAGCGCCGAGAACGTCTGCGCGTGGTCCTGGTGGGCCGAGGTGCGAGACTTGGTGGAGACGGTCACCGCAGCTGACTGTCCTTGCTGCCCCGCCGGTTGAACGTCGCGGCCAGAGGCTGGTCGCGGCCGCTTTGACAGGTTACGCAGGTCCGCACGCCAGGCAATGCTCGACGCCGGCCTTCGGGGATATCGTCGCCGCAGATTGCACAGAATGGTTCACTCGTTCCGCTTGGCATGCTCGCGCGTGCGGCCAACACTGCGTCCGCCACTGAGTCGTCAATCTGATCCTGCACCGCGCCATCGCGCGTCCAACCACCGGCCATCTCACTCTCCTTGCCCGAGGCATATGGGGACCGAGGAGCCCGTGTGCCAATGCCGGCGCGTACACCGACGCGTCCGACCGCCGATCGCCTCCGCCAGGCTCTGCCGTCGTCGCCCGAGCCATGGGTGGCCATCCGCCCTGAGGCGCCGCCGCCGCTGATCCTGGATGCCATCAACGACGCTACGGACCCAATCCGTCAACCTACCGCCGATGCCATGGCGCTCGGTGATGCGCGCGTGCCGATCGATAGGCGTCTGGACGGCGAGGGACGCCGTGCTTTCGGAATGTGACCCCGGCCAATCCAACCGTGCGGGAATGGCCCGTACGGGCCAGGCAATACTGACGGGACATTGGCGTGCTGCGACGGCTGCATCTCGCCGGCATCAGCGCTTCAACGGTTGCCAGCGATAAGCGGTGCCGGCCTTGACGATCCGGCCGAGCCCGGGGAACGGAAAATGCGGGCTGAACACGTATTCGCCGCTCGCCGCCAACTTGGCGAGTTCGGTCATCCGCCGCTGACGGCCCTGCACGCCATCGGTGTCGTAGCCGATGATCCATTCGGGACGGGCAAGAGACACGATAGCGCTATGGGCCGTGTCGCCCATGTCGAGCAGCTTCTGGCCGTTTGACGTGATTTCGTAGCCGCTATGGCCGGGCGTATGCCCTGCCAGCTCTACCGCTCGGATCCCTGGCATCACCACCGCGCCCGGATCAAACGGCATGACCTTCGGCGCGATCGTCGCAACGAGCGCCGCATTATCCGGCTTGCTTTGCAGAAACGCCCATTCGGCGCGGGTCATACGGATCGTCGCGTTAGGGAACGCCAATTTGCCGTCCGCATCGGAAAGCCCGCCGACGTGATCACCATGCGAATGCGTGATCAGGACATCGGTGATATCGGTCGGCGATACCTTGGCGAGCGCTAGGCTCTGCATCAGGACGCCACCAACCTTGGGGCTCAGGCCAGCGTCAATGAGGACCATACGGCCCGGCATGCGGACCAGCAGCGCATCGACGCCGAGCGATACCGCGTCGGTCGGCGCCCCTGCTTTGCGCAATATGTCCGCGACAGCGGCCGGGCCTTCCGTCTTGCCGAACACGCTGCCGTCGTTCGGAACGCGGTTGATCATGTCCCGCAAGGCGACGACACGCACCGCGCCGATGCCGAACGGCACCGCCGCAGGTGCAATCGGCACCGGCTTCGCCAGCACCGGCGACCCCAGGAATACGGCAAAACCGAGCGCGGCGATCGAACGAAGGGTCATCTACGGTTCCATGATGGTTGTCAGATACTGCCGGAATTTGGGCGCTCCCCAAACCGGTGTCCAGCACCTTCGCGATCGCTCGGCGAGCTTGGCGCGGGTTCCTGCTAAACCGCGCCATCCTTACAAGAAACGGCGTCGCGTCCTATCGGATGACGACATCCGCCGGCCAATGACGGATGGCCGTATTCCCCTCAAACCACGCCGCCCATGACAGGACATGAGACGCCGAAAGCGGTCGGGCCGGAGGGGGAACGGGGTTCTGAAGTCGGGAAGCGGTGACGGGGCGCGCTTGCCCGCAGGTCGGATTTGCCAGCTGCTCGCCGGCAGTTTGTTGCGGAGCCCAAGTGCGTGCGGTATGCGCATGGCGTCGCGCAAAACGACGGCATGCCTTCGTGGCGCGTCGTCGCGCACACGCGGGGCATCGGCCCTGCCAGCGGCTCCACACCACCACCGTGGCCGGCATGACCGCCGGCCGCTGGAGCCGGAGCTCAGGCCATGCGCGAACCCATCACCATCATCGGCGCCGGTCTTGGCGGCCTGACCTTAGCCTGCATCTTGCACCGCTACGGGATCCCGGCGACCATTTATGAGGGGGAAGCATCACCGAAAGCGCGCGGGCAGGGTGGGTTGTTGGACATCCACGGGCACAGCGGGCAACGCGCGCTCGCCGATGCGGGGCTTCTCGACGCTTTCCTCGGTCTGGTCAGGCGGGGTGAGGACGCAAAGCGCATCGTCGACAAGACGGGCGCGGTGTTGCTGGATCGGCCAGGCACCTCTGCCTCTGACAGGCCGGAGATCGATCGCGGGGCGCTCCGCCAATTGTTGATCGGCACGCTCCCCGAAAATACGATACGGTGGGGCCGCAAGATAAGCACCGTTCACGCGATGGGTGCGGGCCGGCACGATATCGCCTTCGCGGATGGCACGCATATAACGGCCGGATTACTCGTGGGCGCAGATGGTGCCTGGTCGAAGGTACGTCCGCTGCTGTCGGACGTGAGACCAGGCTACACCGGCACCTGCTTCATCGAGACCCATCTGTCCGCCGACGATCCCCGCGCCGTGCCTGCGGGGGCGATGATCGGAAGCGGCACGCTCATGGCGGTGGCACCGGGGCAGGGCATTCTTGCGCATCGTAACGCCGATGGCAGCATTCTTGTCTATGTCGCGATCAATCGAAGTGAGCGTTGGGTTGCCGGACTGGACCTTGCCGATCCCGCATCGGGCCTTGCCGAGGTGGCGCAGCTGTTCGACGACTGGGCACCGTCTCTTCGGACCCTCGTTACCGGAACCGAGAGCGCGCCGGTGCTCCGACCAATCTACGCCTTGCCGGTAGATCATTCCTGGCCGCGCAGGCCGCACGTTACCCTGCTGGGAGACGCGGCGCACCTGATGTCCCCGTTTGCGGGGGAAGGCGCCAATCTGGCGATGCTGGATGGTGCGGAACTTGCCCGGGCGATCGTCGCGCATCCGGACGACACCGAGCGCGCGTTCGCGACGTACGAGCGTGCGTTGTTTCGCCGGAGCAAAGGCGCTGCCGAGCAGAGCGCCAGGAATCTGGAGCGCTTCTTCGGAACGGGTGCGCCAGCCAGCGTCGTGGAGCTGTTCGAATGCTAGACGAAATGTAATGCTGGTGCTTCGCGCGCATGCCTCGGTCGCGCTCAAGACAGAAGGAGCGCGCATCCGCTTGCGGGAAGGGGCACGTGGTTTCGAGTGCTGCCGCGTCGCTATTGCGAGCCGCAAATGGGTGTCAACGGCAGGCGCGGTCATGCACGATGTTTCGTGGCTATACCTACGCGACTGGCGAGCGTTACTGAAACCACGTGCATTCCATAGATCTATGGGCCATTCCCGAGCATCAGGCAGATGCCTTGGGCGTGATCGATGAGGTAAGTGACGGCGGTCCGACAGGGCTCCGCCGCCACCCGAAGCCTTCTAGCAAGCCCTTCGCGACAACGCGGGTAAGGATTGGAACGCAACGGTTCCCGCCCGACGACGGAGCTGGCGGCGGTGCGCCGGATGCTGGCATCGACGCCGGGACCGCCAATGGCTCGGCGGCTGCGATAGCCGCCGAGCCTCGATCGGTCTTTCTTCGGGCCGGGATCAGACCTGCGCCATGCCGCCATCGACCGGAAGCTCAGCACCGGTGATGAAGCTGCTCTGGTCGCTGGCGAGGAACAGCGCGGCCGAAGCCACTTCCTCGGCACGCGCCATACGGCCGAGCGGGATCAGCTGCGAAAGCGTCGCACGGACCTCCTCGGACGCCGCTGCCATCATCGCAGTGTCCGTCGGTCCCGGCGCGACGACGTTGACTCGGATGTTGCGCGGCGCAAGCTCGTTGGCCCAGGTCCGCGCGAACGAACGCACGGCGGCCTTGGTCGCCCCATAGACGCCATAGCCTTTGGTGCCGATCGCGGCGGCGATCGAGCCCACCAACACGATCGATCCACCGTCCGGCATGATCGCCGTCGCACCCCTGGCGGCGAACAGCAACGCGCGCACGTTCAGATCGAAGATCCGGTCGAAATGATCCTCGCTGATCGCGTCGAGCGTAGCGAACTCCGCCATGCCGGCGTTGACGACCAGCACGTCCACCCGGCCGACCTCGTGCCGTACCGTCTCGAAGAAGGCGCCGAGCGCGGCCAGATCGGCGGCATCGACGCGGCGGGCGCGCAGCTTGCCGGCCCCGCGATCGACTTCTCCTTCTTGCGCGTGGCGACTGGTGGCATAGACCGTGGCGCCTTCCGCCGCGAACCGGTCCGCGACGGCGCCCCCGATGCCGCCATGGCCACCGATAACGACCGCGATTTTTCCTGAAAGCATGCTCGTACGTCCTTCCATCACGAATGATGACAGAAAGATATAAAGTGTATATCTAATCACAAGAAGGCACCTGATGGTGCGTAGATATTGAGGCGTATACCTATGGCCACAGACGTGCTCGAACTGCCGCTTGATGTCGCCGCGACGCGGCCCATCCTCGATCATATCGCCAACAAGTGGACGGTGCTGATCCTGAGCGTCCTCTGCACGCGCCCGGCGCGGTTCAACGACCTCAAGCGCCGTCTCGATGGCATCACCCACAAGGCCTTGTCCGAGGCGTTGAAACGTCTGGAGCGCAACGGCCTGATCAGTCGCAAGGTCCTGCCGACGCAGCCGATCGGCGTCGAATACACGATTACCGATCTCGGCTGCTCGCTACGCGAACCCTTTGCCGCCCTTTACACCTGGGCGCTCGCCAACGGCGCCGCGCTGCAAAGCGCGCAATGTGTCTATGACGCATTGAAACAGGGCGACCGGTTGCAGGCGGAAATCTAACAATCAGCGCCACGCAACCCCCCTCTCGCGCGGTCCCGAATCACGACCCCTTTGCAAAAGATGGCAACGCCACGCTACGGCACCGCCGCGCCGTTCCGTCCAGAAGGCGCCGGAACGCTCGCTGCCGAGCGCGACCATGCCGTCGCCTATCGGCATCTGGTTTTCACGCAAGGCAGCGCCGCGCATTCCGTTGCTGGACCAGGGCATTCTACGCCGCCGAGAATGCCAAGCGGCAATCGACGGGAACGGCGGCCGCATGGCGTCACCGATCAGCGCTGGCCGGAGAGAGCGGTCCGCGACGACCGGTGGACAATCATGACACGGAACAAGATCGTGCCGCTCAGAGGAGCGAGGGTTGGATCACGGCGTTCTCCGGGACTGCGGCTTGGTTTCCGCGACGACGTTGTTCGGTCTCTGCGCTGAAGCGGATGTCCATGTCACGATCCCTGGCATAGCCCGCCAGCGCGTCGTCGCCCAGCTCGCCCCATGGCCGCTTCCGGTCGGGGCCGGCGGGTACGCGCGGCAAAAGGCCAGGCTGCTCGCTCCACGCCAGGAGCTGCTCCAGCGAGGAAGCGTTGAGCATATCGCGCAGGTGGTGCGCGGTAACATAGGCATCCGGCATTGCCCGGTGCGCGGGGAGGCCCACCGCACGATCCAGGCCAGTCGGCATGCGCTCGTAGCGCAGACCCTGATTGGAGAAACTGGGGAGGGCGGGCCATGTCCGCAGCGCGCACTTCCAGGTGCAAATCCAGCGGGCACCGCCTGACAGCCTCGGCAAGCAGAAACGCTGCTCGAACGTCGCCCGATGCGCCGCCAATGCGACCGTTCCGCCGGTCGGCCGCAGGACCTGCGGCGCCACGTCTTTCCAGAATGGCGCTCCTGCCACGTCTTCGTCCACGATATGGTGGATCGCCATCGTCTGCGTCGAGATCGGCCCGCCGGGATTGACGAACCGGGCACCACGCTCCTCGTCGAGCTCCCAGCGGCCAGTGGTTTCCTGGATGACGTCCTGCCAGCCGATCTCGCACACACTGTGCGAGGCGGAGCCAGCCGTCTCCAGATCGATGACCCGGATGCGCCTACGGGCGGAATTCGCAGAAATCGCCATGTCTCTAAAAGATAACGCCGAATGCAGGTTCCTACAATGTTCTTCGGTTGGCAGGTCCGACTTGCGGGATCGGTTCCGTCCGGTAGCCCGCCTTGGGTAGCCAGCTAGGCGAACAGCCGCGCCGTCCCCCCGGGTTCATTCCCCGGGCGTCCCTCGAGGCGCCGTGCGGACAGGACCAGAAGTACGCGCTACTTGAGAAGCCCCGCGCGTCGCAACGCATCGTCGATGATACGGCGTACCTCGACGACGGGCGCGGGCTTGGGATCGGGGTAGAGCCTCCGTGCCTGCGCGACGCGGTGCGTGAGATTCGTGCCGGAAATGCCTGGATCCATGTGCTGCGCACGTCCAACCGCATCCGACTGTGCGCTCGTGTTCGAGCATAGGCCCCAGAACTCGGCGATCCGTTGCGACGACGAAATTGCGGTGTCGAGCATGTACGGCCCTGCGACCTCGACCGAGCCCGCGTCGTTGGTATCTAGCGGGATGCCGTGGCCCATGCCGGTGATGCTATACGCTTCCACCACGATCCGGCCGTCGGCGTTGCGCCATGCGCGATGCGGATACCCATTGACGACGTCGGTCACGTGCGGCGCCCCGGCGATGCCGTGAAGCGGCAACCATTGCGCGACGATCGCGTCGGCATTGTCCGGGTTGACCGTTGCGTCACCGCTCCCGTGCCAAACCGAAACGTCGGGCCAGGGCCCGTCGTGATCGGAGGCGCGCCGGATGAGCTCGGCCAGCGCGTCGGGGCGGGTCCGCCCGCCAGAGCGCATCGCGCCGAAGGCGTGCTGCACATTCGTCGCGCAACCGTACGGTAAGCCGGCGATGATCGCGCCGGCTGCGAACGTTTCCGGATAGGTCGCGAGCATGACCGATGCCATTGCGCCGCCTGCCGACAAGCCGGTGACGAAGATGCGGTCGCGCTCGATACCGTGAGCGACCACGACCGCTTCGATCATCTGGTGGATCGACAGCGCCTCGCCCTGGCCGCGTGCGATGTCGCCCGGCTCGAACCAGTTGAAGCACAGGTTGGCGTTGTTGGTGCGGTCCTGCTCCGGGTAGAGGAGCACGAAGCCATGCCGGTCGGCAAGCCGTGACCAACCCGAGCCGTGGTCGTAGCCTGCTGCCGTCTGCGTGCAACCGTGCAATACCACCACGAGCGCAGGGTGTTCCGCCAGGCGCGCTGGCACGTACGCGCGGGCACGCAGAGCGCCGGGATTTGTACCGGATACGGGCAGGTCGACGAGCCGGTCCGCTGCCCCCGTTCCGCCATCACCTCTTGCAATCGCGTCGAAGAATGGATTGCGCATATCTCGCCTCCTGCAGCAGCATCTCAGCGAGAAAATGCGCCATTGCTGCAGTGCAGCATATGGCGCCGCTTTGGCTGATCGCAAGGGTCGGCTCTGCCTCCAGCAGCGTGACAGGTCGTAATCGATCGCAGTGCGAGGCTACTGGCGATCCGCACCGACGATGAATGAGCGGCCGTTATCCGTCAGTCATCAACCGGTGGCGAGGGGCTGGTCCTGCCTCGTTCCAACGTCACTGGCCAACCGCGCCCGCTGCGGCTAAAACGTAGGAAAGGTAGCCGTGTTCAACGACATAAGAGCGTTGGATTGTAATCGGAGTGATGCGTGCGAGATATTCGGGAAGAAGCGCGGATCGTCCGCGAGCTGACGCGCGGCAAGGACAGTCCCGACCCCTTCGCTTCCGCAGTCCGGGCGACGCGGATGCCGATGCTCATCACCGATCCACGCCTGCCGGATAACGTCATCGTGTTCGTCAACGATGCCTTCACGAAATTGACCGGCTACGCGCGCAGCGAGATCATCGGGCGCAACTGTCGTTTCCTGCAAGGCCCGGAAACCGATATGGAGGACGTCAAGCGCGTCAGTGACGCGATCAGCGCCCGGGTTCCGATCGAGATCGACCTGCTGAACTACAAGAAGGACGGCACCCACTTTTGGAACCGGCTGCTCGTCTCGCCGGTGTTCGCAGATGACGGTCATCTGCTTTACTATTTCGCGTCGCAATATGACGTGACGCTGGAACGCGAACGGCTGGTCAACCTCCAGCGCGATCGCGATGCGCTCGAAGCCGAGGTCGCACAAAGGATCGAAGAGCTTCAGGCAAGCGAGGCGCGGTTGCGGTTCGCGTTGGAAGCCGGCCGGCTGGGCTCGTGGAGCATCGATTTGGATACTTACCGTCTTACGGCATCCGACGAGTGCAAGAAGATATGCGGCCGTGCGCCATCCGATCCGCTGACCTTCGAGGATTTGCGAAACTCGGTTCACCCGGACGATCGGCAGATCCAGGCAGATGCGATCGAACGCGCCATCAGGGAGCGTTCGTTGCTCGACGTGGAATATCGCCTGTACACGCCGACCGGGGAACTGCGCTGGGTCCAGGTCAGGGGGCAGGCCAGCTATTGCGCTGACGGCACGCCGCTTGCGCTCGTCGGAACGACGCAGGACGTCTCCAATCGTCGCCGGGCCGACGAACATCGGACCCTTCTGGCCAATGAGCTGAGCCACCGGGTCAAAAACACCCTGGCGTCCTTGCAGGCGATCGTCGCGCAGACGATGCGGCGAGCGACCTCCGTCGAGGACGCTGGAAAAACGCTGGAAGCGCGTATCCAGGCCATGTCTGCTGCGCACGAATTGCTCATCAGCGAACGGTTCGAAAGCGCCTCGTTGCGCTCTCTGCTCGACCGCACGCTGGCGCCGTTTGGTATCGAGGACGATCGCCGCTTCAGGATCGTCGGACTGGATCTGCATCTCCCGCCGCGTTTGGTCGTCGCCTTTGCGCTGGCGCTGCATGAGCTTGCCACCAACGCCACGAAATACGGCGCGCTGTCCACCGCAGACGGGGTGGTCGATTTGATATGGGAAGTGGACGACGACCCGAACCCGCACAGTCTGCATCTGACATGGCGGGAAACAGGAGGCCCGCTGGTCGCACCTCCGTCAGGAACGAGTTTCGGAACCCAGCTCATCCAGCGTGTACTGGCGCACGAAATCGCCGGCTCAGCCGAGGTCTCCTATCTGCCGGAAGGCGTCGTCTTCAAGGCGATCGCTCCGCTGGCAGACGGCGCCGAAAACGACAACGAAGCCCGGAATACGCTCGAACGGCGCGGCTGGAGGTGAAGAACAGGCGAGCGCGGTCCGTCGTAGGGTTGATCCTTGCCGGCAGTTTTCAAGCACGGCGGATCGCCGTCACGGCTTTGGAACGGCTTCGTTGCAGGTTCGTGTTTGAAGACATGGCCGGGAATCGTTGATGACGGACATGCTCGCCTCGCCGATTGCTTCCTTCCTCGCTGGCGGCGGCGAGATGGGCGCCTTGATGCGGGCACACGATTGGCCTGCTTCGGGGCATGGGGACGTGGAAAGCTGGTCACAAGCGCTGCGCTCGGCGTTGTCGACCTGCCTCAACGCACAGGCGGTCAGCGCCATCTACTGGGGGCCGGAGTTCCGCTTATTCTATAACGACGCTTATCGTCCCTTCGTCGGGGATCGTCATCCCTGGGCCTTGGGCCGCCCGATGCGCGAAATCTGGCCGACCATGTGGCAGTCCCTCACCGCCGCGGCGCGCCAGGTCTACGAAACGGGATCGGGCGTCGTGGTCGAGAACCAACGCCTGATGATGGAGGGCGACGACGGACTGACCGAACGATGCTGGTACTACAGCTTCGCGCCGATCCGGGGGGGCACGAACGAGATCGAGGGCATTTTCCTGACGGCGCTCGACACGACCGAGCGGATGCTCGCCGAGAACCGCCTTCGCCTGTTGAATGAGACTCTCGAAACTCGGGTTGCGAAGCAACTCGCCGAGCGCAACGTGCTCGCCACGCTGTTCGAGATCACCGACATGATGATCATGGCCGTTGATCTCGACTACGCCATCACCGCCATCAACAAGGCAAACGCCGACGAGTTCGAGCGAATTTATGGCGTACGGCCCAAGGTGGGCGACAATATGCTCGATCTGCTGGCGAATCGCCCTGCGGAGCAGGCGCAGGTCCGTGCCGGATGGGCGCGCGGGCTGTCGGGCGAGGAGGTCACCTTTGTCGCAGATTTCGGCGATCCCGATCGTGCGCGTCCCTATTATGAAATCAAGTTTCGCACGATCCGGGATGAGGCCGGCGAGCCGATCGGGACCTACCAATTCGTCACCGACGTAACCCAGCGGCTGCGCGATCAGGCGCAGCTTCAGGAGGCGCAGGATGCCCTTCGGCAGAGTCAGAAGCTTGAAGCGATGGGCAGCCTCACTGGCGGGGTGGCGCACGACTTCAACAACCTGCTGACGCCGATCATCGGCTCGCTCGACATGCTGGTGCGCAAGGGGATCGGGAGCGAGCGTGAGCGACGTCTCATCGACGGCGCGCTCCAGTCGGCCGAGCGCGCAAAGACGCTCGTGCAGCGATTGCTCGCCTTCGCGCGCCGGCAGCCGCTCCAGGCGACGGCGGTCGACCTGTCTTGCCTGATCGAGGGCATGTCGGGGCTGATGGTCTCGACGCTAGGCCCTGCGATCGAGATGACGTTGGACATCGCCGAGCTGCCGCCCGTGAAGGCCGACGCGAACCAGCTCGAAATGGCGCTCCTCAACCTTGCCGTGAATGCGCGCGACGCCATGCCAGAGGGTGGCTCGTTCACCATCGCGGCCGCTCGAGAAAGCGTGCGCGACGGCGATCGGCGTGGCCTTGCGCGCGGTCATTACGTTCGCATGAGCGTTCGCGACACCGGCCTGGGGATGGACGCCGAGACATGCCGGCGCGCGATCGAACCGTTCTTCTCGACCAAGGGTATCGGCAAGGGCACGGGCCTCGGACTTTCGATGGTCCACGGCTTGACCGCTCAGCTCGCGGGAGGCCTGACGATCGACAGCGAGCCCGGTGCCGGGACGTCGATCGACCTGTGGCTTCCCATCAGTGCAACGATGCCGGACGACGGGGATGGAGCGATCCCAGCGCCACCGACAGGCCTGGGCCGCGGCGTCGCGCTTCTCGTCGATGACGAGGAACTGGTTCGGATCAGCACGGCGCACATGCTATCCGGTTTCGGCTTTGAGGTGATCGAGGCTGCGTCGGCGAAAGATGCCCTCCGTCTGATGCGGGGCGGCACGCAACCGGACATCCTCGTTACCGACCATCTCATGCCCGGGATGAGTGGCGTAGAGCTCGCGCTTCAAGCCCGTGCGTTGCTGGCTTCGCTGCCGGTCCTCGTGGTGTCCGGCTACGCAGAGATCGAAGGGGTTGCATCGAACCTGCCGCGATTGACCAAGCCGTTCCGGCACGCCGAGTTGGCAGCGAGCCTTACGGCCCTGTTGCCAGGGATGTTTGCCTGAGGGAGGGATGCGATGGGGCACCGTCGTCGGATATGGTCCTCAGCGTCTCGCCGGGCGGAGGATCGCGATACCCCCCGCGCTGACTACGCCCGAGGCGGCGCCGGCGACAAGCGGCAGGCATCGTAACTTGTTCATCGGGCGCAGTCTCGCCAGCGTGCGGGATCGGGTGATCGCTATTGTCGTTCGGCCCGTTATAGGCGGCGCTCCATGCCGCTATGCTCGAGCGATCAGCGCGGGGAGTGTAGCGGTAGTCGTCGGATCCTGTAAGGTCCCGATCGCGTTTCCTGCTGCTGCCCCTTCCAGCTCAGTCCTATCAGTCCGTCGCTGACCAGCTCATCCGTTGCTGCGTGGACCGCAGGCATCGCGCTTCGCCAGTCCTGCGCGATCGAGCGGGCCACCTCGCTCGGACAAATCGTCGCCCCCGGTGTGCGATGCTCGAGTATGGACAGTATGGCTGCCTTTGGATCCGTCATTCGGACTGCGTCGGCCCAGCACGCCGATCGGTCAAGCGGTGACCGTCATCTGTTCCCTTACGCAATCAGGTCTTGCGACGCGACTGGACAGACGAATTTGCGTGTGTTCAACGCCTCGACGTAACGAGCCACACCGCAGAGGAAGCGGCGATCGCGGCTCAGCGTTCGTTTCCGAAGCAATCCTACCGATAAGCCAATCGTTACCCCATTTGCGAAAACTTAGCTGATAGATGGCGTTCGGGCACATGCTTGTTGCCGGGTAATCCTGTGGAATATGGTAGGTGGGTGCGATACCGTAGGCCGTATGCCTCGTTTGCCTCATCGCCGCGCCGCGCGCTCGATTGCGCTGTCCCTCCTGACCCTCACCGCCGGGTCGGCCGCCGGGCGCCCGTCCGTCGATGGGACCGTCGTCCTGATCGCGCCGGTGGCCGTCACTTCCGTGGCGCAGCTTCCGGGCATGCTCGCCAACAAGGTCGAGCATCTCGCGCAGATCGATCCTGACCATCCGGTCGGTCCCGACAGCGATCTCCAGACGCTAAGCCTGTTCGGGCGCGAGGACCTTATCGCGCCGTCGAGCCCAAGTTACACGCCGACCCATTGCGCGCCGCTCGCGTCGGCAACTCCCGTGCTAGCGGAGATCGCGCGCCGCGCACGCGAGACGCGCATCGTCATCATCAACGAAAGTCACGAACGCTCGGAACATCGGGGCTTCAGCGCTCGGGTCGCGCGCGCACTGCGACCGCTTGGCTACGACGTGCTTGCGCTCGAGACGCTATCGAACCCGCCTGCGGACGTACCGGCGCGGTACCTGCCGTCGTTCCGCCTCCACCCGGAACGCAACTATTTCGCAGATGACGACGGGCATTATCTGTCGGAGGCGGGTTATGGGCGGTTCGGGCGCACGGCCAAGACACTTGGTTACACATTGTTGGCATATGAGGACGTACGCGAGCCCAGCCCAAGCGCGACCCCGGCCGAACAGATCGCGACACGCGAGGAGTTGCAGGCGACCCTGTTGGCGGCGTTCGTCGCAAGCCACCCGCGCGCACACCTGCTTGTCCATGTCGGGTATTCGCACGCGGCTGAAGTGCCACAGGCGGGAGGCGCCCGCTGGATGGCGGCGCGGCTGAAGCAGAAGACCGGGATCGACCCACTGACCATCTCGCAAACGACCTGTCGTGGCGGCGGTGCCACGACGCGGCTGGCGGTGTTGCCTGCCGGACAGCCCGCCGGGAGCTTTGATTTGGTGGTCGATCACCCGGGGGCACGGTTCGTTCAGTGCCGACCCGAATGGCGCCGGGCCGCAAGCGACCAGCTTGTCGCCATCCCGCGCGCACTGTACCCGCTGCACGGCTGGCGCGTGATCGAGGCGCGCCCGTTGGGGGAGCCCGATCTGTCGGTACCGATGGACCGCGTCGCGATCCGTCCGGGTGAGGACGTCGCGCTGCTGCTGCCGCCGGGGCGCTATGCCCTTCGCGCGATCGACGTGGGTGCCAAGACACCTGCACGGTGAGCCGGCATGAACGCATGGCCGAAGCGCTCGTCCCGTTTTGCACGACCCTAGGGGCGGCCCTTTCCGATCAGCTGCGAGAACATCCTCTCGTACAGGTCGCGCAGGTCCCAGTCCGGCGGGGGCTCTCAACGGCAGGTCGTCCGACGCGAAGTCTGGTCCGCCGCCCAGCATGATTGCCGAGATCGGCTGTTCGGTCCGCGCTTCATGTCGATGCAGGCACGGGCCTTACCGAGATGGCCGCGCCGTGCCTGCCGACCCGCGCCAGCACGTCGTGCAAAGCAAGGCGACGTTCGGCACGGCCCAAGTTCAGCCCGACACCGCCGTCCGCGCATAGGATCGGCCGCACGCCGACGTGACGTGAACGCGGTACTCAACCTGCTTGCGAACCCGTCCCACCCCCGCTGCGACCTACTCGAACGCGACCGGAGCCATGCGCTGGTCAGCCGATACCGTTCAGCGCCGCCACCGCCTGGTCGGGAAGCGTCAGCGCCGCCGCGGCGAGGTTTTCGCGGAGGTGCGCGATCGACGAGGTGCCGGGGATCAGCAGGACATTGGGAGACCGCCGCAGCAGCCATGCCAGAGCGACCTGCATCGGCGTCGCGTCCAGTGTGGCCGCCACGTCGGACAAGATCTGTGACTGAAGCGGATTGAAACCGCCAAGCGGGAAGAACGGCACATAGGCAATGCCGTCCGCGGCCAGCGTATCGATCAAGGCATCGTCGCCGCGATGCGCGAGGTTATACTGGTTCTGCACGCAGACGATGTCGACGAGGCCGCGCGCCTGCTTGACCTGCGTGGGCGTTGCGTTGCTCAGCCCGATATGGCGGATCAGTCCCTGTGCCTGCAGCGCGGCGAGCGCGGTCAGCTGCGGCTCGACCGAACCTTCCGCCGGGCCATGGTCGCCGCCTTCTCCCATCAGCCGCATAATGACGACGTCCAGCACGTCCAGTCCGAGGTTGCGCAGGTTGTCGTGCACCGCCGCGGTCAGCGCGGTTGCGTCCTGCGCCGGGTTCCAGGAGCCATCGTCGCCGCGAACCGCGCCGACTTTCGTCACGATGGTCAGTTCGTCGTGATACGGGTGCAGCGCTTCGCGGATGATCTGGTTGGTGACGTGCGGCCCATAGAAATCGCTGGTATCGATATGGTCGACCCCGTGCGCGATCGCTTCGCGCAGGACGGCGAGCGCGGTATCGCGGTCGCGCGGGGGGCCGAACACGCCGGGTCCGGCCAGTTGCATGGCACCATAGCCGAGCCGCTTCACGGTGCGGTCACCGATCCGGAAGCTGCCGGCCTGTTCGATCCTGTTCATGTCGTTCTCCTCTTCCCCCTCCAGATAGTCGTTGCCGAAGTGCGCGATAATCCTGCATGGTTCGCACGGGCTGTACGGAAAACCGGACAATGGACGCGGACCTCGGAGACCTGACGGCGTTCCTCGCGGTCGCGAAAGCGCGCGGCTTTCGTGACGCGGCGCGGACGAGCGGTGCCAGCGCCTCCACGCTGAGCGAAGCCGTGCGCCGCCTGGAGACACGGCTCGGCGCACGCCTGCTCCACCGCACGACGCGCAGCGTCACGCCAACCGAGGCCGGTGCGGCGCTCATCGCGCGGCTGACCCCGGCACTCGGCGAAGTCGACGCAGCCCTGGACGCCGTCGGCCACTTCCGGGACGGCGCGGCGGGGGCGCTTCGACTGAACGTGCCGATCAGTGCCGCGCGGCTCGTGCTGCCCGCGATCCTGCCCGGTTTCCTAGCCGCACATCCCGGAATCCGGCTGGAAATCGTTGCGGAAGACAGCTTCGTCGACGTGCTCGCCGCGGGGTGCGATGCCGGCATCCGCTACGACGAACGACTTGAGCAGGACATGATCGCGGTGCCCATCGGGCCGCGTGTCCAGCGCATGGCGACGGCCGCGGCGCCGTCCTATCTCGATCGACATGGCCGCCCGGATCACCCGCGCAGCCTGCTGGATCACGCGTGCGTGCTCGGACGTTTTGCGAGCGGTGCCCTGACCAGCCCCTGGGAGTTCGAGCGTGCCGGAGAAATCGTGCGCGTCGAACCGCGCGGACCGTTGATCGTGCAGGTCGGCGGGGCGACCGATCTCGCCGTCGACGCCGCCATCGCAGGCGTCGGGATCATCTCGGTGTTCGAGGATTGGCTGCGCCCGCATCTCGAAAGCGGCGCGTTGGAGCCGGTGTTGCAGGACTGGTGGCAGCCGTTTTCCGGGCCGTTCCTCTACTATTCGGACCGTCGCCTGGTGCCGCCACCGCTGCGTGCGTTCATCGAGTTCATCAGGGCGAAGGCGATCTAGCGGACCGCGCGTTGCGCACGCCGTGATGATGCTCGCATGAGCGCGCGGTCGAGGATGGCGGCGCGCCGCGTCGTGCGCCATTGGCTCGGTGACCGGAGCCGCATCCGGCAAGTCGGAAACGGGCGACGCGCGCCCGCGTCCCCGCCGCGTTTCGCTGTCGACCCGCCTCAGATGTCGAGGCCGGTGAGGTACGGATGGGCAAGCACGCGCAGTGCATTGCGCGCACTGATCGCGGTATCGTTGACCAGACGACTGCCGGCGACGGTGCGGTACAGCGCGACACAATGGTTGATCCTGACGAAACGCGCACCGGCGGCGGCTGCGCGGGTATAGAAATGCCAGTCGTTGCAATTGTGGAAGCTGGGATCGAAACCGCCGATGCGGTCGACGATCGCCCGCGAAACGATCGACCAGCTCGGGCCAACCACCCCGCCGCTGGCAAGGCCACGGCGGATACAGTCGCCATCCCAACCGCATTCCGGGGCGCCGGGTGCCTCGTGACCCTCGACACGCGCAAAATGTCCGACGACGATCTCGAACGCACCATGCCCGGTGCCATCGAGCAGCGCCTGCGCCGCGCCCGGCAGCCAGACGTCGTCGCTGTCGAGGAACGCGATCCAGGGCGCGCGCGAAAGCCCCGCACCGGTGTTGCGCGCCTGGGATGCGCCGACATTGCGCGGCAGGACGACTGCCTCGACGGTGTCGTGCGTCGCCGCCAGCGCGCGGATGACGGCGGCACTGTCATCGGTCGAGCCATCATCGACGACGATCACGCGCTGTGGCGCAGGGTCCTGCGACAGGACGCTCTCGACCGCATCGGCGACGACATGCGCGCGATTGTAGCAGGGAATCACGACGTCGTAGGTCGGGCGCGAAGTGTGGGGGAGCGGGGCAGGGTCCATTCCCGTTCCTGTGCCAGCTTTGCGCGGGCGATCAAGCAGCCTGCCGCCTTCGCCCGCTCCCGATCCGCGCGTCACCAGCGGCTCGGGACAGCTTATCGAACCTTGCCCGTCCGTATTTTTACACCGGTGTAAAAGTAGCGTCCAATGGCAGAGATCGGCTGGTTGATCGCATTGCCCGGATCGGGCTTCTGGTCGGTCAGGTTCTGTACGCCGGCATAGACCGAATAGGCACGGCCGACGTCCAGCGCGATCTGGAGATCGTGCTGCCACAATTCGCTGTAGCGGAGCTGCGCCGCGGGCGCGTAATTGGGGTCGTTGTCGGTGGTCAGCTTGTCGACTGTCCGCGTCGCGTCCGCCCAGCGCAGATTGTAGCCGATCGTGAGGCCGCCGCGCGTCCAGCTCGGCGACAGGTTGAAGTTGAACTTCGGCGCGCCGGGCTGGTCGACATTGTCGGTAGCCACGGCGCCCGGCGTCCCGACGAACGCGAGCCGGTCGAGATAGCCGCCGACCAACCGGAAATCGAACGTCCCGAGCTTGCCTGCCCGAATGACGTAATCGATGTTCAGGTCGGCCCCCGCGGTGCGGAAGCGCGACACGTTCTGCGGCTGGACCGAATAGCCGCTGATGATGCCGGTCCCCTGTGTGCGCGTGATGGCCGCGCAGAACGGATTGGCGACCGACGGCTGATCGACGCAGAGCGACGCGAGCGTCGACGGCGCGGGCGTGCTGATCGCGCCGCGCAAATCGATATCGTACCAGTCGAGCGACGCGGTCAGCCCGCGCAGGAACCGCGGCCGCAGCACGACGCCCGCCGTCCAGGTTCGCGCCGTCTCGGCCTTGAGCGCCGGGTTGCCCGAGCGCGTGCCCACGACGTTGCTCGCGGTCTGCAGCGCGGGCGAGATCGCCGCGCCGACCGCCGACAGGACGGTTGCGCAATTGGCGGCGCGATATTGCGTCCCGTGGCCCAGCTCATTGGGCGCGCAGGGGTCGATGAAGAAGTTCGAGTCTCCGCTGAGTGGCTGGAACAATTCCGCGATGTTGGGCGCCCGCACCGACTCGCCATAGGAACCCCGAAAGCTGATGTCGCGGACTGGCGCATAGACGCCGTTGACCTGCCAGGTGGTCGCGTCGCCAATCGTCGAATAGTTCGAGAAGCGGTAGGCCGCGCCGACCGACAGCGTCTCGGCAAGACGCTGGCCCTTGAAGATCGGCGCGTTCAGCTCGCCGAACGCTTCCTTCACGTCGAAGCTGCCGCCCGACGGGACGACCAGCGTCGGTTCGGTGAAGGCGACGAAGCGGTTGTTGACGAGATTGTCGCTCGGTTCGAACGCGCTGGTCTCGCGGCGATATTCTCCGCCGACCGAGAATTGCACCGGCCCGCCGGGCAGGGCGAAGAACGCGCCGAAGTCGCCGCTGATCGATGCGTTGGCGACCTGTTGCGTGATTCGCGCGAAGCTGGTGTCGTCGACCTGGAAATAGCGCAGCGCGGCCGGGCTGACCGGCCCGGCACCAAACAGGCTGACCGGAACGCAGCCCGGGTTGCCGCCGGTGAGGTTGATGCGGCAGACCGGCTGGCCGGTGGTCGGGCTGGTCACGGCATCGAGCGCGGCCCGGTAATTGACGTCGAGCAGGTTGTTCAGCTTGGTGATGTCGACGTCGGTTCGGCCATATTCGAAATAGGCGTCATAGGTCGCATGGCCACTGATCCGCCCGGTGACGTCGAACACGCCGCGATAGGTGCGGCGCAGGTCGGTCTCGCCATGACGGCCGTAATCGATATTGTCGCGCGTCACCGCGACCTGCGTCTGCCCCGCGGCCAGCGCCGCGGCGCGGATCGACTGGGGCAGGAACGGATTGTCGAGCAAGATCGGCGCGCCATAGGTTCCGATGTAATAATCGAAGGTGGTCGCCTTGGTTTGCGCGTACTTGGCCTCGACCGAGACCTTGAGGGCGTCCGAAACGTCGTAATGCCCGAGCAGGTTGACGTCGTGTCGCTCGATCCGCGGCGCCAGGTCGCCCGAATAGAAGCCCGCGACAGGCGTATCGTCGCCCCCGGTCGAATAATAGGCCGCAGGCGTGCCGGGCTGATAGGGCTGTCCGAGCCCGTTGAAATTGGGCGTGCCGCTGCCCGTCGCATCGACCGCGCCGATCGGCGACTCGTTGGGATAGCGCAGGTTGCCGACCAGGATGTTGTGCGGCGCCGACGGGTTGGTCGCCGCGGCATCGTTGGGGATGAGATACTGCCGCTGGTCCGCCCGCAGATAGGACCGATCGTCGTTCTCGAGCCGGTCGTCGGCGTTATATTCATAGGCGAGCGTCAGATTGCCGCGGCCGCCCGCGAAACTGTGCCCCGCCGCAATCGAGGCAAAGCGGTTGCCGGCGTCGCCGCGCGACGAGATGCCGAGCTGTCCGCGCGCCGCGATCCCGTCGAAATCGCGCTTAAGGATGAAATTGACGACGCCCGACACGCCGTCCGCGCCATAGACCGCCGACGCTCCGCCGGTCAGCACGTCGACCCGCTCGATCAGATCGGTCGGGATGCTGTTGATGTCGACCGCGGCGCTGTTGGCCTCGCCCGCGACGTGGCGACGGCCGTTGACGAGGACCAGCGTCCGGTTGGTGCCGAGGTTGCGCAGGTTGAGTTCGTTCAGCCCCGCCGCGCCGAACGGGTTGGAGGAGACCGCATTGCCGCCCGAGGTCTGCGTGGAATCGCGCGATCCCGTCAGCGCGGGGACGCGCTGGAGGAAATTGGTGATGTTGGTGTTGCCCGACTGCTGGATCGCGGCGGCCGTGAACGCGGTGATCGGGTTGGGCGCGGCAAATTCGGCACGCGCGATGCGTGAGCCGGTCACCACGATGTCGGCGCCCTCCGCCGCGTTTGGCGTGACGGGTGTGGAAGCCGGCGGTTGCTGGTCGCTTGCGGAACCGCTCGATGCGGCGCTGGGCGGCGGCGGGGCGGGGAGGGTTTGCGCTTCAGCGCCTGCGGTCCCGAGGCACAAGGCGGTGCCGGTCAACAAACAGCGGCGATACACAGCCAGCAACATAAGACACCCCTTGTACACGCGGCTCCTGCCACCCGGAAATACACCCGGGATGGCGTCGGCTCTCCTTGATGGTTTTGCCGCCGCACCGTCTCTTGTGGATTAAACCGTATCGGGGGAATGGTCCGAATCGAAAATTCCATACTGTTTGCTGTTGGCGGGCCATCAAACCCGGCATACCGTGATCGAAGCGCCATACCGGGAACACGATATACCGACTTTCGACACGCTCGTTGAACGCCGCACGCTGCTCGCCCTGGGTGCGGGCCTTGCGCTCGGCGGATGCGGCGCGTCCGCACCAGGGCTGCGATGGTGGGCGATCGGTACGCTCGGCGAGAATGCGCCCGAGCTGCTCCCGGCGTTTCGCACGGCGACCGGCATCCCGGTCGAGGTTCAGGCGCTGCCATGGACCGGCGCGCATGAAAAGTTGCTCACCGGGTTCGCCGGCAATTCGCTGCCCGACGTGATGATGCTCAACAGCGCGTGGCTGCCGGAGTTGACACTGATCGGCGCGGTCGCGCCGCCCGCGGCGCGTTCGCCGCTGCTGGCCGATCAGGTCGCGGGCGCGGTCGCGTCGGTCGAGGTCGCGGGGCGGGCGATGGCGGTGCCGTGGACGGCCGACAGCTGGGTGCAGTTCTACCGCCGCGACCTGCTCGCGGCGGCGGGCTATGCGGCCCCGCCGCTCGCCTGGAGCGAATGGATGCAGATGGCACGGGCGATCAAACGCCGTCAGCCCGACCGCTTCGTGACGCTGCACCTGCTCGACTGGCCCGAACCGCTGTTCGCCTTTGCCGCACAGCAGGGGGTGCCATTCCTGCGCGATCACGCGACGCGCGGCAATTTCTCGTCCGACGGCTTTCGCACCGCGCTCGGCTTCTACAAGGGAATCTTCGACGAACGCCTCGCCCCGGTGACGACCGGGGCCGAGGCGGGCGATACCTACGTGGCCTGGCGCCACGGCCGGTTCGCGATCCTGCCGTCGAACGCGACGTCGATCGGCGATCTGCGGCGTCGCACGGCGCTGCTGCCGCGCGATCTGTGGGACGTCGCGCTGACACCGGGGCCACGCGGGGCCGGGGCCGCGATGGCGCGCGGCACCAGCCTCGCCGTCAGCCACGCCGCGCGCGACCCTGCCGCCGCATGGGCGCTGGTCCGCTACCTGTGCGATCCGGCGAGCCAGCGTCGCATCTACGACATCACCGGTGATCTCCCGACGCGACGAAGCGCCTGGCAGTTGCCCGCCCTGCGCACTGATCCCGTGTCGGCAACCTTCGCGACCCAGATCGCGCACAGCGTCGCACCGCCAGCCGTTCCCGAATGGGAGCGGATCGTCGGCGAGGTCCAACTCGTCGCCGAACACATGGTGCGTGGCGACTATGGCGTCGATGCTGCCACGGTCGAGATGGACAAACGGGTCGATCGCATTCTCGAAAAGCGCCGCTGGCTGGCGGAGCGGGGCCGCGCGTTATGACCCGCCAGGCGCGCGCCGGGCTCGGCTTCGTTCTCCCGGTGCTGATCTGCACGGTGCTCGTGCTGGTGATCCCGACGATCGGGGCGGCACTGCTGAGCGTCACCGATTTCGATATCTATGCGCTTGCCGATGTCGCCAACCTGCGGTTCGTCGGGGCCGGCAACTATGCCGAATTGCTCCGGATGCCGTTGTTCTGGCGCGCCGTCGGCAACACCGCCGTGTTTACCGCGATCGGTGTTCCCGCCGCGATCGCCACGTCGCTCGGCGTGGCGTTGCTGATCAGTTCGGCGACGGTGCGATGGAAACCGGTCTGGCGCGTGCTGCTGTTCGCGCCCTATGTCACGACGCTGGTCGCAACCGCGGTGGTCTGGCGCTACCTGTTCGATCTGCACAACGGACTGCTGAATTATGTGCTGTCGCAGATCGGCATCGCGCCGGTCGACTGGCTGGGGGATCCGCGGACGAGCATTCCCGCGACGCTGATCTTCATCGTGTGGAAGGCGTTCGGCTATAACATGCTCGTCTTCATCGCCGCCCTGTCGACCGTGCCGCAGGAACTCGCCGAGGCGGCGCGGCTCGACGGCGCGGGGGCGTGGGCGCGCTTCCGGCATGTCACGCTCCCCGCGATCGGTCCGGCGTTGCTGCTGGCTGCGGTGCTGAGCGTCGCCAATTTCATCCAGATCTTCACCGAACCTTATGTCATAACCCATGGCGGCCCGGCACAAAGCACGGTGACCGTGCTGTATTTCATGTTCGACCAGGGCTTCACCTGGTGGAACCTGGGCATGGCTTCGGCCGTCGCCATGATCCTGTTCGTCGTCATCCTGCTGGTGACCGCGGTGCAGGCGCGGCTGGGAAAGCGGAACGAATGGTGGTGAAGGCCGGAAGCCCGTTGCGCACTGCGCTCGTCGCCCTGCTGGCGCTGGTCGCCGTGCTGCCGCTGCTGTGGATGGTCAACGTCTCGCTGATGGCGCCGGGCACCGCCGCGACCTTTCCGCCGCCGTTCTGGCCGGCGCATCCGACGTTCGCCAACTACCGCGAGCTGTTGCTGCCGCACCCCGGCGGCCTGACCAGCTATCATATCCTGCCGGCGCTGAGGAACAGCGTCGTCCTCGCGTCGCTCACCACGGTGCTGAGCCTGCTGCTGTGCGTGCCGGCGGGCTATGCCTTCGCCAAGCTGCGCTTCTGGGGCCGCGCGCGCATGCTCCAGGCCTTGCTCGCGCTCGCCGTCGTGCCGGCGCAGGTCGCGATGCTGCCGCTGTTCCTGATGCTCAAGTCGGTCGGATTGGTGAACACCTATGCCGGGGTGCTCGCGCCGTGGCTGGCGGGCGTTTACGGCGTGCTATTCATCCGCCAGGCGACGCTCGCGATCCCCGACGAAATGCTCGATGCGGCGCGGATCGACGGCGCGAGCGAAGCGCGGATCTTCCTGAGCGTGGTGCTGCCGCTATTACGCCCGGTGGTCGTGACGCTGGCGCTGTTCGCGTTCCTCGCGAGCTGGAGCGATTTTCTGTGGCCGCTGATCGCGATCACCGATCAGCAGCATTACACGCTTCCCGTCGCGCTCGCCGCGATCAGCCGCGAACATGGCGGGGATACCGAACTGATGATGGCGGGGGCCGTGGTCACCACGCTTCCGGTCCTGCTGCTGTTCCTCGCCTTGCAGCGCTATTATTTCACCGGGATCCTCGGCGGCAGCATCAAGGGGTGATCGCGCGCGGTCGGGCATAGGCCGCACCGTCGCCATCGAACAGGAGCGCGTCCGATGCGGCGATCGCGAAACGCAGCGTCTCGCCGAGCCCCACGTGGCGGTCGTGCGGCAGTTGCGCGACCAGATGCGCCGCATCGCCGCCGTGTCCGAGATGCGCGAACGACAATGGCCCCAGCCGCTCGAACAGCTCGACCCGCCCCCCGAACACGCCGTCCGGAGCGGGACGGAGATGCTCGGGCCGGACGCCGAGCGTGGCGGGGCCACCGACGGCGCGTTGCGGGACCACCGCGTCGATCCGGCAAATGCCGCCATCCGGCAGCGCGACGGTCACGACGGTCGGCTCGGCTTGCACGATCCGCACGGGCAGCAGATTGATTGCCGGCGAACCGATCGCCGCGGCGACGCGGATCGTGGCCGGCGCGCGATACAGGTCGAGCGGTGCACCGACCTGCTCGATGCGGCCTTGCGCCATCACGACGATCCGGTTGGCGAGCGTCATCGCCTCGACCTGATCGTGCGTGACGTAGATCATCGTCGCCCCGAGGCGCTGGTGCAGCCGCGCGATCTCGTGGCGCATCCGGACCCGCAACGCGGTATCGAGGTTGGACAGCGGCTCGTCGAGCAGCAGGACCGCGGGATCGCGAACGATCGCCCGGGCGATCGACACGCGTTGCCGCTGCCCCCCGGAAAGCGCGCTGGGACGGCGGTCGAGCAACGCCTCGAGTTCGAGCGTCGCGGCGACGGCGGCGACCTTGTCGGCGATCACCTGTTTCGGGAGCTTCGCCATGCGCAACGGGAAGGCGATGTTCTGCGCGACGGAAAGATGCGGGTAGAGCGCATAGGACTGGAACACCATGGCAATGCCGCGATCCGCCGGCTCGACCGCGGTGACGTCGCGGCCGCCGATTTCGATCCGGCCGGCACTCGGCCTTTCCAGCCCCGCGATCAACCGCAACAGCGTCGACTTGCCGCACCCCGATGGACCGATGATCACAATGAACTCGCCCGATGCGATCGAGAGATCGGTCGGATGCAGCGCGGCTGCCGCACCGAAGGTCTTGGAAAGATGCTCGACGACGACGCTGCTCATCAGCACGACCGTAGCCGTGGTCCCACGCCGGTCAACTCATGACGCATTCCCGGGGGCGAGGTTCGAGGCGCATCAGCGAGACTGGAGCCCATGAACAGCGTTGCAGGGGAGGGCTGTCGCTCCCCTTCTCCAGCATATGTCCATCCGGAATTTGGGGGGGCGAGGAACGCGGGGTTTTGGAACGCATCGTGTGGGCCGCTTTTCGGGGCGCCGAACCTGGGCGGGCATGCTGGCCAACAAGGTATGGCTTGGCGACGAACGTCTGGAGAAGCCCCAACGGCACGCGCATGTGAACCCGAACAATCCGCACGAGCACCGGATCCAGTGGCGGATACTGCACGCCTAGCCTAGTCAGTAAGCGCCAGGAATGGCTGGAAGGTCCCGTCTCTGATGCCCCACACACAAGGTGATGGGACCGGCCCAAAAGGGCCCCTGCGGGCGCCGCAGGTAATGGAAACTTAGGGATAATGGTGGACGCACTTGGGCTCGAACCAAGGACCCGCTGATTAAGAGTCAGCTGATTTCCCTGCAATTTCAATGTGCCTTCCGGTATATTCTGACTTTGTACCTCAAAGGTGCCTCAGCGCTACCGAGTTTTTGTCGGAAAACTCGAACGGCCGCTGGGACCAATAAGGCAGGGGATTTTAAGTCCTCCTTTCGTCCAACAGTTTCAACGGCGGTTCCGACAGTTTCGCGGTTTGTTGCCTTACTGCATATCAACGGGTTAGCCGGATTGTCGGAATAGCAGGCTCTGTAGTTCGGGAGCAGTCACGCTCGGGTTGGATTACATTCGAACGCGAGAATGGCGGAAAGCCGTCCGCTTTGAGACCGCGCCCAGCGATTAGCAGCCGTTCGTTCAGTTCTCGGGATAGGGAGCTGGTTGGCCGGAGCGTGGTGGATTGCCGCACGTTCGGTTTGGAGCGCAGCAAAGCAGATGTCCGCCGTTCATTCAGCAGGTGTCCTCAGCCGGAAACGCCAGATTGCTCGGTGGTAGCGGAAAGGCAGCTTTCGCGCTCTCATCAGCGGAAGGGGACATTTCCTCGAATAGGCTTGCAGCGAGCTCGCGCCGTAAGGATTGCAAAGGCATATATGTAATTCGGAGCGGTGGCTCGTGACGTGCTCGCTAGAAATCATACCATTGGTAAGTTAGCTCGTCAGATGAAGACGAGTGATGGGCGAGGCCGATTTGCCGAGGATCAGATTATCGAGGTGCTGCACGAGCATGAATCGTTCTGCGCCATACCAGTGGGGGGCTGATCGAAGGTTGCGCCCGGAGCAATTTTAGAAGCTATTTGGTTGGTCTATTCGCATGCACATTCGCCCATTGAAGCTCTAACTTCTTGACACTGCGACGGTCTCTGAGCTTCGTTGCCAACTGAAAAAGCCTATGAAGCTTGAACGGGGGAACATGCAGTACATCAAAAGACCCGCTGTCGCGCCCGACGTACTGAAGTCGGCTGAGGCGATCCGCTCGAGGCGGCAGATGCTGGCTTTCATGTCTCTTGAGCGAGACCGCCGATCACAGACGAGCGTTCCGGCTTTCGGGTTGAGCCCAACCAACGATTTGCTCGTGGCGGCCGTCTCGGACATGTCGCACGGCAAATGCGCCTTCTGCGAAGTGAGGGAGCCGCTGGTCACGCATCGATTCCGCCCCGCTGGGAACGCCCTTCCGCTGGCCGAGCGCAAGGATCCGCACCTGTTCTACGTGTGGTTCGCGGATGCGTGGCACAACCTCTATCCGATCTGCTCCACCTGCCGTCCCGCAGAACCCCAGTTTCCCGTCGAAGGATCGCGGTGCAACCTCCCGTCGCCCAAGCAGATCGAGAGCTATATAGCGAGGAACGACGGCATCTGGTCCCAGCGAGCGCCTGACGAGCGGAACCTCATCATCGATCCCACAAAGGAAACTTCCTTTCACGGGCACATCAGGCCGAGACTGAACGGAGCCCTAGTAGCGCTGAACCCGAGAGCCGCCGCGACCATCGAGGTTTTCGATCTTAACCGGGAGGACAGGGTGGCTCAGCGGGCGATGCGATACGCGTCGAACTTAGCGGACCTGCGTAAGCTGGTATCCGAGCTGCGAAAGGACCGTGTCGCGTCCACCGGCGACAGGTTTAACGACCTCTTTAACTTCGAGCGACTGGAATTCGGTGGGACATGGCTTCTTCTGCTCAAGCGCATCGCTGAACGGATCCCTATGCCTGAGGGGACCTCGATGCCAGCTAGGCTCAAGCAACTCAAAAGCGGGTTCGTCCGGCTCTCGGCAATATCGGACGCAGTCGCCCGCATCGACAAGGCGGTCGCCGAGATCAGCCTTGAGGATCCGCGCCTGAAAGCAGTCAGTTCGGGACCTAGAAGGCTGGACCGGGTGCAAGCTCAGCTTCGCCATATCGAGATCGAGAACTTCAGAGCCATTGAGAAACTGTCGCTGGATATGCCGGTTGCGGACGCGCGCGATCCCAAGCTCGCCCCGTTGTCGCCATCGCTCGTCGTCTTGGGCGAGAACGCCACGGGCAAGAGCTCCCTTCTGGAGGCAATCGCTTTAGCGCTGACTACGGATGAGGCTAGGCGCAATCTGGATTTGGAGTGGGGAAAAATACCCCTCGATCCTGAGCAGATGGGTGACGAGAACGGGACAGCTGCGGCCAACGCTCGGGCTCGGCTCGTCTTCGACAGCGGTCAGACCGCGACCCTGGTCGTGAGTGGGAACGGCGCCCAGGTCCGAACCGAGTTCGGGAGCGAACGCGTCGCAGTGTTCGCGTACGGGGCATTCCGACGCTTTGCCGTCGACGCTTCGCCGCCACCATCCAGCCGTCACATTAGAAACCTGTTTGACGCTTCTCCACTGGCTCACCCGGAAAACTGGCTGAAGGGCCTTCCGCCAAGACGGTTCGAGATGGTGATCAGAACCTTGCGGGATATGCTCTCGATCGAAGGGGATTTCGACGTCATTCAGAGGGTTGGAAGGGCTCGTGAGTTGCGGATGGTGACGGCGCTTACGGAACCTAGCGGAACGATCCGATACAGCCGCACGCCGCTAAACGCCGTCAGTTCCGGTTACAGGTCCATGCTCGGGATGCTATGCGACATCCTGCGTGGTCTTCTAGCCGTCGAGGCGTGGAAGGAGTCTGAGGAGCCCACCGACTTCGTCAGCTTTGAGACGGCCAAGGGCGTTGTGCTCATAGACGAGATTGAGGCTCATTTGCATCCGAGGTGGAAGGTGCAGGTCATGACGAGCCTCCGTAGGGCGCTGCCGGCCATGACGTTTATCGTCACCACGCATGACCCCCTCTGCCTCAGGGGAATGGGCAGCGGCGAGGTGGTGGTGCTGCAGCGCATCGCCGCCTCAGATTCAGAACTGGAGAGCCGGCTGCCGATCGTCGTTGAGAGAATGACGTCGCTGCCGGACGCCGCGGATCTGCGGCTCGAGCAGCTGCTGACGTCTGACTTCTTCCAGCTCTTCTCGACCAGCGACGCCGCATCGGACCGGCAGATGGCTAAGATTGGAGATTTCATCAGGCGCCGTGCCGACGGTGATATTCTGTCCGACGAGGAGCGGAAGGTCCTCGTCGAATTCGAAAGGGACATTGCTAGCGCACTGCCCGTCGGCTCGAGCGAGGTCCACCGAATGGTCCAGGAGGCGGTCGCGACCTACCTCGAGAGGCGCCGCGATGCATCAAGTGCGACGCTAGCGAAGCTCGGTGCCAAAGCGAAGGAGCATATCTTGGCCGCTTTGGAAACCATCTGAGATGCGCGGCGTCGATCGGAAGGCCTTCAAGATACCCTTGTCGCTTCAGGCGGAAGGTCTCGGACCGAAGGAGCTGACGCGGGCACGGGCGCATCGGAACGACGCCAGCCCTAAGAAGAAGGCATTTAAGCACTCGGCCTACAAGGCCGCCGACGTGAAGGCGATGCTGGAGGCAATGTTCCACGGGAAGTGCGCGTACTGCGAAACTCGCTTTAGCGCCTCAGCGCCGGTGGACGTAGAACACTACCGGCCGAAGAGTTCCGTCGCGGAGGCCAAAAAGCACGACGGCTACTGGTGGGTCGCCATGGACTGGGACAATCTGCTGCCGAGCTGCATAGACTGCAATCGACGACGCGGACAGGTGCTCGTCGACGCGTCGTCGAGCCTCGAGGTGCTCGCGAACGCAGCCGAGCAAGCCGCGATTTTCGCTGGCAAGCAGGATAGTTTTCCGATTGTGGACGAAGCCGGCCGGGTGCTGGAGGAAGCCATCGATTTCGACAGCGAGGGGGCGCTCCTTATTAATCCCTGCCTCGATGATCCGTCGCGCAGCCTGGCATACAACTTTGATCCAGCCTGTCCCCTCGGACTAATCGTTCCGAACGGCGAAGGCACCGACGCAATCCGCGGTGCGGTTTCGATCCAGATCTATGGGCTCAATCGGCTTCGTCTGGTGCAGGACCGCACCGAGATCCTGAGACGGCTCGAATTCTTGGCTGGGCTGGTTGTGGATCTCGCCAAGGCCATCTCGGATCTCGATGAACCTGCGACCGTCCTGCGATTAGGTCGTAGACTCATAAGCGCGGAGCCACAGCCGCATTGATGCCAGTTGGACCATCGCGAGGAAGTTCTCAGCGAGTTTGTCGTATCGGGTGGCGACGCGCCGGAAGTGCTTGAGCTTGCTGAAGAAGCGCTCGACGAGGTTGCGCTCGCGATAGAGGACCTTGCTGAAGCAGGGTCTCCATTTGCGGTTGGATTTGGCGGGGATGTTCGGCACCGCACCTTGTGCCTCGATCAGATCGCGGATCCCGTCCGCGTCATAAGCTTTGTCGGCCAGGACGATGGTGCGAGGACCGAGGCGATCCAGCAGCCGGTATGCGGCGGGCCCATCGTGCGCCTGACCTGCTGTCAGGCTGAGCCGGATCGGGAGCCCTTGCGCATCGACGACCGCGTGGATCTTGGTTGTGAGACCACCTCGGGAGCGACCGAGGCAGTGATCCAGATCCCCCTTTTTGCCGTCGCAGCCTGCTGGTGCGCCCGGATGGAAGTGCTGTCGATCATCTGGATGTCGCCATCGTACGCCGCCGTGATGCCGTCCATCAGCCGGTCCCAAACGCCAGCTTTGCGCCACCGCGAAAATCGGTTGTAGCAGGTGGTGCGCGGGCCATACCGCTCGGGAAGATCGCGCCACGGCGCGCCCGACCGCAGAACCCAAAAGATGCCGTTCAACACACGACGATCATCGACGCGCGCGACGCCTCTCGGCTTGTTGGGCAACAGTGGCTCGATCACACGCCACTCAAAGTCCGTCAGATCATATCGGCTCATGCCGAGCCTGAATCAGAAAAGCCGGATCCTGGGAATCCCATTTATGGGTTCACGGCCTAGAGGGGACGGCAGCAGCAATGGTCGCGCCTCGCTTGCGGCTCCTTCGTGATCGCACGTTGGCGGAGATGAAGGGTATGACGTCCGACGATGCACCATACTCGACCATGACCAAGGCTTGGTTGGAGGTGTTCAAGGACAGGCTGCGCGCGGACGATCGGTAACGCTAAGCTGATCGACTGCGAAGGCTCCGTCAGGGGTGCGCTTGAACTGCGCCGGGTTTGCCGAGGCTCCAACTCTTGAGAAGGTGGAGCATGTATAAGCAAAACGACGAACAAGTTTGCGCCGGAAGTTCGCGAACGCCTGATCCGGATGGTTTTCGACCACGAGCGGGATCACGCCTAGCGATGGGCAGCTGTTGTGTTCATCGCGGAGAAGATCGGCTGCGTTCCGCAGATGCCTAAGCGTGGCCTGAAGGCCGTCTCGCAAGATGCTTGGCCCACGGGCTGATTGCCGCTCCTTGAACAGGCCATTCATGTCAGACGAGGTCATAGAGCCAGCGGGCGAACGAGCGAGCAGTGTTACGAGTAGGCGTACGAGCGCTCAGATCTAGATCGTAGAGCTGTGTTAGGTCGGCGGCGCTGGACCGTCGAGCAGAAGCTGACGATCCTGCGCGATGCATTAGGGCCCGAGGGGTCGGTTCGCGGCAGTCGAGCGCCATGACGTCGGCAGCGGTGCGATCTATATCTGGCGCCGGCAAGCGACATCGGGCGCGCTCAGGTAGCGCTTAGAACGGCACGGCAACGGCAAACGTTAGGCGAACCCCAGAATAATTCGACCGTTCGGGAAATTACAGTTGTTCGTGTACTAAGCGGTGTAGTTCAGCACCCACCTTCATGGCTAGAATTTGGTAAAAAAATAGGACTTCTGCTAAATCAGTCTGGGAAAAAATAATAGAATCACCGCTTATGTATGACCTATGGCGAACCACGTCCTCTATACTAATGGTCGATCCATCATCTTTTGAAGTACCTCTATATCCGCGGTCTCGCGGCAGCATTCTGCGATTACCTTTTAGATCCGTCATGAACATGTCACGTCCCGGCCAACTCACCTGCATAGTATCATGTCCATCAGCTATACGCCGTTGGGTCACGATACCGCTGTCATGCGCGAGGCAGTTCCTCGCGTTGCCGAGACTCCGCAGATGCCGAGCTTCCGCATCATGACCCGAGGACGCTGACCCATAAACATCGTAAAACTCCTCGTGAGTAGACCATGTGTTTTTCAAAATGGGTTTTACAGTTTTTGGTAAGACATGGTTCTTACGAAATTCGATAACTCTTTGAATCGTACTTATGGCTGATGCGACGTAACGATGATAACTCTGATCAATTTCGGTAAGCCCTTGACCAATAGACCATTGGACGAATTCTCTCTGGTAACTCTTGCGATCAATTAGTGGTATTGGATCTGGAGCTCCAATGTCTAATTCTACCGCAGAACCCAATCGTATAGACTTCAGCGGGGGGATTGTTGAAGAGTGAAAGGCATATCCAAGAAATACAGCTACACGGCTTACAGCCTCCTTCATTGGCAATTCGAACGAATTTAGATCAACGTGAACGCCGGGCTTTCCGTTTGACGCGACAAACTCACTTAATATCGGAGGCAACTGCTTACTTTCTTCGATAATACATAGTAATCTTCTTACCACATCGCGTCGCGGTTTCGGGTGGGAAACACTGGGCCGCAAGATGTCATTCGATGGTGAGAGTACGGCTGTTGTAGAGCCACCACGTCATCATAGCTTCCGCGTAACCAGCGCTGATGGTCGCGTCGGTCAAGAACGGTGATCATGGCTTTTGGGTGAATGGGGGCAACGAGCTCGTTCGGGTTGCAAGTCACCATCGTGAATCCGTTGCCCTTTGCCGTCGGCTGCCAGAAGCCTGCGACCGCGAACAAAGGCTGATCGGTAACCTGAAACCACATCTCGCCCTTCAGCGGTTTCTTGCCGTCGCCTAAGTCGTGCGCCTCAGGCGTCCATTCGCAGAACTCGCTGAGCGGTACCAGGCAACGGTTCTCCGGACGCGATGCAAGGGCGCGCCACTGGGGGAGGGCAAGGTTGCGCACGTTCGTCATCGGCCAAGCGGCGCCACCGCCGAGGACGTCCCAGCTCATGACGTCGAGGCATCGACCGCGGTCCGTCTCTCGGATCACGTACGCCCGACTGCGCGGCATCAATTCGCTTGGGTTGAAACGGTTGTCCATTGGTCGATCGGTGCTGAACACCGTGCCGAAGTGGGTATGGAGCGTTTCGGGCTCGTAGCTGTTGCGGGCACGGTTACACATCGAGCGAGCCTGTAACAGGACGAGGTTGGTGTCGAGGTAAACCGGCTCTCGATCAACCGATCCAGCTCCTTGAGGCTACTGCTCGTCCGGCGCATCCGCGGGACTGCTCGGCAGCATAGGCGGCACGGCTTTCGTAGCGATGCGTTCTTCGCGCGTAGCCAGTGCGGCATAGGCGTCTGCTGATCGCTGTTCCCGGATCCGAACGTTCTCGAGCGTAGCTGAGTTCGCGGCCGATTGCGCCAGTTCTGCATTTTCGCGGTTGGATTTGAATGTCACGTCGTTTTCCCCCTGCATGAGATGGATGGAGTACACGTCTACGATGTGGGGCTCCAGTGGGGTCGCGACGACGCTCAACCAAGTCCGCGAGGCGAGGCTTGGCGATCGGTTGTCGCGCCGTTAACCTTAGCAGCTATCGATACTGACACCTACTTTCGTTTAAATACCGTTAATCACGGCAACAGACCACGTCTGGCTACTCCAGCGTGTTCCGTTACGTGATGCTACGATTGTTCTCGGAACGAGGAAACCCCAGCGCCTGGCAGCGCCGGGGCTTCTGATCGAGGCAACTCTCGCGGGCTTGTGGTCCGGACGCGAGAGCGGGATGAACCTCGGGTAGGCGGCAACGTCTATACCGTGGGACAATTCCGTCAATACCGGTCGTTTGCCAAAAAGGATGATTTTAATGGCAGACAATATCCCCCAGCGGCCGCAGCGCCGCCCCCGCTTTCCGTTGTCCGACGAGGCTATCGCTGACATCTGGGCTCGCCTTCGGGCGGGCGACCACCAGCATGACATCGCAGCCGACTACGGTACCAATCCCGGCCGCGTGTCCGAGATCAATACCGGGCGGCGGGGCAACCATGTGACCGGATTGCCTCCGCGCTAATCCGTCAGACCGGTAAAACTGGATGGGGTCGATCGCGTAAGCGGCCGGCCCCATCTTTCTTTCTTCTACCCAGCCCTACCCGCGAACGATCAGTTCCTTCACCCGCTTGCCTCCGCCGCTCGATGCGGTGGAGAGGGTGTATGTCGTATCAACCTCAACTAGGTCGAACCGGCCGTACAGTTCGCGCGCGCCGTCGGTCGCGTTGACCGTCAGGATGAACCGCCCCGCGATTCCCGCCAACTGCTCGGCCAGGCGTTCGAAGTCCGCACGCTCGAACACCCCCGGCCCATAGTCGCCCTCGCATCCCCAGTAGGGCGGATCGAGGAAGAATAGTGTGCCCGGTCCATCATAACGACGGATAAGGTCGGCGTAGGGCAGGCGCTCGATCACGACACCGGTCAGGCGGTTGTGGAGCTCGTCGAGCATCGGGCCCAGCTTGTGGACGTCGAAGCGCGCCGGGGCATCCTTCTTCACGC
This sequence comes from Sphingomonas sp. CARO-RG-8B-R24-01, assembly GCF_022662295.1. Classification (NCBI taxonomy): domain Bacteria; kingdom Pseudomonadati; phylum Pseudomonadota; class Alphaproteobacteria; order Sphingomonadales; family Sphingomonadaceae; genus Sphingomonas; species Sphingomonas sp. CARO-RG-8B-R24-01. The sequence goes on along the minus strand of NZ_JAKNQI010000001.1, from coordinate 23,011 downwards.
CGAACGATCGGCCATCGACCTTCCCGCCAAACGATAGCCGCTGGAGATAAAGGAAGCGCGCCGCGCGCTCGAGGTCGGTCAGCGTGTCCGGCGCGGCCGCGCGCAGCCGGTCGAACTCGGCCCGGCTGGTGATCTGCCATTTCAGCACGTCCATGAACTGGGGGTAGTGCCGCTGCAGGATCCGGAAGAGAGTGGTCACGTCCGCTGAGATATCGTTGATCACCTCGGCCCGGGGCTGACGGCTGCGCTTGAGGAACACCCCGCCCATGCCGACGAATGATTCAACATAGGTGTCGTGCGGTGTCGCATCGATCAGGGCGCAGAGACGGCGCGAGAGATTGCGCTTGCCACCAATATAAGGGGCAGGGGGAGAGACCGGTCGAACCTCCTTCGAGGGCAGTTCAACAGCTAGCGGTTTTGAACGTTCGTGGCGCATCTAAGAGGCTGGACCACATACCCTATCTTGTAGGAAAGCGCTTTTTCAGCCTGTGTTAGATTTGCCGTTGAACGTGGCCACGGCAAGCCGGGACGTCCGGTTTTGTTGCAGATCCGTCATTTTCCCCAGTTCATTGTGATGATTGCGACCCCTAAGATTACCAGCAGCATCCATACCACTGCGGCGGCCCAAAAACAGCCGGGCGCCGTCTCACGGCTCGTATCGGCCTCGGGGGCTAAGGCCCCGTTATTCCAATACATATTGCCAGAACAGAAACCGCCCAACAGCACGGCCGCAGCGAACGAAGTTAGCAGGATTCCAACGATCACCGAAACGTGCATTCCGTATCATCACTATTCGACCGAACGACCGCAAGCGGTCGCTTCCAGTCCGTCCGCTTAGCCGCCCGAAAGCTGCCAGTCGCCTTTGAGGAAGAGCCGGCGCGCCGGCCGTGCCTGAACGTCGCGACCTGGTGGATAGCTGCCATTCGGTCAGCCTTCCAATTGCTGTGCCTCGACCGGAGCGTCCGTCATGACATGTAGGATCACGTCCATTGTCACCACGGTGAAGTGCCGCCACTCGCGGTCGCGAAGCGCGCCATTTCTGCCAACCACTCTGCGAACCCAATCCGAGTTCGTGACTTCTTGAAGGGGCCAAGGGACTGCCCGCAAGATCGGGTCAGGCATCATCGGCGCAGGGCTCAAAACTGCCGGATCCGAGAACTCCTCATATACCTTAAACGCCTCGACACTCCCGAATGTGAGGCGAAGTGGGCGGGTCACGATCGTGTTATCATAATAGGCTGTCGCTACGAGACTGGTGCCATCTGACGACAACTGGACCCCGCCGAGCATTTGTTCAGGCAGGCCATCGAGTGGCTCCCACTTCCGCAAGCGCTCGGATGATATGTTCATTTCAGCGTTATCCGTTGCGCGTTGAATGTCCGCAAGTGGGCGATTTCTGCCTGTCCGCTTTCCCGCCCGATAGCTGCCGTTCCGTTTGTAGGCGCCATGGACCCCCGCGGAGGGCATGAACGGCTATATGTGGTGGAAAGCGGACCTACGGATTAGTTTGAACCCAGATGGTAGAAACGCTGTATTGGTCGGCCCACTGCTCCGCCGCTGTCAGGGCATCAGCAAGGGCACCGTCATCCTTGGGCAGCGAGCCATAGCCAACCCATTCGCCGCTTGGCTTCCACGCGGCACCGGACCCGAAGAACCGGCCATCACCTGACGCCTCCACCATCAGCCACGGCTCCTCGTCCCCGCAAGCCGGCATCTGCTCGCCCGGCGATAGGTAAATGATCGCTGCCATAACTTGGACCATGCCGCGCCTGTCGAACGTCCGCAACTGGGCGGTTGCGGGCGGGCCGCTATGCCGCGACCGGGTGGCAAGCGGTCATTCCCGACCAGCGAGGGGGGACGGCGGATTGTTGCCAACCAGAACTCCTTGGAGCGCGAAGAACTCGCGCGGGATGCAGGTGACTATGCGATACAGCACATCGTTTTGGTCTTTCCCGAACCAGAAGGAGACATCGCCATCCTCCCGATGCTCGACGTAGATGGGAGTAAAGCCGCCCGCCTCGAACAGCCGCGCAGCCTCAGCCGCACGGGCTGATCTTACCCTCACACGTCCACCGATCAGCTTTTCCGAAGGTGGCCTTGCCGCCGTCATCGCACGAGCCAAGCGAACATGAGACATATCACGCCGCCAAATCCAACGAGCGTTAACACCGCCGCAGTCCATCCTGCCCACGAGCCGTATTCCTCGTTGATCCAGCCAACGACATTGATCATCGCTTCGAAAACTTGCTCCATCAGACGATGCTACATGGAAGCGCTCGCGTCTGCTATTGGGCGTTTCCAGTCCGTCCGCTTTTAGACCGGCCGGACCTGCGATAACGACCAATGCGCATAGCTGCGGCTCAAGCCATTGGGCTTTATCAGCACTCCTTCCGAGCGCTCAGCGCCTTACACGTACGTCCGATTTTGGTGTGAAGCTGCCGTTCGAGTCTTCGCACGTTTGCGTGACGACCGTCTTGGCGCTACCCATCTTGTATGAGCCCATTGTCTCGTTTCTATTTTGCGACGTTTGGGTGCTGGCCTCTCGTGGCGCTCACCGTGATCACAGCCAGTTTCAACGAGTTGGCGGCTACGATCCTGTTTTGGATCGTTTTTCCGCTGCTAATTGGGTCGCTTTGCTACGCTCAATTTCTAGCTCGCTGCCCGACATGCCACTGGCGGATCGCGTCCTTTGGAAAACCATTTGTGCGTTCGCTTCCACCTCGTTTCTGCCCTAGCTGCGGAACCGACCTGAAAGCGCCTGCCTGATTAACGTCCGCAATTGGGCGCTTCTGGTCCGTCCGCTTTACCGCCCAAAAGCTGCCGGTCGGCTTTGAGGAGCGGTCGGTGCGACGGCAACGTCTGAATGTCGCGACTTGGTGGAGAGCGGACAGTCAGTTATTGGGCAAAGGCTGTCTAAAGCTGCCCCATTTTTTCAGCTTCATTCCGCCGTCGGGCACGCGACCGCACGTATCCGCCGCTAGTAGCCATGACGAAGCCAAGCACCAAAGTCAGCACGTGCCATATTCTTGGAAGATGGGTGGAGGCGACCAATGGCATCGCCATGAGGCCGAGAATGACCAGTGCGACCCCGATACGATCGGTAACAGCGGTACTAATCCTCATGTCACCCTCTCGCAGTGTCGCGTCCGGTTCTAGGCATAGCAATTCGCTATCGCAACGTCCGAAGTTGGGCGTTTCCAGTCTGTCCGCTTTTAGACCGACCGGACCTGCGATAACGACCAATGCACATAGCTGCGGATCAAGCCATTGGGCGTTATCAGCGCTCCGTCCGAGCGCTCAGCACCGTACACGTACGTCCGATTTCTGGCGGGTAGCGGACATCGGTTTGGTTTCATTCTACTAGCGAAAATTGCACCTACCACGATTTTGTTTGGCTTCAAAAGCCCAAAACATGGCTACGGGCTACCTGCGATAGAAGCCGCCAGACCGCCAAATTAGCGCGGTTGATTAAGCATTTACCGCCGCTATGTGGTCAGAGGGGCAGCAGGTGGGAGGGGTTTATGAATAAGGATGGATTAGCGCAGGCTCAAGAACGCCTAGCGAAGTTGCGCTTCACAGCTGCTATAGTCACTTCGGATGCAACGACAGGTGAGCGGGAGTCCGCTTGGCTGGATTTCATCCAGTATCACGGCACTATCTATTCGAAGCTCCAGCAGGCATCGAAGGCTGACCCCAAATCGAAACTCTGGTTCGAGGGCAAGCAGGCGGAGCGAAAGTCGGACGAGCTCCTTCGGTACCTTCACCATGCTCGCAACGCGGCTGAGCACACGATCATTAGATCCTCCTCCCAAGCGGACTTCTCGATCTCGGGGTACGTCGGCGCCGGGATCGATTCGAATGTGAGCCTGGGCATAGGTTATGACCATCTCGGGCGGCCGTACGGCATCACGCAAGGCTTAGGAAATATTCAGGTGCACCAACATGAGGTGATGTTGAATGCGGCGCGCGATAGAGGAGTCGACTACCGCCCCCCGAGCGAGCACCTAGGCAAACACTTGGCGGAGCAAACCGCCGGAGCTGTTGTCCCCCTAGCTCTCGCGTATGTCGAAACCATGCTATCAGAAGCCGAGGCTATGTGATGCGGGTATAGACATGCTGGCCTGTTGCGCAGGTGCGGGGCGTTAGCGGCGCGGCTAGCCGCGCGTGACGGCTCTGAGGTCCGTTGGTTGCCGTGTGTCCAGCACGGCACCCCGCTTGCCGCCATGGCTTTTGCCATCGCGGTAGCGGACGTGTTCTTTTCGTAACTACAAAAACCATTTGACGGGATAGGTTTCTGTAGTTACATAAACTGCATGGCAAACGAGTTTGATCCGGCGAAAGACGCAGCGAACCGCTCGAAGCACGGTGTGTCGCTTGGAGAATTCACGGGGTTCGACGACGAACCAAATATCGTCGTCGACGACCGGTTTGAATATGGCGAAACTCGCTATCAGGCTCGCGGTCGGATCAACGGAAAGGGGTATTGCCTTGTCTTCGTGACGACCCCCAACGGATCACGTTTGATCAGCCTTCGTCGCGCTAGGGAAAAGGAGATGCGCCGGTATGAGTAAGACCCCGCCACCCGAAGATTTCGATGAGAACCCGGAATGGACGGAGGAGACAACTGCTCGGTCTCGTCCAGCTTCTGAAGTGTTGCCGCCGCACGTGGTTGCGTCGCTCGTAAGGCGGCCGGGTGGTCGCCCGGCAGGGAGCAACAAGGAAAGCGTCACGCTTCGCTTGGACAAGGACGTGCTTGATCGCTTCCGCGCGGACGGTCCCGGCTGGCAGACCCGCATCAATGAGGCGGTGCGCAAAGCCGTTGGTCTTTGAAGCCTATCGTCGCCGCCACACCCGACCAGGTACGCGAAACGCTGCGATCGCTCGCCGTCGAGCACCGTGTGACGCTCACCGCCCTGTCGCGCATGCTGCGCCGGCCGTCCGGCTATCTGTCGCGGTTTGCGCGGGGCGCGGGGCCGGCGCGGCTTCCGGTCGACGAGCAGCAGCTGCTTGCGCGATACTTCCGAGTCGATCTGCGGATGTTTGGCGAGCGGGAAGACTGGGAGCCTTGATTGGCTTAGTCAGTTGGGTAGCGATCTTGGTGATCGTGGCGTTGTCGTTGGCTCCGCATGCCGCCGCGAGTTTGAAGGTAATGGGCCATGCGCTCCGCTGACCGCACTACGATCGCCTTGGCCGTCCAGATCCTGCGCGATGCGGTTGAGGCCAGCCGCCGGGAGAAGGTCGATACCGTCCCCGTCCGCCTGGCCCTGCGCGTGCTGCTGCCCCATTGCCCCGAACGCTGGCCGCTGACGAACCTGTGGGAGGCTGCCAGCTATGACGAGCCGATCGGCCGGGCGCAGAACGTCAGCGGGGCGTTCAACGGGATCCTGGTGCAGCTGGGGAAGTCGGGGGCTTGGCGAAGCTAGCGACGGCCGACGGTCGAAGCTCCACATAAGAAAGCCGCCGATCTCGCGATCGGCGGCTCACTATCTGCTTGAACGGTTTACGCGTAGCTGACGGCAGTCTTGACCGACGAGCGCTTACGCGCAGCAAAGCCGATCATGCCGAAGCCGGCGAGCATCATCGCCCACGTGGCGGGCTCGGGGACGGCGCCAGTTGCGGCAGCGAACGCATTGCTCACGACCGAAATGCGACCCGGTCCAAAGGCGTTGTCAACCGTGTCGACGTAGAAACCGTAGGTCTGGCCTGCACCGACATTGAAGCTAAAACTTCCGTTCGTGGAAGCACCGCTGTTGGAAAGCTGGTAGTGCGTGCCACCAAGGATGTAACCAGCCGGGTCATAAGCCCCACCGTCCAAATCAAACGACTGGTAATTGAAGGTCCCGATGATCGAAAGCGGGCCCATCGCAGTGTCGGTATACAAGGTCTCTCCGAAGGCGCCCGAGCCAGTGTCGCCACCCGTTAGAGAGAACGTGCCCGGCAAAGCAGTCGTGGTGACATAGCCGTTAGCGTTCGAGTTGCTGAGAGTTTGGGCTTGTGCACCCGTACCAACAAGCATGGCGGCTCCAGCGAGCAAAATCATATTCAATTTCATGGCATCCCCTTCGAGCACGGCACCGCGCCGCATCGCGTTTGTCCGGTGCAGAAACCGTGCCAATGGCGGAAAAGCGGGATTGTTAGAATTTTCCTGAAATCAAAGTGTAAACAATAGCTTACAAGCGCATATACTTCGAGTTGACGTGCGGCGCTCTTTGGCTTGTGTAGTTAGACTGTTGCGTGCCTGGTGCTGCTCCCGAGTACGTGCGCGCTCTTTCAATCGGCGTGCTTTGGAGCGGAACAGGAACGGCGATAGATGGTGAACAGCGGACCTAACCGCGCTAGGGGCAAGAAATAAGCACATGGCGCGGCCCAGGATGCAGTTAAGGCGGGAGCCGAACTGCAGCCCGCTCCGGCCGCTATCCTAAGTGTCCGAGCGATTAGTGTCATGCTTGCAGAACCGGAGTGTAACGCTGGTTTGTCAAAAAGTGTTTTAACGTAATCTGTTGCATGCTCCACCGATCTGCCTAGCATGGTGGGCAACCGATCTCGTCCCCCCAACAGATAGGGTCGGCCAGGGCCGCGGTATGATTCCTCTACCGTGGCCCGCCTCCCTCGGATTGATAATTGCGCAGGGACCCTCCTCGGACTTCGGAATAGCCCCCGCCGATCGGCTTTTATTCCTTTAGGAACCTGTCGACGGCTATCTGCTTGGGCGTGCCGACCTGACCGCCGTATTCCTGCGCACCCCAAGCGCCGTACTTGCTGATCGGGCCGACGTCGTTGAACAGCATGACCAGGTCAGCCTGTGCCGAGATCGCCTTCAGGTACTGCGTATACATGTCGGCCATGAATTGGCTGCGCTCGAGCGTTTCGAACTGATCTTGGGAGAGCAGCGCTGTCGGCAGCTCGTGCTGGCCACCCTCATAGGTGATGCAGCGGATGTTGGGGGCGCTCGCGCGGGCGATGTCGCAGGTCGTCTTGAGCGTGGCTACCGCATCGGTCACGCTGGCCTGCAACAGGGCGTCGCTGTACGGCACCTGCCGGTCATGGCTGAAATACGGTGCGCCGGCGATCGCGTCGACGTGATCCGCAATCCCCGGGTAGCTCATCTCCTGCCGCGTGACCTCGGAGTAGGCGGACTGAGTGCCAAGGACACGCACCAGATCCTTCGGGCGATCGGCGAATGCGGTTTCCCAGATCTTGAACATGTCGATGGCTCGGCGCGAATAGTTCTGCCACGCGCCGTAGCCGTTGTTCGAGTTGATCTTCAGCGTGGTCGCCTCCGCGAGGTTGTCCTGCGCCTGCCAAAACTGGAAATTCCAGACCTCGTTGCTGAGCTCGACGTAGATCTTGTGACCAGCCGGCAGCGTGTCGTGCGCCTGCTTCGCGGCCCACTGCATATAGGTCGCATCGTCGTTCCAGGAGTGGTTGAACCACGGATCAGCATCGGCCAGCTTGGCTAGCCGCATCTGGTTCTCCAGCGCCTGACCCGGATTGTCGAGCGTCCGCGGATCGGGCCGGTTCGCTGCCGTGCGCGCCGGGCTACTGTTCGTCTCGTTCCAGTCCATGAAGCGCAGGACGGCGTACTTGCTCGAGCTGGTGATCACCTCTTTCGAGAACTCGTTACCCGAGGCGTTTTTCGCGTCGTGGCATTCGAACTCGCGAAACGGATCGGCCGCGTTCACCCCGTAAAGGCTTAACCACGTATTCTTCACCGCGCCGCCCCAGGATGGCATATCGAACGCCAACGTGTGGTCGCCTTTGACCTGGTTGACGCTCCCGCTGTGCGTCAGGGTACCGCTGCCCTTCCAGCTGCAGGCGATGCTGGTCTGGTTCACCCAGCCGCCGGTCGGCGCGCCGAGAAGGCGGACATACGATTGCGACCAGTCCTCTGGGTAGGCCGCGCGGCGACATAGCGCGCTAATCCCAGCACCTGAGACGCCCGTCGGAACGACAGTGGCCGCGCCCTCGGCGTTGCGGATGGACGCTGGCAGTGAAGCGCGGACGCGACGGCAAGGATGCAATCCGTTGAAGCTCCCAGACGCACTCGATCCCGAGGCCGTAGGGCTTTGCGCGATCCTGATCCGCGGCGCGGTCGACGGATCACAGTTCGGCGACCTCGATGAGGCACACAAGGACGCGATCGTCGCCAACGGCGTGGAGAAAATGATGCGCGCCGGAGCTTTCGTTGAAAACGGGGCGCTTTTCCTGCCCCCTGATGTCACAGCCTCGGACCTGTGAAGCGATACTGATGATAAGCCGCTTTTATATAGGGATGGATTGCCTGCTCCCCTCCAAAGCTGATACCCCCCGAGAATTGCGGACGCGTCGCAATTTTTGAGGGGGACCAATGAGCGCGCACGCCCAAATCGAGACAAAATTTCGGGCGGCATACTATACGCCTCGAACCATGGCAGACACTCTTGCGGAATGGGTAGTCCAAACAGGAGTCGAAAGGCTACTCGAGCCCAGCATAGGCGACGGAGCGCTCCTGAGGGCTGCGTTGGTCCGCGCCAACCTTCGCGCCTCGGACCAAGCAAACTTACGCTTTGTTGGATGTGACATTGATCACAAGACACTTGCCGATGTCCAACGGTGGCTCCCCCCTGGCCACATTCTGATCAGACAGAATTTCCTGGACACAGACCATGACCTCATCGGCGAGGTAGATGGGGTGATATCTAACCCGCCATTTACTCGTAACCATTCTCTTCCAAAGGCAGAACGCGACGGACTGAGAGACCGATTTGGTTACAAAGGCGCTGCCGGCCTGTGGGTGCCGTTTTTGCTTCACGCCATCAGCTTTCTCAAGCCGGGCGGAAGGATGGCTGCAATTGTGCCAGGAGCCGCGCTGTTTTCGAACTACGGGCGGGAGGCACTGGACCTCGTTTGTCGGAAGTTCGAGCATGTCGAGGTTCGCCAGATCGTCGACAAGCCTCTGTGGTCGAACCATGCCGAAGAACGTGGCGCCATAATATTTGCGCGCGGTTACGGCGAGGGTTCAAGCGCGTTGCCGCAGGCTACGCGATGGTCCGCCGCAGGTCTCCAGGTAGCGGAAATTAAGCCGCGCTGCTTTGCACTAGCCTTGCTCGGCGCTCGCCAGCTTTCTGAAATTGCATCGTTGTCGATCGGTGCCGTGACCGGATCAAATAAAGTTTTCCTCATGTCCGAAGCGGAACGGATCGAGGCAGGAATCGCGCTTGATGATGTGACGCTCATCGCAACCCGCGCTCGCCATGTTCGTAGCCTCGAGGTCTCTGAGGACGACTTACGCAATCTGGGGAGAGACGGCGAACGAACATGGCTGCTCACCCCGCGCGACATCACGCGTACGCAAGTGGGCGTCAGGAGGCGCCTGGCTCTCATTCCCCCAGACAAAAGACGATCGGTCCTGTGGCTCAATAAGCGATCACCTTGGTGGAAAGTTGATCACGGGCCGGGGTGCGACGCTATCTTTACATATATGAACGATGTCGGCCCCCGGATTGTGATCGGTGCCACTAAGTTGCGATGCACAAATACGCTTCACCAAGTTCGGTTTCTGCAGGACCTGACTGTCGACGAGCGACAGATAGTAGCGCTAAGCATGGTCTCGAGCTTTGGTCAGTTAGCGGCAGAGCGATTTGGAAGATCCTATGGGGGGGGACTCCTAAAGTTCGAGCTAGCCGATGCACGCCGTTTCCCAATACTTCTGCGCAATGGCGTCCGATCAGGGGATGCCTTCGCACAGGCCGACCGCGCAATTCGCGCCGGAGATATGGACGTGGCACGCCGGATCGCTGACGCCCTTCTCTTACCGCCAGTATTCGGGCTTTCATGGCCGAAAGCAGCTGTCGAGATGATGGATGAGGCGCTGAAACTTCGCGAAACACGACGCGGAACGTTTAAATCATGAGCGAGGAGCTGCGCTTCACCACCGACGCGGGATTGATCGACCGTCTCGGGAGAGAATTGGTTGGCCGGCAGGAAACCGCGCTTATTGAGCTGGTGAAAAACTGCTATGATGCCGACGCTCAAAATGTAACTGTCACGCTTGAACGTAGAGCGCTCGTCATCGAGGATGACGGAACGGGAATGAGCCGTGAGGAGCTAATTACAGGTTTTCTACGCCTTGCTAGCACACTCAAAGTCTCAGAGCCCCGTTCACGAATGTTCGGGCGTCAGCGGGCGGGCCGAAAAGGTATCGGACGTTTTTCAACGCAACGCCTTGGCCAGGTTCTTCGCCTGCGGACTTGGACTGACGACACCAGTCCGGGAATGGAACTGGTGGTTGACTGGCAGAAATTTGAAAGCGGGCGTGATCTAAGCGAAGTGCCAGTTTATTTGGGCGCGGAGCCGTCACGTCGGCGGGGAACGGAGATTAGGATCGAGGAACTCCGGGACGATTGGTCGGACGCTCAAATCCGCCGCTGCTGGCGTGGACTTCTCGCGCTTCAGCAGCCCTTTCCGGTTGCAACCATCGAGCGGCGTCCAAACGCCGACCCCGGGTTCAAGGTCTCTTTTCTTCGAAATGGCGATCTATTCGCTGATCCGACCCTAGTTGCTGATTTCCAAAGTGAAATTCTATCCCACCACCATGCCCTGATAGAGTTTCGCGTCGACGAAGGCGGAACGGCGGAGTGGCGCATTTCACAAAACCGCTTCGGACCTGATCGGGGATGGGCAAAAATCCATCACAGTCACCGTGACGCGATCAATCCGCCAAAATATTCGGTCCTGCGAGACGTTGCTATGAAGTCTCATTACTTCATTCTCCGTTCTGAGTTGCTGCCGAGCTTCGTCTATACGCGCGTTCGAGACACCCTTCGTGCGGAGGGTGGGATCAGGCTTTATCGCAATGGCTTTCGCGTTGTTCCTTATGGCGAACCAGAAGACGACTGGCTGCGACTCGACCAGATCTATTCCCAACGTGGCTCCGTGCTCGCGCCCATCGCCAATCGCAACTTCTTCGGCGTCATCGAAATCTATGATCCGGAGGGCAAACAGTTCGAAGAGCATACCTCACGCGAGGGCCTTATCGAAAAGGAGGCATTTCTCGAATTGACCGGTCTCGCCACTGCAGTGATCGTGACTGCGGTGAACCGCATCGCTCAGGACCGCGGACGCAAGCAGAGCGCTGGCGGCTCGAACCAGCGGAAGGCTAACGATAACCTAGAAAAGCTCCGTAACGCTGCGCGTGCGGCGCGCGATGCGGAAGTAGATCATGCTCGGAAATCAGCCGAGAATAACGGAACTGAACAATCCGTCGGGGATGACGATCATACCGCAAAACCAAGGTCTTCTAACGGGGAAAGTTCCGCTGCCCTTATTGAGGAATCAATTGAGCTAATAGAAATACAACGTGCGGAACTTGCGGACGAAGCAACATTGCTTCGACTTTTGGCAACACTCGGCTTGACCACGTCTGAATTCAGCCATGAAACGGGCATGACTTTCGAAGCCGTTCGAATGGACTTTCAGGCTGTGTTCGACATAGCGCTTGAGGCGCGTGCAAATGATAATGCCTTTGCGACACAAGCAGACCGCGCGAAGTCAATGCTGTCTCGCCTCGACGCCCTGACCGCCTATCTCAACGAACTCGCGTCGGCGCGATCGGTGCGTCAACTGGCGCCCGTCAGCGTCAGCAAGGCTCTCAGCGAGTTCAAAGCAGGGGTGTTGAAGCTGGCAGAAAAGGCTGAGATCCAGCTAACGATCGACGTACCCCCCTATGACGCTCTCTACACCAGGCCGATGCACGCAGCGGAAATCGCGTCCATCTTGCTTAATTTCTTCTCGAATTCGCTAAAAGCACTGCGACGCGTCGAAGGAGAGCGACTGATTCATGTCGAAGCCAAGTCCGAGGAAGGAAATGTCGTAATACGGTTTAGCGACTCCGGGGACGGCATTCCTAGCGACTATAAAGAACAGGTGTTCGACCTCTTTTTCACGACCCGGATCGCAGCACCCGCTGGCGCTAGCAACACCGAGCAATTCTCAGGAACCGGGCTCGGTTTATGGATCGTCCAGCAAATCATATCCAAGGCCGGCGGTGATATAGAAGTGGTCGATCCTCCCGAGAACTATTCCACCTGCATCGAGGTTAGGGTTCCGGCGGAGGAAGAGGAATGATTGCCGATTGGGTTTTGATCGACGACAGCCCCCAAGAAGCAGCTGCGTTTGCCGATGGCCTTAGCAAGGGCGATGCGTTGAATATTGTGGCTTTGAGTGCTCAGGAAGCAGCCTCAGCTATCAGCCTCGGCAATTTTTCGCCTTCGGGCGTGCTGATGGACGTCGATCTCTCGAACGAGAAAGGCAGCCGGCAATCCGGGCCGGGGATGGCGCAGGATATCCGAGTAGCTCAGCAGAAGCGTACACTCCCAGGCTTTCCGATCGTGCGCTTTTCTCTCCGTGAAAAGGTGCTCGAGAATATTGGTCATGACTCGAGCAGCGACGATATCTTCGATCTCAAGATCGAGAAGGACGGTCTTAGCGCAGCTGACGCGCGGCCGGCTGCGCAATCGAAGCTAATCGGCGTACGGGCGCTCTATGACGCTTTAAACGTGGAAGGGGCAAGGTTGCTCGACGTCCTTGGGCTAACTGAGGAACAATGGTACCAGTGGGGAAGCACTGATTTCCAGTCTGATTTCGACATTGGCGACCGGGTCCATCTCAAAGCAAGTCCGCTCGTTCGGGTCATGATACATCCCGGGCTGCTAATTGACGAAGACATGCTCGCGATGCGGCTCGGAGTTGACAGTTCGGCTTCCCAAGGATGGCAGACCTTAACCGACGAACTCGCGGCCTACGCCTATTGTGGAGTGGCCAGCGGATGCTTCAAGCGTTGGTGGGCGCGAGGCATAGAGGATTGGTGGCAAGACAAACTTGGCGCGGATGTTCCCCTCGCCGGATGCACGATTGCTCAACGCGTAGAACTGTTAACGGCGGTAGCCGCCGACCTCGTGCCGCTCCAGATGCCAAGTGGCAGTCTCGGTGACCGCCCCTGGCGGTACTGCCTGCTCAGCAAAGAAGCGCGGCAGCAGTTCGTACCTGTTGACCCTGCGCGCGCGGTCAAGGTGAAGCCCCGTAGCAGCATGCCCTCGTGGCTGGACCCTCTATATGCCGCCTTGGGCATTGCACTCCAGAATCGTGAGGATCCCACACTCGACAAGGAAGATATGAAGCGACTCCAGATTTACACGCGCGGGTCTTGAATGGTTTTTTCGCTGCCGGATGAGATGGAACGAATGAGCGCAGCGCTTCGCCGAGAGCCAGCTACTCAGGCGACCGCCGATGCGCTTGATACTAATATGGGCCGGTTCCGCAGTCAGTGGACCAAGGACCGCCAGATGAGGGGGAACCAACTTCCTTTGCCTGTGCCAAGAAATCAGGGGCTGCACCCAAACGGTTGCGAGCTTCAGGCGTCTTACCTCGATTTCCAATTTGAATGGAAAGAAGAAGAAGGAACTCCTTGGCGAGCAGAATATCAGGTTCGCGTGGAGGGCTATCTGGATGCGGGTGAGACGCTATTCGATCTTCAGGACCATTGGCGCCTCGACACCGATATGTATGCTCCCAGTCGGCGCACGACTGTCGACGGCGGCAACCCATCGAAGGAGCCACACCCGCTGTTCCACTTTCAGCGAGGGGGGCACGCACAAGATGCCTTTAGCGCAGCCGACTTCCTTCCTGCTGCCCCGTGCAACATTGCCGGAGTATGGAGGGGCTTGATGCAAAGTCCCGGTCCACGGATTCCTGTTATTCCTCTCGACCCAGTATTGGCAATTGATTTTTGCCTTAGCCAGAATGACGGAACAATCTGGCGGCGCCTTCGTAACTTTCCTGAGTATTTCGATTTGGTCGAGAGCGCTCAGGCGCGCCTTTGGCTGCCCTTTTTTGCCCAACTGCAAGATCAAAAATTTCGACGGACTTGGTTTGGGCCCTCAATGCTGGTTTGATTGACACACCGTGCAGGCGACTTGAGATAGATAGTAATGCCGCGTCGCCGATCCATTAAATAGGGACTGGATCAAAGTATCAATGTAACGGCAGGTTTCACGTTAATGCCGAAACTCGGAGAATAGTCGGGACTCTGGGCGCATCGCTACGCGAGCGGCTTCGTGGGACTAGCTTACGTTCTCCTGTCTGATCACACAGGCCGTTGTCCAATGTTTACCCATTCGGTGCGCTATTGCGCCTGCCAGATTGCATCGACGAACGGAATATTACGGAGAACGGCACTCGGAAGCGGCCAGGCCGCTCTTAACCCAATGTCAGTTAATTTAGATACCGAGCGCTATCAAAGCCGGCAACGTGCATGATCCGCCTTCGCATCCAGTGCTCCCTGCCACTACAGAATGCGCGAAAGCGATCCCCTTGGCGGGAGATGCTTGCGCAGTCTGTTGGAATTAGGCATGTTGCCAGTTGGGTGTCAGAGCCCGGATAGCGATAGATCCTCAAGCCCGGTTGGCGCCGGCAGAGGGTTGAAAACAGAGGGTGGATTGGCGTCCATCACTCACCGACGACTTATGTCGGGAGTGCGGGCGCCATGCAATACCCTTTGGGAAAAACGCCCCACCTGTCTCGCTACAGGCTCTGACCCTCCCGGCACCCGGTCCGTAACCGGGAAAACTGGCTGTCAGAGGCCGAAAAGCGAGTAACCAACCATGTATCGATTCATCGATAACAGGGCACGAATTGCCGTCGCCCCCAAAACTCAAATCCTACAGCGCATCGATAGATTTCACCGCGACACGGGAATCACCCTGTCCCGCATCGGTCGCGAGGCCGTTGGCGACCCAGCGCTGGTGACTGACCTGCGCGCCGGCCGCACGCCCCGCCCCAGCACGATCGCGCGCCTTGGCGATCGTCGCGGTGAAGGGGATGCCGTTCGCGGTCGGCTGGCCGAACTCGCACGTGCCGATGGGCTGGTCATGCCGATGCTGCCACAGGAAGGGCAGCGGGTTGGCGAACCTCACGCCCAGCGGGTCGATGATATCGCCCGCCCGGTCGACCGAAGGGGTTGTCGCGATACCCTTCACGGTGCGCGCTCCTTCGTTGACGGCTTTGATCTTCAGAACGCTATATGCGCGGGTCATGGTGCCTCCTGTCGGTCGCTACCATTGACCGTACGTCGCTTAGGCGACAGTTCGGTTCGGGAGCGATCGGGCGCATTCGGGCACCTCAGACGGTAAACCAGAAGAAAGTGGTCATTCCGCTTCCGCCCACTTGCGAACATTGACGTTTCACGGCCTGCAGCGCGATATGCCGCCATGACCTCGCGGCGACAAAAAATCACTATCGACACCAATTGTGTCATCAACCTTTTCGATGCCGCGAGCCAATCGGCAACCTCGGTCGAAGAGTTGCAGGCTCTGTTTCGCTATGCTCTCTCTGGGACCGTCGAATTATCGGCCACAACCCGCGTCGAAGCTGACCTGCGGCAGGATCGCGATGAAGTGCGTCGTGCCGAGCTGCTGCGTCACTTGGCCATATTCCCCATCATAGGCACAGTGGCGCGCTGGGATACCTCTACATGGGATGGCGGTGACTTTTTCGCAGATGACGCCTCGGAGCGTTTGTCGGAAGAAGTGCAGCGTATCCTTTCGCCGGGGCTCACTCCCGCCGACAAGCGCTTCAGCAACAAGATCAACGATATCGACCATCTTGTCGGGCATGCCCGCGCAGGGCGCGATATATTCGTCACCGATGACGGCGGGATCTTGCGTCGCGCGCCTGAGCTGACGCAAGCCTTGGGTATCCGCGTGATGACTCCCGCCGCATGCCTTGCCGCCATCGAAGAGGCGGTCGAGCGCACGACAGTCCGCGCCCTTCCCGATGACGCCATCAACCCGCGCTATCATAGCCGTGCCCATCGCGGCTCGGTCACATTGGACTATTCTAACAATAACGGGCGCTATGCTCTGGGTGACGGTCACTGCCTGTTCGAGACGGCTTGGTCAAAGGGTGGTGGTAGCTTGATTCACGCCTATCGCGATCCCGCCAGCATCGACGCCATCGCCATTGCACAAGGTGCCACCAGCATCGACTCCGTTACAGATGCAGCCAGCTATGATTTTTCGTCACGCTACCGGTCGCCACGCACCGGGCAGGTCCTTATCTGGCGCAATCAGAACGGCCTTTATGCCGCCACCCAGATTGGGGACATCAAGGACGATACCCGCTATGATGGGCCGGATGCACTCACCTTTAATTACGTAATCTTGGCCGATGGCGGGACCGACTTTACGCGCGCATAATCACAGGCACCACAGGGCGATACTGTCGTTTCGTGCGCCAAAGCAGCCATTCGGCCTCCAACCAAAATTTGACGTTCCTTGCGATGCGTCGGCGGCCGGCATTCTGCCCACGCAAGGCTTAGTCTGCCTCTGGATCGTGGTCAGGCCCTCCCCAGCTGCACAGGTCCGCCAATGCATATTCGACCCGGCCACCGCGCTTGCGGTACGGTATAGGCCTGTCCATGCTGCGCCGGTTGCGAAGCGTCGACGGCGAACGACACAAAAGGCGGGCTGCATCGCGTTCTGATACGTGATCATCCCATGTTCGCCTGATCTCCATCATCACGCACGCGGCGCGCATCAGCGTCAGGGCGTCAGGGTCTTCGGTGCTCTCAGGGGCGACCGCTTGGCCGCACGTTGGGCAGCAGATTGCCGCCAGCGAGGTGCGCATAAACTCTCCTGTGGACGTCGGGGGTCGCGCTCCAAGTTCGCACTAGTACGCAGGTGCGAACCTGCGAAAACTGGCGGACTTCTGCGGTTTTTGGCGGAAATTACGGCTTTTAGGTTCGCACTTGGCGCGAAAAGTACGCACAGGTTCGCACGTGCGTACTTTTTGACTAAAGTATGCCGGTACGGAAAACTAGGTTGCTAGCAAGTAATCGTGCCGGTTTGGTAGTTGTCAGTCGGGTAAGGTGCCGATGCGCAAGTTCTAAAATGGGGTCAGGTTCGCACCCCGGCGCGCTCCAGCGGAAAAAAATCTCTGCGTGAGAGCCATACCGGTCTAAGGCGGCGACCCGCCCCGAAGTCAGAGCCACCCCCCCCGGTCCGGTTTCGCGTCAGGCCGCTAATGCGACCGCCCGAGCGCCGCCAGTCGACTTCGCCGCCCACCTCAGCATGTCGCACTCTCCCGTGCTGTTTCCCGGAAGCGTGCGGGCCCGGCTTGTGAGAGGATTGACGCGCCGATCCGTACGAAGCCTATTGCGTCGATAGCGGTCAGTATCTGACACTCGGATTTTATATCATGGTTCGCAAAATGCTAGCATTGGTGTTCTGGATCGGGCTGTTGATCGCAGCGTTGGCGCTCGCTGCCATGCTTGTGTGGTGGATCGTATCCGGTGTCCGTGCTTTGCCGACCGGAGAGGAAATGACGGCAGCATGGATCGGTTTCGCTGGTAGCGTCATCGGGGCATTAATTACCGTGGTTGTTGCGTTGGTGGCTCTGTGGCCTGCTTATCGCCAAATGGGGGAAATGCAGCGCGCCTCATCGGTTCAGTCAGGGCAGATCCTTCGCGTCCGGCTGCAGGCGCTTCAGACCGATTGGGCAATACTTCTGAAAAGTACGTTCGAGGATCGGATGTCCGAGCTGCTGCAAATCGAACCCGATGATGATCGCGCGAGCTGGGCTGCCCGCCATCCTGACCGGGTCGTCGAGCTGCGCGACAAAGTCCTCCCACGCATTGAAGAAATCCATTCCGAACTCATCATGGCATCGATGGGGATCGACCTGCCCGATCTGGATCGCAGCGACTATATCATGGTGTTGCAGGATTACGCTGCCATGCTTCGCACTGTCTTGGACGGACTTTCAAGGGAGAAAACCGGCGCGCCAGAACAACCCCTGACCGCCGAGAAGTGGCGCTCGCACGTGGTTGCCACAAGGGCTTTCGCTACCCATCGCCTGCCCCAAGCCCATACGTCGTTTACCAACATCTACGGTGCCGCAAATCAAATTATTCGTTGGCAAATTATCCAGGCGGACCGATCGGCTATCGGCCAAGAAAATACCAAGCTGTTCGACGAGACGCAGAAACAATCCGCTGCGTACTCTCGCCAGAACGTTAAATAGTGATGCTCGCTATTTTATTAATTAACTGCTCTCGCATGGACGTCAGCGGCTACCGCGCCGCGCTCCATTACGAACGGGTCGCCCGCGCCTCGCGATGAAACGGTAATGATCGAACCCACACCCGTGTGCCAGCCTATGCCCTTGCGGACGATCAAGACCGCATGCGCCTCGGTGCGGCGCTGGATGCGGAGGAGCGCGCTCATTTGGCCACCTCATCTGACCCGGTTGGATCGTCGGGGATAACATCGCCAGTCCAGATCGCGGTGCGCTTCCAGTGCTTGAGGACACGCGACGCCTGATCCAGCCGTTCGATAGCGAGCATGACGTTGCCGCCGAACAGATCGAGTGCAACGCAAGCCAGATGCTCGGGCGTGTCGTGAGGGTGAACGGTCATTGCCCGGCCTTCTGCTCAGCCAACCGGGCCAAGCCTTTGGGGGTGACCATAACCTGCTCAACCCATTTGTCAGGCCGTCCTCGCACTTGGATCGTGGTGCCCTTGTGCTCGAGCATTCCCGCCTGGATCTTTGGCCCGAACGCTACCCAATGGCCCGCCTCACTTCTGCGATAGATCCAGCTTTGCGCCTCAAGCCAGGCGAACAGGCGACGCGGTGGGACTGCCAAGGCCTTCACCCCGCGAAATTGCATCGGAGAAGGCTGTACTGTCGCGATCAGCAAGAGCTCGAAGGGGCGTTGCCGGTCGTGTGCCGCAAAGCGATTGCGGGACGATCCCGTCATCAGCGCCAAGCGCGCGGCGGCGCGCGCGGAGTATCAGGCGCGGCCGGAGGTCAAGGCTGCGCGGCGTGCGCGCATGGCGAACTACATGGCCAACATGCCGGAAGCCGAGCGTGAGCGGCGTCGGGAGCATGGCCGCAAGATGGTCGCGACCCGCCTTCACACGCCGGAGTCGCAGGCCAAAGCGCTCGCCGCACGCACCACTCCGGAGGTGAAAGCCCGCCGCGCACGTTCGATCACGCGGACTTGGCTGCCGTGGTTACCAGACGATCTTGTCGAAGCGTACCGAGCATTGACCCGGAGCGGACTGTCAGCGGCCGATGCTCGAGCAGCACTCGAGCCTGAGATACCAGGAACGGCTGCGCACACAGCGCGCGTCCTCGCCAATGTTCGCGACGCCCAGCGGATCCGCCGCGAGCGCGATCAAGCGCAGGCGTACTGATGCCCGCCGGGAACGTAGCCCAGAATCACCGGTCGACTGCCTTCGAGCGCGCGGCGCAGGACTGGTACGTCGAACCGCGCTTTTGCGTAGAGCAGCTGGCGGACGCCGTGTCGTTCGAAGGTCACACGATCTGGGATCCATGCTGCGGCGGCGGCAACATCACCAACACGTTCGCCGATCGCGGCCATGCCGTCATAGCGACGGACATTGTCGACCGCGGCGCGCGTCACTTCGGTGAGATCTGGGACGCGACAACCACCGGTGCACCGCTATGCGTTCCGACCGGCGCGCGGGTGACCAAGCAACAACTTGTGACGTCACAAGTGACGCACATGTGACGGCTTAGGCCGGGCAATTTCCGAACCCCTTCCGAACCCTTTCCCCAATCCGGGGAAAAGCTTGTGCAGCGCTCCCCATCACTCTGACGCCCGTCACGGTGGCACCCCTGCCCCCCGCAGGCGCTGCACCCCGCAGCGCTAACACCCCTGACATTCCCCGCACCCCAAGCATGGAGATTGCCATGAACGCGATTGTGCCTCTGATTTTCGACGACCAAGCCTTACGCGTGACCGATCGCGATGGTCAGCCGTGGTTCGTCTTGGCGGATGCCTGTGCGATGCTCGGAATCAAGAACCCGACCGTGGCGGCTAAGCCTCTCGACGAAACGGAGAAGGCTAAGGTTTTCATAGGGCAAGGTTCCGAGGCAACGGTCGTCAGCCTGCCCGGGCTTCTGACCCTTATCGTGCGGTGTCGCGGCGCATTGAAGCCCGGAACCGCGGCGTACCGGGTGCGAAAATGGGTCACGTCCGACGTCGTGCCGACTATCATGCGGACCGGCACTTATGGCGCCCCGATCGCCCCCGCGAATCTCGACGACAACGCGACGCTGCGCGCGCTGCTGATGGGCCGCATGGATAAGTTGGACGAGCTGCAGCCAAAAGCCGATGCGCTCGCCCGTATCACGGAAGCGCGCGGATCGTTGTGCGTGACGGATGCGGCGAGGGTAGGCGCGCTCACCGGCGGCGGTCCCGCGCGTCGCGGCACGGCGCGCAGCGCCCACCGATCAAACGCTTGCTATCCTCGAAGCACTGCTCGCACTCTCCGGGGACGCCGACCGGGACCGGCTGGCGCGCGGCGCGGATGCTGCGGGCAAGGTACAGGTCGCTGATCTCGGTAGCCATATCGAGCTGGTCGGCCATCATGCGGCCCTTTGGATAAGGCGGTTCATGCGCAGCACGCGCGAGACCGGAACCTTGCGGGCATCGCTGATCGGCAAGAAGCCGAAGCGCTCGCCGCCGGTGATGATGATCCGCGACACCGGCAATACGGCCGCCGGGCGCAATTTTTCTCCGGTGGATGCGACCATCGTCGCAACCACCCTGACGTTGTTCGGCATTGTCGTTACTCCTGGCCGGTCGCTCCGGCGTTCAACCTCAACTTGTGGCGCGCAGCTGGACCAGCTTCCCGCCGTTCGAAATCATTCGGGCTCCGACCGCCCGCAGGTCGCGGCGCTCGTCCCGATCGAACTTGCCGTCCCGCGCCGCGCGCACGATCGTCGCGGTGTCGTCGGTAACGTCGGCCGCAAGCTGGCCAGGGCCCGGCTCGTCGGCTTCGGGAAGGGCGACTGCGGCTTGCTGCGCGAGCATCAGCCATTCGGTCGTGAACTCAGGGCCGAGGAAGGTGGCGATCGAAAGCAGGTCGCTGATGTGCATCGGCCGGCACTCGGGATCCTCAGACGCCGTCATGGCGCACTGGATCACGCGATCCTTGACGCCCGTCGCGTTCGAGACCTGCTTGACCGAATAGCGACGGCCGCGCCCGATGTAGAGGCGCAGGGCATCGCGCACAGCGTCATGCCCGCGTTCGCGTGAAATGAGGCTCGGCAAATTCGCGGACTGGTCGAGGTTCATGCCTTATCGCTCCCTGCATGATGATTATGATCCACCGGCTCAACGCCACGCTGATCAGCGGAAGCTTTGCGATCCGCCGCAGCGAACAAGCCGCAGAAGGTCAGCGTCGTGCCGACCGAGGCGACAGCCCAAAAGGCGATGCCCTCCAGGATCATGCTGCTTCCCGTTCCGCAGCGGCCGGCTGGTAGGTTGCCATGAACGTGCGAACCCGCGCGATCGTCGCTCTGCGCGGTTCACGACCTGTCTTCAGCTGCGGAACGAACGTCGTGTCGTTCACAGCATCCCGGCCGAACCGGCTGGGTTTCAACTGATGCGTCCGGCAGAACGCCTCGATATCGCCGATGAGCTCATCCATACCCATTCAATGCGACGGATATATCCGTCTCATCAAGCGGGAAGTGACGGATATGTCCGTAGCTTGAGCGATAGTGGGCCCGCGTGGGATATGACTCCCATGCCAGCGACCGAATTCGATCTTGAGCGCATCCGTGCGGTGCTAAGCGACGCTACGGGATCGAGCGGCCACTTTTCGCAACGCGGCCTGTCGAAAGACGCCGGTGAGAGCCGCGATTGCGTTGGCGACATTATCAATGGCCGGAACAAGAACCCGACGATGAAAGTGTTGGCAAACCTGGCGAACGCCATGGGCAGCGACCTCTCCGTCTTTGGTATATCGGAACCGCGCGCGGAACCGCCTACTGAAGCCGAGTTGGAAGACGCCTTGCGTGATATGCTGCCGGGTATGCCGAGGGGATCGCTGGACAAGCGCGCTCGATATCTCGCCGAAGCCGTTGGACGTGCCCTGAAGCTTCCTCCAGGTCAGCGAGCGCTTCATGAAGGTTCATCGAACGACCTCGCAACAGGCGCTCCTCCTCTCTCGACCACCAACTAAGTTGTATATTTGCGACCGCGCAGGATCGCAGGCAGGGGGCGCATCCTACGTCGCAGGCGGGGATGGACAATACCTCATTCACTCGTCTCGAAACAGCCATGTTCTCAATCTGTTCCGAGTTTTCCAACAAGTCTAGGGTTTTTCCTATGTCAATTTTTCTGTTGGCTTTGGCTACCTTGGCGCTCTCGGCAAACGCGGTCGAACCCGACCTCGCGATCAAATGCGAGGGGACAACGACGATCACTAAGCGCGCGACCAAGCGCGTCACAAAGAGGCTCGAGACTCGGACATACATTCTAAGTCCTGAAAAAAAGGACGTAGCGTATTGGAACGGCGAGATAGGCAAGGCCTTCCCGTTCTGCGACCTGTGGAAAGGTTCATGCGGAGTCACGTTCTATCCCCACCTGATCCAAGGACGAGCCGGTGGGGACGGGCCGGATACGCAGATCCTACTCATTGACCGTCGCGAAGGCACATTTTCGTCCATCGACAGCGATGGTAAGCAAGTCTTCGAGTACGAGGGGACTTGTCGCGCGACGCCTATTCCAACGGCGGATACCAGCAACAATAAATTTTGAAATGCCGACGGATAAGTCCGTCAAAAGCGTTGACTGACGGATATATCCGTCGCATACGGTCTACAGAAGCCGCATCCCCGCGGCGCTGGAGCGTACCGTGTCTCACGACCCTACCGCCGCCGCGGCGCTCGCGGACAAAGCAACACCGATCGCATGGGCAGGGGGCGACTGCCCGCTGCCGCCGCAAACGCTGGTGCAGGTCCAGTGCGTATTCGAAGCCGAGTTCGATCACTCCCAACCGCCGCGTAGGGCGAGCGCATGGGAGCGTCGCTGGAACCGCGACCACGGCGATGAGTGCGGGATCACGCATTATGTGATTGTCGACGGTGGCGCGGCATGAATGCGCCGCAGAACCGCAAGCAACTCCTGCGCTCGATCCAGCACATGGACGCGCTCAACC